>JAOADW010000025.1 GCA_026417115.1 Rhodocyclaceae bacterium
CCCGTACAGACGACGAATTCATCGCTACCGATGCGTGCTGGCGGCCACCGACCCTCGGGAAACGCACGCAGTCGTCCTGCGAGCTCGGTCAACACCACATCGCCTGCGGCAAAACCCAAGGCGTCGTTGATCTGTTTGAAGCCATCGAGATCGATCAAGATCAACGCAAAGGGCGGAGAGCGCGGACTCAAATCCGCCAATGCCTGTTGTAGGCCCGCGCGATTGAGAAAACCAGTCAAAGGATCGGTGACCACCAAGCGGCGTGCCATTAATTCTTCTTGTTTGCGTTCCGTGATGTCGGTGACGGTACCTTGCACATGGCCATCGCCAAGCGTCACGAGCGACAGCTGTAGCCAGCGCAAAGTGCTGCGTCGCGCATGCAAAGCGAAATCGCCGGTCATTTGGGTGCCGATACCGCCCTCCAAACACTGCCGGATCAAGGTCAGAACCTTGGTCGGTTCCCCCCAATGCCCCTCGCTGATGTGGCGCGGCACGTTATCGGGAACAGGAGAGAGATGCACCAGTTCGGCAAATGCCCGGTTATAAGACTCGAGCCTACCGTCACGATCCGCCAAAAAGATGCCAGAAGATGAATTCTCGAAAAGATTTTGATACTTGCGTTGGTCGATCTCCCTTTGCTGACGCAACACTCTTTCTTGCGTGAGCGCGTTCGTCAGTCGCTCGATCAGCTGATCGATATCGCGCACCAATCGACCGATTTCGGTATGACGGTGATGCGGTGGAATCGCAAGCCGTTCGCCCTCGGTGGGCCGCAACTCGTGGAGTTGATCGGACACTGCCTTGATTGGACGCACGACGAAGAAGTAGAGAACGCCCCCGGTAGCCGATACTGCGAGCAGCAGCTCAACCAAGAGCAAGCGCCTAGCGAGCTGAACGTTTTCTTCGACACGTGCCCCGATCTCGGCCCAATCTGCATCCAGACGGATCTCACCGATCACTTCGTGACCATTGAACGGTGAATAAAGAGAACGACTGACCGTCGCAAAGACCGCAAACTCCGCCGTCTTTGCAGGGGTGGGGCGTTCCACCATCGCCAGCTGGCGGCCATCTGCGATGATGACCACCCGCGCGACCTCACTATTGCGCAACAGGCCTTCCGCCACCTCGCGTGCAAGCTGCTCGTCGCGTGCAAAGCACGCGATGCTCGCCGTACGTTCGACAGTGTGCAGCAGCTCGCTGAGCTTGCTTTCCGCTTGATGGTGGATCCTTTTACCGACGATTTTTTCGGCAAAAAAAGCCGAGGCGATCGCCATCAACAGGGACGACATCAGCACGACGATTACGCTGCGACTGATGATTCCACGCCACCAGGAGACGGGATGTGTCACATTAGTCCTCGAAGGAAAAGATTACTTTGAGATCGGGAGGGGTCGAGGAAGCATCGAGATATGCCAAAGCTCCAGGACGTTCACGCACCACTCGTATTGCCTCGGCATAATCGCTCACGACCCGAGGCGGCCTCGTCCTGCCGGAAAATATCAAGCGTGCCCAATAGGCATTGATCTCGGCGAGATGTTTCCCCACGAGACGTTGATAGAACTGCGCACGTGCAGGATGGTCGATTGGCAGATCCAGAGGCTCAGCCGTGATGCCGACAGGCAGCAGGCGGTATCGTCCGAGAAAAATGTTGATCACTTCTTCGCGACTAAGCCGCTCTATCCCCGTCTGAGGGCTCGTCACGACGACCAGTTCGGCCTGCGCCACGGTCGCCACGAAAGAGAAAAGAAAGGCGCCTAGAGCAGCCCGCATTTCAGAAAACGAAATCGTAGGTCAGGCTCAGAATATTGGTCTTCCCATTCCATCGGGGATCTGCATGGACGAAAGAAAACTGCGACCCTGGCCGCGCCCGCAGCCAGTCCCACTGAACCTTCAATGCCTGCTGCGGATGAAAATCCCAGCGCATGCCCAGCGATAATGTTTTCCTATCGACATCGGCATATGCAATGAAGGCCTGATAGGCAGCATTGAGATCAGGGTCGGCGAGCGTTTGCAAATCCTTGGCAGGAAACGTTTTCCAACGCGAAAGTACGACATAAGGCGTCATCGCACCGAGACGATAGCCGGCTTGTATGAACGCGGCGCGCGAATCCTGGAATATGCGCGTTTCATGACGGATGAAATTGATCATCGCTTGAAGCCTGAGGGCATTTCTTTCATAAACCGCGCCGAGCGCGTAATAACGCGTCGTCTTGCCTTTTGCTGCCAAGGAATCGGCTGCCCGTAGTGCAGCGCTATCTCCACTCATTTGTCCATAGATACGCAAGGGCGTGGTAAGAAAACCGACTTCCATGTCATGGGAAAAACGGATCTCAGCGAAATTGCCCCGTAGCTGCCAGGGACCCGTTTGATAGTCGAGCACGATTCCGCGAAGATCGGAGCCGCTCGTATCCCAAACTTGCGAAGCACTGGCCACCTTCTCCTGCGTCTTGCCAAGAAATCCCTTGGCTCGCATGAGTCCTTGTCCTAGATACGCTTCCACTGCAACATCGAGCCCCGTGAAATGGGAAATGAAAAGGGGACCAAAAAAATCGGGAGGGGGGCGCACTGGCAAAAAGGAATAACCCACCAGTCGCGAGTCGGCGAGCATCATGAAGTCTGCGCCAATACGCCCCATGCGGATCTGTAAGCGGGGATCAGGCTCCCAACGGGCAAAAGCCCACATCAACTCAGGATTATGGCTTTTGTCATAGTGGAGGCGTGACACAACCTGTCCGACAAATTCCCAATCATGGTCGATATGCCAATTGGCTTGCAGCCCAAGAATGCTGTCGATGCGCCCTGACCATCGCCCCCCACGGATGCCATGAGGCTGAGACAAATCGCGTATGAATTCCGCGCCATCGGCAGTCGAGCGCGCGAGCCCAAGGGTGCCGAACCCCCGCAAAGTGAAATCATCGGCCGTTTCATGCCCCATCGCCAGGGCATGTATCGCACAAGCCATCAGGCTGCAGGCTAGGGACATCGTTTTGGCATGCATATCCTCAACCTCGCTGTTTTTGTGCACACTAGCATGGATCGCTTCGTCATGGCCACACCCTGCCGCGCCGAGGCCACCTGCGCGAATCTGGCTACGCGCTAGGCGCACGTACCTCTCGACGAGACGGGGCAGTGATGAGGGCAACGCCGCCGATCACGCTGAGGGCGCCGAGCAATTGCATCAAGGAGAGGGGTTCGGCAAGCAGCCAGGCAGCGAAAAACAGCGTGACCAATGGGCCGAGCATCGAGACCAGCGCCACCTTGCTCGCGCCGAGGCGTTGCGTTGCCATGGCTTGCGCAAAGACCGGCAAAGCCGTGCAGAATAAGCCCATTGCGATGCCAGATGCGTGCACTTGCCAAGGCAGGCGCGCCATGATGGCGACGGGATGCTCGTGTAAAAAGTGCAACAACACAGCGATAGTGGAGATTAGCGTCGCCAAGGCGGCAAAGCGCGCAGCCCCCAGTCGCGCGATGAGGGCGGCGCTGCCGGAAAGATAGAGTGCGTAGCAAACGGCGGAGGCAAAGACAAGCCCGGCGCCCAGCCAGATGCGGCCCGTTTCGGCGGCTCTTCCCAGGTCGTGATGGAACACCAGAGCGATGCCCGCATAGGAAAAAATGAGCGAAAGGATTTCACGGCGAGTCGCTGGGCGCCGGGCTTGAGCCAGGCTGATCAGCAGCGTCAGCATTGGATATGTAAACAGAATCAGACGCTCGAGGCCGGCTGATATATATTGCAGGCCATAAAAATCGAAAATGCTAGCGCCATAGTATCCCACAAGCCCAAGAGCGACCACGCCCATCCAATCGCGCCACGATAATGGCGACATCTCTCGCGTGGCGAACGCCACCCAGAGAAAAATGGGGGACGCATAAATCATGCGTAAGAAAAGCAAGGCAATCGGGTCAACCCCATACGGATAGGCAAGCTTGACGAAAATCGCCTTGAAAGAAAAGCCGAATGCAGCGAGCACAGCCAATGCCATGCCCATACCAGAGGCGCTGCCCTTCAACGCCGACGCCCAAGCAAAGAACCCAATACTCCCCGCACGATCTCGCGCCCGACCTGGGCGCCGATCGTGCGCGCCGTGCTTTTCATGATGGCTTGTATGAGGCCGTCGTGCTGGCCTCCCCGTGGCCCCGTCCGCCCAAGGAGGATTTCCCCAAGGACGCCTTTTATTCCCGTTGCGGCGCCATCTCCTTCTTCTCCACCTCGAGCACGTTGTTGCAGCCGTTCATAGGCGGATTCTCGGTCGATGACTTGTTCATAGTGGCCATACAAGGGTGAAGCGCGCACTGCGGCTTCCCGCTCCGCATCGGTCAAGGGCCCGATGCGAGAGCGCGGCGGCAAAATCCATGCGCGTTCGACGATTCCAGGCCGCCCTTTTTCATCGAGGAAGGAAACCAAGGCTTCACCCACCCCTAATTCGGTGATCGCCGTCGCCGCATCAAACGCCGGATTCGCGCGCATTGTTTCCGCGGCAACGCGCACGGCTTTCTGGTCCCGAGGGGTGAAGGCGCGCAAGGCATGCTGGATGCGATGGCCGAGTTGTCCAAGAATTTCTTCCGGAATATCGAGCGGGTTTTGCGTAACGAAATACACGCCGACGCCTTTCGAGCGGATGAGTCGCACCACCTGCTCGACTTTGTCGATCAGCGCCTTAGGCGCATCGTCAAACAAAAGATGCGCCTCGTCGAAAAAAAACACAAGCCGGGGCTTCTCGGGATCGCCGATTTCCGGCAATTGTTCGAACAGCTCGGCAAGCAGCCAAAGCAAGAAGGTGGCATAAAGTTTGGGCTGATGAACCAGTTTTTCGGCAGCGAGCACATGGATGACGCCACGTCCGTCCATGGTTTGCATGAGGTCGTGAATGTCGAGCATGGGCTCGCCGAAAAACTTGTCCCCCCCTTGATTTTCCAAACTGAGAAGCCCCCTTTGGATGGCGCCGATGGAGGCGGCCGAGACGTTGCCATAGCGCGTCTTGAACTCGGCGGCATGCGCACCGACGTACTCCGTCATGGCGCGCAAGTCCTTGAGATCGAGAAGAAGCAACCCTTCATCGTCAGCGATGCGGAAGACGATCGAAAGCACGCCTTCTTGCGTCTCATTGAGGTTGAGCAGGCGGGCCAATAAAAGCGGCCCCATGTCGGAAATGGTGGCGCGTATGGGATGTCCCTTCTCGCCGAGCACGTCCCAAAATACCACCGGATTCGCCGCCGGTTGCCAATCCGCAATCCCAAGCATCTTGAGCCGCTCCAGCAATTTGTCGCTGCGTTCTCCCGCAGCGCCCAAACCCGACAAGTCGCCCTTGACGTCGGCAAGAAACACGGGCACACCGATCGAGGAAAAACATTCGGCCAAGCGCATCAGGCTCACCGTCTTGCCGGTGCCGGTGGCGCCCGTGATCAAGCCATGTCGATTGGCAAGCTGAGGCAAAAGACTGAGATCTTGGCCATGCGCACGCGCAATGGGTAAGGGTGGGGGTGACATCTTTGACACCTCTTAGGAATCGAGATCGTCAGCGCATTCCAGCGAGAAAGGCGCACTTCTTGCGCGCGCCCGCGAAAGCGCACGAAAGGAAACCCAAAAGCGCCGCCAATCATAGCGCCGCGCTCTCATCGTCGTCCATCGATCGTTCCAAGCCGTCGACGCGATAAAATATGCGCCGTATTCGCAGGAAAGCACGACCATGGCCGGACATTCGAAGTGGGCCAACATTCAGTATCGCAAAGGGCGCCAGGATGAAAAGAAAGGCGCAGCGTTTTCGCGCATTGCTCGCGAACTGACGGTCGCCGCCAAGCTGGGCGGCGGCGATGCGGCCTTCAACCCTCGTCTGCGCTTGGCGATCGACAAGGCGAAAGCGGTCAATATGCCCAAAGACAAGATCGAAAATGCGATCAAAAAGGGCACGGGTGAATTGGCTGGCATCGATTATCAGGAGGTGCGTTACGAAGGATATGGCATCGGCGGCGCCGCCGTGATGGTCGATTGCATGACCGACAACAAGAATCGCACGGTCGCCGAAGTGCGCCATGCCTTCGCAAAACACGGGGGCAATCTCGGCGCCGATGGCTGTGTCGCCTTCATGTTCAAGCATTGTGGCCAGCTCGTCTTCGCACCGGGTACCGACGAGGACAGGTTGATGGAAGCAGCGATCGAGGCAGGCGCCGAAGACGTGATCACGAATGACGACGGCTCGCTGGAAGTGATCACGTCGCCCCAGGATTTCCTGGCCGTCAAAGAAGCCGTCGAGAAAGCGGGATTTCGCCCGGAGTTCGCCGAAATCACGATGAAGCCTTTATCGGAAACCGTGCTGAAAGGCGAAGAGGCCGTGCGGATGCAAAAACTGCTCGACGCGCTCGACGCCCTGGACGACGTGCAAGAAGTCTATACCACGGCGGTGTTGGAAGATTGAGTCTGCCTTTGCCTACGACGATCTGAGCCGACCCCGGATGCACCGCTGGGCGCCATGGCTATTCGTGCTGCTCTGGAGCACGGGCTTTCTGGGCGCCAAGCTCGGCCTTCCGCATGCGGATCCGCTCGCCTTCCTCGCCGTTCGCTATTTCCTCGTCATCGCCTTGATGGCCGCGCTCGCTTTCTCGATGCGTGCTCCCTGGCCCCGTGACCTGATGCAGTGGGCGCATCTCGGCGTGGCTGGCCTGCTCGTCCATGGCCTTTATTTGGGTGGCGTATTCACGGCCATCGACTGGGGGCTGCCCGCCGGCGTGACGGCCCTCGTCGTGGGCATGCAGCCTTTGCTGACGGCAACCCTCGCCAGTCTGTTTCTCGGCGAGACAGTCACCGCTCGGCAATGGCTGGGGCTGTTCCTTGGCCTCCTAGGCCTTTTTTTCGTGGTGAGCGAAAAGATGGGCGCCCAATTTCCGCCCATGGCGCTCGCGCCTGCAGGAACGGCGCTGTTCGGGATTACGGTGGGCGCCTTGTATCAAAAGCGCTTTTGCCCGGCATTCGACTGGCGCAGCGGCTCCGTTGCGCAATTTCTCCCCTCGGCAGTCTTGACCTCCCTAATCGCGTGGTGGACGGGGGAAACACGCATCGAATGGACAGCGGAATTTCTCTTCGCCTTGCTGTGGCTCGTCCTCGTCCTTTCGATGGGCGCCATCTCCTTGTTGAACGGGCTGATTCGTCGAGGCAGCGCAGTCAATGTCGCGAGTTTGTTTTACTTGACCCCTGCGACGACGGCCTTCCTTGCCTGGGCGATTTTCGATGAAACGCTCTCCCTTCCCGCACTCCTGGGCATGTTCTTGGCCGCGTGGGGCGTGTATCTTTCGCGTCGATGACCCATTCTCATCCACAAGCCATGCGTATCCTTGGCATCGACCCGGGGCTCAGATGCACGGGGTTTGGCGTCATCGAGGCGAGCGGACAAAGGCTCTCCTATGTCGCGAGCGGCTGCATTCGCAGCAAGGAAACCGCTCCCTTGCCGCTGCGCATCGAGACGCTCTTCGCAGGAATTGGCACGGTGATCGCGACCTACAAGCCTGCGCTGGCCGCCATCGAAAAGGTGTTCGTCAATGTCAATCCCCAATCGACTTTGCTCTTGGGGCAGGCGCGCGGCGCGGCGATCGCCGCGCTCGTCGCGGCGCATCTGCCGGTGGCCGAATATACGGCGTTACAGATCAAGCAGGCCGTCGTCGGCCACGGCAAGGCCACGAAAGAGCAGGTCGCGCAGATGGTCATGCGCCTGCTGGCGTTGCCGGCCGCCCCCTCGCCGGACGCCGCCGACGCGCTCGCCTGCGCGATCTGCCACGCCCATGTCCACATAAGCCTCGGTGCCCTGAGCGGGCGTCGGCGCGCGCCTTCCACGGTATGATTGAGGTTTCACGTCGTCTGCCCATGATAGGCTCATGATCGGCCGCCTCCACGGAACCCTCGTCAGCAAACATCCGCCCCTGATCCTCGTCGATGTCGGCGGCGTCGGTTATGAGCTCGAGGTGCCGATGAGCACCTTCTACCATTTACCTGAGTGCAATCATCCCGTGAGCTTGTTGACGCATCTGGTCGTGCGTGAGGACGCCCATCTGCTCTATGGTTTCCTCAGCGAGGCCGAGCGCGCCGCCTTTCGTCAGCTGCTGAAAATCTCAGGCATCGGCGCCAAGCTCGCACTCGCCGTGCTTTCGGGTCTCTCCGTCGAAGAATTGGCCCACGCAGTCGCGCGCCAAGAAACGGGTCGGCTTACCAAGATCCCCGGCATCGGCAAGAAGACGGCCGAGCGCCTGCTCCTCGAGCTCAAGGGCAAGTTCTCGACGGCCTTGCCGGTAAAATCCAGCAGCAGTGAAGGCGCACAGGGCGATGCCGCACGCCAGGACATCCTCGGCGCCTTGCTCGCGCTGGGATACAGCGAACGCGAGGCTGCCGCCGCACTCGCAGGGCTGCCCGAGGGCGTCGACGTCGCCGCTGGCATTCGCCTGGCGTTGAAGAGCTTGGCGCGGTCATGAACGAATCCACTTTCCGGCCCGTCCGCGTGGCCCTCGTGCTCCTGCTGACGTTTGGAGCCCTCGCCGTCCTCGCCCCTTTTCTGCCCGCGCTGGGGCTGGCAGTCGTGATCGTGCTCGCGAGCTGGCCGCTGTTTGCCCGCCTCGAGGTCCATCTTGGCGGTCGCAGCAGCCTTGCTGCCTTGCTGATGACCCTGTTGCTGGCCACCGCCTTGCTTCTGCCCATGGCTTATCTCGCCGCCACAGCAGCCGATGGCGTTTCCTGGCTGATCGAGTTCTTGCGCGGCTGGATTGCGGCAGGCGATTATTCTCCTCCCCATTGGCTTGCCGACCTACCGCTCGTAGGCACGTGGCTTTCGAATTACTGGACGAAGATTTTTGGCAGCCAAGAGGAGCTTGCGCGGCTTGCCCAGCAGCTGTTCGAACCCACGCGCCGTTTTCTGACCGCCGCTGCATCGCTCATCGGCCAAGGTTTGCTCGAATTGACGCTGGTGGTTTTCGTCACCTTCTTTTTCTACCGCGATGGTCGCACCTTGGCGCAGCGCGTGGATCGTTTCGCGCAGAGGCTCGGCGGCGAGCTCGGCGGCCGCATGCTCGAGATGGCGCGCACGACGATCATCGGGGTCTTGACGGGCATCGTCGGCACTGCGTTCGGTCAAGCGATGGCGGCGCTCGTGGGCTTTTTGATCGCGGGCGTCCCCGCCCCCCTGTTGTTGGCGGCCGCCACTTTCTTTCTCTCGATGGTGCCGATCGGCCCACCCCTGGTCTGGGGGGGCGCTGCCTGGTGGCTTTACCGTGAGGGTGAACCCGGCTGGGCGATCTTCATGGTTGTCTGGGGAGCTGCCGTCATCAGCAGTGTCGATAACTTTCTCAAACCCATCTTGATCAGCAAAAGCGCAAGCCTACCGATCCTGTTGGTCGCGCTCGGTGTCTTCGGCGGCGTGCTCGCCTTCGGTTTCGTCGGCATCTTTCTTGGGCCAGTGATCCTCGCGTTGGCCAGGATGCTGATCGAGGCATGGCTTACGCCTGGGGCTGAGCAGGCGCGCTCCTCCGATTCTTCCGCTTCTCCTTCGCCATGATCGAGATCGAAAACCTGCAAAGCCGCCTCGTCGCCTCTCGTCCCGTCTCGCCTCAGGAGGAGGCCATCGAACGTGCGCTGCGCCCGACGCGCTGGTCCGACTACATCGGTCAGACAAAGATCCGCGCTCAACTCGAGATCTTCATCGCCGCGGCGAAGAAACGCGAGGAAGCGCTCGATCACGTGCTGCTTTTCGGCCCCCCGGGACTGGGCAAAACGACGCTCGCGCACATCATCGCCCATGAGCTCGGCGTCAATCTGCGCGTGACGTCTGGGCCGGTGCTCGAGCGCGCGGGCGACCTCGCGGCCTTGCTCACCAATCTCGAGCCCCGAGACGTGCTCTTCATCGACGAGATCCATCGGTTATCGCCGGTGGTGGAGGAAATCCTCTACCCCGCGCTCGAAGACTTCCAAATCGACATCATGATCGGGGAAGGACCGGCCGCGCGCGCGATCAAGCTCGATCTTCCGCCTTTCACCTTGATCGGCGCCACCACACGCGCCGGCATGCTCACCAACCCTTTGCGCGACCGTTTCGGCATCGTCGCGCGCCTCGAGTTCTATACGCCCGAGGAACTCGCTGCCATCGTCCGGCGATCGGCGCGCTTGCTTTCGTGCCCGATCGAAGAGGAAGGCGCATTGGAAATCGCGCGCAGAAGCCGCGGCACGCCGCGCATCGCCAATCGACTCTTGCGGCGCGTGCGCGATTACGCCGAAGTCAAGCACGAAGGGGTCATCACCCGGGCGGTCGCCGACGCCGCGCTGACGATGCTTGAGGTCGATCGCCTGGGGCTCGACGTGATGGACCGCAAGCTGCTTTCCACGGTGCTGGAAAAATTCGGCGGCGGACCCGTCGGTCTAGACAACCTCGCCGCCGCCATCGGCGAGGCGCGCGACACCATCGAAGACGTGCTCGAACCCTATCTGATTCAACAAGGTTACTTACAGCGTACGCCGCGCGGCCGCGTGGCCACCGCCGCGATTTGGCGCCACTTCGGGCTGGCGCCGCCCGCTTCCCAACATCCCGAGCTATGGCCCGAGCAATGAGTTTGCCGCTGCGTGTCTATTACGAGGACACCGACGCCGGCGGCGTCGTCTACTACGCCAATTACCTGAAGTTCCTCGAACGCGGGCGTACCGAGCTGCTGCGCACTCTCGGCTTCGAGCAGTGGCGCTTGCTGCAAGAGGCCGGCGTCGCCTTCGCCGTGCGCGAACTGGCGGTCGACTACCTGCGGCCTGCGCGGCTTGACGACTGGCTCGTGGTGGAAACCGCCATCGCAGGCATCAGCCGCGTTCAGGTAACATTTGCGCAACGCATCGTACGCGCGGATGAGCTGTTGCTTACGGCGCGCGTGCGCATCGCTTCGCTCGACACCCGGCGAAATCGCCCCACGAAAATGCCCCTCGATCTCTTTGAGTGCTTATCCGCATGTCGCTAAACGTCAGCCAAGATCTCGCCCTCATCGATCTCGTGCTGCAAGCAAGCCTGATCGTCAAGCTGGTGATGGGGCTGCTTCTCTACGTCTCGGTGATGTCCTGGTATTGGATATTTCGCAAATGGTTCCAACTTCGGGACGCGCGTAAAAAAACCGACGCGTTCGAGGCTGAATTCTGGAGCGGCGGGGATCTCATCCGCCTCTATGAAGCAGCCGTTGCGCGCCGCCACCATAGCGGCGCGATGGAGCGCATTTTCGAAGCCGGCTTTCGGGAGTTCTCCAAGCTGCGCGGGCAAAAAAACTTCGACGCGGCGACCGTCATCGACGGCGTTCGACGCGCCATGCGCGCCACTTACCAGCGCGAGATCGACGATCTCGAAGCGCATCTCGCCTTTCTTGCGTCCGTGGGCTCCGTTTCCCCCTATGTGGGGCTTTTCGGCACGGTCTGGGGCATCATGCATTCCTTCCGCGGCCTTTCTTCGATGAGCAATGCCACCCTGGCGGCCGTCGCCCCCGGCATCGCTGAAGCGCTCGTCGCCACGGCCATCGGCCTATTCGCGGCGATTCCGGCCGTCGTCGCCTACAACCGCTTCGCGCACGACACCGACCGTCTCGCCGTGCGCTTCGAAAGCTTCATCGAAGAATTCTCCAACATCTTGCAGCGTCAGATGAAGTAATGCGGCAAAGACGCCTCAAGCACGAAATCAACGTCGTCCCCTATATCGACGTCATGCTCGTCTTGTTGATCATCTTCATGGTCACAGCGCCCCTCGTGCCGCCTGCCTCCATCGATTTGCCCGCGGTCGCCAAGGCTTCGACGCCGCCGGCGGAACCCCTCGAAATCCTCGTCAAAGCCGATGGCTCCCTGGCCATCAAAGACAAGTTTTTGGGCGGGGCCGAAGTCAGCATCGGGCGTCATGAACTCCACGAGAGGGTCGCTTCCTTGCTTGCGAACAACCCCGAGCAACCCGTGCTGATCGCCGGCGACAGGCATGTCAAATACGAGGCCGTGCTCGCGGTGATGGACCAATTGCAACGCGCCAACGTCAAGAAGATCGGGCTGCTCGTGCAACAAAAGTCCGAGCGCCGATGAAAACGTCCCCCCCTCGCTCTCCCGGCAAGCGCATGGCATTTTTCTTGGCGCTGTTGGTGCATCTCGTGCTGTTGATTTTCCTTTTCTACGGCATCGAATGGCAAAGGAAAGAAGCCGTCGTCGCCGTCGATCTCGTGCCTGCTCCCCAGAAAGCGGCCACGACGAGCGACGAGCCCGTGGCGAAAGCCCCCGCGGCGACGCCGCCGCCCAAACCCCTCGAGCCCAAACCCGCGCCAGAGGCGCCGCCCCCCAAACCCGAAATCCTGCAAAAAGAAAAAACGCGCGCTGCGCCCAAGCCGCCCGCGCCCCTCTCGGATCCTTTCAAGGAGCAGCTCGAACGCGAGCTCAAAGAAGCGGAGAAGCGCAAGGCGCAAGAAGCGGCGGCGCGAGAGCTTGCCGAGCTGTCGGCGCGGGAGAGCGCGCTGCGCGAAGCGAGCGCGCGCGAGCAATACATCGCTGCGATCCGCGCCAAGATCCGCGGCAACATCGTGATGCCACCTGCATTGAAAGGCAATCCCGAGGCCGTGTTCGAAGTCACTCAACTGCCCTCGGGAGAGGTGCTGTCGACGAGGCTCGTCAAATCCTCTGGCCAGCCCGCGTGGGATCTCGCCACCGAGCGTGCGATCCTCAAATCGAGCCCCCTGCCCAAGCCTGCTCAGCCCCAGCTCTTCGCGCGCGTGCTGGAATTGCGTTTCCGGCCCCTCGAGGAGTGAGGTCGTATAATCCCGCCATGCGTTCCTTTCTTCGTCTAGGCGCCGTTGGCCTGGCGCTTTTCTTCGCCACGCTGATCGCGCACGCCCAGCTTGCCATCGAAATCACGGGCGCGGGCGCCGGTCGCGTGCCGATCGCGGTTGCCGATTTCACGGGCGAGCGTGTGATCGCCCAAGCGCTCGTCTCGGTCGTGCGCGCCGATCTCGAGCGCAGCGGCCGTTTCAACGTGCTCGATGCGGGCGCCGCCAGCCTCGACGAAAACGCCACGCCCGACTATGCCGGTTGGAAAGGCAAGGGATTGGATGCGATGGTCGTCGGCAGCGTGCATGCCTTGCCCGACGGCCGCTATGAAACGCGTTTTCGCGCTTATGACAGCATCAAACGCCAGGCCGTGGCTGGCTTCGCGTTCCAGCATACATCGGCGCAGATTCGCCTCACCGCCCATCGCATCGCCGACGCAATCATCGAGGCCCTGACCGGCGAGCGCGGTGTCAATGCTACCCGCATCGCTTATGTGGTGAAAGGAGCCGGCCGTTATGAGCTGATGATCGCGGACGCCGATGGGCAAGGCGCGCAAGCGGCCCTCGCCTCGAAAGAGCCGATCATGTCGCCGGCCTGGTCGCCGGATGGCGCGAAGCTTGCCTATGTCTCTTTCGAGCAGAAGAAACCGGTGATCTACATCCACGACCTGGCCACGGGGCGGCGCCATGTGCTCGCGAACTTCAAGGGCTCGAACTCGGCGCCCGCATGGTCGCCCGACGGCAAGAGATTGGCGGTGACCCTGACCAAGGACGGCATCTCCCAGATCTATCTGATCAACGCCGATGGCAGCGGGGCGACGAAATTTTCAAACACCGCCACCCTCGACACCGAGCCGCAATTTTCTCCGGATGGCGAGTTTCTTTATTTCACCTCCGACCGGGGAGGCACGCCGCAGATCTACCGCCAAGCGCTCTCCGGCGGACCTGCCCAACGCCTCACTTTCGAAGGGAGTTACAACGTCACGCCGAGGCTCTCGCCCGATGGCAAGCACCTCGCGTTCATCACTCGGCACGAAGGCCGTTTCCGTGTTGCGTTGATGGATCTCGAATCGCGCCAGACCGTGATCCTCACCGACACCGCCAAAGACGAATCGCCGAGCTTCGCGCCCAATGGGCGCATGATCCTTTTCGCCACCGAAGTCGGTGGACGCGGCGTGCTCGCCGCCGTCTCCACCGATGGACGCAGCAAATATCGTCTTTCCATCCCCGCCGCCGACATCCGCGAGCCGGCATGGGGCCCTTTCCCCAAATGACTATCGACCGTGAGATCATCCATCATGCGTAAGCTCTTCTTCGTAAGCGCCTCCTCGATCGCCTGCCTCATCGCCGGCTGCGGCACCCAGCCCGCCGCGCCCGAGCAAGCCGCGGCGGGCGTGGAAGTACGTACGCCGAGCGCCGTAGGCACCCAACCGGCGCAGACGACGCCCGTCGCTCCCCCGCCGGCGACCGATCCTTATGGGCTGGCGGCGTTGAAGGACCCCGCTAGCCCACTGGCCAAACGCAGCATCTATTTCGATTACGACAGCTTCGTGATCAAGGATGAATTCAAGCCTTTGCTCGAGCATCATGCGCGCTTCCTGCAGAAGAACGCCTCGATCAAGATGTTGATCCAAGGCAATGCGGATGAGCGCGGCAGTCGAGAATACAACCTCGCGCTCGGCCAAAAGCGCGCCGAGGCCGTGAAGAAGGCGCTTTTGCTCCTCGGCGCTCAGGAAGAGCAGATCGAGTCCGTCAGCTTAGGCGAGGAGAAGCCAGTGTGCCTTGAATCGAACGAAGCGTGTTGGGCCAAGAACCGCCGCGCCGATTTGCTCTATTCCGGTGAGTTCTGAAGCCATGCGACGCGGCGTCTTGATCCTGCTTTGCGCGGGCATGTCCGCGGCGCATGCGGGCCTCTTCGACGACGAGGAGGCGCGCCGGCAGATCCGCGAGCTGAGGAACGACTTCACCCTCGCCACTCAGCGTCTCGAGGCCATCGAAAAACGGCTCGACGCCGCAACGCGCAATCATCTGGGAATCGCCAACGAAATCGAAGCGCTGCGCGCCGAGCTATCCCCGCTACGCGGCCAGCTCGAAGTGCTGCACAATGCGCTCAATGCTGCGCTCAAGCGCCAACAAGACTTCTACGTCGATCTCGACGCGCGCGTGCGCAAGCTCGAAGCGCAAGACGTCGAAGCGCGCAAAACCGCTCCTTTCGCCGATGTAAAGCCTGACCCTCAAGCCGAAATGCGCGCCTATGAAGCCGCCTTGACGCACTTCCGCGAGGGGCGCTATGGCGAGGCTCAAGCCGCTTTCGAGGCATTCATCGCCGCGCATCCCAAATCCACGCTGCTGCCCAACGCGTATTACTGGCTCGGGTCAAGCCTCTACCAACAAAAGCGTTTTGACGATGCCGCCAAGGCCTACGGCCAGGTCGCGCAACTCTGGCCCCAAGACGCGAAGGCGCCGGAGGCGTTGCTCGGCCGCGCCAACGCTTTGATCGGCGCCAAGGACGTCGCCGGCGCGATCAAGGCTCTCGAAGAGCTCATCGCGCGCTATCCGCATTCTGCGGCGGCCGAGACGGCGCGCGCGCGCCTGAAAACCCTGGCGCCGACGAAAAAGCGTTGAGGTGTCATGGCGGAGGGTTTGGTTCCGACCTTGCGCGTGTCGGAAATTTTTTTCTCGTTGCAGGGAGAATCGACGCGCGCCGGACTGCCCACGGTATTCGTGCGTCTGACCGGCTGTCCGTTGCGTTGTCTATGGTGCGACACGGCCTATGCCTTTAGCGGCGGGCAGACGATGACGCTCGATGAGATCCTCGCGCAGGTGGCTGCCTTCGCCTGCCCGACCGTCTGCGTCACAGGGGGCGAGCCCTTGGCTCAGCCGGCTGCTCGCCGGCTGCTCACGCACTTGGCCAATGCAGGCTATGAGGTCTCGCTGGAAACCTCGGGCGCGCTCGACATCGCCGACATCGACGCCCGCATCAAGCGGATCATGGACCTCAAGGCGCCGAGCTCCGGAGAGAGCGAAAAGAATCGCTGGCAAAATCTCGACCTCCTTACGCCCCATGACGAGATCAAGATCGTGATCGCCGATCTCGCCGATTATGCGTGGGCAAAAGCGCAGCTTGCGCGGCGCCGCCTTGCCGACCGTTGCCCAGTGCTCCTTTCACCCGCTTGGGGACGGTTATCGCCGCGGGCATTGGCCGAGTGGATGCTGGCCGACCGCCTGCCGGTGCGTTTTCAGCTACAGCTGCACAAATTGCTCTGGGGAGAAGCGCGTGGACGCTAAGCATGCCGTCGTATTGCTCTCTGGCGGACTCGACTCGGCCACGACATTGGCGATGGCGCGCGCTGAGGGCTTCCTCTGCCACTGCCTGAGCCTCGATTACGGCCAGCGCCACGGCGCAGAGCTTTCCGCCGCACGACGCATTGCGCAGGCCCTCGGCGCATGCGAACATCGCGTGGTCTTTCTCGACCTTGCGCAACTCGGCGGTTCGGCGCTTTTGGACGCCACGATCCCCGTGCCGACCGAAGGCGTCAAACCCGGCATCCCCGTCACTTATGTGCCCGCGCGCAACACCCTCTTGCTCGCGCTGGCCCTCGCCTGGGCCGAAGTCCTCGGCGCGCACGATCTCTTCATCGGCGTCAATGCCGTCGATTATTCCGGCTATCCGGACTGCCGTCCCGAATTCATCGCCGCCTTCGAGCAACTCGCGCATCTCGCCACCAAAGCCGGCGTCGAAGGTCAACGCTTTCGCATCCACGCCCCCTTGATCCATCTCTCCAAGGCGGAAATCATCCGTCGCGGGCTTGCCCTCGGCGTCGATTACGCCTTGACCGTCTCGTGCTATCAAGCCGATGCCGAAGGCCGCGCCTGCGGCGTCTGCGATGCCTGTCGCCTTCGCCGCGCGGGCTTCCAAGCCGCAGGAGTGCCTGATCCCACACGTTATGCGGTTTGCCCAGAATAAAGACGCTGGCATGGCCTGTATTCCTCTATGTCCGCCCATCCGTTGGACTCATCGCGAGGGAGGTTTCTGCACGCCTCGTGTCTTTGACCTCAGAGCGTTCATTCCACGTTTCCTTCCATCGGCCCCGGCAAGCGAATACGCAATCGGCAACAATGGTAAAGAACGGCCAAGGTCACCCGCCTCGACAAAACGCTTTTTTGTGTCGATAGGGGTTTCATGGCTTGCAACACCGGTCGTCATACGGCGCGCAGAAGCCGAATTCGCCTACGGTTGGCTGCGCAACATCGCTGCCGAAGCTTTTCTATAAAATAGCGCGCATGGCGTAGGGGTGGAGAGGACCAAGCGTATCCCATGCGCGCCCAATCGCGCCCGACGGGGAAGACGCGGGCGGCGGAAGACGCCTGCGCTGGGCAAACGGCTTGTCGAACAACAATGGCCATGGCCGCGCTTCGGATCAACCGATGCGCATCCCGAACCAATCGCAGGAGGAGGCTAGCTCGTGGAATTCAACATCCATCTTCAAATACTGACGATCGTTTTCGTGCTCGCCCTGATCCTCGGGGCGATCGCCAACAAGACCAATTTCTGCACGATGGGTGCGGTTTCCGATTGGGTCAACATGGGCGATACGGGACGTCTGCGCGCCTGGCTCCTCGCAGGCGCCGTTGGCATCTTGGGCGTGGCGATCCTCGAGGCAACCGGAAAGGCAACTCTCGGCACCTCGACCTTTCCCCCTTACCGCACGGCCAATTTCGCCTGGCTGCGTTATTTGGTCGGCGGCTTTCTCTTCGGCGTGGGGATGACGCTCGCCTCCGGGTGCGGCAACAAGACGCTGGTGCGCATCGGCGGCGGCAACCTCAAATCGCTCGTGGTTCTCGTCATCACCGCAGCCTGCGCTTACGCGATGCTCTGGACGGATTTCTACAACGCAGTCTTCGGTAAGATGGTTTCCGCCACCACGATCGATCTCGCCGGCCGTGGCATCAAGAGCCAAGCCCTCGGCGATTTCCTCGGACTGGGCCACACCCTCACGGCCGTCGTCATTGCCTTTGCGATTGCCGCCTGGGCTTTTTCCTCAGCGGATTTCCGCAGCAATCGCGACAACGTCCTTGCAGGCCTCGTGATCGGCCTCGTGATCGTCGCCGCCTGGTATGTGACCGGCGGCGCGATGGGTGCGGAATGGAAAGAATGGGCCGAATTCGCCGAGACCAAGCCCTTGCGCGTCGAAACACAGTCCTTCACCTTCATCAGCCCCATGGGCGACGGATTTCGCTATCTCCTCAACCCCACTGACACCTCTTTGATCAATTTCGGCATCGTCGCGCTCATGGGAGTGATACTCGGCTCCTTCCTCTGGGCCATCCTCTCGGGTGGCTTTCGCATCGAATGGTTCGTGTCTGTCGGCGACTTCGTCTCGCATGCGATCGGCGCCGTCCTGATGGGCATCGGCGGTGTGCTTTCGATGGGTTGCACGATTGGCCAAGGCATCACGGGCGTATCCACCCTTGCGCTTGGATCCTTTCTCACGCTTGCCGCCATCATCGCCGGCGCCGCAGCAACGATGAAATACCAATACTGGCGTATGATGCGCGAGGCTTGACGCAAAAAACGCGCCCATCTTCCACACAACGCGAAAGGCGCGTTATAATGCGCGCCTTTCGTGACGGGTGGTTAGCTCAGTCGGTAGAGCAGCTGGCTTTTAACCAGTTGGTCACAGGTTCGAATCCTGTACCACCCACCATTTCCTCCTCACGATTCCCGCCTCCCGCCCATAGTTCTCCCCGTTTTGCGCAAAGCCCGATACGAGCGCCCTGGCGCGATGTTACCGTGGGTTGGGCCTGCGCCCATGGGAAGTTCGCTTGCAGGAATCGTGCTCATGCGCACGTTTGCGCGGCAAGCTTCACGCCTCGGCCGAGGGCTCCATGCACTCTGCACCGCGTTCGCCGTAGCGCCTGGATGAAATCCCCGTGCGTCCGCGTAGAATCCGCTTTCTGTCAAAAAGGGTTTTTCTGTAAGTGAGCAGGCATGTCTTTCGCGACATGGCCGTGGCAGGAGCACCCTGGCCATCGATAGGGGCCGAGGTCGGGGTGCCGGGCCGCAAAGCGACGATAGGCCCGGTCGCAGGCAAGACCGATGAGCATGAGTATGAATAGGAAGGCGATCGCGGCGAGATAGCGCACTTTCTCCTCACCCCCCGAGGCCGGCGAAGCCCATGAACGACAGCGAAAGGATCCCTGCCAACATCAAGGAAAGCGCCGTGCCTTGCACGACAGCCGGCACTTCGGACAGCGCCAAGCGCTCGCGCACACTCGCCATCAGTAAGAGCGCGAGGGTGAAGCCGGCGCCGGCACCCGCCGCGAACATCAATGCTTGCACGAAATCGTATTCGCGCGCGGTCTGAAACAGGGCTACGCCCAAGACGGCGCAATTGGTCGTGATCAGCGGTAGATAGATGCCCAAGGCGCGAAAGAGCGCCGGGCTGTGTTTCTTGAGCACCATTTCGACGAGCTGGACGCTTGAGGCAATGATCACGATGTAGGCGATGAGGCGCAGGAATTCGAGTCCGAAGGCAGTGAGCAAGGCATTGACGCCAAAGGCCGTGGTCGAAGCGACGAACATCACGAAAGTGGTCGCCGCCCCCATCGGTAAGGCCGTTTCGAGCTTGCTGGATACGCCCAAGAAGGGACACAAACCGAGGAACATCGCCAACACGAAGTTGTTGGCGAGAAACGCATTGATGAACACAGACCCAGGGGACTCGACCATTTCCTATGCTCCGGCCCGCCTGCGGGCGAAAAAAGAGAAAAGCAACAACCAGCCCCCGAGCACGAAGAACCCTCCCGGGGGCAGCAGCATCACGACCCACGGCTGAAATCCGTCGCCGAACAACGAGATGCCGAACCAGGCGCCAGCGCCAAGGATTTCACGCACGCTCCCCAAGGCGAAGAGTCCGAGGGTAAACCCCACCCCCATGCCCAGCGCGTTGATGATCGCAGCAAGCGGTGGATTTTTCGAGGCGTGGGCCTCGGCGCGTCCCAAGATGATGCAATTGACGACGATCAGCTGGATGAAGGCGCCAAGCGCCTCGTAAAGCGTGAGACTGATCGCTTGGATCAGATAATCGACGACCGTCACGAAGGTGGCGATGATCACGATGTAGGTGGCGATGCGCACTTCCTTGGGAATCCATTTGCGCAAGAGCGAAATCAGCGCGCATGAGGAAACCAAGACGAAGGTGGTGGCCAAGCCCATCGAGAGCGCGTTGATCGCCGACACCGAGACGGCAAGCACGGGGCACATGCCCAACGCCATCACGAAAACGGGGTTCTGGCGCCAAACGCCTTCCATGAACTCTTCCCAGGCAAGAGGTCGCGTCTTCATGTCTTCTGTGCAAGCGTAGCGAGATGGGGAGATAGGCGAGGAAGCAGCGCTTGCGCCGCCTCGTTGATCGCGCGCGCGACCGCGCGCGAGGTGATGGTGGCGCCGGCGATCGCATCGACTTCCCAGGGGTGGGTTTTCGTGCCATGCTTGACGGCGCGGATCTCGTGCGCAAGCGCCGTGCCATCGTCCGATAGCTGCGCCGAGAGCGGGAAATTGGCGAGGAAATCTTTGTCCTTGGTCACCTTGTCGCCGATGCCGGGGGTTTCTCGCGAAGCGATGACGGCGAAACCACGCACCGCCTGCGCATGCGGATCATAGGCATAGAGCACTCGCACCGTATCGGCATAGCCCTTGGCCGCCCCTTCGGCGGCAATCCCCACGAGCCGACCGGACGCATCATAGCCAGCATGGAAAACGAGGGCGCCGGGAGGAGGCGCGCCGTTCGCTTTGGCGAGCGCGCCGCTCGGCAGCAGCCAATAGGCGATGATTTCGCGCGCTTCGGGCAACACCTTGCGCACGGCGCGCTCGAGAGCGATGCGCTTGTTTTCTTGTACCGCCGAGAGCGTGCCCTGATGCGCAGCCACCACGAGGCTGCCGCAAATCGCCGCCACGAGCGCGAGCACACGCACCATTCGGGCCGGTGGCGTTGCGTCCATGCGCGGCATGAAATGCACCGTCTGTTCATTCATGGGGCTTCTCCGCCGATCGACGGTCTTCTTGCTTGGGTTTATGGATGAAGATCCGTTTCTTCGGCGCTTCGGCGCCAGCATCCTCGCGCGAGATATAGGTCGGATGCAAAGGATAGGAAGCGCCCATGCGGGTCTTGCCCAAGCGAGCGAAAGGGCCTTTACCAAAAGGCACGGGCTGGGTGATCTTCTCGATCAGAGGCGAAGCGGCGTTGCCGATCAGAATCGCATACATGACGCCCTCCGGCAAGCCGCCGTAGTAGCGGATGACGACAGTCAGCAGGCCGATCAATGCGCCATAGAGCCACATGCCCCGCGGCGTCACGGGCGAAGTCACCATGTCGGTCGCCATATAGACGGCGCCCAGGATCAGTCCTCCGGAAAACAACATGAAGAATGGATTGGGGAAACGCTCGGGCGAAAGGGCGTAGAGGAGCCACGCGGTCAAACCGGCCGCGCCGAGAATGGCCGTGGGAATACGCCAGTCGAGAAAGCGTCGCGCCGCCAGATAAGCGCCGCAGATCAGGATCAAGAGTGGAGAAGGGCCGACGGCCATGTGCCCAGAAAGCGAAGTGAGCAAGGCCTCGGCGTCCGTGATCACGCCTTCGAATTTCCACAACGCCAAAGGAGTGGCCGAGGCGAGCGCATCGAAGCGATTGACCTTCAGCCAGGCAGCAAGCTCGGGCGGTTGCATCAAGGGCCAAGTGAGCGTGCTGGGCACGAATTCGGCAAAGCGCCCGGGCAGAAACGAGGGCGAATAGGTGGCAATGGCCTGGGGAAAGGCAGCCTGCGCGAACGCTCGTCCGACGAGCGCCGGATTGAAGACGTTGCGTCCCAGTCCGCCCGTCATGGCCTTGCCGAAGGCGATGGCGACAAACCCGGCAACGGCGCCCATCCAGAGAGGAAAAGCGGGCGGCAGCGACAAGGCGAGCAAAAGCCCCGTGATGACGGCGGAAAAATCGCCGATGTCGCTCGCTTGCGTTCCGGTGCGCGCGAACAGGCGTTCCGTCGCCACGCAGCTTGCCGTGACGACGAGCAGGGAAGCCAGCGCGGACAAGCCGTATTGATAGACGAAAAAAGCGCATACCGGCAATAAAGACCACACCACGTGCCGCATGATCAAGGGCACGTCGCGTGGCGCATGCAGATGCGGGGCTGGGCGAATTTCGATCGTCATCTTGCGGCGGCGAGTTTGCGTTCGCGTAGGATTTGCTTGGCGACCCGAAACTGCTGCACGAGCGGGATGTATGAGGGGCAGACATATGTGCAGCAGCCACACTCGAAGCATTCAAAGAGGTGGTAATCGCTTTCCATCGTTTCGTATTCGCGGCGCGCAGCGAGCATGCCCAGCATCGAGGGATTGAGTCCCATCGGACAAGATTCAACGCACTCGCCGCATTTGATACAGGGATAAACCTTCGCCTTTTCTCGCCGCGCGAGTTCCTGTGCCGACAGCACCAACACCCCCGATACGCCTTTCGTGATCGGCGCGTCCAAGGAGGCGACGGCCTGCCCCATCATGGGGCCGCCCAGGATCACCTCTTTTGCCTTCGCCTCGGGTGCGCCGGCATACTCGAGCAGCCAGGATATGGGGGTGCCGATCGGCACGAGGTAGTTGCCGGGCCTTTTCACGCCCGAGCCGGCAATCGTCACAACGCGTTCGGTAAGCCCCCTGCCCGCAGGCAGGAGTTCGCCCAAAGAAGCCAAGGTGCCGACGTTGCTGACGACCATGCCCAAGGCAAGCGGCAGCTGGCCGGCCGGAATTTCGGCGCCGAACAACGCCATCAACAACATCTTTTCAGACCCCTGGGGATATTTGGTCGGCACGAGCTCGGCATGGATTTCGCCTTCGGGAATCGTCCCCAGCCGAGCGATCGCCGCACCGATGGCCGCATGCGCATCGGCCTTGTTGTCTTCGATGCCGATGATCGCCCGCCGCGCGCCGGTCGCGCGCATCGCATAGCGAATGCCGGCAAGCAGCCATTCGCTGCGCTCGAGCATGATGCGATGATCGCAGGTCAGATACGGCTCACATTCGCAGCCATTGACTACCAGGGTATGCACCTCTGCGCCGGCCGGCACGGAAAACTTGGCATGTGTGGGAAAAGCGGCGCCTCCGAGGCCCACCATGCCCGTATCCCGAATGGCTTCGATGAGCTGGGCGCGACTCATGGCCTCGAGGTCTTGCGGCTTTCCTGCAAGATCCTGCTGAGTCGCGGAAGGATAGGCGCGAATCACGATCGCCTCCTGCCAGGGGCCCCGCGCCGAGGGGCGCAGCCCGACGGCCTCGACGCGCCCCGTGAGCGGCGCATGGTGGGGGACGGACAGCCAATCGCTGGCCTCGGCGATCCTTTGCCCGCGGACGACCTCATCCCCGACGCGCACGAGCGCGCGCGAGGCTTTGCCGATGTGTTGCATAAGCGGCACGACGACGCGCGGCGGGAAGGGCAAACGGCGAATCGGCAGTGCCGCCGTGTGCTTTTCTTCCGGCGGATGGATGCCACGCTGGAACGCTTCGCCACGCAGATAGGACACTAGCCTCATGATCCTCGCCCGCGCACCTCGTCCTGCTATTCAGTTGTATTTCGCAGCGCGCGCGATCCACTTTTCGAGATCGGGCTCGTGCGGGTTCCACGGCGTGCCCGGATGCAAGCAGCCTGCGGTGCATTTTTCCGCCGCCTTGACGAGATCCGCATACCTTGCGCCCTTGGGATCGACGACGATCACCTGCTTCTGGTCGTTGTAGGCAAAGACCTTGGGCGCGATGGCGATGCACTCGTCGCAGGCGGTGCATTCCGGCGTCTCCACCCAGACTGGTTCGTAGTCTATGCTTGCGCCCAGCGCAGGAGCCTTGACGGTGTCTAGCGCCGCCAAGGGTGTGGCGGGAAGGGTGGAGTCGCTGCCGGCAAGCCCGAGGCTCGCGGTGATCTTGGCGAGAAACTCCGCACGCACGCGTTCTGCAATCGCGTCGACATCAACTGCTTGCTGCACGCCCCGCACCAGGCCCTTGAGCTGTCGCCAGAAACGGCGCCGCTCTGCGGTCGAGCGCACGAGATCGGCAGAAACCACGAGCCGCTGCAGTCGATTCTGCGCATCGACGGCCCAGATGTAGGGGAACTTGCCTTCGCGCTCGTCCTCGGGAAGATCGAGGAAATCGGCCAACGGCACCATGGCCTCGTTCCAGGTCTCTGGCGGTGCCTTCTTGAATTGCTTGGCGAAACGCGTTTCGGTGGCCGCGAAATCGGCAAAGGTAAACGGCAGCTTCATGCTCTGCTCGTTTCCTTCTTCGTCGCGGTAACGCAGCGTATAGGTCGGCCAATCGGCGTCGATTGCCGGGTTGCCTTCGAGGCTTGCGCATTCGGCGAAGGTCTCTCCCGCATCGGGGTCGAAGCGGAAGAGCGGATAGGCGCGCCCCTCGACGGCCATCTTGCTTTGCTTGATGCTTGCGTCATCGCCGACGCCGTGCTCAGGCGGACAGACCGCATAGACGTTGAAGAGCGCCGGCCGACGGCAGTTGAGGCCATCGATATAGCATTCGAGCAGATGATTGACATGAGCGATCGTGCTCTGGCAGACGAAGGCCGTGCGATGCGCCATGCCAATGAGCGCGATTTCCTTGCGGATTTCTTGCTTGCCATGCTGCGCCTTGCCATAAGGCGCCATGTCGGAAATCTGCGAGATGAAGCCCGACGTGCAGGCCTGACCGCCCGTATTCGAATAGACCTGGGTATCGACCACCAATACCTTGATTGGCATGCCCGACATCAACGCGCGCGAGAGATTCTGGAAGCCGATGTCATACATCGCGCCGTCGCCGCCGAGCGCCACCACCGGCGGGCAGAGCAGCCATTCCTCCTCGGAAAAGTCGCGCCAGGTGAAACGTTGGAAAAACTCATCGTCGCGCGCCGGCAGGTAATCGCCCGCAAGCTCTTTCTCAGCCATGCGCACGGCCTTGAAGCCTTCGGCCATCTTCGCCATGTGCCCTTCGAACAGCCCCATCGCCACCGACGGGGAATCTTGGAAGAGATGTGAACTCCAGGGGAAGGGATAGGGGCTATAAGGGAAGGTCGACCCCCAGACCGAGGTGCAGCCCGTGGCATTGACGATGCCCATCTCGGCGCGGCCCCGCCCCGTCGGTCCGGCGGTGTAGCGCCAGCGCAAGTCTTTGAGCTTGTCGATGAGCTGCACGGTGTTCTTCAGCCACTGCGGATCGATGAGCCCCCCTCGGCGCCGTTCATCGAGCTTCGCCGCGAGCTTGGAGAGGGTCAAATCGTGGCTGCTGGCCTCGGCGACGGCTTCGAGTAAGGCCTGCGCATCGGAAAGATCGACGGCCGAAGCAAGCTTCAGGCGCAGATGCTGTTCGAGCCGCGCGATCAGGTCGTCGAGCTTGGCGACGAACGCCGCCACCCGCGGCTGCATCAATGCCGTGACCGTGGCGGTGAAGAGGTGGATCGCCGTCTTCTCGCCACAGCCAAAGCAAGCGCCGTCGCCGCAATTCATCGACTGATAATTGCGCTTGTCGAGCAAAAGCGTTTTCAGCGCGCCCACCTTCTTGTCGAGATCCTGGATGCGGATCAGGCTTTGCGGCGTCGTCGGCAAGGCAAGCCATGTCTGCCAGTCACGCTTCAGGCGCGCCACGCTCTCGTCGGTCTGGGTCACCATCTCGAGGGCCCCGTCCTTACAGACTTCGACGCAGAGCGCACAGCCTTTGCAGGTATAGGGGTTGATCGTGATGGAAAAGAGCCCGCCGCTTCCCTTGGCCTTCTTCTCGTTTGCGGTCCAATAGGGTTTGGTGGTGACGAAATCGAATTCGCCGAGCGCATCAGTCAAAAGCGCGAATTCTTCGGCAAGCTTTTCTTTCTCTTCCGCCCTAGCCTCCGCAAGTGTTTCCTCGATCGCCGCAAGCAGAAGCGGCCGCACCGAGAGATAGTCGCGCGTAAGTTTCGCGCGCAGTTTCTTTTCCACCGTGCGCACGGCGCGGCGCAGGTGGCGCGTTGGCGTGCCTGCCGTCTCGATCCGCGTGACGAGACTGCCGAGCACATCGGCAATCGGCAGCGCGAGGCCGGGGATCGCCGAATCCGGACATTCGGTGTAGCAATCGCCACAGGCCGTGCATTTTTCCGGAATCCAGACCGGGTGCTCAAAGCGTATGCCGGTCATGTCGCGGAAAATGCCGGAGCCTGCCGGGATCAGGGCCGTACCCATGAAAGGATCCGCCAGCGTGTCGGAGCCCTTGCCGGTGGCGTAGAAATAGCCGGTGCTTTCCCAGAAACGATGGATGTCCGCCACACGCCCATCGGCAGCGGGAAGCTCCTTGAGCATCACCGGCAGGCCGATCTCATTGTGAGCAAGCGAACGCTTGCACTTCCCCACCTCCTTGTCGACGATTTCCACGACCTCAAGAAAACCGCGCTTGACGACGCGCAGGTTGTCCTCGACGACGCGTTTGCCCTTGGCGCCGAATTTCGCTTGCAATTGCGCCTCGATCGCTGCAAACAGCGCCCCCTCTGAAAGATTCGCCTGTTTCATCACGGGGCTTGCGGCAAAGAAGGCGCCCTGGAAGGCAATGCCCTGCATGCGCATCATGAGATCGGCAGAGCCCGCTTCTTCGCGCGCGATCTTGAAGGCATCGAGATAAAACACGCGAATGTCATTATCGACGATGGTTTTCTGTGCCCAGAGCGGGAAGCTCGCCCACGTGTCCTCCCCGAGGTTCGACTGAATGATGAAGATGCCGCCTTTTTTCAGTCCAGCGAGCGGATTCGAATGGTTGAACACATAGGGGTCAGGCGAGAGCACGACATCGACATGGACGTATTCGCAATTGACGCGTATCGGCTCCGGCGCGGCGGACAAATAGTAGGTCGTCGGCTGCCCCTTCTTCTCCGAGCCATATTTGGGGTTGGCCTTGATGTCCCAGCCCAGGAGTTCGAAGAGCGTCAGCGCAAGGTTCTTGCCAGTCGTGATCGCGCCCCAGCCGCCAACCGAGTGCATGCGCACGGTGATCGCGCCTTCCGGCAGCAGGTTGGGGTTCTCCGAGCCGCGCAGGGCGAGGTCTTTGATCTGCGGATATTTCTCGAGCAATTCCTGGATGCGCACCTCGTCCTTGGGATGGAGCGGATCGCGCACGAAGTCGATGGAAAGATAGAAGAATTTGCGCCGTTTTCCCGTCGGCAGCATGTTCTCGACCGCAGCGATCAAGCCCTCCGGCTGCAAGTCGCGGCTGCCGAGCCCATAGCAGCCCGAATACAAGCGCGGCATTTCGCCGGCTTTGAAGCTGGCATACTCGGGATAAGGCTTCTCGCCGCTCGTCGCGAGGCCATTTTCGAGGCATTTCGTGACCGTGGCGCGCACCTCGCGCATCAGCGGCAAGTCTTCGGCCAGAGGCTGATCGGTGCGCTCGAGCACGACCACGCCTTTCTTGCCCGCCAACATATGTCCGAGCAAATCGCCGGGGAAGGGACGATACATCGTGACATTGACGACGCCGACGCGCACTTGGCGCGTCTTGCGCAAGTAATCGGCCACCGCTTGCGCCTGGATCACCATGCTGCCCATGCCGACGATCAAGTAATCGGCGTCCTCGACCTTGTAGCCCGACACGCGGCGATAGCGGCGCCCCGTGAGCTCGGCATATTCGGCCATCACGCGATCGGCGATCTCTTCGACATGATCGAAGAAGAAAGGACGCTGCGCCGCCACCGCCTGCATATAGGAATCCTGGTTTTGCACGGCGCCTGAAACGAGCGGCGTATCGACATCCCAGATCGCCGGCACTCGACGACGCTTAGGCCCATACAGCATGGCTTGCGCCGGTGTCGGCGTTTCGATGAGGTCATCGGGACGGCCAAGGAACTCCGCGATCAGCTCGCGCTCGGGCAACAGCGCCGATTCGATCAAGTGCGTGGTGAGGAACCCATCTTGGCCGACGACCGCCGGCGTGAGCGAGAGCTCTGCGATCTTGCGCGCAATCAAGTTCAAATCCGCCGCTTCGGTCGCATTGGCGGCCATGACCTGGATGAAACCCGTGTCATCGACGCAATGGAAGTCGTCGTGGCTGCAATGTACGTTCAAAGAGGCCTTGGTGATGGCGCGGCAGCCCATGTTGAGCACATAAGGGAGACGCTTGCCGGCCGCGGCATAGAGGGACTCGTGCATGAAGGCGACGCCCTGTGCCGACGAGAAGTTGGTCGCGCGCAAACCCGCCATCGACAGGCCTGCGGTCACCGCCGCCGCGGCATGTTCGGATTCCGGCTCGATGAAGATCAAAGGCCGCCCGGAAATGTTCAGATGCCCCTGCGCAGCGGCCTCAGACCAGTATTCGCCCATCTGCGTCGAGGGCGTGATCGGATAGGCGCCTGCCGCATCGGAGGCTTCGCGTTCGACATGGATCACGGCGGTATTGCCATCGACCGCATCGCGGATGCCAGGATACTTGGGCTTTGCCGCTTGACCTTCGGTTTCCTTGCTCGTCGAAAAGAGTTTCATCAACATTGCTGCACTCCCTTTGTCAGGGGTTCAATCCAGCAACGGCAGAGGATCCTGGCGCAGGATCTTTTTCGCCGCCGCACCTTTGATTGCACGATTGGGGGTTTCGAACCAGACGATGGCGCCCGTCGGACAACGTTGGATGATGGCCGGGGACGTCCAGGCATTGAGCTCATAGCGCACTTCGGCCAATTGGCCAGCCAGGCGCATGACTCCTGGCGGTGCATCGGCCACGCATTTGCCGCATGCCGTGCAGGCGACTTCGCAAGCCCGCTCGGCGGCCTCGCCATCTGCCTGATTCTTACAAGCCACCCACAGGCGATGGTGGATGGGCTCCAAAGAAAACAAGCCCTTGGGGCAGACCTCGACACAGTCGTTGCAGGCCGTGCATTTGTCGGCATTGACGTGTGGCAGGCCGTGCGCATCCAGATGCAGGGCGTCGAAGGTGCAGACCGCCTCGCAATCGCCCAGACCCAGACAGCCCCAGGCGCATTCCTTGCCGCCCCCCGCGACTACGGCCGCCGCGCGGCAACTCCGATGGCCCGCATAACGGGCGCGCAGATAGGCGACATGGCGACCGCCGGCGCATGCCAAGCGGGCCACGCGCTTTTCCGCTTCACCCGCCGCCACGCCCAAAAGATCGGCGATGGCCTGACGCTGCTGGGGGGAGCAGACCGTGCAGCGCGCCGGCTCGATTTCTCCGGCCACCACCTTCTCGGCGAAACCGCGGCAACCCGGCAGACCACAGGCGCCGCAATTGCTCTTGGGCAAGAGCTCCTCGACTGTGTCGATGCGCGGATCTTCGAAAACGTAGAGCTTGCGATTGGCCAACGCGAGGAGGCTGGCCAAGGCAGAGCCCAACAGGGCCATGAAGCCCCCTGCCACCGCGATGCTCGCAACGGATTCCATGACGCAGCCCGTAATGCCTCGGTAACACGCGCAGGGGAGAATGCCTACCCAGCGCGCCGTGATCAGAATGGGTTTTTTGCTTACGCACAAACCCCCCTTTCCCACCTCTTTGGATGCCGCCTTGCGGGCGCATCGAAAAAGGCAGACACGGCGCAGCCGGGATTTCCGGGCTGCGTTGCAACGAAGCGGGTTGCTGCTTCGTTGCCTGGACATGTGCAAGGTTGCGCCTTGCGCATGCTCGTGTTCGGCTCTGAGTATAGAAAATCGTTTTGCGTTGCAACAAGCAGATTTTTTTATTTACCTATAACCAAATCTGATTCAAAGACGCCCGCCAGGCATGACATTTTGTCATGCTGGATTTCTCTGCCATAACAATGCGTTGCGTGAAAACATGCGGGAGCGCCTCGACAAAATGTCAGGGACACGCCGAGCCCCGGCCGGGAGGGGATGAAAAATTGCTGTATAATCATATTGTTACGAGCAGAATGGGGCTTGGCACGAGGCATGCAAAAGCGTTTGCGCCGCCGCATAGCGGCGGCGGGAGCTGACGCCCTTCGTCAGGAACCTGATCCTTCGAAGGAATCTTGGTCATGAAGAAAAGCATGATGATCTTGTCTTCCGCGCTGGCCATTTCTGCGATGAGCATGGCGTTCGCGCAAGAGCAAAAGGGCATGTCAGGAATGTCCGGCATGCAGGGCCAGCAAGGCATGAGTGGCATGTCCGGCATGAGCGGCATGCAGGGTCAGAAAGGCATGTCGGGAATGTCGGGAATGTCCGGCATGCAGGGCCAACAAGGCATGAGTGGCATGTCCGGCATGAGCGGCATGCAAGGCATGTCCGGCATGGAAGGCAAAGGCAAAAAGCAGCAGGAAGGCATGTCGGGCATGAGCGGCATGCAAGGTCAGAAAGGCATGTCGGGAATGTCGGGAATGTCCGGCATGAGCGGCATGCAAGGCATGTCCGGCATGGAAGGTAAAAAATAACGATCTCCTCCCAAAACCCTTTGAGGAGGGGAGAAAATATCTCCCCTCCTTTTTGCCTCCTCCGACTGTCAGGCGATGCTCCTGCGTTTTACATACGTTCTCGTCCGTGGCATGCTGCTCTTGCTCGCGCCCGCCGTGGCCGCCGCCCAGCTTGGCTATCCGGTGGCTGGGCTTGCGCCTGACGCACGGCCGGCTGCAGCGCCACGCCTTACCGAGCCAAAGCCGATCGATCGTAAGACGGCGCTTTACGGCGTCAGCGCTCCCATTCCTCCAAGCCTTCGGTTCTTGGACCATCAAGGGGGGTGGTTCAATCCTTTCCTCGCTCCCGGCATGACAGGTCCCTATGATCTGCGAGGGTGGCATGCCGCGCGCACGCAAGGGGAGCCTCGCCCATGACGCGACAAGATTTCCTCATCGGTGGCGTAATCCTCGCCGTTGTCGCCGCCATCGGCCTGACCGTCGGCTTTACGCGCCCTGAGGGCCCCCTTCAACGGGAGGCGACAGCCGCTGCGGAAATCGCAGGCCTTCATCTGCGCGCCACCTATGATCCGCTGCATTTCAAACCGGCGATCGAATTGGCCCGCGACGAACAATGCCTCGTCTGCCACAAAGAGGTCTTGGAAGATCGCGTGCGAGAAACCTCCCCAGCCGGCGTACAGGCAAGCTGGAGCAAGGCGTGGTATCAGCGAGTCGCGACTTATGAAGGCGAACAAGAGACGTTTCATCGTCGGCACCTGACGACGCCGCTCGCCCAGAAGCTGATGAAACTCAAATGCAATACCTGCCATGAAGGTCATGATCCGCGGGAGGAGGCGCCAGGCTCTTCCGCCAGCGTGCCGCAAGAAACCCAGGCCTTCACGCTGCGCAAGCAGGTCAATCCCGAAACGACCTGCCTCAAATGTCACGGGCGTTTCCCAGACAAAGAGATCATGGGGCTGCCCGGCCCTTGGGAAGAGGTCAAAGATCAATTTCAAAACGATTGCCTCGTCTGCCACGCCGCCATCCGCACCCACCGGCACCGCGTCAATTACCTCGACGCCGAGGCGATCGAGGCGATGGCGAAAGCCGGCCAGGCCACGCAAACGGCTGGCGACGTCTGCTACGGCTGCCATGGCGGGCGGGCATGGTATCGCATTGCGTATCCCTACCCGCGCCATCCCTGGCCCGGTATGTCGCCAGAAACTCCCGTGTGGGCGAAAAACCGCCCCCTCCAATCGGAAGCTCGCTTCACGACGACGCGTCAGTCACTCGACCGTTTCCTGCAGCCTAAGCCATGAACGCGCCCCCGTCCTCATCGCCTGTTTCTTCGCTCCTCAATCCCGCACGGCGCAATTTCTTGAAAGGCGCAGCCGCCGGCGCCGCTGCGCTGGGATTGTTCCGCTATGGCCTGCGCAGCGAAGAAGCGCAGGCACATGCCTACGAGCCCTACCCCACCGACGACCAATTGGAGACGGTGGTGACGTCCTGCGACCACAATTGCGGCTCGCGGCATATGCTCGTCGCCCACAAGAAAGGCGACGTGATCGTGCGCCTCTCGAGCGATGACGGGCGGTATCAAGCCGGCGGCGCCTTTGGTTTCGAAAGCGAACAAATCCCCCAATTGCGCGCGTGTCTGCGCGGCCGCTCATATCGGCTTCGGCTTTATTCTCCCGAGCGGCTGCTCTACCCGATGATGCGCGTCGGCAAACGCGGAGAGGGCCGTTTCAGGCGGGTGTCATGGGATGAAGCGCTCGATTTCCTCAGCCATAAGATGGTCGAGCTCAAAACGAAATATGGCCCCACCGCGATCCTCGACCAGGCCTATGCGGGCGCCTCCTACGGGGTGTTGCACAAGTCCGATCAGATCGAGGGCTTGCTTGCACGCTTTCTGGGCATGTTCGGTTGCCGCACGAGCTCATGGTCGGTGCCCTCTTATCAGGGCACGACGTTTTCGAGCCGCATCACGTTCGGCACCATCGAAGACGGCAACGAAGACGACGCGTTCGCCTATTCGAAACTGATCATCCTCTGGGGATGGAATCCTGCCTACACCTTCCATGGCGGCAACACCTTCTATTACATGCGACTGGCGAAGCAACGCGGCTGTAAGTTCGTGCTCGTGGACCCCCAATACACGGACTCCGCCGCTGCCTATGACGCCTGGTGGATTCCGATCCGGCCCAACACCGATGCCGCGATGCTCGCGGGGATGGCCCACTACATCTTCACGCACAACCTCCAGGACCAGGCCTTCATCGATCGCTTCTGCCAAGGCATGGACGAGGGCACGATGCCGGAATGGGCCAAAGGCCAGGAGAATTTCAAGGACTACATCCTGGGCAAATACGATGGGACGCCCAAATCGCCGGAATGGGCGGAAAAGATCTGCGGCGTGCCGGCTGCGGACATCAAAAAGCTCGCGGACATGTATGCGCGCACCAAGCCGGCGGCGCTAAAAGCATCCTGGGCGCCTGGGCGCAACGCCTATGGCGAGCAATACAACCGCATGGCGGCGGCCTTGCAGGCAATGACCGGCAACATCGGCATCCTGGGCGGCAGCGCCGAGGGGGTGGGCAAGGCTTGGCATGCCGAAGCAGTCGCCTACCCTTACGATGAGTATGCCAATGTCTGGTTTGCCTCGATCAAATCCGACCGCTGGGCGCATTGCGTGCTCAATTACCCCCACGTCCGGCGCGAAGAGATCGGCCTCTGGCCTCGCACTGATGCGCTCGATGGCGTGATCCCGAACATCAAGGCGATTTGGTGGCATGGCTCCGATTGGTTCAATCAGCTCACCCATATCAACAAGGAAATCGCAGCGATCGAGAAGCTCGAGCTCGTCGTCTGCGCCGATTCGACGATCACCCCTTCGGGCCTCTGGGCCGACGTGCTGTTGCCGGTGGCGACCCACTTCGAGCGCCATGACGTCGCCCTGCCCTGGTATAAGGGGCATTACTACATCCACCGGCCCAAGGTCATTGAACCGCTAGGCGAGTCGAAGACCGATTTCCAAATCTTCACCGAGCTCGCTTATCGCATCGAGGCGATCGACCCCACGGTCAAGGATTTCGGCAAGCGCTACAACCCGCGCGCCGACCGCAGCTATTGGGACAACCCCGACGCCGTCGATGAAGCCTACCTCGAGGCCTGGTGGCGTCGCGTGCAAGAGCATCAGGGCGTGGCCATGTCATGGGAAGAATTCAAGCGGCGCGGCGTTTATAAATTCGTCTTCGATCGCCCGCTCGTTGCCTTCCGCGACCAGATCGAAAAGGGCATTCCTTTTGATACGCCCTCGGGGAAAATCGAAATCTTTTCCACGACGCTGGCCCAGGTGAAGGACTGGACCAAGACCCAATGGGGCTATCCGATCCCTGCGATTCCGAAATGGATCGAACCCTTCGAATGGCTCGGCGCAGAGAAAGCGAAAGAGTACCCCTTCCATCTCGTCAGCCCCCATCCGCGCTGGCGCACGCATTCGATCTTCCACAACATTCCCTGGTTGCGCGAGACGTACCAACAAGAGGTCACGATCAACGCGGAGGACGCCGCGCGGCTTTCCATCCGCACGGGCGACATCGTCGAGATCTGGAACGATCGCGGCAAAGTCGTCGTCCCCGCCTATGTGACGGAACGCTGCATGCCCGGCGTGCTGGTGCTCTACGAGGGCGCCTGGATGGATCTCGACGAGCGGGGGGTGGATCGCGCAGGCAACCCAGATTTCCTCACCAAGGACGAACCCAGCCCTGCAGGCGCTTTCGCCTACAACACGGTGCTTTGCAACATCCGCAAGACGACGCTGGAACACCGTCCAGGCTGGGATAGCGTCGCGACCTCCCGCGCCTACGTCTTCCGGCGTGACCGCTGAAGGGGGAAACCATGGCGAAAAAGCTCGACGACAAGCAAAAGCTCAAGGCGGCGCTTGCGCGCAAAGTGGCGCAAACCTACGAGCCGGTCAAGCCCGCGATGCAGCTTGGCTTCGTCCACCACAATGTCGATTGCATCGGCTGTCGCGCCTGCGAGATCGCTTGCAAGGACAAAAATGGCCTGCCGCCCGGTCCGCGTTTCCGCCGCGTGATGTATATCGAAGGCGGCGCCTATCCAGAGGTGTTCGCCTACAAGGTCAACATGTCCTGCAACCATTGCGCACAGCCCGCCTGTTTGCCGACTTGCCCGACGGGCGCCATCTGGAAGCGCCCCGACAACGGCGTCGTCGACATCGATTCGACGCTGTGCATCGGCTGCCGCCGCTGCGAGGCGGCCTGTCCCTATGGCGCGCCCCAATGGGATCCATTCGAAAAAGTGATCAAGAAATGCAACCTCTGCATCGATGAGCTCGAAGCCGGGCGTAAGCCTTATTGCGTGATGGCCTGCATGATGCGCGTGCTCGACATCGGGCCAATCGACCGCTTGCGCGCGGGGTCCTGGAAAACGCCGGCCGTCGGCCCAGGCGAGCGGGTCGTACGGCAAGTCAAGAACATGGCCAATCCCGAGCTGACCAACCCCTCGATCGTCTTCGTCGCGCACAGCAAAGGAAAAATCGATGCATGAGCCTCGAAGCATGCCGCTTTCCCGCGCCTTCGTCGAGGCCATCGCCGACGATGCGGAAGGTCTGGCCGCGTTGCACGACCGTGAGCTTACGCCGACATTGCTGAATGCGCTCTTGGAGGCGAAGTTCCCCGAGTCGCTGGGGCTCTTGCCGCACACCGAAGCGCAGCGGCAAGCCTGGCAGGCTTGTCGCGAGGCCCTTCGCCGTCTCGAAGTGGCCTCCGATGCCCGCCGCTTCGAGGAATTGGCCGCAGACTATGCGGCGATCTATCTGACCGGCGCCTATGGGGTATCGCCCTGCGAATCGTTTTGGCGCGACGAAGACCATTTGCATTGCCAAGAAGCGATGTTTGCTTGGCGCGCGCATCACGCCCGTCTAGGCCTGCGCGCCGTCGATTGGCGGAAAAGGCCGGATGATCACCTCGTGCTGCAACTGCTCCATATCGCGCGCGCGCTGCGCCAAGCGAACGAAAGCGAAGACTTGCGCAGGCTGGCGCAAATACTCGACGAACACACGCTTGCCTGGATCTTCGATTTCGCGGCCAAAGTCGCTTACCGCTGTCGGGAGGATTTCTATCGCGCCTTGGCGATGCTTACGGCGGCTTGGCTCGATGGCCTGCGCGAGGTGCTGGCCCAAGCCGTGGCAGCCCCTCGCCCCTTGCGCGCGGCGGTGTCCTCTCGCGAGGCCGAACGAAAGGCCGCAGAGGCGCAGAAAGGACTTCGTGCCCTGCCCGGCGGGGCGCCGACCTGGTAATCTAGGGAATTCCTGAAAAACCGTTGCGAGCGGCTGATGGACGCGACGCAGGGAGCGTAAGCGACGAGACAACCCGAGGCGTGAGGCGGGCAAGCGAGCGCCGTGGGTTGCGGTTTAGGCTCACGCGAGCGCAGCGAATGTGCCAAGCGCCCCGCAGCGGCCCGAGCCAAGAAATCGCGCAACGCCGCCGTCCGGCCGCACAAGCAGGTCATTCAGAGGTTTCCTTGGCGTTCCAACGCAGTTTTTTTCCATGTCGCATGTCGATCCCAGCCTGAGACAGCGTCTATCGGCGGCGATCGTGCTCGTCGCCGGCGTCGCCTCTTTGCTCTTCGGCGCATCGTTTTGGCTGCTTTACCGGCAGCAGCTCGAAGCCGAGCGGGCAGAAGCCTCGCTGCACGTCAATCGCACGCTGCAAGCCGCTTGGGAAAACGCAATGCTCAAACGCGACATCCCGGGTTTGCGCGACATCGTTGCGCGTCTCGGCGAGTTGCCAGGCATTCGCGACGTCATGATCCTCGCGCCGCAAGGCGAAGTCCGCTTCGCCTCCGACCCGCGTAAGCTCGGCTTGCAGCTGCCGTCCATCGCCCAAGCGCATCCTGCGGGCCAGCCCGTGACGCGCTTCGAACTCGTCCATGGCGCCGAGGTGTTGCGCTCGATCAATCCCGTGCCCAATCGCACGCCTTGCACGCCGTGCCATGGGGCCGTCGAAAAAAATCCGGTCAATGGCATACTCGTGATCGACTATGACGCCGCGCCAATCCGCGCGCAGGCGCGTAAAAGCGCTTGGCTCTGGGCAGCCGCCGGTGTCTTGGTCGTGCTTTTGACGCTGACCACGCTTTGGTTCGTGCTGCGACGGCACGTGGTACGGCCGCTCCTTTCCTTGGAACGCACCGCACAAGCCCTTGCCAGCGGCGACCTCGCTGCGCGCGCCGAAAAGTCCGCCGACGATGAAATCGGCCGGCTGGCGGAAGCCTTCAATCAGATGGCGGAAAAGCTTTCCGCCCAGATGCGACGTCTGCTGCTCCAGCAGCATTACCTGCAAGGTGTCCTCGACGGACTGCCTGATGGCGTGCGCGTCATCCGTCTCGCCGACAAACGCGTCGTGCTCGCCAATCAAGCTTTTTGCCAGCAAGTGGGCCGCTCGCTCACCGAAGTCGTCGGCCAGGCCTGCCATCTCGCCAGCCATGGCAAGGCGGAACCTTGCATACCCACGCTCGTCGTTTGCCCGCTCGAGGCGCTGAAAGCCCCGGGCGCACGGCTCAAGACGATGCACCGACATCGCCATCGCGATGGCCACGAGGTGCCCGTGGAAGTGCATGCGGCGCGCATCGAGCTGGACGATGGCGCCGGGCCAGCCGCCTACGTGATCGAAGTCATGCGCGATCTCCGCGAAGCCGTGCGCATTTCCCAGGAGCAACGCCTTTCCGAACTCGGCTTGCTCGCGGCCGGCGTCGCTCACGAAATCCACAATCCCCTCGCCTCGATGCGGCTAGGCGTGCAAAGCCTGCAACGCGAAGCGGCTGCTGGCCGGCTCGATCCGGTCCGCGCCGCGGAGTATCTGGCCCTGATCGATCAGGAAATCGACCAATGCCTGGCTGTTACGCGCCGCCTGCTCTTGCTCGCGCGCCCGCCCAGCCAAACCCTGCAACCCGTCGTCGTCAATGACGCCTTACGCGACACCGTCCAGCTGCTCGAATACGATGCGCAGACGCGCGGCATACGTCAACACCTCACCCTGCCGGCCGAGCCCTTGCGCGTGCTCGCGGAAGAGGCAGAGATCCGCATGATTTTTCTGAACCTGATACAAAACGCGCACCATGCCATGCCGGCAGGAGGCGAGCTGCACGCCAGCGCCTGGCAAGAAAACGGCGCCGTCGTCGTGGAAATACGCGACACCGGCGTGGGCATCGAACCGCACTGCCTGCCCCGCATTTTCGACCCCTTCTATAGCAAACGCGCCGACGGCGTCCACGGCACCGGTCTTGGCCTCACGATCGTCAAGAGCTGCCTCGAGCGGCTGCAAGGCTCGATTGGCGTCGACAGCGCGCCACACCGAGGCAGCGCCTTCACCGTGCGCTTGCCGAGCGCCGAAAAGGCTTTTCCCCATGCGCCGCAAGACACTCCTCATCGTCGATGACGACGCCATTTTCAATGGCCTGCTTTGCAAAGAGCTCGCTGCCCTAGGTTTCGCCGTCGAGGGCGTGAAGAGCTGGCAGGATGCAAAAAGCCGGCTCACGGAAATCGAGCCCGACGCCATCATCCTCGATTACAAGCTGCCCGACTGCGAAGCGCCCGCCGTCTTGGGCGAGATACGTCAGCAGTACCCCGTCATCGTCCTCACAGGCTACGGCTCGATCCCAGACGCCGTCAAAGCCATTCGGCAAGGCGCCGCCGACTACTTGACCAAGCCGGTCGACATCGACGAGCTGGAACTCACGGTGCGGCGCGTGTTGGAGACTGCCGAACTCAAGGCCTCGAACCGTTTCTATCGCGATCAGCTCGCACAACGTCGTCCCGGTCCCATGATCTATGCCAGCCGCGCGATGCAGGAGGTGCAGAAAATGATCGACGCCGTCGGTCCTACCGACGCCACGGTATTGATCTTGGGCGAATCGGGCACCGGCAAGGAAATGGTGGCGCAGGCGATCCACGAGAAAAGCGCACGCGCAGGGCGCGAATTGGTCGCCCTCGACGCCAGCGGCTTGCAGGAAAACCTCTTCGAATCCGAACTGTTCGGACATGAAAAAGGAGCTTTCACGGGTGCCGACCGTCAGAAGAAAGGGCTGATCGAAGAAGCCGATGGCAGCAGCCTCTTTCTGGACGAGATCGGCGATATCGGCGCCGGCATCCAAGCGAAACTCTTGCGCGTGATGGAAACGGGCGCGTTTCGGCGTTTGGGCGGCACCAAGACGCTGCAAGCCGATGTGCGCTTCATCGCCGCCACCAATCGCGACCTCGAAGCCATGACACGCACGGGCGCATTTCGCAGCGACCTTTTCTTCCGCCTTTCCCGCTTCGTGATCCAATTGCCTCCTTTACGCGAACGGCGCGAAGACATCGAGCCGCTCGCGCGACACTTCCTTGCGCGCTTTACTCGCACTGCGCCGATGACGCTCTCGTCTGCAGCGCTTACGCTCTTGCTCGCCCATGACTGGCCTGGCAATGTGCGCGAGCTCAAAAACGCGATCGAGCGCGCGGTGATCCTCGCCCGCCCCGGCAGCCAGATCCTTCCCGAACATCTTGCGTTCCTCGCCCGAAGCGGAGCCGGCGAAGTCCTTTTGCGCTTTCCTCATGAGCCCACGCTCGAGGAACTCGAAAGCGCCTATTTCCGGCAAACGCTGCTCAAATGCGGCGGCAATCGACAAAAAACCGCTGCCGTCCTCGGCATCAGCGAACGCCACGTCTATCGCTTGATCGAAAAATACGCGCCCGAGGCGTGAAGAGACGCCGAAAAATCGCTGCCCGCACGAAACGCTAGCGGGATAGGAAGGAGCCCGCAAAAGGGCCTGCCCAAAGCCGCGCAGCGCCATCATGCGGCTAGCACGCAGGGAAACATGCGTTTCCTTGATCCATTCGGTGTGCGCTTAGCCGGCGATTCGGGCAAAATGCGGCCCCATGCTGACAGCCCACGATCTCGCTTGCGTGCGCGGCGACCGCACCCTTTTTTCCGGCATCGAGTTTTCGCTCGCGCCGGGCGAGTGGCTGCACGTCCAAGGCGAAAACGGCGCTGGCAAGACGAGCCTTTTGCGCATCCTCGCCAGCCTTTCGCCCCCTGCTGCGGGCGAGATTCGCTGGCATGGGCGCTCGATCCGCGAGCTCGGCGCCGACTACCGCGCGCAACTGATCTTTCTGGGTCATCACGGCGCCGTCAAGGAAGAGTTCTCGCCTCTCGAGAACCTGCTTTTCGCCGCGCATCTCGACGAGGTTCCTTTATGCAGGCAAGAGGCACAGGCTGCACTGGCCGCCTTTGGCCTGCGCGGGCGCGAGGATCTGCCGGTGCGCTTTCTCTCGGCGGGCCAAAAGCGTCGCGCGCTGCTCGCACGGCTGGCCGTGCGACGCGCCTGCCTCTGGATCCTCGACGAGCCCTTCACCGCGCTCGACGTGAAAGCCGTGGCGATGCTCTCGGCCTTGATCGAGCGCCATCTCGCCCAAGGCGGCATCGTCGTCCTGACGAGCCATCAAAGCATGCCTTTGCCGAAAGGCAAAGCGCTTTCACTATGAACGCCCTCCTCTCCGTGATCCGACGCGACCTCTTGCTCGCGCTGCGGCGCAAGGGCGATGCCCTGACCGTCCTCTTTTTCTTCGTCATCGTCACGAGCTTGTTCCCACTCGGCATTGGCCCGGAAGCGAATCTCTTGCGCAAGATCGCGCCGGGCATTCTCTGGGTGGCCGCGCTGCTCGCGACCATGCTGGGGCTTGGTCGCCTCTTCGCCCCCGATCACGCCGATGGCACGCTCGAGCAAATGGCCTTGTCGCCCAGCCCATTCGGGCTCCTGGTTATGGGTAAAATCATTGCCCACTGGCTGACGACGGGCATGCCTTTGGTCGCGCTGGCGCCGTTTTTGGGCCTGCTCTTCGATCTGCCTGCGGATGCGCTGTTTTTGCTGACACTGACCTTGCTGATCGGCACGCCGTTGCTCTCGCTGATCGGTGCCATCGGTGCCGCGCTCACCCTGGGCTTACGGGGAGGAGGAGTCCTGTTGTCGCTGCTCGTCTTGCCGCTTTACGTGCCTGCGCTGATCTTCGGCGCGGGCGCCGTCGAGGCCCAGATCGTGGGCTTGGATGCCTCCGGCCACCTGTCATTGCTGGCGGCGTTGCTCGCCTTGGCGGTTTTTTTCGCGCCCTGGGCCGCCACCGTCGCCTTGAGGATCGCGCTTGAGTAACCGATTGATCAATTGGTTCAAATACGCAAGTCCCCAGAGCTTTTATCCGCTCGCGGGGCGCATGATCCCGTGGTTTTGGGGGCTCGCCGCCATCGCCTTCGCCGTGGGTCTCTATATCGGGTTTTTCGTCGCCCCTACGGACTTCCAGCAGGGAGAAGGCTATCGCATCATCTTCATCCACGTGCCCGCCTCCTGGATGTCGATGTTCATCTACTGCGTGATGGCGTTTTGGGCAGGGCTTGGGCTTGCCCTGAACACGCGGCTTTCCAGCATGATGGCGCAGGCGCTCGCGCCCACGGGCGCATTGATGGCGTTTTTGTCGCTCTGGACCGGCGCTTTTTGGGGCAAACCGATGTGGGGGACGTGGTGGGTGTGGGATGCGCGACTGACCTCCGAGTTGATCCTCTTTTTCCTTTATCTGGGGTTCATCGCGCTCACTTCAGCCATCGACGAACCACGCCGCGCCGACAAGGCCGGCGCCATCCTCGCCTTGGTTGGCGTCTTCAATGTGCCCATCATCTATTTTTCGGTGCAATGGTGGAACACCCTGCATCAAGGCGCCTCTGTCTCGCTCACGCGCGCGCCTTCGATGGCCATGACGATGCTGCTGGGCATGTTGGTGATGGCGTTCGCGTTCTGGATGTATTCGATCGCCGTGGCCTTGATGCGCGTGCGTGCGATCATCCTCGAGCGCGAGGCACACACCGATTGGGTCAAGCAATTGCCGGAAGTCCAGGGAGCGCGATGATGCAGTGGGAATCCCCCGCCGCCTTTTTCGCCATGGGAGGCTACGCTCTCTATGTCTGGGGCAGCTTCGGCATGGCGGCGGTGGCGATGATCGTGGAACCCCTCCTGGTCGGCCGACGTCGAAGAGACATCTTGCGGCGTCTGCGCCGCGAACGTTTGGCCGAAGAACTCGACGAAAAGCCATGAAACCGAGACACCAGCGCGCCCTTTTGATCGTCGGCGGCCTCGCGGCCCTCGGGGTAGCCGCTTATTTCGTGCTGCGAGCGCTTGAAAGCAACATCGCTTTTTTCATCTCGCCCGCCGAAGTCGTGGCCGGCAAAGCGCCCAAAGACAAAGTCTTTCGCATCGGCGGCATGGTCAAAGAAGGCTCCTTGCATCGGCAAGACCTGACGGTGCGCTTCGTCATCACCGATACGGCCGCCGACATTCCGGTCGTCTATACCGGCATCTTGCCCGACCTCTTCGCCGAAGGCAAAGGCGCGGTAGCGCAGGGAAAACTCAGGGAGGATGGCGTTTTCCACGCCACCGAAGTCCTCGCCAAGCATGATGAAAATTACATGCCCCCTGAGGCCGCCCATGCGCTTGAGCAAGCGCAGAAAGCCCAACGCACTTTGGCGAAACCATGAGCACACAGGGGCATGAAATTTCGGCGCAGGCTAGCGTGAGCGGAGCGAACGCTAAGCGAGCCTCTGCGAGCGGCCGGAGCCAAAATTACATGCCCCCTGAGGCCGCCCATGCGCTTGAGCAAGCGCAGAAAGCCCAACGCACTTTGGCGAAACCATGAGCTAAAAGCCCCCTGCCGGAAAGCGACGATGATCCCCGAACTCGGACATTTTGCCTTGATCCTGGCCTTGTTCACCGCGCTCGTGCAAGGCACCTTGCCGCTTTACGGGGCCCAGCGCGGGCATGCCCAGTGGATGGCGCTTGCGCGTCCCGCCGCCTTGGCCGTCTTCCTGCTGGTGAGTGTGGCCTATCTCGCGCTTACCTGGGCTTTCTATGTCAATGACTTTTCGGTGCTCTATGTCGCCGGCCACTCGAATACGCGGCTGCCCTTGATGTATCGCCTCGCCGCCGTCTGGGGAGGGCATGAAGGGTCGCTCCTGCTGTGGCTCTTGATGCTCGCCGGCTGGTCGCTCGCCGTGGCCCTCTTTTCCCGTCGCCTGCCCACCGCGATGGTCGCGCGTGTCTTGGCCGTCCTCGGCCTCGTCATGGCCGGCTTGCTGGCCTTCGTGCTCCTGACGTCGAATCCTTTCGAACGGCTGTTGCCGGCCGCCGAGGAAGGACGATCGCTGAACCCCTTGTTGCAGGATCCTGGCCTCGTCTTCCACCCGCCGCTGCTTTACATGGGATACGTGGGCCTGTCGGTCGCCTTCGCGTTCGCCATTTCTGCTTTGATCGCCGGGCAACTCGACGCCGCCTGGGCGCGCTGGTCGCGGCCGTGGACCACGGTCGCATGGATTTTTCTCACCCTCGGCATCGCGCTCGGCTCCTGGTGGGCCTATTACGAATTGGGATGGGGAGGCTGGTGGTTTTGGGATCCCGTCGAAAACGCCTCGTTCATGCCATGGCTCATCGCCACGGCCTTGATCCATTCCCTGGCCGTGACCGAAAAACGCGGCAGCTTCAAAAACTGGACGGTGCTGCTCGCGATCGCCGCGTTCTCGCTTTCCCTGCTCGGCACCTTCCTCGTGCGCTCCGGCGTGCTCACCTCGGTGCATGCCTTCGCCACCGACCCCAAGCGCGGCGTCTTCATCTTGATCCTGCTTGCCGTCGTCATCGGCAGCTCCCTGCTCCTCTACGCCACGCGCGCCCCGCAGGTCAGTCTCGGCGGCCGTTTCGCCTTGCTTTCCCGCGAAACGATGCTGCTCGTCAACAATGTCTTGCTCGTCGTCGCATGCGGCGCCGTCTTGCTTGGCACGCTTTACCCGTTGGTCGTCGATGCGCTTGGCCTCGGCAAGATCTCGGTCGGCCCCCCTTATTTCAATACCGTCTTCGTGCCGCTGATGCTGCCGCTCCTGTTCCTCGTCGCGATCGGTCCCGTGTTGCGCTGGAAACGCGCCGAGCCGAGGGAATTGCTCAGACCCCTCCTGTTGCCTGCGGTGGCCGCCCTCGTCTCGGCCGCCCTTTTGCCCTGGCTTGCCGGCGCCTGGCGCATGGGGGTTGCCTGGGCCTTGGGTCTTGCAGTCTGGATCGCTACCGCTATTGTCTGGCAGAGCATCGATCGTTTGCGCAAAGGCATGCCGACGGCCTCGTGGTGGGGCATGCAGATCGCCCATTTCGGCATCGCCGTCTTCGTCGTCGGCGTCACGATGGTATCCAGCTACGAAGAAGAGCGCGATGTCAAGATGAGCCCTGGCGAGGTGGTCACGGTGGGCGGCCATACTTTCAAGTTCCTCGGCGTTTCCGAGGCTGAAGGCCCCAATTACGTGGCTGCCGTCGGGACTTTCGAACTTTATAAAGACGGCAAGCGCTTGCGCCTGCTCCACCCAGAAAAACGGCATTACGATAGTTCGGCGATGCCGATGACCGAAGCGGCGATCGATGCCGGTTTCACCCGCGACGTCTATGTCTCGCTCGGCGAGCCGCTCGCCGACGGCGCCTGGGCCGTGCGCGTTTATTACAAGCCTTTCGTCGACTGGATCTGGGGCGGTTGCCTGCTGATGGCCATCGGCGGCGCCATTGCCGCCTCCGACCGACGCTACCGCATCGCCGTGCGCCGCGCCACCCCCGCCGTTGTTCATTCCTCAGCCCTATGAATCGCTTTCTTCTGCCTTTGGCCATTTTCATCGTCTTGGTTGCCCTGCTCGCCGTGGGCCTCACGCTCAACCCACGCGAAGTGCCCTCGCCCCTGATCGGCAAGCCCGCGCCAGCATTCTCCGCGCGCTTGCTGTCCGATCCGGAAAAGACATTCACGCCGCAGGATTTCGTCGGCAAAGTCTGGCTGCTCAACGTCTGGGCCTCTTGGTGCGTCTCTTGCCGAGAAGAGCATCCATTGCTCATCGAATTCGCCCAACAGGGCAAAGCGCCCATCGTCGGGCTCAACTACAAAGACAAGCGCGAAGACGCCCAGCGGTGGCTGGCGCGGTTTGGCGACCCTTATGTCTTGTCCGTCGTCGATGCGGAGGGACGCATCGGCATCGATTATGGCGTCTATGGCGTGCCGGAGACGTTTTTGATCGACAAGCAGGGCATCATCCGCTACAAGCAGATCGGTCCGATCACGCCGGATGCCTTGAACAAAAAAATCCTTCCTTTGATCGACGAGCTCTCACGATGACGCGTCTTTTCGTCTTTTTCTTCAGCCTTGTGCTCGTCTGCACCACACATGCCCAAGAAGCCAAGCCACTGGCCGAAGATCCGGTCATCGAGCAGCGCATGATCGCGATCGCCTCAGAACTGCGCTGTCTCGTTTGCCAAAACGAATCGCTCGCGGGTTCCCAGGCCGAGCTCGCCAAGGATTTGCGCGAAGAAGTCCGCCAATTGCTCAAGGCCGGCAAGAGCGATCAAGAGGTGCGCGATTTCCTGGTCAGCCGCTATGGCGACTTCGTGCTCTATCGTCCGCGCATCACGCCCATCACCTATCTCCTATGGGGCGGCCCCTTCTTGCTCCTCGCCCTGGGCATTTTCGTGCTGATTCGCTATTTGCGGCGACGCGCACGGCTACTCGAGCCACCTACGCTTTCCGAGGACGAGCGACGCAAAGCCGAAGCCTTGCTCGAGGAGAAAGCGCCATGATCGGCTTTCTCCTCGGCGCCGCCTTTCTGTTGGCGCTCACGCTCATCATCTTGTCATGGCCGCTCTGGCGCCGCGCGCAAGTCGTTTCCACCGACCGTCGCGCCATCAACGCCGCGCTCTACCGCGACGAATTGGCCGAGCTCAAGCAAGACCTCGAAACCGGCGCGCTCTCTCGCAGCGATTACGAAGAAGCCTATGCGGAGCTTCAGCGTCGCTTACTCGAAGACGCTGCGGCCCAAGACGACATGCGCCCCGCACGCCCCAGCAGCCCGCGCAAGCCGTGGATCGCCCTGGCTGCGGGCATCACTTGTGCGGCCATCGCGCTTTATGCGCTGCTCGGCAACCCCGCGGCGCTCACCGTCGAGGCCAAGCCCCAGCATCGCGTCACAGCCGCCGACATCGAGCGCATGGTCTCCGCCCTTGCCGCGCGCCTGGAAAAAGAACCCAGCAACACCCAGGGCTGGATCATGCTCGCGCGGTCCTACAAGGCCTTGGGGCGCTTTGAGGAAGCCGCGCGCACTTATCGTCGCATCGAAGGCGCGCTCGCCGACAATGCCGACCTCCTCCTCGATTATGCCGACGTCTTGGCCGCGGCGCGCCGTGGCTTCGATGACGAAGTCCTCGCCATAATCGACAAGGCGCTCGCGCTCGTCCCCGACCATCCCCAGGGCCTATGGCTCAGGGGCACCGCGCATTACGAAGCCGAACGCTATGCGCAAGCCCTCGCCGATTGGCAGAAGCTTTATGACCAGCTGCCCAAGGGCTCTGAGGCCGCCATGATGATGGCCGCGAATCTTGCCGAGCTGCGCGAGAAAATGAAGCAGCCCAAGACAGCGCCCGCGCCGGCTGCGAAGCCCTGAGCCCTCGCTGGCGATCAATGCATCGGGAATGCCTCTGCCGCCCAGGAGGCGGCCTTGGGGCGGCGCCTGCCTCGCCTAGCGCTCACGACGCGTCGAATGACCTTAATCAAGGCAATGCCGGCCCTCGGGGCCTAGCTTAGGCGCATCGTCATCACAGGAGAAACCACGATGGGCATCTGGCAAGCTCTCAAAAGCCCGAGCGCGAAATATTCTCTAGGCGGCGTCCTCGCTGCCGGTTTCGTCTCCGGCATCATCTTCTGGGGCGGCTTCAACACCGCGATGGAAGCCACCAACACGCTGGAATTCTGCGTCTCCTGCCATGAAATGCGGGACACCGTCTATCAGGAATACAAGCAGACCATTCATTACCAGAACCGCACCGGCGTGCGCGCGATCTGCTCGGACTGCCATGTGCCCAAAGACTGGGTGCATAAAGTGGCGCGCAAGATCCAGGCTTCCGGCGAGCTTTATGGCAAGATCATGGGCACGATCGACACGCCCGAGAAGTTCGAGGCCAAGCGGCTCACGCTTGCCCAACACGAATGGGATCGGATGAAGAAATCCGATTCGCGCGAATGCCGCAACTGCCACTCATGGGAGGGCATGAAAGCCGATGCGCAAAAGCAGCGCAGCCGCAAACAACATGAAATGGGCCTGCGCGACAAGATGACCTGCATCGACTGCCACAAGGGCATCGCCCACAAGAAGCCCGCCGGCATGAAAGAAGACGACGACGAATAGGACGCGCACACGGCAGACAGAACGGCCGCGGTCGAAGACGATCTCGGCCCGTCCCGCTTCCTGCGGCAGGTTTGCGCAGGATCTCGGCCTATCCATTCGCAATACGGCGTTCGGCGAGAGGCTGCAGCCGCTCGCCGAACTCATGCGGTGCGGCCCCAAAGCTTCGAACCGGCTGCCCCCGGCGCGCGGCAACGTATGACGCTTGATCGACGACCCCGGCGCCAGGCAGTGGCGGATTTACCCTCGCCCATGCGACGCGCCCGCTGTAAAACCGGTGCGCGATGCAAGACCAGGCTATGCGCCCGCCATTGGCGCGATCGAAGCCTTCCCGCGTCTCTGAGCGGCGATAGCGGAAAGCAGCCGGGCAAGATTATGACGCTGCGGCGTTGCCGCCGGCGCCATGGCTGCCGGCGACCTTACCCCTGGGAAGGCGCCGGCGGAAACTCGTCAGCGTCGATCAATTCCTGACGTTGCCGACGAAGGTGTTTTCCACGAGCGGCGGTGCATCGACTTGCGGCACGTGGCATTGCATGCAGTTCCAACGGGCCGCAGAGCTCTCCGCAAGCTTCTTGCCCGTCACAGGGTCGATGAAATGGCTGTCGCCGATCTTGGGCGCGTTCTTCTTCTGATAGTTTGCGGCCGCATGGCAATCCATGCAGGAATTCTCTTCGAGATTGACGTCGCCGAATTTTTCGATTTCGTGCGGAATCAGCGGCGGTTGCGTGCTGAAGGTGCGCGCGATGTTCTTTGTCGTGCCCGGCCGTCCGCCCACATAGGCTTTGGGCGCATCGGCCTTGTCCTCTGCGGCGACGTCGGTGCCGCGCATCGGCTTGATGCCTGCGAATTGTTCCGCGCAGCCCACGACCAGCACTGCGGCCACGACCAGCGACAGGCTATAGACGAACGTACGCTTCATGATAGTCTCCCTACCCTGGTAAAGTCGATTCTTGGCGCGGGGGCATGCCGCTGCGAGCCGCCACATTGCGCCCTCCAAATGCAAAGACGCGCTTCGAGCAGACGTCGATGCAGCGTCCGCAATTCGTGCATTGCGCGTCCAGGATCACCGGCGGTGCACCATCGATGCTCTTGAGCGCCGGCCGGATCACCTGCTGCTCGGGGCAGACCGCAAAACAGTCCATGCAATCGTTGCAGTTTTCCCGCGCCGGCAGGGTGATGCGCAGCTGCGCAAAGCGGCCGAGCAACCCATAGAAGGCGCCGACGGGGCAAAGGTGGCCGCACCAGCCATGCCTCATGACGAACAAATCGAACAGGAAGATCGCGAGGATCACCGCCCAGCCAAACCCCATGCCGAAAATCAGGCCGCGATGGAGCAAGGAAACGGGGTTGATCATCTCCCAGGCGATCGTGCCCGAAACCGCCGCCACGATCAACGTCATGGCGAGCATCCCATAACGGGTAGCGCGCGACAGATGCGCGCCGCCCTTGATGTCCAGCCGTCGCCGGAGCCAGGCAGCGGCGTCGGTGACGACATTGAGCGGGCAAACCCAGCTGCAATAGCTGCGGCCGCCCACGACCAGATAAAAAGCCAGCACGATGGCCGCGCCGATCCAGCCCAATTGCGTAGGCCATTGCCCCGCCACCAGCATCTGCACCACGAGGTATGGATCGGTCAATGGCAATACGCCAAGCGTATAGCTGTAATTGAGATTGCCCTTGACGATCCATAGTCCCAACCATGGGCCGCACAGAAACAGCGCGAGGATCGCCGCCTGCGCGCAGCGGCGCAGGATCAGCCATCGGTGAGCTGCGAACCAGCCCTTGCTGGCGATCGCTTCGGCGCCGACGGGTTTGTTGGCCGCGCTCATAGCCGATCTCCCTTGAGCGCCTTGGGCAAGCCGCCTGTCGCCTCGGCAGGGCCGCTGGGCGCTGGCTCGGCTGGCGGCGCGCGGTAAAGTCCCTTGCCGCCGAGCTCATAGCGCATGTCCTCGGGCAGGTTGTATTGGTGCTCGGGATCCGGGGCCACGAGGCTGCCTCCGGCTTTTTCCTTTTCCACCCAGCCCAGCCGATAATGCGCCGACAAGCGGCCCTTGGCCATATAGAGCGGGAACACCTTGATGGCGGCGATTTCGGTTGGGCAAGCCTTCTCGCACTTGCCGCAGCCCGTGCAGTGCGCGGAATGCACGACCGGAATGAACAGCGTATGTCGGCCCGTGCGGGGATTGGCCTGGGGTTCCAGCGTGATCGCCTTGTCGAGCACGGGGCAGACGCGATAGCAGATGTCGCAGCGCAGGCCCAGGAAATTCAGACAGGTTTCCTGGTCGACGAGAACGGCAAGCCCCATCTTCGCCTTCGTGATGTCGGTCAGCCCATGATCGAGGGCGCCCGTCGGACACGCCTTGACGCAGGGAATGTCTTCGCACATCTCGCAGGGCGCCTGCCGCGCGACGAAATAGGGAGTACCCGTCGCCATCGGCTCTTCTGGTTTGGCGAGGAGCAGAATGTCGTACGGGCAATCGCGCACGCACAGGCCGCAGCGGATGCAGGCGGCGGAAAACGCCTCTTCTGGCAATGCGCCCGGGGGCCTGATCGCCGCAGGGGGCAACGCGGTCGCCCGGCGCGCATAAAGCCCCAGCGCAAGCCCACACAGGCCCACGCCACAAGCCATGCGCGCGGCATCGAGCAAGAATTGACGGCGTGCGTTCGGCGCACGCTTCGTGGCAGCAGATGTCGTCTCGTTCATGATCGGGGGGCGGGAAGCTTGCCCCCTGTTCCGCTTCCCGCTTCATGGTTTCACATCGCCATCGACATCACACCTTCACCACCTTGGCCGCGCACTTCTTGAAATCGGTCTCTTTCGAGATCGGGCACGTGGCGTCCAAGGTCAACTTATTGACGAGGCGATGCTCATCGAAGAAGGGGATGAAGATCATCCCTTCGGGCATCTTGTTGCGCCCTTTGGTTTCGACGCGCAGCTGGATTTCGCCTCGACGCGTGGCCACCTTGCAGACATCGCCGCGCTTCAGACCCCGCTTTTCGGCGTCCTTGGGATGCATGAACACGACGGCGTCCGGGAAGGCCTTGTAGAGCTCGGGCACGCGCCGCGTCATCGACCCTGAATGCCAATGTTCGAGCACGCGGCCGGTGCAAAGCCACAAGTCGTATTCGGCGTCGGGCTTCTCCGGCGGATCTTGATAGGGCAGCGCAAAGATGCGCGCCTTGCCATCGGGGTTGCCGTAGAACTTCCAGCCTTCGCCCGCCTTCACGTAAGGATCGAACCCCTCGCGATAGCGCCAGAGGGTTTCCTTGCCGTCGACGACCGGCCAGCGCAGGCCGCGCACGCGATGATAGTGGTCGAAATCGCCGAGGTCCTTGGCCTTGCCGCGGCCAAATTGCACATATTCGCTCCAGATGCCCTTTTGCACATAGAACCCGAAGTATTCGGACTCGTCATTGGTATAGCCGGGCCAAGCATGGGCATTGACCTTCGCCGCCTCTTCCTTCGGGAATTGATTGATCTGGCCGTTCAAGAACAACACTTCATAAAGCGTCTTGCCCTTGAGCTCGGGCGCCTTGGCGAGCAATTCCGCGGGCCAGACCTCTTCGACCTTGAAGCGCTTGGAAAATTCGAGATACTGCCAGAGATCGGAGCGGCACTCGCCCGGGGCCTTGACCTGCTGACGCCAGAACTGCCCCCGGCGCTCGGCGTTGCCATAGGCGCCTTCCTTTTCCATCCACATCGCGCAAGGCAGGATCAAATCCGCCGACATCGCCGAAACCGTCGGATAGACGTCCGATACCACGACGAACGCCTTCGGGTTGCGCCAACCCGGGTAGATCTCGCCATTGACGTTGGGGCCGGCCTGCATGTTGTTGGTCGTCGTCGTCCAGTAGAAGCCGATCTTGCCGTCCTTGAGCATGCGCGACTGCTGCACCGCGTGATAACCCACCCGCTCAGAGATCGTGCCCGCCGGCACTTTCCAGATTTTTTCCGCGACCGCGCGGTGGTCGGGGTTCATCACCACCATGTCCGCAGGCAGACGATGTGAAAAGGTTCCGACCTCCCGCGCCGTCCCACAGGCCGAAGGCTGGCCGGTCAAGGAGAAGGGGCTATTGCCGGGCTCGGAAATCTTGCCGGTCAAGAGATGGATGTTATAGAGGAGATTATTGACCCAGGTGCCGCGCGTATGCTGATTGAATCCCATCGTCCAGAAGGACGTCACCTTGATCTTGGGATCAGCATAGGTCTTCGCCAGCGCTTCGAGCTTGTCCTTGGGCACGCCTGACATCTCGGCGACCTTGTCGAGCGTATATTCGGAGACGAACTTCGCATATTCCTCGAAGGTGATCGGCGAAAAGGCGTTGGGGTTGCCCTTGGGCTTGCCATCCGGCCCAGGATAGCCGTTGTTGCCCGCCGCCAGTTCGAGCGGATGGTTCGGCCGCAGGCCATAGCCGATATCGGTCACGCCCTTGTGGAAGGTGCAGTATTTATTGACGAAGTCCTTGTTCACCGCGCCTGTCTGGATGATGTAGTTGGCGATGTAGTTGAGGATCGCCAGATCGGTTTGCGGCTTGAAAAGCATTTCGTTGTCGGCAAGCTCGCAGGAGCGGTGCGAGAACGTCGAGAGCACGTGGATTTTGACGTGATTGGCCGTCAGCCGCCGGTTGGTGATGCGCGACCAGAGGATCGGATGCATCTCCGCCATGTTCGACCCCCAGAGCACGAAGGCGTCCGCATGCTCGATGTCGTCATAGACGCCCATCGGCTCGTCGGCGCCAAAGGCGCGCATGAAGGCGAACACCGCCGAGGCCATGCAATGGCGTGCGTTCGGATCGATGCTATTGGAGCGAAAACCAGCCTTCCAGAGCTTGTTCGCCGCATAGCCTTCCCAGACGGTCCACTGGCCGGAGCCGAACATGGCGACGCCAAACGGGCCCTGGTCGGGATTCTTGATCGTTTCCTTGACCTTCTGCGCCATGATGTCGAAGGCCTGATCCCAGGTGATCGGCGTAAATTCGCCGTTCTTGTCGAATTTGCCATCCTTCATGCGCAGCAGGGGCCGCGTCAGGCGATCCTTGCCATACATGATCTTGGCGAGGAAATAGCCTTTCACGCAATTGAGGCCTTTATTGACGGGCGCATCGGGGTCGCCTTGCGTCGCCACGACGCGTCCATCTTTCACGCCGACCAAGACGCCGCAGCCGGTGCCGCAATAGCGGCAAACCCCTTTGTCCCAGCGCACGCCATCGTCCGCCTTGGTCTGGGCGAGGACGGCGGCTTTGGGCAGGGCGGCGCCCGCGATGCCTGCGGCCGCAGCGATCGCGTTTGCCTTGATGAATTCACGCCGTGTCACTTTCATGGCAACCTCCTTGTCGATGGGCAGCGCCCGTGGGCGGCGCTCAACGGATGGAATGAACGGTGATTTCCTCGTCGGGATTGGGTTCGCTATGCTGATAGACCATGGCCGCCGACATGACGCCGGGAAGCGCCGCGACGCGATCGAATAAAGACGCCGTCGTCGCATCGTCCTCTGCTTCGAGCGTGACGACGAACTTGCCGTCGGGCGAAATGGCATGGATCTCGGCGCCTTCGATCTCGAGAAGGCCCCGCTCGACATCGCCGCCTTGGTCGGGATGGGGAATGACGATCAGACTGGAAATGTTCATCTTGCACGCAAACTCTGCTCGCCCCTGCGAGCGTTCGCGTGCATCCTAGGCGCGTGTGCGCAAAGAAGGCTTGATAGCGATCAAGAAATTACAAAGTTGACTATGCTGCTCAGATAAAGGCGCGACGTAGGCTTTCGCTTGCGCGTCCCACCCGCCAGGAGCCTGCGCGCACGGGCGCGCAGCAAGCGCGTCCATCGCCGCGCTGGGCGCAGACGGCCATCGCGCGAACATAGGCTGCGCCGCGCCTAGCGGCGTGCGCGCGCCGGATCGAAATCGGCGTCATACGCGTAAGGCTTCGGCGGCACGCGCGTGCGCGCCTCGATGCGCCGCGTCGCCTCGACCGCCTGGGCGCCGCGATCCCACCACAAGGCGCGTCCGCTGTGTTGCACGGCTTTCACCTCGGGATGGGCGGCAAGCCATGCGCGCATGAAACGGGTGAATTCGGATTCATAGGCCATGTCGATACTCCTTCAGCGAGGGTGCGCGCGCTCGCCCTTGACGCGCGCGATGCGCATGACATTGGGCAAGCGGCGCAGATTCTTCAAGATGCGCGCCAGATGGAGCCGCCCCGTCACCTGCAAGGTGAAATGAAGCGCCGTCGTCGTGCCGCCGTCGGCGGTATCCATATGGACGTCGATGATGTTCGAATCATGCATGGCGATCGCATGGGCGATGCGCGCCAGCACGCCGGGGCGATTTTCCGCGACCACGCGGATCGCGACGTCGAAGGGCCCGACCGTTTCCGCGTCCCATTCGACATCCACCCACTGGCGGTTGCCGCCCTGCGCGCGTGCGCCCTTGAGATTGGGGCAGTCGAGGGTATGGATCGACAAGCCCTGGCCGGGAACGGTGACGCCGACGATCGCGTCGCCCGGGATGGGACGGCAACAACGCGCAAGCTGCATCGCGAGATCCTGGCTCGACTTGATGCGGATCGCGCCGCCTACGAGCGGCGCCTGCGCGCCGGGGGCGGCGCCGTCGAGCAAGCGGCGCGCCACCACCTGCGGCAAGCGCTTGCCGAGGCCGATTTCGGTGAAGACCTCGCGCGGCGTCTTGCCCGAAAACGTCGCCAGAAAGCGGTTCCAAGCCGCCGTGCCGAGTTCTTCGAGGCGGTGGCCGAGGCTCGCGAGCGCCTTCGCCAACAATTGCTCGCCCAGCGCGGCCGAGGATTCCTCCTGCCTCGTCTTCAGGAAATGGCGGATCTGCGCGCGCGCCTTGCCCGTCTTGACGAACGAAAGCCAGTTGGGGTTGGGCGCCGCGTTGGGCGCCGTGATGATCTCCACCTGGTCGCCGTTCTTGAGCTCGGTGCGCAACGGCATATGCTCGTTGTTGATCTTGCAGGCGATGCAGCGATTGCCGATGTCGGTATGCACGGCATAGGCGAAATCGACGGCGGTGGCGCCGCGGCGCAAAGAAATGATGTGCCCGGCGGGCGTGAAGACGAACACCTCGCCCGGAAAGAGGTCGAGCTTGACCTGCTCGAGGAACTCCGTGGAATCCGGCGTGGCGCGCTGCAAATCGAGCAAGGATTGCAGCCAGCGATGGGTGGTCTTGTGCAGCTCCGAAAGCGTGGCGTCTTCCTTGTAAAGCCAATGCGCGGCCACGCCCGATTCCGCGACATGATGCATCGCGCGCGTGCGGATCTGCACCTCGATCGGCATCCCGAACGGGCCGATGAGCGTCGTATGCAGCGACTGATAGCCATTGGCCTTGGGCAGCGCGATGTAATCCTTGAATTTGCCCGGCACCGGCTTGAAAAGGCCATGCATGGCGCCGAGCGCGAGATAGCAGGCAGGCACGTCCTCGACGATGATGCGCACGCCATAAATGTCGAGCACCTGGGCGAAAGAAAGGCGTTTCTCGCGCATCTTGCAATAGATGCCATAGAGATGCTTTTCGCGGCCCACGACCTCGCCCTCGATACGCCATTCGGGCAGGCGTTGCTTGATCGCGTCGAGCACCTTGCTCATGCCCTCGCGCCGGTTGCCGCGCGCGGCGCGCACCGCGCGCGCGAGCACGCGGTAGCGCAGCGGGTAAAGCGCGCGGAAAGCGAGATCCTGCAATTCGCGGTAGAGGGAATTGAGGCCCAAGCGATTGGCGATCGGCGCGTAGATCTCGAGCGTCTCGCGCGCGATGCGCCGACGCTTCTCCGGCCGCATGGCGTCGATCGTGCGCATGTTGTGCAGCCGATCGGCGAGCTTGATCAGGATCACGCGCACATCCTGGGCCATTGCCAACAGCATCTTGCGCAGATTCTCCGCCTGCGCTTCGGCGATGCTTTGATGCTCGATGCGGTCTAGCTTGGAAACGCCATCGACGAGCTCGGCCGTGACGCGCCCGAAGCGCTGCGCCAGCTCCTCCTTTGCGATGCGCGCATCCTCCATGACGTCGTGCAGCAACGCGGCGGCCAGCGCCTGCGCGTCGAGCCGCCAATGCGCCAACGTCTCGGCCACCGCGAGCGGATGCGAAACATAGGGTTCGCCGCTTGCGCGATATTGGCCGCGGTGCGCCGCCTCGGCGAACTGATAAGCCGCCTTGACCTGGGCAACCTCCTCGGCCTTCAAATAGCGCGTGATCTGGGCGATGAAATGCTCGTAGTCCTCCGCCAGATCGATCGGCGGATGCATGTCGAGCGGAATCAGGGAGGCGGCGTCCTCCTCAGGAAGCGCAGCCGGCAGCGGGCGAGACGGCTCGATCGTCAAGGAAACCGCGGCCATCGCTGCGCCTCACGCGCCCTAGCTCGTCTGGTTGCGGAAGAGCATTTCGCGGCCGTATTTGCCCTCCGCCAGCTCGCGCAACGCGATGACCGTCGGCTTGTCATGTTCTGGATCGACCTGGGGAGTGCTCCCCATGGCGAGCTGGCGCGCGCGGTATGCCGCCGCGAGCGTCATTTCGAAACGGTTCGGAATGGTTTGCAAGCAATCGTCTACGGTGATGCGGGCCATGGCGAATCTCGCGCTTCAAAGGGTGGAAAGAAAACGAAACACCTCGGGATGCCGCGCGCGCTGACGCGAAAACGTCAAGCGGGATGCGCGCACGGCGGCCTGCAAATCCAGCAGGGCCTCATGCAAGTCATTGTTGATTATAACGAAATCGAACTCCGCCACATGCCTCATCTCGCCCAGCGCAGCAGCCACGCGCCGCTGGATCACCTCCTCGGCGTCTTGGCCGCGCGCACGCAGCCTGCGCTCGAGCTCGGAAAGCGAAGGCGGCACGATGAACAGCGTCACCGCTTCGGGAAACAGCGCGCGCACCTGTTGCGCGCCCTGCCAGTCGATTTCGAGCAAGATGTCGTGGCCTTGCGCCAACTCCTCCATGAGCCAAGCGCGCGACGTGCCATAGAAATTGCCATGCACTTCCGCCCATTCGAGAAACTCGCCGCGCTCGCGCATCGCTAGGAATGTCGCGATGTCGATGAAATGATAATCGCGCCCCTCGACCTCGCCGGCGCGCGGCGCACGCGTCGTATAGGACACCGAATGCCGAATGCGCGCATCCTTCTCCATCAACAGGCGCACGAGCGTCGTCTTGCCCGCGCCCGAAGGAGCCGAAACCACGAACAACACGCCGGCGGAAGCAGACAAGTGTGCAGCGTTGCTCATCATCTGGCGAAAATCCCTGGCGAATATGATCAGGCGAAAAGCACGCGCCGGCGCCCTTGCCCCCGCAGGGCGCACGAGGCCTGCGCGACTATTCGTAGTGTAACCCGAAGCGCCGCCGCGCGCCGGCTGCGCGCTAGCAAAAGCCCGTTTGCAGGGCGTGCGCAAGCGTCGCGCGCAACGCCCGCAAATGCGCTCGCTCGACGGGCGTGATGCGCAGCGCCTGCGCCCGCGCGCGCAACTGCGGGGAAAGCGACTCGCTGGTGACGAAGATGCCGCGCCCGCGCAGCCCACCCAGCGCATGCACCTGCTGCGCCAGCTTGTAAAGCGCATCGCTCGCGGCGCCTCCGCGTCCCGACTGGCCCGTCTTGCATTCGATCAGATACAGCGTATTGTCGCGCAACACGCACACGTCGATTTCGTTTTCCACGCGCGCGCCGGCCTCGCCGTCATCGTCGATCACGAACTGACGCGCGTAATCCTGGATTTTCGCATCCGCACGCGCAATCGCGGCGACCTCGGCGAACACCAGCTCTTCGAGCCAGTCCCCGCCCTCGCTGACATAGCGGCTGCACGCACGCGCCACGTCTTCGAGCAGGGCGCGCGCCTGCGCAAGCCTTTCCGCCGTCGGCATCTGCCGGCGAAGCGGACGATGCGGCGCCACGCGCAGCCCATGCGCCGGTATATAGAGGTCGAGCTTCATGCAGTCTGCAAGCGGCGTCTCGGGCAGCGTCGGGCGCAGCCAGCGCACGCAGTCGCGCCGGATGTCGATGTAATAGACGCGGTCTTGCGCGCGCGCAAACGTCTCCCAGGCGGCGATCGTCATCGGCTTGGCCCCGCCCGTGACATTGACGGCAAGCCCCTCGGCGTAGCGCTGGGCGAGCGCCGCGAAATCCGCGCGCGTCGCTTCGAGGTCGAAGCCGTCCTGCAGCGGCCAAAGCGTGCAAGGCACGCCCTGGCGCGCGAGCACGCCCGCAAGCCAACGGGCATGCCGCGCGCGCTCGGGCGCATGGGCGAGGATCGCCGCCTGCGCGCCAATCGCGGGGTCGAGCAGCGGCGCAAGGCTCGGCGTTGGCTGGTCGGAAACCAAGACCAGATGCCTCATGCCAGGCGCTCGAGCCAGCCCAGTTCGAAAGGAATCGCCGCAAGCTCGGCGGCGTCGAGCACGCGGCCCTCGGGCAAGCGCGCCAGCAGGCGCAGCACGAGCGCCGCATCGCCTGGCTGCATGACGATGGCCTCGCGCCGCACGGAAACCTCGACGCCCAAGAGTTGCGTCAGCAGCTGCGCCGCGCCCGCGTGGCCGATCGCCGAAGAAAAACCCGCGGCGATGCGCTGGCGCGCCTCCGCCGGCGTCAGCGGGCCGCTGAAGCGAAACTCGCCCCACGCCGTGAGCACAGGCGCGTTAAGGAGATAAATCATAGGAAAGTCGGATGGCGCAGCGGCCCAAAATCGACATAAGTCGAGCCCATATGGTTCTGATAGAAATGGATGCGGCAATTCGAATTGGCGAGCTCCGCGCCCACCAGCGCGGCGATCGCGAGCGGCCCCGCCAGAAACAGATGCAGTTCGTCCGTGCCGGTGCGCCACACCTCCGCCACCATCGCGCGGATCTCCTGCGCCACCGCCGGCATATCTTCAGGCTGCAGGGTCTTTTCGCGGCCAATGTAAAAGACGCGCTCGGGCGGAATTTCCTTCAGCGTCTCGTGGCTGGCGAGGAAGCGCTCCACCTGCACGCGGATGTTCTTGCCAGCCAAATAATCGAAGATCAACACCGCCGGCAGCTTGCCGCTCGACTTGCGCGCACTCTCGAACCACAGCCGATAACGGCGCTGTCTGCCGAGCGTAAGGCTCCACCACGTCCAAAAAATGGGCAAAGCCGTGACGATACTGATCACCGTCGCGATTGGATCGAGCGTCTCACGGATGAAATCGATCATGACGCGAGATTATAGATATGGAAACGCCGCGCGGCCATGATGATGCACGGCGCACCGGCAGCCCGCCATGCGCTGCCGCGCCTTTCGTCCACATGTTCGCGCGCCTTCGCCGCCCTTGACTCTCACCGAAGGGCGCGCGCGTTTAGGAGCGGCGGTGCTGCCGCGCTCGCCATTCCCTCTGCAGACCTTCCCTTAAATTGACTCCTGCAGGCGCTGGCGCCCCTTCGCATGCATCACGCGCCCACAAGCCACGCCTTTCGTCCTTGCAGTCGAATGGGCAAGGCAGGCACAATAGGCTACTGGTCCGGCTTTCCGCCAACAGGAAAGCATCTTTATCCTCTATAAACAGGGCACAGCTCAAACATTTACTTTGCAATGGCAGCGCGAAAATGCGCCATGATCCCTCGCGCAAGCCCGCCCGCTTCTGGCCCCAGGATATCTCTGCGTCGTGGGAGAGGAAAAGATCTAGAGGGGGGTGACGGCGCGCGAGAGGCCTGCCGTCGGCAGGGCAAGATTGGCTGAGGAAGGCCCCTTCAGGACACCCCCGTCCCCTGGTCTGCGTGAAGTCCAGGATGACCGTCACCCTCGATTCCCCTGCTTTGCCCTCGCTCCCGCTTCGCTTGCCGGCAGAGGCTTTCCCTCAGGCGACAGCCTCTACAACAGACGACTGACGACTTGGTCCCCCCTGCTAGCCGGCCTAGCGCTTCCCTCAACATGCTTCATCGCTGCGCGCCTGCTTTCGCAACCTGGGTTTCTTCACCACGCGCGCGGCGTAAATCCCGGGCGGTTTCTGAGCACGACGTCGTCGTCTGCCTGCACGAGCACATACAGCCCTTGCCGCTCGGCATGGCGCACCGCTTCTTCCGGCGCTCCCATCGCCGCCACCGCCCCATGCAAGATCTTGTCCCCATGCTCAGGAAAACACGCCTTGAAGCG
>JAOADW010000054.1 GCA_026417115.1 Rhodocyclaceae bacterium
CTATGCCGACGATCTCGAGAACCCTCGTCTAGTCAAGATCTTCGATCCCAACCACCTGGGCGTTTCCTGTGGTTTCTCGGCCAAACCGCCTGCGCCTGGATGGGTCATGAGCCGCGTCCCGCCCGAGGCGGTCGATGCGGAAATCGTCATGCCAGAAAATCGCCGTCGTTGGTGGCGGCGGCTGTTTGCATAAAATGTCTGCATAAAAAAGAGGAGGGGAAGGGCATGCCTGGAAAAGCGCTGAGCACGAAAGGGAAAGCCAAGCAAAGAGGTGCGGCGAGGCTGCGCGAAGACGTCGCGACGAGGAAAACCACCACCACGCGCTCGACGAAAGCCTCCGCACCGGCCGATCTCGTGCTGCGGGAACTCAAAGACCTGGCGCGTGAACTCGCGCGCACCGCCAAAGGGCTTTCGAAGCGCTCGACGGGCAATCCGAAGGAAATTGCGATGATCCTTGCCAGCGTGGAGCGAATCACGCAGGAAGCGGCAACCAAGTCCTTGCTTGAGGCGGAAGCCGCGAAAGAAGCGGCTAGCCGTGCGCTCGCATCGCTTGCTCGCGACTGGAGCCGGCGCGAACTCGATGAGTTGCTCACGACGATCAGCGCGCATCTGACCAACATCATTGTCGCGCAGGAATTCCAGGATTTGGCGGGTCAGTCCTTGCGGCGGGCGATGAAAGCCTTGGTGGGCGCCATCATTACCGTGGAAAGTGGGGCGCCGGCGGAAGGCGAACGCTTGTCGCAGAGAGACGTCGATGCCTTGCTCAAGGAACTGATGCCCTAACGCCAAGCGTCTGAAAATCGCCTTCGCGACCACAATCGAGCGATCTTTGCAGCGGTTGGCATAGGCCCGCTCTCACGCCAAGCGAAAACGCCCAATCGATTTCTGGAGTTCGGCTGCCAAGGATTCGAGGTGGCCCGCCTTCTCGTTTAGGCGTTGAAAAACAAGAGCATTCTCCCGGCTGAGCGAATCGATGGCAGAAAAATTCTGTGTGATCGATTGCACGATTTCTTTTTCTTTCGCCGTCTGGGAAAGGATTTGTTTTGCGAGGTCAGTGACGTGGCTGGCGGCGTCGACGATGCCGGAAAAATTGACGCGCATGGTTTCTGCCTGGCTGACGCCCTGTCCGACTTCGCTGCGGGCGCGGTGCATCGCTTCGACGGCGGCGCCCGTTTTGGCGCGGATGGAGTCGACCATTTCGGTGATGTTGCTTGTCGATGCGCTCGTTCGCTCGGCAAGTTTTCTTACTTCATCAGCCACCACGGCAAAGCCGCGCCCCGCTTCGCCAGCGCGCGCAGCCTCGATGGCGGCGTTGAGCGCCAAGAGGTTTGTTTGATCGGCGATTTCGCGAATGGTGTTGGTCAGTTGATCGATTTGCTCGGCAAAGCGGGCGAGCTCTTCGACTGCCAGCGCCGATTGCTGCACGACCGAATCGATGCGGCTGACCGTGGCGATATTCTCGTCAATGCTGCGGTGCCCTTCCAGTGCGCGCGCTCGCGCACCTTCGGCGGCGGCAGTCACGGCGCCAACGCCTTCGGAGATTGCGCGCGTGGCGTCGTCGAGTTCCTGCATTGCAGCTTCTGCGGTAGCCAAGATGCGCGCGCGTTCGGCGCCCCGCGCCGTGACTTCCGCGAGATCTTTCCTTACGGATTTAGCTGCGCTGATCAGCTCGTCTGCGGCGACTCTTTCGCCTTGCACAATCTCGGCGAGATTGTGCGTGGTCTGCTGCAAGGCGGCTGCCATGGCATCGAGTTCCGAGCAGCGCAGATTGTCGCAGCGGACGTGCAAGTCGCCCTTTGCGACGGCTTCGAGCGTTGCTTTGAGGTTGCCGACGCCGGCCGAGATGGCGCGTTGCGTCATGACGACGAACGCAAGCAAGCCTACGGCGCTGAGTACGAAAGCCGCGAGCGCCGTGAGGTTGAGGCGCGCGTTGGTCTCGCGTTGTGCAGCGAATGACTCGTTGACTGCTGCCAGTTGTTGTGGGGAGAGCTGTTCGAGGGGTTTGACGATTTTCTTGTGGATCAAAGGCCAGCGCTCATGTAAGAGCGCGATGAGACCACTTTTGTCTTCTTTCGCCAAGGCATTGGCCAGGGCATCGAAGATTTCGGATGTTTTCGCGAGCTCTTTGTCGATCGCCTCGATCGCAGCCTTTTGCTCCTCATCGAGAGACTGCGCTGCTTCCTTTGCGTTGCGAAATTCCTTCCACGCGAGCGCGAGCCGCTCGCGCCTTTCTTTCAAGCGCTGGCTGGCGCCTAGGAAAGAAGTGACTTCGAGCGCCGCGCCGGCAATATCGATGCGAATGTCTTTGAGCAAGGTCTCGATTTCTTGTAGCAAAATGAGGGGGCGAACCGCGGCGTGCTCGACATGCGTTGCAGTGCGTGCGGCTTCACGTGCGCCATAAAATGAAATCGCCGCCAATAAACCGACGAAGAACAAGGCGATGACGGACATACCAATGAGTCGAGCTCGCATCGAGACAGCGACCATGCAACTCCTCCGCAGGATGTTGAAATCGTAACGGGCGTTTTTTAACTTGATTCGTTAGTGCTATTATTTTTGCAGGGATGTTGGGGCCCCCGTATAGGATGATCATATTCAACGAAAAATCATTTTTATTCACACCATAGGAAGGAGGAAAAAATGAGTAACAAACTCGTATTGGGCGCGTTTTTGAGCGCGATGTTGATTACGCAGGCAGTGATGGCGCAGGAAACGCCCACTACGCCGCCGCCGGGCGTGAAGATCGTCGAAGCGAAGGAGGTGCAGGAATTGCAGGCGAAGGGGGCGATCCTCGTCGACACGCGCCGCGCATCGGAATATGCCGAAGGCACCATCAAGGGAGCGATCAATGTTCCTTACGACCCCGAAAAGAGTGCAAAAGACGCAAATTTCGATCCTTCCCAGGATAAGTTCGATCTGTCCAAGTTGCCGGACAAGAATGCGCATATCGTGACTTTCTGCAACGCGGGGACATGTTGGAAGTCTTACAAATCAGCGGTGGTTCTGGCGAGAAACGGCTATAAGCATGTTTATTGGTACCGCAATGGTTTCCCCGATTGGAAAGCGCGCAAGCTGCCCACGGAATGAGTGAAAACCGGCAAGAGAGCGGCAGGCGATCTTTGTAAGCGCCTGCCCTCGCCAAGATGGCGGGCGACGGCTTACGGCTACTCGAGGCGCAAAGTCGCGCGAAGCAAAGCGCTCAGCGCACGCCGTGTAGGCCGTGGGAAGACGCCAAGGCCGTGCGCGGCGGCATGCCGATGCGCTTGCGTTTCTAAACTCGACGGAAATAATCGTGGCCGGGAGAGGTGCGGCCTTTTACGCTAGAATCTTTGCATGGATTGAATGGGCGCGCTTACTGCGGTCCTCAGCCGCTTGTCAGCGTGCTTCCCAGTAAGCGCGTTTATGCGGATGGGGGAAAGCGAAAGAGAGTCGGCGCTTCCTCGAGAGATTTTTATCACCATCACTGTTCAGGAGAATGTCGGATGAAACTTCCTACCCCTCTCGTTCTCATCGCAGGCCTTGTCTTTTCCGCGCCTGCGTTGGCCAACCTCGAACTCGCCAAGAAGAGCAATTGCATGAGCTGCCACCAGGTGGATAAGAAGCTCGTGGGGCCTTCTTACCTTGAGGTGGCGAACAAATACAAGGGCCAAAAAGATGCAGAGGCCGTGTTGTTCGAGAAGGTTAAGAAAGGCGGCAAGGGCGTCTGGGGCGAAGTGCCGATGCCGCCCAACGCCGCCGTCAAAGACGAGGACATCA
>JAOADW010000014.1 GCA_026417115.1 Rhodocyclaceae bacterium
CTTACCTTGAGGTGGCGAACAAATACAAGGGCCAAAAAGATGCAGAGGCCGTGTTGTTCGAGAAGGTTAAGAAAGGCGGCAAGGGCGTCTGGGGCGAAGTGCCGATGCCGCCCAACGCCGCCGTCAAAGACGAGGACATCAAGACGCTGGTCAAGTGGATTCTCGCCGGCGCCAAGTGAGCAAGACGTGAGAAAGCCGGTTTTCGAGGCAGGAGGCCGGCTTTCCCTGCGCCTAAGGCGAGCAAAGCGCGGGAGCCTGCCGCTGCGGCGAGCCTAAATGCTCGGCTGGCGTGCATGGAAGGCGGGGTAGCGTTTGCGGCCCGTGATTCACTGCGCCGCGCAGGGGGTAGCTTGCTTTCCTGCCCGAAGAATAGGGGTATGACGCTTTTGCGACGAGGAGATCGATAAGCCATGAACACGACCCTGAAGACGTTGTCTCTATCCGCGCTTGCTGCCGCCGTGATGATGGCGTGCGGCAAGAAAGAAGAAGCGCCCAAGCCAACTTCCCAGGCAGCCGCGCCGGCCGAGCCGCAGCCCGTGGTGGTGAAGATCGGCCATGTCGGCCCGCTCACCGGCGGTATCGCACATCTTGGCAAGGACAATGAAAATGGCGTGCGCTTGGCGCTCGAGGAAGCCAACGCAGCGAAGCTTTCGATTGGCGGTAAGCCGGTCAAGTTCGAGCTCTTGGCCGAGGACGATCAAGCCGACCCGAAAGTCGGCAATACGGTGGCGCAAAAGCTCGTCGACGCCAAGGTCGTCGGCGTCGTCGGACATCTGAATTCGGGCACGTCGATTCCCGCTTCGGCGATCTACCATCAGGCCGGCATTCCCATGATCTCGGGTTCGGCGACCAACCCGGCGCTGACCGAGCAAGGTTTTGCCAATGTCTTCCGCGTCGTTGGACGAGACGACCAGCAAGGGCCGGCGGTCGCCAACTATCTGCTCGCCACCGTCAAGCCCAAGACGGCGGCGATCATCGATGACGCCACGGCCTATGGCGAAGGTCTCGCGAACGAGGTGGAGAAAACCCTGAAAGCCGCGGGCGTGAAGGTCTTGCCGCGTGAAAAAGGCACCGACAAGACGGCGGACTGGAAAGCCGTGCTGACCAAGATCAAGGGCAAGAAGCCCGATGTGGTGTTCTATGGCGGCATGGATGCCACCGGCGGCCCCCTGCTCAAACAGGCGCGCGAGCTCAAGATCACGGCCACCTTCGCGTTCGGCGATGGCGCATGCACCGACAAGATGGCCGAACTCGCGGGCGAGGCAGCCGAAGGCCTGGTGTGTTCGCAGGCGGGCATTCCCGTGCAAGCCGCGGGCAAGGCTTTCCTGGATGCCTACAAGGCCAAGTTTGGCGTCGATCCGATCCTTTATGCGCCCTTTACCTATGATGCGGCGAAGCTCTTGATCGCAGCGATGCAAAAAGCCGATTCCACCGAGCCGGCCAAATACCTGCCGCAGCTGAAGGCCATCCAGTATGAGGGCGCGTCGGGGCGCATCGAGTTCGATGAAAAAGGCGATCGCAAGGACGCCGAGATGACCATCTTCACGATGAGTAGCGGTAAGATCACGCCCGTGGCGATCATCAAAGGCGGCAAGTCGATGACGCTCGAGGAGTACGCCCAGGCGGCAGCGAAATAATCCATCGCTTTTCCCATCCTCCTTCACGGCGCGTCGGCACAAAGCGCGGGCGCGCCGTTGTTTTATCATGATGCGCCTATGGACATCCTGCTGCAGCAGCTGATCAACGGACTGACCACGGGCAGCGTCTATGCCATCGTCGCGCTCGGCTACACGATGGTCTATGGCGTGATCCAGCTCATCAACTTCGCTCATGGCGAAATCGTGATGATTGGGGCGATGGTTGCCGTGAGCGTGATTCTGGCGCTCACGGATACCGCCCTGCCGCCCGCGTTCATACTGCTAACGGGGGTGCTCGCGGCCATGCCGGTGTGCATGATCATCGGCCTTGCGCTCGAGCGGCTTGCCTACCGCCCTTTGCGAAAAGCCCCTCGCCTTGCGCCGCTGATTACGGCGATCGGCATGTCCATCATTCTGCAGCACGTCGCGCTCATGATCTGGGGACGCGATCCCCGCGCGTTTCCTCAGCTCATCGAAAATGCAAGCTTAGCGGTTGGCGGCGCCGCGATCAGCACCGTGCAGATCGCGATCATCGCAACTTCCTGCGTGATGATGGCGGGGCTTTCGTGGTTTGTCTATCGCACGCGTTTCGGCATCGCCATGCGGGCGACCGCCGAAAACCTCGCGATCGCCGAACTGATGGGGATCGACACCAATCGCGTGATCGCTGCCACATTCGCAGTGGGCGCCGCGTTGGGGGCCGTGGCCGGCGTCATGGTCGGCGCCTATTATGGCGTCGCCCACTACACGATGGGCTTCATCCTGGGATTGAAGGCCTTTTCCGCCGCCGTGCTCGGCGGTATCGGCAACCTGCCTGGCGCCATGCTGGGCGGCCTCGTGCTTGGCCTCGTCGAGGCGCTCGGCACGGGCTACATCGGCGAACTTACCGATCTTTGTCATTGGCCGTTTGTGGCCGAGGCGCTTGCCGAGCGTTGCCACGCCGATGGACATGTGGTGCTCTTGGGCAGCAACTACCAAGACGTCTTCGCCTTCCTGGTCTTGGTGCTGGTGCTGATCTTCCGGCCTTCTGGACTTCTTGGCGAGCGCGTCGCGGAGCGGGCATGAGGCAGCTGCGTTGGCCTTATTGGTTGGGGGTGTTGCTCGTCGCCGCCACGCTCTTGCTCCTGCCTTTCGCCTTGAGCGCGATTGGCACTGCCTGGGTGCGCATTACCAATCTAGCCATCCTCTTCGTGTTTCTTGCCCTCGGACTCAACATCGTCGTCGGCATGGCGGGCCTGCTCGACCTCGGCTATGTCGCGTTCTATGCGGTGGGCGCCTATACCTGGGCGCTGCTTGCTTCGCCGCATTTCGATGTGCATTGGCCGGCATGGGCCATCCTCCCTTTGGGCGCGGCGCTCGCTTGCGTGGCAGGCGTGCTCTTGGGGGCGCCGACGTTGCGTTTGCGCGGCGATTATCTTGCCATCGTCACGCTCGGGTTTGGCGAGATCGTGCGCATTTTCCTCAACAATTTGTCGGCGCCATTCAACATCACCAATGGGCCGAAGGGCATCACACGCATCGATGGCCTGTCGCTTGCCGGCATCCAGTTCAACGCCAGCGAAACCTTCCTCGGCATTCCTTTCACCGCACCGATCAAGTATTACTACGTATTGCTGATCCTCTTGCTCGTGATCCTCATCATCAATCTGAGGCTGGCCGACTCCCGCATCGGGCGCGCTTGGGTGGCGATTCGTGAGGACGAAATCGCCGCCAAGGCTTGCGGCATCGATACGCGCAACGTCAAACTGTTGGCCTTTGCCATGGGGGCTTCCTTCGGCGGCATCGCCGGTGGCATGTTCGCCGCGATCCAGGGTTTCGTGAGCCCGGAAAGCTTCGTACTCAACGAGTCGATCATGATCCTCGCGATGGTGGTTTTGGGCGGCATGGGCAATGTCTGGGGGGTGATCGCCGGCGCCATGTTGCTTTCGTTCGTTCCCGAACTCTTGCGTTACACGGTCGAGCCCATACAGCGCGCCCTTTTCGGGCGCATGCTCATCGAACCGGAGGTGTTGCGCATGTTGATCTTCGGCGCCGCCTTAGTGCTCACGATGCGCTTTCGTCCTGCAGGGCTGTGGCCCGAGAAGCGCCACAAACAGGAAATGAGCGTCGCGTCATGAATTCCGTGTTGCTCGAGGCGCGCAAGCTGACCAAGCGCTTCGGTGGCGTCATCGCCCTGAAGTCCGTCTCGCTGACCATCCATAGAGGCGAGATCTATGGATTGATCGGACCCAATGGCGCGGGCAAGACGACCTTCTTCAACGTCATCACGGGGCTTTATGCCTGTGACGAGGGCGAAGTCTGGCTGGCCGGCGAGCGGCTCGACCTCAGCCGTCCCCATCGGGTCGCCGCTGCCGGCATCGCGCGCACCTTTCAAAACGTTCGCCTCTTCGCCAACATGACGGCCTTGGAAAACGTGATGGTGGGCCGTCATGCGAAAGGCCGCGCCGGCGTGATCAGCGCCATTTTGCGCACGCGGGGGGAGCGGGGCGAGGAGGCGGCGATGCGTGCAAAAGCGATGGAGCTTTTGCGCTATGTCGGCATCGAGCGGCGTGCATACGATCTCGCGGGCCATCTTTCCTATGGCGATCAGCGACGCCTCGAGATCGCGCGCGCGCTGGCCCTGGAGCCGAAACTCTTGGCGCTCGACGAACCGGCGGCGGGCATGAATGCCACCGAAACGGAGGCCTTACGCCAGCTCATCGAGGGGCTCAATCGCGATGGGCTCACGGTGTTGCTGATCGAACACGACATGCGCTTCGTCATGGGGCTTTGCCATCGCATCGCGGTGCTCGATTATGGCGAAAAGATCGCCGAGGGCGCACCCGCGGAGATCAGCCGCGATGCGCGCGTGATCGAGGCTTATTTAGGGCAGGGGGCGGCATGCCCTTGATGGAGGCGCTCGACCTCAAGGTCCATTATGGCGGCATCGCAGCCGTCAAAGGCGTCTCTTTCGCCGTCGAAGAAGGCGAGATGGTGTGTTTGATCGGCGCCAACGGCGCGGGCAAGACATCGACCCTGAAAGCATTGGCGCGGCTTTTACCCGCCACTGGCGAAATCCGCTTCGCCGGCCAGCGCATCGACGGCATGCCGACACATCGTCTGATCCGCCTGGGACTTGCTTTGGTGCCGGAAGGGCGGGGAGTGTTCGCGCGACTGACGGTGGCCGAAAACCTCGCGATGGGCGCCTATGCGCGCGAGGACGCCGCTGGCGTGGCCGAGGATCTTGCCCGTGTCTATGAACTCTTGCCGCGGCTGGCTGAGCGTCGGCGCCAACTCGCGGGCACGCTTTCCGGGGGCGAACAGCAGATGCTGGCGCTGGGAAGGGCGTTGATGGGGCGGCCGCGGCTTTTGTTGCTCGACGAACCCTCGATGGGGCTGGCGCCGCTCTTGGTGGAGAAGGTTTTCGAGGCCATCCGCGCGATTGCGCGCACGGGGGTTGCGATCCTGTTGGTCGAGCAAAACGCTCATCTCGCGCTTACCACCTGCGCGCGCGGCTACGTGATGGAGAGCGGGCGCATCACCCTCGCTGCCCCGAGCGCCGAGCTGCTGGCCGATGCACGCGTGCGCGCGGCTTATCTTGGCGGCTGAAGCAACTGCCGTTCATCGCGGCGCGTAGCTGAAGACGTCGGCGAAGAAAGCGTGTTCAGGCAAGCCTCGCGCGCAGAAATCGCGCTTGGCGGCTTCCACCATCGCCGGCGCGCCGCAGACATAGGCTTCATAGTCGGAGAGATCGGCAAGATCGGCGAGCACGGCCTGATGCACGAGACCGGTGCGTCCTGACCAATCCGCATCGGGCTCCGAAAGCACGGGAATGTAACGGAGCGCGCCTGTTTGCGCCCAACGTTCGGCGAGTCGATGCAGATAGAGCCCGCTTGAGTTGCGCGCGCCCCAGTAAAGCGTCATGGGTCGCGACAAGCCGACGTGTAGGGCGTGCTCGATGATGCTCTTGATCGGCGCGAATCCCGTTCCGCCGGCGACGAGCAATATCGGCTTGTCGGATTCTTCCCGCAAGTAGAACGAACCGTGCGGGCCTTCGATGCGTAAGATGTCCTTGACTTTCATGCGCGAAAAGACATGCTCGGTGAAATTGCCGCCGGGCACATGGCGGATGTGCAGTTCGAGCAACTGATCGGCATGGGGAGGATTGGCGAGCGAGAAAGCGCGGCGTTTGCCGCCTTCGAGCAGAAATTCGATGTATTGGCCGGGCAAGAAGGGCAAGCGCTCTTGGCTGGGCAACTTGAGCTTGACGATCATGACGTCGGGTGCGGCCCGCTCGAGCGACTCGACGCGGCAGGGCAGCGTGCGCACGGGGATTTCGGCGCAGCTTTTGACTTCCTGGATTTCGATCGTGAGATCGGAGAGTGGGCGTGCCGAACACAACAAGGCATAGCCTTGGTTGCGCTCGGCTCGTGTCAGGGCCTGTTCTTGCGGGGTGCCGGGATCAATGCTGCCGGCGAGGATCTTGGCTTTGCAAGCGCCACAGGCGCCGCTTCGGCAGCCATAGGGCAAATGCAGCCCCGCATCGAGCGCGGCGGCGAGGATGGTTTGATCGGCTTCGACGCGAAAAGCGTGGCCGCTGGGTTCGAGAGTGACGTGATAGGCCATGCGATAATCGTTCCGTGACAAGGAAGAAAAAGAGATTGCTGATCATCGGCTGCGGCGACGTCGCCCGCCGCGCGTTGCCTCGGCTTTTGCGGCAGTGGCGCGTCTATGCGTTGGTGCGCGACTTCGACCCAAACTTGCGCGCGCTTGGCGTGACTCAGATCGTCGGCGATCTCGATCGTCGCGCAGAGCTCGCGCGTCTTTCAGGGCTTGCGCATGCCGTTTTGCAGACGGCGCCGCCACCGCCCGAAGGGGAGCATGATCCGCGTACGCGGCGCCTGCTCGCCGTCCTTCGGCGCGCTGGCAGTCTAGCACGTCGCTGGGTCTATATCAGCACCAGTGGCGTCTATGGCGATTGCCGCGGCGCGTGGATAGACGAGACCCATCCCGTGCGGCCGCAAACCGCGCGCGCGAAAAGGCGCCTGGACGCCGAGCGCTGCCTGCGTCGGGCTGGGCGGCGAGGGCTTATCGTCTCCATCTTGCGCGCGCCAGGCATCTATGCCGAAAACCGCCTGCCGCTCGAGCGCATCCGCCGTGGCGAGCCAGCCCTCTTGCCCGAGGAAGATAGTTACACGAACCATATCCATGCCGAGGATCTGGCGCAGGCCTGCGTGCGCGCCCTCAGCCATGGCCGGCCGAATCGTGTCTATCACGTCTGCGACGACTCTTGTCTGCCGATGGGCGCCTGGTTCGACAAGCTTGCTGACGTCTTTTCCTTACCGCGGCCGCCCCGCATGAGCCGCGCAGAGGCGCGCGCGCGCCTTTCACCCCAACTCTGGTCGTTCATGAACGAATCGCGCCGGCTTCTCAATCGACGCATGAAGCGCGAACTGGGCGTGCGTTTGCTCTATCCTACGGTCGATCACGGCTTGGCCGCCCTGAAAGAGGAGCGCAAATGCTTTGGTTGAAAGCCTTTCACATCTTCTTCGTCGTTTCTTGGTTTGCTGGCCTTTTTTACTTGCCGCGCATCTTCGTCAATTTGGCGCTGGTCCCTGAGGATTCGACGGCCGAGCGCGAGCGGCTGCTCACGATGGCGCGCAAGCTGTTCCGTTTTATGACGCCGATCGGCCTGGCGGCGGTCGTGTTGGGGCTGATCCTGTGGTTTGCTTTTGGCTTTGCGGGCGGCTGGTTGCATGCGAAGACGGTTTTGGTGCTGGGGCTCCTCGCCTATCATGCTTATTGTGGGCGCTTGCTGGCAGACTTCGCCGTTGGTCGCAACCGGCGCTCGCACGTCTGGTATCGCGTCTTCAATGAGCTGCCGGTCTTCTTCCTGCTTGCCATCGTCATCCTCGTGACGGTGAAGCCATTTTGATGCCTCCTCCTGCATCCCCTTGCATGCGCGGCCCCGCGCGAGAAATGAGCGCGCATTTCGCCACTTGCCCGCGCGGGCTGGAGGCTTTGCTCGCGGAGGAGATTGCAGCCGCCGGAGGCGATGCGATCGCGCCGACCGGAGGAGGGGTAGGTTTTCGGGCCGACCTTGCGACATGCTACCGCCTCAATCTCGAGTCACGCATCGCCAGCCGCATACTGCGCCGCGTGTGCGTGCGGCCTTACCGTGATGAAGAGGATCTCTACCGCTTGGCCTACGAGACCGACTGGCCTTCTCTCTTTTCAGTCGAGCACACGATTCGCGTCGACGTGACCGCGCAGCACGCGCCCGTGAAAAGTCTCGCCTACGTGACCTTGCGCATCAAGGATGCGGTCTGCGACCGTTTTCGCACCGCCTGCGGGAAACGCCCCAGCGTCGATACCGCGGCGCCCGGCGTGCGCATCCACCTTTATCTCGACGCGCGTCGCGCGGCGCTCTACCTCGACACTTCGGGCGAACCGCTCTGGCGGCGCGGTGAGAAGATCGCCAAGATTGCGGCCCCCCTCAAGGAAAACCTCGCGGCCGGCATCCTGCGACTTGCGGGCTGGCGAGCGGGCACGCCGCTATTCGATCCAATGTGTGGGTCGGGCACGTTTCTTTTGGAAGCGGCGGGCATGAGCCTCGAGCGCGCGCCGGGACTGGCTCGTGCGGCGGACGCTTTTGGTTTCTGCCGCTTTCTCGATTTCGACGCCAAGCTTTGGCGCCGTTTGCGTGCGGAAGCCATGGCGCGGGTGCGCCGCGTGGCGTCCTTGCCCCTATGGGGAGCAGATCTCGATGCCGACGCCGTGGCGCGGACGCGCCAAAACCTTGCTCATGCCGGCTTGGCGGGGGCGATTACCGTCGTCGCCGCCGATTTTCTCGCCCTGACGCCTCCGGCGCAGAATGGTCTGCTCGTGGCCAATCCTCCCTATGGCGAACGCCTTGGGGAGAAAGAGAGGCTTTTGCAGCTTTACCCCCGTTGGGGCGATCACCTGAAGCGCCATTGGGTCGGCTGGCAAGCGTGGATTCTTTCTGCCGATCGCAGGCTCCCCGAAGCGATCGGTCTGAGGCCGATGCGCCGCATTCCGCTCAGAAACGGCGCGCTCGATTGCCGCCTCTATGGTTTTCCGATCGTCGCGGGCGCTTGGCGGGGTGGGCGGGTTTCAAAACAGATGCAGATGGGGCCAGACCAGCTTGAGGGTCAAGAGCGCGACGACGAAAAGCCAGAAAGTTTTGCTGAAGAGTAAGGAAAGAAGCTTGGCCAACAAACCCTCGGCGGGCTCAGGCGAAGATCTCTTCGGCGAGGACTTCGTGGCGGCAGAAAAAGGAGCATAGCCTGCACGCGCCTGACGAGAAGCGTCACTCCTGCTTCGCGGATCGCCAGAGGGGCCCCTCGCTGCGCCTTTATCGGTATCTTCTTGCTCGATGCGCCGATAGGCCTCGGTGAAGGGTAGCTTCGCCGATTCCGCGAGCCTCAGCGCCCGCGAGATGCGGTTGACTTGGGCCGCGAGCAAAAGCTCGGCGGCTACTTCGGGCGGAAACCCCTGTCGCGCGCCATCGCGCGTATCGGTGAGCAGATGATGGGCAAAGCGTTCGAATTCTGCACTTCCCCATAAGGCGACGAGCTTGTGCAGAAGATGGGGGTAGGCTTCGATCGCGCTGCGAAAGTGGCTACTCCCCATGACTTAGACGATATCGAGGTGTCGTATGCCGCCGGAAAAATCCTTGGCGCCCGCCTCCTTGCCATGCAATTTGATCATGAGTCTGACTTCATTCATCGAATCGGCGAAACGCAATGCATCCTCATAGCCGATGGCGCCGGCTTCATAAAGGTCGAAGAGCGCCTGATCGAAGGTTTGCATGCCAAGCTCCCGGCTTTTCTTCATGATCTCCTTGATCCCGGGAATGTCCCCTTTCGCGATCAAATCCGAGATCAAAGGAGTGTTGAGCAAGATCTCGACGGCCGCGACGCGTCCTTTGCCCTCCTTGCGAGGGATCAGACGCTGTGAAACGACGGCCTTGAGGTTCAAGGAGAGGTCCATCAAGACTTGTGGCCGTTTTTCTTCGGAAAAGAAATTGAGCACGCGATCCATGGCCTGGTTGGCGTTGTTGGCGTGCAGGGTGCCCAGGCACAGATGCCCGGTTTCGGCGAAGGCGATTGCATGCTCCATCGTTTCCCGATCGCGAATCTCGCCGATGAGGATCACGTCGGGCGCCTGGCGCAGCGCATTCTTGAGCGCCGCTTCCCAGGAATCGGTGTCTACGCCGACCTCACGCTGGGTGACGATGGAACTTTTATGCTCATGCACGAATTCGACAGGATCCTCGATGGTGACGATGTGGCCGTAGCTATTTTCATTGCGGTAGCCGATCATCGCCGCCAGCGAGGTCGACTTACCGGAGCCGGTCGCGCCCACGAAGAGCACGAGGCCACGCTTGGTCATCGCGATTTCCTTGAGCACGGGCGGCAAACCGAGATCCTCGAACTTCGGGATCTGCGTGTTGATCGTGCGTAGCACGAGCCCAACCCGTCCTTGCTGCACGAAGGCATTGACACGGAAGCGGCCGATGCCCGCCGGCGAGATCGCGAAGTTGCATTCCTTCGTCGCCTCGAATTCGGCCGCCTGCCGGTCGTTCATCACGGCGCGCGCAAGCTCGATGGTGTGCTGCGGCGAGAGGGGCTGCGCGGTCACCGGCGTGACCTTGCCATCGACTTTGATCGCGGGGGGAAAACCGGCGGTGAGGAATAAGTCCGAGCCTTTCTTTTGCACCATCATGGCGAGCAATTGGTGCAGGAATTTGAGCGCTTCATCACGTTCCATGGCTCATCATCCTGGGAAAAGATCCTTGTTCGCGGCCTTCGAGCGGGCCTCTGCAGCCGAGACGATGTTGCGCCGCACGAGATCCTGGAGGTCCTGATCGAGCGTTTTCATGCCGAAGGTCTGTCCCGTCTGGATCGCCGAATACATTTGAGCGATCTTGTTTTCGCGGATCAGGTTGCGGATCGCGGGCGTGCCGATCATGATCTCGTGCGCGGCCACGCGCCCCGTGCCGTCTTTCGTCTTGAGCAGGGTTTGCGAAATCACCGCGCGCAGGCTTTCCGACAGCATCGAGCGCACCATTTCCTTTTCCGCGGCCGGGAAGACATCGACGATGCGGTCGATGGTCTTGGCCGCCGATGAGGTATGCAAGGTGCCGAACACCAAGTGGCCCGTCTCTGCGGCCGTGAGCGCGAGGCGGATCGTCTCCAAGTCGCGCAGCTCGCCCACCAGGATCACATCGGGATCCTCGCGCAAGGCCGAGCGCAAGGCATTCGCGAAAGAGTGCGTATGCGGCCCGACCTCGCGTTGGTTGATCAAACATTTCTTCGGCTCGTGGACGAACTCGATCGGATCTTCGATGGTCAGGATATGGCCGTATTCATGTTCGTTGATATGATCGATCATCGCCGCAAGCGTCGTCGACTTGCCCGAGCCCGTGGGCCCGGTGACGAGCACGAGGCCGCGCGGCTGATCGGCGATGTCCTTGAAAATGGCAGGCGCCTTGAGCTCTTCGAGCGAGAGCACCTTCGACGGAATGGTGCGGAAGGCCGCGCCGGCGCCGCGCTGCTGCACGTAGGCATTGACGCGGAAGCGTGCAAGCCCCGGCACGGCGAAGGAAAAGTCGCATTCGAGATGCTCTTCATAGTGCTTGCGCTGTGCATCGTTCATGATGTCGTAGATCATCGCATGCACCTCGCGATGCTCCATCGGCGGGAGATTGATGCGCCGGATGTCGCCATGCACGCGGATCATCGGCGGCAGGCCAGCCGACAGATGGAGGTCGGAAGCCTTGTTCTTGACGACAAAAGCGAGCAGTTCGGTAATGTCCATCGACGGCTCCGATTGTGCAGGATCCGAAATTGACATCATAATACGAGCGCCTTCATCATGCATGATTTTTTTACGATGCCATCCGCCTATTCGATTGCAGACGCCCTCAACCAGGTCAGGAACCGGATCGCGGCCGCCTGTGAAGCGTCTGGGCGCGATCCGCGCACAGTCAAGCTCATCGCCGTGTCCAAGACCTTTCCCGCCGCAGCCATTCGCGAAGCCTGGCAGGCAGGGCAAACGGCTTTTGGCGAAAGCTATGTCCAGGAGGCGGTCGCCAAGATCGCCGAGCTTGCCGACCTTGCGCTCGAGTGGCACTTCATCGGCCCTTTGCAAAGCAACAAGACGCGGCTGGTGGCGGAAAACTTCGCGTGGGTCCATTCGGTCGATCGCGAGAAAATCGCGCGCAGGCTCTCCGAGCAACGTCCGTCCTCTCTTCCCCCCCTTTCGGTCTGCATCGAAGTCAATGTGTCGGGGGAAGCGAGTAAAAGCGGCTGTCGTCCAGAGGAAGCGGAAGCCCTTTGCCGCCTCGTGGAGAGCCTGCCGCGCTTGAAGCTGCGAGGGTTGATGACCATTCCTGCACCGACGCCTGAGCGTGCAGAGCAGCGCGCGCAATTCGCCGCCCTGCGCCGCCTGCGCGATCGGCTGCAAGCGCAAGGGTTCGAACTCGATACGCTTTCGATGGGCATGTCCGATGATCTCGAGGCGGCGATCCTCGAAGGCGCCACGATCGTGCGCGTCGGCACCGCGATCTTCGGATTGCGGCAAAATAGGCGGTCTTGATCCCATGGGCGACCCTCACGACGCGACGATGAAAATCACCTTCCTGGGCGGCGGAAACATGGCCGCCGCTTTGATGGGCGGCCTCAAGAAACAGGGCTTTTCGGTTGCCGGCATGCAAGTCGTCGAGATCGACGCAGATAGACGCGCCTGGCTTGCCGAAGCGTTCGGCGTACGCACGACGGCAAGCGTCGATGCCGCCGCCCTCGATTGCGAAGCGCTGGTGCTTGCCGTGAAACCGCAGCAGATGAAAGCTGCGCTCGCGCCGCTCGCGGGCAGGCTTGCCGCCCAGCTCGTGATCAGCATTGCCGCCGGTCTGCGTCTGGCCGACCTTTCCCGTTGGCTTGCTGGCCATGATCGTCTCGTGCGCGCGATGCCCAATACGCCCGCCCTGATCGGAGCGGGGATCACCGGGCTTTATGCGCCGCCGCATGTCGACCGGGAGGAACGTGCGCTTGCCGAACGCATCCTCGCCGCGGTTGGCAAGACCCTTTGGCTCGACGATGAAGCCCTGATGGACGTAGTGACCGCTCTTTCGGGCAGTGGCCCCGCCTATGTCTTCTATTTCCTCGAAGCCCTGATCGAGGCGGGCGTTTCGCTCGGGCTGCCAGCGGCGGCTGCGCGCGAACTCGCGCTCACCACCTTCGCCGGCGCCAGTCAGCTGGCGCAAGCAAGTCACGAATCGCTGGCCGAGTTGCGCGCACGCGTGACTTCGAAAGGCGGCACGACCGAGGCGGCGCTCGCCGTCTTTGCCGCCAACGGGGTCGCCAAAGCCATCGGCGAGGGAGTATTCGCCGCCGCCCGGCGAGGGCGCGAACTTTCGCGGAGTCTGGGAGAAACCGACTGATGTGGGCAGCCCTTCTCGACCTACTGCTCGACGCCACGCTCGGGCTCCTGGCGCTTGCGGCGCTTGCCCGTTTCTGGATGCAAGCGGCGCGCATCTCGATGCGACAGCCGATCGGCCGCCTGCTGATGAGCGCCACCGACTGGTTCGTGCTGCCCGTGCGCCGCTGGCTGCCGGCATTCCTCGGGCTCGATTGGGCAAGTCTCGTGCTCGCCTACTGTGCGCTCTGCGCCAAGCGCTTACTGTTCGCGCTCTTGCTCGGCGGCGTGGGGGCCGTGGGCGCGAATGCCGGTTTGCTGCTCTTCTTTGCCGCGATCGACGGCGTGCGCCTCTTCATCTATCTGCTGATGGGCATCGTGATCATCGCTGCCGTGCTTTCTTGGTTCAATCCCTATTCGCCTTGGATGGCGCTCATGGACCAGCTCGCGCGTCCCTTGCTTGCGCCCGTGCGCCGCATCCTGCCGACCTTTTCCGGCATCGACCTCTCGCCGCTTGTCGTCTTGCTCGTCTTGCAGGCGGCGTTGATCCTCATCGCCAATCTCTCATGGCCGCCATGACGCCCCCGTGGTTGCCTACCGAGGAAACCGACGTGCTCTTGACTCTCCATGTCCAACCCGGCGCGAAAAAAACGGAGATCGCCGGCGTCTATGGCGACGCATTGAAGATCCGCTTGGCCGCGCAGCCCGTCGATGGCAAGGCCAACGGCGCTTTGATCGAATATTTGTCGGACGTGTTGGAAACGCCCAGCGCCAGATTCATTCTTGCGAAGGGCGAGACTTCGCGGCGAAAAGTGGTACGCATTCGGGACATGTCCGCGCAGCATCTCTTGTCCAAGCTGATGGTCTGATGGCGACTTACGCGATTGGCGATGTCCAGGGGTGTCTTACACCGCTTTTGCAACTCCTCGAGACGGTAGGTTTCGATAGCCGGCGCGATCGGCTGTGGTTCGTCGGCGATCTCGTCAATCGCGGTCCCGATTCGCTGGGGGTCTTGCGTTTCGTGAAAGCTTTAGGCGATGCCGCGGTGGTGACGCTGGGCAATCACGACTTGTCCTTGATCATGCGCGCGGAAGGGTTTGGCAAGGAAAGTGAAGAAGATACGATCGCGCCAGTGTTGTGCGCGCCCGACCGTGAGGCGCTGATCGACTGGCTGTGCCACCAGCCGCTGTTCCATTGCGAGGGAGAATGGGCGATGGTGCATGCGGGCCTCTTGCCGAGCTGGAGCGTGTCACGCGCGCGCGCGCTTGCCCAGGAGGTGGAGGCCGCGCTGAGGGGAGCCAAGCGGCGCGAATTTCTTGCGCATTTGTGGGGATCGGAGCCGACGGCCTGGCGCGACGATCTCGAGGGTTGGGATCGATTGCGCGTGATCGTCAATGCCATGACGCGCATGCGTTTCATTTGGCCAGATGGGCGCATGGAATTCCGCGCCGCCGGCGCAAAAGGGCCGCCGTCGCGGGGGCCGGCCGGCACGATGCCGTGGTTTTCCGCGCCGAATCGCGCCAGCGCCGATCATGTGATCGTCTGCGGCCATTGGTCGGCGCTTGGTTATTTCGAGCTGCCGAATCTCGTCGCGCTCGATTCGGGTTGCCTCTGGGGCGGACAGCTTACGGCTTTGCGGCTCGAAGACCGGCGCGTATTTCAGGCCCCTTGCGGGCGCATGGCGATGCCCAGTGGCTGGCAGTAAGCACCCAAAAAGGGGCAAAGAGACTAGACGTTGAACAGGAAGTGGATCACATCGCCATCCTGGACGATGTAGTCCTTGCCTTCCGCGCGCAGCTTGCCGGCTTCGCGAGCGCCGGCCTCGCCGCCATGGGCGATGAAATCGCGATAGGCGACCGTCTGCGCGCGAATGAAGCCGCGCTCGAAGTCGGAGTGGATCACCCCTGCCGCCTCCGGAGCCGTCGCGCCTTGCCGGATCGTCCAGGCGCGCACTTCTTTGGGGCCCGCCGTGAAAAAGGTGTGAAGGCCGAGCAAATGATAGGCGGCGCGAATGAGGCGGTTGAGTCCTGGTTCCGTCATGCCCATCTCGGCGAGGAAGAGCTTTTTGTCTTCATCGGAAAGGTCGGCGATCTCGGCTTCCAATTTGGCGCAGAGGGCCACCACTTCGGCGCCTTCGTCTGCCGCATGGCGTGCGACCGCCGCCAGCAAGGGGTTGTCGACAAAGCCGTGTTCGTCGACGTTGGCGGCATAGAGCACGGGCTTGGCCGTGAGCAAGAAAAAGGGGCGCAACGCCGCGCGTTCCTCTTTGCTGAGGGAAAGCGCGCGCACGGGTTTGGCTGCGTCGAGTTGGGATGCGCACTTCTCCAGCACGGAGACGACGAATTTGGCCTCTTTGTCGCCGCCGGCTTTGGCTTGTTTGGAAAGTCTCGCCAAAGCTTTCTCGACGGTGGCGAGATCGGCGAGCGCGAGTTCGGTATCGATGACCTCGATGTCGCGCAGCGGGTCGACTTCGCCGGCGACATGGACAACGTTGGCATCTGCAAAGCAGCGCACGACGTGGATGATGGCGTCGGTTTCGCGGATATTGGCGAGGAACTGGTTGCCCAGGCCTTCGCCTTTCGAGGCGCCGGCGACGAGCCCGGCGATGTCGACGAATTCGACGATGGCGGGTACGACCCGCTGGGGTTTGACGATCGCGGCGAGCTCCGCCAAGCGGGGATCGGGGACTTCGACGACGCCGACGTTGGGTTCGATCGTGCAAAAAGGGTAGTTTTCCGCAGCGATGGCTGCCTTGGTCAGCGCATTGAATAGGGTGGACTTACCCACGTTGGGCAGGCCGACGATGCCGCACTTCAAACTCATGGCATGTCTTTCGCGAGAGCAGGTTTGCGGTTGATCAATTGCATCGCGGAAGGAAAATCGCCGCGCAGGATCAGTGGCCAGCCCTCGAGCGCGCGGACAAGCGCCGACTCGATGGCTGCGCGTTCTTCCGGGCGCGGCGGCTTGAGAACGTATTCGATCACGGCGTTCTTGTCGCCAGGATGGCCGATGCCGATGCGCAGCCGCCAATAGTCCTGGGTGCCTAAGTGACTCGTGATGTCCTTCAAGCCGTTGTGCCCACCTAGACCGCCCCCATATTTGAGGCGCAAAAAGCCCGGTGGCAGATCGAGCTCGTCATGCACGACGAGCATTTCGGCAGGCTCGATGCGATAAAACTGCATGAGCGCGCGCACGGCGATACCCGAACGGTTCATGTAGGTGGAAGGGAGCAGCAACCAAAGATCCGCGTCAGGCTGGCGTAAGCGGCCGACGCGCCCATGGAAGCGGGACTCGTGCGCAAGCGGAATGGCGAGCGTTTCCGCGAGACGCTCGCAAAACCAAAACCCGGCATTGTGCCGGGTTTTGGCGTATTCGGCGCCCGGATTGCCGAGGCCGACGACGAGTCTGATGGCCGAGCGCGCGGTCAATTACTTCTTCTCGCCTTTTTTCTCGGCGGCCGCGGGCTTCTTCTCGGTGATGATCTGGGTCTCTACGGGCGTCGCCTCTTCTTCGGCCGCCGCCCCGCTGCCCCGCACGACGATGGTCACCACCACCGGATCGCCTTCGCCATGGTGGACGGCCTCGACACCCGGGGGCAATTTGAGCTGGGAGACATGCAACGATTGGCCGCCTTTGAGGTCTTTGAGGTCGACCTCGATGAATTCGGGCAGATCCTTCGGCAAGCAGCGGATGTCGAGCTCCGTCATCACGTGCTGGACCATGCCGCCGCCGAGCTTGACGCCCGGCGCGATGTCGGCATTGATGAAATGCAAGGGCACCTTCTGATGGATCTTGTGCTCGGCGTCGATACGCTGGAAGTCGACGTGACGGATCTCCTTCTTGTAGGGATGCAATTGCACGTCGCGCAACAGGCACATCTGCGTGGCGCCGGCAAGCTTCAAGTTGATGATGGAAGAATGAAAGGCTTCCTTGCGTAGGGCCTGATAGAGCTCGTTGTGGTCGAGCGAAATCATCTGCGGCGGCTGCCCTCCCCCATAGAGGATGCCGGGCACGCGGCCGGCGCGACGCAGGCGGCGGCTCGCACCGGTGCCCTGCACGTCGCGTGGTTCGGCGTTGATTTCGAATTGCATGATGAAGACTCCTCGGTAGTCGATATCGCCCGCGACCAGGCGATGTGGGTTGAAGAAACTATTCCATGAAGAGCGAAGAGACCGATTCTTCGTTGCTGATGCGGATGATGGTCTCGGCCAAGAGGCCAGCGATCGTGACGACGCGAATCTTCTTGCTGGCGAGTGCATCGTCGCGCAGCGGAATGGTGTCGGTGACGACGAGCTCGTCGAGCTCGGATTCTTCGATGCGCGCCACCGCATTGCCTGAGAGCACGGGGTGCGTGCAATAGGCCATGACTTTTTTCGCCCCATGCTCCTTGAGCGCGCGCGCAGCCTTGGTCAGCGTGCCCGCAGTATCGACGATGTCATCCATGATCACGCAGGTGCGGCCTTCGACTTCGCCGATGATGTGCATGACTTCGGCGACATTGGCGCGTGGCCGACGCTTGTCGATGATCGCGAGATCCGTTTCCAGGCGTTTCGCGGCTGCGCGTGCGCGCAAGACGCCGCCGACGTCGGGTGAGACCACGAGCAAATCTTCGTGGCGTTGTTTCCAAATGTCGCCCAGGAGAATGGGCGTGGCGTAGATGTTGTCGACGGGAATGTCGAAGAAACCCTGGATTTGGTCGGCATGCAGGTCGACAGTCAGCACTCGCTGCACGCCGACGGCTTGCAGCATGTTCGCGACCACCTTGGCGGCGATTGGCACGCGTGCCGAACGAGGCCGTCGATCTTGACGCGCATAGCCATAGTAGGGCACGGCGGCGGTGATGCGGCCAGCCGAAGCGCGCTTCAACGCATCCGCCAGGATCACGAGTTCCATGAGGTTGTCATTGGCCGGCGCGCAAGTCGGCTGCAGGATGAAGACATCCTTGCCGCGCACGTTCTCGAGGATTTCGACCATGCTTTCGCCATCGGAGAAGCGGCCGACGGTGGCGCGTCCCAATGAAATGTTGAGCCGCTTGGCGACATCGGCCGCCAATTTCGGATTGGCGTTGCCGGTGAAGACCATCAGGTTGTCGTATGCCATGGCGATGGCGCTGCAAGGGTCGTAAAACGGCGCGCGGGCAGCGCCGTGCGATGAGTCGATCATGCAGCGAGCTGCCCGCAGGGAATCTGGCTGGGGAGGTAGGATTCGAACCCACGAATGCCGGAATCAAAATCCGGTGCCTTAGACCAGCTTGGCGACTCCCCAATGAAGCCGAGAAGGCTTGGAAGGATGCGCATTTTCCAGGTTTTCCCGAAGGCTGTCAATCGCCGCAGAGGGCCTGTAAGGGATGGATCTCCAAGCCTTGGACGATGTGCGCGCAGACCTCGGCGGGCAGTTGCCTGCGCGTGCGTTCGGCGGTTTCGGCGTCGGGGCAAGGGAGGAAACAGCATGCGCCTGAGCCAGTCATCTGCGCCGGTCCAAAGCGGCGCAAGAGCTCGAGGTGGCGGGCGATCTCTGGGTAGAGGCGACAGGCGACGGTTTCGAGATCGTTATGACCGTCGCCAGGGCGCCATGCGGCCGCGGCGATCGGCGGTGTGGCGCGAGGCAGGTCAGGCGCCGAGAAAATCGTGCTCGTGAGCGCTTGCACGCGTGGAAAGGTGAGCAGATACCATTGCGGTGGCAATTCGAGGTCGGTGAAGCGTTCGCCGATGCCTTCGGCGAAGCAATTACGGCCGTGCACGAAGACCGGCACATCGGCGCCGAGCGCAAGCGCCAGGCGTTCGAGCTCGGCGCGGGAAAGCGACAAGCCCCAGAGGTGATTGAGGGCAAGCAAAGTGGTCGCCGCATCCGAGCTGCCTCCGCCGAGGCCACCGCCTTGCGGTATGCGTTTTTCCAGCGCGATGGTGACCCCAGCCGTGGACGCGCATGTGCGTTGGGATTTGAGCAGGCGCGCGGCGCGCACGACGAGATTCGCGGCCTCGGGGACGCCCGCCAGAGGGGTGGCCAAGACGATCTGACCATCCTCGCGGGGCCAGAAACGGAGGGTGTCGTAGAGATCGACGAAGCGAAAGACCGTCTGCAACAGGTGGTAGCCGTCTTCCCGGCGGCCCACGACGTGCAAAAACAGGTTGATCTTGGCGGGCGCCGGCAGCGCCTCGCCCCAGGCGAGGTTCATTCGGGGCTCTCCCAGGAATCGATCACGAGTTGGATGGAAAGGCCTGCACGCTCGAGTTCGAGACGACGTGGGAGCATTGCTTCCGCGGGCTCGCGGCGGATGCGCCAGCCGGCGCGCTCGCGGACAGCGCTATCGAAGAGGGCATCGCGCGCTTCCGCGAGGGGGAGAGGAAATTCGAGGATCTCCGCCAGCAGCAGGTCGAGCGATTCCGCCTCGCGCCGGACGCCGTTTGCGAGCGTCATGCGTGCTTCGCCATTGCCTTCGAGGTGTGCGAGCCGCTGGCCGAAGGGGGTCGCCAGCGAGATGTCGTCTCTGCCGTCTTTTCGTCGCCACTCGAGGATCACGTAGTGCCGCGTGTTTCCTTCGCTGACGAGGGCGCGGGCGGAAAGCGCAAAGCGCTCGGCCGAAGGAGAACTGTGCGAAACGAGGGGAGCCTGCGCGCAGGCCGCAAGGAAGGCTGCGAGAACGGCGAGGCGCTTCAAGGCAAGAACCGCTTGATGGTTTCGCTGAGCACTTCGTTTTTGGGATGTTCGCGCTGCGCTTTTTCCCAGATCGCGCGCGCTTCTTCGCGGCGGCCGAGCTGCCAGAGCACTTCCCCGAGGTGCGCGGCGATTTCCGGGTCTGCCCGCGCTTCGAATGCGCGCGCGAGGATTTCGTAGGCCTGTTGGATTTCGCCGAGGCGGTAGAGCACCCACCCATGGCTGTCGAGGATGAAAGGGTCGTTGGGTGCGAGCTCGAGCGCGCGCTCGATCATGGCGCGCGCTTCCTGCAGGCGGATGTTGCGGTCGGCGAGCGAATAGCCGAGCGCATTCAAGGCATGGGCGTGGTCCGGCTGGATCTCGAGCAGCCGGCGCAACCGCCGTTCGAGTTCATCGTAGCGGCCCAGCCGTTCGGCGATCAGCGCCGTCTCATAGAGAAGCTCAGGCTGGTCGGGATATTGGGCGAGGCCATCGGTCAACACGCGGTAGGCGTCTGTGAGCTGCTCTGCCTCGCGCAGCAGCTGCGCTTCGCCGATCACGAGCTGCGCCGCTTCGCGGGGAGTGGCGGGGCGCACGCGGTGCAGATGCGCGCGCGCGTCCGACAGTCGCCCCTGCTTGGCCAATACTGCGGCTATGCGCAATTGTGCGGGCAGGTAGTGTTCGCCTGCGCCGATCTCAGCGAACCATTGTATGGCTTCGTCATAGCGCTTGTCGTCTTCGGCGATCTGGCCGAGGAAAAGACGCGCCTTGTCGGCCTCGCTGTGGCGGATGGCGACGAGCTGGCGCAGATAAGGCTCGGCGACTTTCGGTTCGCCCAGCTGCAGGGAGAGCACCGCGACGGCGAAGATGATGTCGCCATTTTTTGCAGGATCGGCCGCGCCTTGATCGAGCAGGGCCTTGAATTCGGCGCGCGCCTCGGCATACCGTTTCTCGTTGGTGAGCGCACGCGCATAGGCAAGCCGCGCCTGTCGCGCCGTGGGGGTGGCCTTCACGAAGTCGCCGAGCAGGCGTAGAGCTTCTTCGCGGTCTTCAGTGAGCTGAACTTGCAGCAAGGCGGCGGCTTCCCAGTCTGGCTTCAACGCGCGTGCGCGCTGGATTGCGGCGCGCGCCGCGGAAAGCTCGCGAGCGTCGTAGGCTGCGACGGCGCGCGCGAAATGAGCTTCCGCCCGGTCTTCGTAGGGGCGCGTGACGCGTTCGATCAAGGCCTTCACGGCGCGGCGGTCTTGGCTGCGAGGAAAGAGACGGGGGAGGTGGGCGAGGTTTTGCTCGATTTCGCCTGCCTCTGCCGCGAGCAAATCGGCAAGCAGCGGCTCCAGTTCGTCGTAGCGCTCGTGGGCGGCAAGTAGGCGGATCAACAGAAGGCGCAGATGCGGCGCTTGGGGTTCCAAGGCGTAGGCTAGCCGTGCGTTGGCAAGCGCGAGATCAGGCCTGCGCGCGAACAAAGCGACTTCAGCGGCGCGCTGGGCGATGCGGGGGTCGCGGGTGTCTTCGGCGAGCCGGTGATAGTAATGAGCGGCCTCCGCCCATTGTCCTCGGCCGGCCGCGATTTCGGCGAGCAGCAACGTGGTCATGCGCTCGTGCGTCAAGGGAAGTTTCGGCAGCTTCGCGGGTTTCTCCACCGTGGCGGAGGGCGACTCGGCGGCCTGCGCAGCCGGTGGCGTGGGGGCAAGGGGAGGCGTTGCGCTGCACGCGGCGAACAAAAAAAGCGAAAGGGACCAAAGATGCGAAAGTCGTTTCATGATGGGCAGCCAACGAGTTTACAATGCCTCTGTCTCGAACTCCTGCCGAAACTGCGGCAACGGTCGCCCTCCGGCAGAGTCTTGTGGCCTTTTCTCGGCAGCGGGCATAGGCAGGCCATATGCCCCTGCTTCATGTTAGCAGTTTCCTACCGCGATGCCCGAATTGCCGGAAGTGGAAGTCAGTCGCCGCGCCGTGCGTGCGCTCGCACAGGGGCGCCGTCTGACGGCGTTCGTGCTGCGCAATCGTTTTCTCCGTGCGCCGGCGCCTGAGCATCTGCCCCAAACCTTGGTGGGTTGCACCCTGCGTGAGGTCGAACGTCGCGGCAAATATTTGCTCTTCGATTTCGGGCGGGGGCGTCTGCTTTTGCACTTGGGCATGTCGGGAAGCCTGCGCGCCGTGCCGCAGGATTGCGCGGCCGGCCGTCACGACCACGTCGATATGGTCTTCGAGGAGGTCGTGCTGCGCTATGCCGATCCACGCCGATTCGGTCTGCTCGACTGGATCGAGGGCGACCCCGCTTTGCACCCACGGCTCGCGCCACTGGGCATCGAGCCGCTTTCCGCCGCATTCACCGGCGAGTGGTTGGCGCAAAGACTCGCCGGCAAGAAAGCGCCCATCAAGCCCGTGCTCATGGATGCGCGGCTGATCGTGGGCGTTGGCAACATCTATGCCGCCGAAAGCCTTTTTCGCGCGGGCATCGATCCGCGCAGGCCCGCTGGCCGCATTGCGCCAGCGCGCCTGGCGAGGCTTGCACAGGCGATTCAGGAGGTCTTATTGGCGGCGATCGCCGCGGGGGGCAGCACGCTGCGGGATTTTTGCAGCCCGCAAGGATTTGGCGATTTCCAAGTTCAGCACGACGTCTATGGTCGGGAAGGACAGCCTTGCCGGCGCTGTGGCGCGCCCATCCGTCGCATCCTGCAGGGCAGCCGCTCGACTTATTTTTGCCCGCGCTGCCAGCGTTGAGTCAGCGAATCAGGACGAGCGGCGTCTTGGCGAGGTGGGCGATCTTCGTCGCCACCGATCCCAGGATCACGCCGGAGACCCCCGTATGGCCGCGCGTGCCCACGACGATCAGATCGAACCCCTGCGCAGCGGCGAAGTCCACGAGCGTCGCGGCGGCTTCCCCCACCAGCACATGCGGGATCGGCTGCACGCCGGCGGCCTGACACTGCGCGAGCGCGGTGGCGAGTTGGCGCTGGCCTTCTTCACGATGGAAATCCTCGATCGCAGCCCGCGAGACGAAGCGCGAAATGTCGGCAGGTAGTCGTACTTGCACATTGGCGAGATGAATCTCGGGGGGCTCCTGCATGAGCTCGCCTTGGGCAATGGCCCAGGTGAGCGCTTTGAGCGCATGCTCCGAGCCGTCGATCGCGATGAGCCAGCGCTGGGGCATCTCATTCCTCCTTGTGCAACAGGTCGACGGGCGCTGCACGCGGGCGCCGCAGCGTTCGCGCGGCAAGCCATTTGCCGAGGACGACGACGAGGACGGCCCCGAGTGCGGCAGAAATCTGCTTCGCATAGGGCACGGCTGTGCGCCAGGCTTCCGGCAGCCACGGATCCCCGATCAGCATGCCACCGCCGATCCAGCCCAAGAGGGCGCCCCCACCCGTGATCACGATCGGATAGCGATCCATGAGTTTGAGCACGAGTTGGCTGCCCCAGACCACGATCGGGATCGAAACGAGGATGCCGAAGACGACGAGCGCCATGCTGCCATGGGAGGCGGCGGCGACGGCGATCACGTTGTCGAGGCTCATGACTGCATCGGCGACGATGATGGTCTTGATCGCCGCAACCAGCGTGTCCGCGGCTTGAATCTCCCCATGCCCGGCTTCTTCGGGCTGGAGCAGCTTGATGCCGATCCATAACAGCAAGAGCCCGCCGACGAGCTTCAAGCCTGGCAAGGCCAAGAGCTTGAGGGCGAAGAAGATCAGGATCACGCGCAAGACGACGGCGCCTACGACGCCCCAAAAAATGCCTTGCTTTCTCTGCGCTTCGGGCAGTTTGCGGCAGGCGAGCGCGATCACGACCGCATTGTCACCCCCGAGCAGGATGTCGATGGCGATGATCTGAGCGACCGCAATCCAAAAGGCAGCGCTGCCGAATTCGAGCATGGGCGTTTAGCTGCCGGTGAGCTTCTTGAATTTGGCCAAGAGCTGTTCTTTGCTTTCCTTGTGATCGGGGTCGGGAATGATGCAATCGACCGGGCAGACCTCGACGCATTGCGGCGTGTCGAAATGTCCCACGCACTCGGTGCATTTGTTCGGGTCGATCACATAGATGTCGTCGCCTTGGAAAATCGCGCCGTTCGGGCATTCTGGCTCACAAACGTCGCAATTGATGCACTCGTCGGTGATTTTCAGGGCCATGGTTACCTCGTGGGATCAGGATGGAGATTGGGAAAAACGTTGCGCCAAGCGCTCGGCGACCAGCGGATGTACGAATTGAGAGACATCGCCTCTGAGGCTTGCAATTTCCCTCACCATCGTCGCCGAAATGAACATGTATTGTTCTCCTGGCGTCAGAAAGAGGGTTTCGATGTCGGGATAGAGGCTCCGGTTCATGCCGGCGAGCTGAAATTCGTATTCGAAGTCGGAGGCGGCGCGCAGGCCCCGCAAAATGATGCGGGCGCCTTGGGCGCGCAGAAAATCGATCAGCAGTCCCGTGAAGCCTTCCACCGCGACGTTGGGTAATCCGCGCAGCAGGGTGCGCGCGATTTCGACACGCTCGGCAAGCGAAAACAGGGGGCGTTTGTTGCGGCTTTCGGCGATGCCGATCACCACCTTGGGGAAGATTCGTGCAGCGCGTCGCACGAGGTCTTCGTGCCCGAGCGTAAAGGGATCGAAAGTGCCCGGATAGACGGCGACAGGCTGTATCTGGCCCGAATGGAGCGGCTGCAGGCTGGGCGCAGCGCGCGCCTCTGCGCCTTCCTGAGCGGCGCCCTCCTGCTCACCCTGCGAGCGCTTAGCCATTTCCTCGGTGGTGGTGGTTTTTTTGGCCTTTCCTTGCGGGAGCTCGCTCATGAGTGCTCCAAGAGATGGTAATGAACCTGGCCTGCCTGCCCTCGTTTGAGGGTGCGCCATGCTCCGATCGCCGCGACGGGGCGTTCGGCTTCGAGATAGATTTTTCCTTCTTGACGCACGATCGACGAAAGATAAGGCGCGAGCCGCTCGATCCAGCCCTGCCGGTAAGGCGGGTCGAGCAACAGCAGGTCGAAACGTTCGCCCGCGCGCTCGGCAAGGGCGAGAAATTCTAGCGCATCGCCCGTCCAGACGGTAAGCGGCGTCTCGGAAAACGCCTCGAGCGTGGCGCGGAGTTCGCGGCCAATGCGTGCATTCCGTTCTACGAACACCACCTCCGCGGCGCCGCGGGATGCGCATTCGAGGCCGAGGATGCCCGTGCCCGCGAAGAGATCCAGGCAACGCCAGCCGGAGAGATCCTGGGCAAGCCAATTGAACAACGTCACCCGCACGGCGTCTGGCGTCGGGCGCAAACCCGGCGCATCGATGACCTTGATGCGACGACTGCGGTAGATGCCGCCGGTGATGCGCAAAAAGCTCATTCGCCCGCCACGATCACCGTGATCAAGCGCTCGGGCTTGATGTGTCGCGCAAAGGCCGACTTGACATCCTCGCGGGTGACGGCGGCGATCTTTTTCGGAAAGTCGTCGAGATAGGAAAGCGGCAGATCGTAAAAACCGATCAAGGAGAGGTAGCCCAAAAGCTTCGCGTTGCTGTCGATCCTCAGCGCCTGGCCGTTGATCAGATTTTTCTTCGCCGCGGCGAGCTCCCCTTGGGTCGGCCCTTCGGCGAGGAAGCGTTCGAGCACTGCGCGTGCGACCTCGAGCGCTTCCTTGGCCTGGTTGCGCTGGGTTTGCAAGCCGATCTCAAAAGGGCCGGGGCGCAGCCGAGGCGCGAAATAGGAATAGACGCTATAGGCATAGCCACGCTTCTCGCGCACTTCTTTCATCAGGCGCGAGACGAAGCCGCCGCCGCCGAGCGTGTAATTGCCGACGAGCAAGGCGTAAAAGTCGGGATCTTTCCGCGCAAGTGCGGGCAGGCCCAGGTGGATATGGGCTTGAGTGGCGGGGTGCTCGACGCGTACCGTTTCTGCGGGTGGCGGCGCAACAGGCGGCAGCGCTTCGGGCGGCGGGCCTTGCCGCATCGCTTGCGCCAAGCGCTGGGCGATTGTTTCGGCTTCTTGTCGGGAAATGTCGCCGATCATCGAGATGACGGCGCCGCTGGCGACGTAATGGCGCTGATGGTGAGCGATGACGTCTTCCCGCGTAATGCGTGCGACGGTATCGGGCGTGGCGATGCGGCCATAGGGGTGCTCAGGATATAGGGCGCGTGCGAACGCCTTGGCGGCGAGCTGATCGGGGCGTGTGTCGGCCTCTTTGAGCGCCGCGATCAAGCGGCTTTTTTCCCGCTCGAAGGCCGCTTCGGGGAAGATGGGGGCCGCGAGGACGGCGGTGAGCGCGTCGAGGGCGCCTTCCTTTTCCCTCGGCGTGGAGAGCGTGCGCAGAGTGATGCTCGCTTTGTCGTGGTCGTGCGTGGAAGAAAGGCGCACGCCCAGCTCGACGAGGCGAGCGGAAAACGCCTCCTCGTCCCAAGGGCCAGCACCTGCCAACAACAGCTCGGCGACGAGGCTGGCAAGGCCTGCTTTTTCCGCCGGGTTGCGCGCCGATCCGGCGGGAAAATCTACCTGGATATCGAGGATGGGCAAGGCGCGGCTTTCGATGAACAAGACCTTGGCGCCGTTGGCCGTCGTCCACTGTTCGATCTTCGGGCCTGCATGGGCTGCCGCAGAGAGAACGGCGAAGAGGCAAAGCAAAAGACGCAGCATGGGCACCTCAATGACGGCTAGCGAAACCGCGTGGCTTGGGGGCCGCGGAGACGGGCAAGGGGTCGAGCACGGCGACGGTGAGCGTCTGCGGCGTCAAATAGTGCGTGACGCGACGGATGTCCTCGGCGGTCACTTCTTTGAGTTTCGCGAGCACGCGTTCGACATCGCGCCAGCTCAGGCCGATGACTTCGTATTGGCCGATCTCCATGGCCTGCGCCATGAGCGAATCGCGTTTATAGACTTGGGCGGCGATCAGTTGCGTGCGCGCGCGGGCGAGCTCGTCTTCGCCCACGCCTTCCTTGCGGATGCGCTCGATTTCGGCAAGCAGGGCGGCCTCGAGTTCGGCCACCGTGCGCCCGGCGGCTGGTTGGCCTACGAGCACGAACTGGGCTTCGCCACGCAGCGTGCTGTCATAGCCTGCTCCCGCCGATTGCGCGATTTGCGAGCCGCGCACGAGATGTTTCGCAAAGCGCGCGGCGTCGTTGCCATCGAGGATCGCTGCGAGCATCTCCAGCGCATAGGGATCGCGGTCGTTCTCGATATCCACGAGTTTGGGCACCTTCCAGCTCATGGCGAGGAAAGGGAGGTCGGCGGGGGCTTGCACGGTCACGCGGCGAGGCCCGGTTTGCGGCGGCTCGCGCACGGCCTTGCGCGCTGGCAATGGTTTGGCCTTGAGCTTGCCATAGATGCGCTCGGCAAGGCGGAAGACCTCGCGATGATCGACGTCGCCGACGACGACGAGGATCGCATTGTTCGGTGCATACCAGGTGCGATACCAGGCGCGCGCATCGTCTGCGCGCATTTGTTGGAGATCGTTCATCCAGCCGATCACCGGTCGGCGATAGGGATGCACCATGAAGGAGGCGGCATTGAGCGCTTCGAAAGTCTTCGCCTGGGGATTGTCCTCGGTGCGTAGCCGCCGCTCTTCTTTCACCACTTCGATCTCGGCGGCGAATTCCTCGGCCTTGAAGGCGAGATTGGCCATGCGCTCGGCCTCGAGATGCATCATTTCAGGCAGCGCCGCCTTGGGCACGATCTGGAAATAGGCCGTGTAATCGAGACTCGTGAAGGCGTTGTCGCGCCCGCCTGCTTCGGCCACGCGCCGGTTGAACTCGCCGGCGGCTAGATGCTTCGTGCTTTTGAACATCATGTGTTCGAGCACGTGGGCCACGCCCGATTGCCCGTCGACTTCGTCCATGCTGCCGACGCGATACCAGACCATATGCACGACGACGGGAGCGCGGTGATCTTCGCGCACCACGACTTTCATGCCGTTGGCAAGCCTCTTCTCGAAAGTGGCGGCCGCTTGCGCGGCCCATGCGCTCGCCGTGAAGCAGGCAATGGCCAGCGCCGAGAGAACCTCTAGGAGCCTTTTCATGAGTCGAGAGGGGGATGGGTTAGAATCCAGCGCGCATCTTATCGCGCTTTTTGACCTTTCTTTTCCATGTTCGGTTTCTTGAAATCCTCCTTGCCGGCCGAAGGCGAGCAGACGCCCACGCGTTCCTGGGCCGAGCGCTTGAAAGCCGGGCTTGCGCGCACGCGCGCGGTCATCGCGGCGCCGCTTGCGAGCCTTTTCACACGTGCGAAGATCGATGATGAGCTTCTCGACGAGCTCGAGTCGACGCTGATCGCCGCCGACTGCGGCGTGGCGGCGACGCAGGGGCTACTCGATGAGTTGAAGGCGCGCGTCAAAAAAGACAAGATCAGCGAACCTGCGGCCTTGAAGGGCGTGCTCGTCGACTTGCTCGCGCAAGCCTTGACGCCCCTCGAAGCGCCGCTCTTCCTCGATCCCGCGCATCGCCCGTTCGTGCTCATGGTGGCGGGCGTCAACGGGGCGGGCAAGACCACGACCATCGGCAAACTCGCACATCGCTTTCGCGGGGAAGGAAAAAGCGTCGTGCTGGCCGCTGGCGATACCTTTCGCGCCGCGGCGCGCGAGCAGCTGATCGCTTGGGGCCGCCGCATCGACGTGCCGGTGATCAGCCAAGAGGGAGGCGATCCCGGCGCGGTGGTGTTCGACGCCATCGCGTCTGCGAAGGCGAAAGGGGTAGATGTCGTGATCGCCGATACCGCCGGCCGGCTGCCGACCCAACTGCATTTGATGGAAGAAATCGCCAAGGTGCGGCGCGTGATCCAGAAAGCCGAGCCATCCGCGCCGCATGAAGTGCTGTTGGTGCTCGACGCCACGATCGGACAGAACGCCATCCAACAGGTGCAGGCGTTCGACAAGGCGATCGGCGTCACCGGCCTGGTCGTCACGAAACTCGACGGCACTGCCAAAGGCGGCGTGCTCGCGGCGATCGCGCGCGTGTGTCCGAAGCCCGTGCGCTTCATCGGCGTGGGCGAAGCGCTCGAGGATCTGCAACCGTTTTCCGCGCGCGCCTTCGCCGAAGCGCTGTTCGCTTAGGTCCGCATCGAGCGAGGAAATGCGCGTAACGAGCAACCCGCGGCTTTTTCAGACGCAAGCGTTCAAAGAGACGCTCGCCGCATGCCTGGCGCAACCAGGTCGATGGGTGTGGTCGGCATTGGGCCTGGGTCTTTTGCTGGCCGTGGGATTCGTGTTCGTCCGTCTCTGGCTCGTTGGCGCCGCGCTTACAGAGCGTCTGAGGGAAACGCCGGTGCTCACGGTGATGATCTCGCCGGCGCTCGAGCGCAGCCATCTCGAGGCCTGGAAAAAAGAGCTTGCGGGCAATCCCGCGGTGGCGCGCATCGATATTGTCACGCGCGAGCAAACGCTCATGCGTTACCGGCAAAGCCCGGGGCATGCCGAGGCGCTTGCTCTGCTCGTCGAGAACCCCTTTGCGGATGCCTTGCTGATCGCCTTGAAGACCCCTGACCCCGCGCTCATCGAAACACTGCGCGAGCAGTGGTCTCGGCGCGAAGGGGTGCTCCAGGTGCGCGCCGAGGTCGAATGGGCGCGCGCGCTCACGGTCTGGCGCGCGGCGATCCAGGCGCTCGCCTCCTTTCTATCGCTAGCGCTGGCTTTGATCTTCCTGGCAGCGCTCATGATGGCGACGCGGCTTCTCATCGTCGCCGTGGGGACCGTGTCGAGCGGCCCGCCTGCGCCCATGCGTAATCACCTGATCTGGCAGGGCGCCTTTTTGGGAGGGGTCATCGGCGTGCTCGGCGCAGCGTGCCATGGCGTGATGGCCTTTTTCCTCGAACCCCACGGGAAGGCGATCTTTTCCTTGTTCGAGCTTGACGCCTGGCCGCGCTTTGCGCCGCTTCTCGAGCTTGCCTTCTTTGCCTTGCCTGTGCCGTTGTTGGCAGGCTTGTGTGCGCTCATGGCCCGACGCGCTCATTGAAACCGCCTATGCAGCCCATAGGAAAGAAAAAACCGGACGCGACAAAAACATAGTAAATTACTCAGGAACTAATTGCGACGATTAGCACTCTCACGCAAAGAGTGCTAATCTATTTATCGGTATGAATTCCCAGAAAGGAGGATCAGCGATGTCGACTGCCTTGACCCTGGCCAATTTCCCGCTCGTGCCGCAATCCGCGAGCAGCCTCGAGGCCTACATCGCGGCGGCCAACCGCTACCCGATCCTGTCGGAAGAAGAAGAAAAGCGGCTTGCACGCAAATTCCGCGACGAGGGGGATTTGGAAGCGGCTCGCCTATTGGTGCTCTCTCATTTGCGACTCGTGATCGCCGTGGCGCGCAACTACTTGGGTTACGGGTTGCCGCATGCGGATCTGATCCAGGAAGGCAATATCGGCCTGATGAAGGCGGTCAAGCGCTTCGATCCCGATCGGGGCGTGCGCCTGGTCTCGTTTGCAATCCATTGGATCAAGGCAGAGATCCACGAATTCATCCTCAGGAACTGGCGGCTCGTCAAGGTCGCGACGACGAAGGCGCAGCGCAAGCTCTTTTTCAATCTGCGCAGCCTCAAAGCGAGCCTGGCGCAAGACGCCGAGGGGGAGTCCCATTTGGGGACGCTGTCGGTCGAGGAGGTCAGGAAAGTGGCGGCTGAGCTCGGCGTCAAGCCCGAGGAGGTCGTCGAGATGGAAACGCGCCTGAGCGGAGCGGATGTTTCGCTGGAACCGGTCTCCGACGAGGAGGACGAGAACTTCGCGCCGATCGCTTATCTCGCCGCCGACGCGAGCTTCGATCCTGTCAGCCAGCTTGAGCGCAAAGAACGAGACGACTTGATCGAGACGGGCTTGGCTGCTGCGCTCGATCGCCTGGACCCGAGAAGTCGCGACATCGTGCGCCGTCGCTGGTTGGCGGAGGAGGGGAAAGCGGCGACCTTGCACGAACTGGCGGCCGAATATGGCGTCTCGGCCGAGCGCATCCGCCAAATCGAGGCGAAGGCGATGCGAAAGATGCGCGGCATGCTCGAAGCGCGTCTCTGACGCCGCGGACTCAGCCGGCATAGTGCCAGGCGGCGACGAGGGTTACGACGCCCAGGAGGACGAGCGCAATGCGCAACATCAGCACGCGCAGGCGCCCGCCCTGTCTGGGCGGCAGGACGGGCGCCCGCGGCGCAAGGAGGCTTGCGAGCACGATCAGCAGCAGAAGGACGAGGACGATTTTCAGGAACACGCGCGCGCCTTTTCGCCGAGAGCGACGAGCAGTTTGTCATGGATGCCGCCAAACGCGCCATTGCTCATGACGAGCACATGGTCGCCGCGGCGCGCAGAGGCTGCGATGTGTGCGACGAGCTTTTCGAAGTCGGCGCTCACGAAGGCTTTCTCGCCGAGCGGAGCAAGCGCTGCCTCTGCATCCCAGCCGAGGTTTGCGGCATAGCAGAAGACTTGGTCGGCGTCGGTGAGGCTCGGCGCGAGTCGATCTTTGAGGGCGCCTAGTTTCATCGTATTCGAGCGCGGCTCGAGCACGGCCAGGATCCTCGCCGTACCCACCTTGCCGCGCAAAGCGGCGATGGTTTCCGCGATGGCCGTCGGATGATGGGCGAAGTCGTCATAGACGGTGACACCCGCGACGACGCCGCGCACCTCGAGGCGACGTTTGACATGCTGGAAGCGCGACAACGCCGCCAAGCCCGTTTCGAGCGGCACGCCCGCGTGACGCGCAGCCAGCAGCGCCGCGAGCGCATTGTTGGCGTTGTGCTGGCCCAAGAGCGCCCACTGCGTCTTGCCTACGACCGCTTTGCCGGAGAGAATCGTGAGCGTGCCGCAAGCGTCGTCATGGTATGCATGCCAGCCTTCGGGGTCGTTGAAGCGCAGAACGGGCGTCCAGCAGCCGCGGGCCAATACGCGCGCGAGCGCCGGCTCGCCCGCATTCGCGAGGATCAGGCCTTGGCGCGGGAGAGTACGCACGAGATGGTGAAATTGCGTCTCGATCGCAGCAAGATCTGGAAAGATGTCTGCATGATCGTATTCGAGGTTGTTGAGGATCGCAGTGCGCGGGCGGTAATGGACGAATTTCGAGCGCTTGTCGCAAAAGGCGGTATCGTATTCATCGGCTTCCACCACGAAGAAAGGCGAAGCGGAATGGCGTGCGGAAACGCCGAAATTTTTCGCGACCCCCCCGATCAAAAAGCCGGGGGCAAGCCCCGCTTCTTCGAGGATCCAAGCGAGCATCGCCGTCGTCGTCGTTTTGCCATGCGTGCCCGCAACCGCCAAGGTCCACTTGCCGGGCAAGATGTGTTCGGCAAGCCACTGCGGGCCTGAAACATAGGGCAGCCCGCGATCGAGGATTTCTTCGAGCAGGGGGTTGCCGCGCGAGATGGCGTTGCCAATGATCCAGAGATCGGGAGAAAGCTGCACCTGATCGGGCGTATATCCCTCGTAGGATTCGATGCCCGCGTCGCGAAGCTGGTCGGACATCGGCGGGTAGACATGGGCGTCGCATCCCGTGACGCGGTGGCCTGCGGCGCGTGCGATGAGCGCGATGCCTCCCATGAAGGTGCCACAAATGCCAAGGATATGGATGTGCATGGTGGAAGTCAGAAAGGATCAGAATCGGGGATAATGCGGCATGCAGCCCCCGCTGCGAATGTTACTGAATGACTGAAACGCCGACTGCGCCGCTTGCGATGCCTCGCCATTTCTTTCGTCAGCCCCACGCTCGCGCCGAATTGGTGCAACTCGCCGCCCGTCTGATCGCCGAGGAAGGGCTCGAATATGGGCTGGCCAAGCGCAAAGCGGCGCGCCAGCTCGGGCTCCCCGCGAATTTCCCCTTGCCCGCCAATGCCGAGGTGGAAGCCGCCGTGCGCGATTATCAAGCGCTTTATCAGGAAGAGGAACATGCCGAACGCCTGCGTTGGCTACGGACTCAAGCAGTCACGCTCATGCGCTTGCTCTCGCCTTTCTCGCCGTGGCTGACCGGCGCCGTCCTGGAAGGCACGGCGGGTCGTTTCGGGCGCATCGAAATCCTGCTTTATCCCGATAGCGCGAAGGACGTCGAAATCTTCCTCCTCGATCGGCGCATCCCCTTCCACCATGGCCGGCCACGGCAGGAAAGCCAGGAAGCCGTCTATGTGCTCGACGACGAGGACTTCCCGGCCGATTTGCTGATCGAGGCGCCCAATCGCGAACGCATGGCGGCCAGGTATGCCGATGGCCGCCCGCGCGCGCGTGCGCGGCTGGCGGCGGTGGAGGCTCTCCTCGCCGCGGAGGGCGAAGTAGACAATCCGTAGCGATTTGCGCGAAACTTACATCCATGTCGAAGCGAACGAAAGAGAACAATCCCGACCCGGGCGGCCGCAAGCAAAGCGCCAAGCCCCGTATCTTGGTGCTGCATGGGCCGAATCTGAATCTTTTGGGCCGGCGAGAGCCGGAAATCTATGGTCGCGTGACGCTCGCCGACATCCACCGCATGATGGAAGAGCGGGCGCTTTCCGCCGGCGTGAGGATCGAAAGCTTCCAGAGCAATGCCGAAGGAGAGCTCATCGATCGCATTCAAGCGGCGGCTGCCGAGGGCATCGAATTCATCATCATCAACCCGGCGGGCTACACGCATACGAGCGTGGCGATGCGGGATGCACTCGCCGCCGTCGACATCCCATATATCGAGGTGCATCTGTCCAACATCCACGCGCGCGAGCCGTTCCGACGGCATTCGTATTTTTCCGATCGCGCAGTCGGCGTGATTGCCGGCTTCGGCGCACAGAGCTATCTCTTGGCGCTGGAAGCGGCGCTGTCCCGCCTGTCTTCGTAACCGCGTTCCTTTTCATTTCGCGGAGGGACGCTCGTCATTTTCGGCCTAGCGCCGGATCAGGGAGAACGCGATGGATTTGAGAAAACTGAAGACGCTGATCGATCTCGTCCAGCACTCGGGCATCAGCGAGTTGGAGATCTGCGAAGGGGAGGAGAGAATCCGCATCGCAAAACACCTGCATGTGCAGCCCGCCACCACGGTGGTCAACATGCCAGCCGCTGCCATGCCGATGGCGGCCCCGATCGCATCCCCCGAGGCCAAGACCGTGGAGGCGCCCGCGGCCGCCCAGGAGCCTGAAGGCCACCTGATCCGCGCGCCGATGGTCGGCACCTTCTACCGCGCCGGCTCGCCCGGCGCGCCAGCCTTCGTCGAGATCGGCCAGGCGGTCAAGAAAGGCGATACGCTCTGCATCATCGAAGCGATGAAGCTGATGAACGAGATCGAATCCGACGTCGATGGCGTGGTGAAGGCGATCCTGGTGGAGAACGGACAGCCCGTCGAGTACGATCAACCGCTGTTCGTGATCGGGTAAGCCATGGCCTTGTTCGAGAAAGTCTTGATCGCGAACCGCGGTGAGATCGCCTTGCGCGTCCTACGCGCCTGTCGCGAGCTCGGCATTCGCACGGTGGCCGTGCATTCCACAGCTGACGCCGAAGCGAAATACGTGAAGCTCGCGGACGAATCGGTCTGCATCGGCCCGCCGCCGTCTTCCCAGAGCTATCTCAACATTCCCGCGATCATCTCGGCAGCCGAGGTCACCGATGCGGAAGCCATCCATCCCGGCTATGGCTTCCTCTCCGAGAACGCCGACTTCGCCGAGCGCGTCGAAAAATCCGGTTTCGTGTTCATCGGCCCGGCGCCCGAGACCATCCGCCTGATGGGCGACAAGGTCTCCGCCAAGGAAGCAATGAAAGCCGCGGGCGTTCCTTGCGTGCCGGGTTCCGACGGCGCCCTGCCCGAAGATCCCCGCGAAATCGTGCGCATCGCGCGCGCCGTTGGCTACCCCGTGATCATCAAGGCTGCCGGCGGCGGGGGAGGACGGGGCATGCGGGTCGTGCATACCGAGGCGGCGCTCATCAACGCCGTCAATATGACGCGCGCGGAAGCGCAGGCCGCTTTCGGCAACCCCGCCGTCTATCTGGAAAAGTTCCTCGAAAATCCCCGCCACATCGAAATCCAGGTGCTTGCCGACCAATATCGCAACGCCGTCTGGCTGTCCGAGCGTGATTGCTCGATGCAGCGGCGGCACCAGAAGATCATCGAGGAAGCGCCGGCGCCGGGCATTTCCCGCCGACTCATCGCGCGTATTGGCGAGCGCTGCGCCGAGGCGTGTCGGCGCATCGGCTATCGCGGCGCGGGCACCTTCGAATTCCTCTACGAAAACGGCGAGTTCTACTTCATCGAAATGAATACGCGCGTGCAGGTCGAGCATCCGGTCACCGAACTCGTCACCGGCATCGACATCGTGCAGGCGCAAATTCGCATCGCCGCCGGCGAAAAGCTCTGGTTTCGCCAAAGCGACGTGCAAATCCGCGGGCACGCGCTCGAATGCCGCATCTGCGCCGAAGATCCCTATAAGTTCACCCCATCTCCCGGCAAAATCACCAATTGGCATGCGCCCGGCGGCCCCGGGGTGCGCGTCGATTCGCACGTCTATACCGGCTATACGGTGCCTCCGCATTACGACTCGATGATCGCGAAATTGCTCACTTACGGCGAAAGCCGCGAACAAGCCATCCGCCGCATGCGCATCGCCTTGTCCGAGACCATGGTCGAGGGGATCAAGACCAACATCCCCTTGCACCAAGAGCTGATGCTCGATGAACGCTTCATCAAGGGCGGCACGAGCATCCATTACCTCGAACAAAAGCTCGCGGCGCGCGAGGAGGTCCAACACGGGTGAGCTTGCGCGAGGTCGTCGTCGAAATCGATGCAGACAAGGCCGAAGCGCTCGCCATGGCCTTCGAAGAGGCGGGCGCGCTCTCGGTGAGCTGGGAGGATGCCGACGCCGGCACGGAACGTGAGATTCCTCAGTTCGCCGAGCCCGATGCGCCTCTTTTCGCGCTCTGGCCGCGCTGTCGTCTGACGGCGCTGTTTGCCCAAGACGGCGAGCTGGAAGCCCGCATTCGTGCAGCCTTGCGGACTTCGGGCCTGCCCGCCGAGCACGCGTGCAGCGTGCGCGAATTGTCGGAGACCGACTGGGTGCGCGCGACACAAGCGCAGTTCTCTCCGATCGCCATCGCCGCTGGCCGGCTGTGGATCGTCCCCTCCTGGTGCGAGCCGCCGGATCCCCAGGCGCCGTATCTCGTGCTCGACCCGGGGCTTGCCTTCGGCACCGGCTCCCACCCCACCACGCGCCTCTGCCTTGCATGGCTTCTCGAGGAGATGCAGCCGGACATGAGCCTGCTCGACTATGGCACGGGTTCCGGCATCCTCGCGATCGCGGCGAAGAAGCTGGGCGCCGGCACGGTCGTCGGCGTCGATATCGATGAGGTCGCTCTCGAGACGGCGCAGCGCAATGCCGAACGCAATGGGGTGGCCATCGCTTGGCTCCATTCGTCCGCGCCGATTACGCAAACATTCGAGCGCGTGGTCGCCAACATCCTGACCAACCCTTTGAAGCTTTTGGCGCCCGCGCTCGCCGCGCGCTTGAAACCTGGCGGCCGGCTTGCGCTTTCCGGCGTGCTGGAAACGCAGGCCGACGACGTAATCGCCGCCTATGCCCCCTATCTGTCGCTTGGCATTGGCGCGGTCGAAGAAGGCTGGGTGCGGCTTGAAGGCGAGAAACGCTGAATGCGCACGCGTTGTCCTCACTGCCAGACGGTTTTTCGCATCACGGCCGAGCAGCTGCGGGCGCGCGCAGGGCGCGTGCGTTGCGGGCGTTGTCGGCAGGTCTTCGATGCGTTGGCAAACCTCAGCGACGCGCCCTTCGAGGGCTTTGCCGAGCGGGCTTTTTCGCCCGCCGTGTCGCTCCCTCCCCAGGCGCCACGCCCCGCAATGACGACGCACGATGAGGCCTTGTCCTCCGAGCCTGCGGCTTCTGCGGGCCTGCAAAGCCCCCTCGCGGCGCCGGCGGCCTTGGAAACTCCTGCCGCCCAGCCCGCGAAAGAAACAAGCGGCGCCCCGTGCGCTTGGGCAAGAGAAAAGGACGAAGGCCGCGGAAAGGCGCCTGCTCAGCCGAGAGCCGAGGAAGAGGCCGCGAGCTCTCTTCCCCCTCGAGAAGACGACGGACATCCGGCTCGTTACGGGCCTGCCGCCGAGAGCACACCCGCCGAAAGTGCACCCGCCGAAAGTGCGCCTGCGGAAAACGCCTTTTCGCCTGCTCCTTCTCCCCTCGCTGCCCGGGAGCCGACGAAGGAAAACGGCGCCGGCGCTCCCCTGTCCGCCCAGGAACCAGACGCCGCGCCGCACGGCGCGGACGAAGGAAATGCGGAACTTGCGCGGCCTGACATGGGTGCGGCGGAAAAACCGGCGCCCCCCCCTCGGCGCTGGCCGTGGCTGCTGGCGAGCATTTTCCTTTTGCTGCTGGCGCTACTGCAAACGGCCTATTACCTGCGCGTCGAGCTCGCCGCTCATGTGCCCATCATGCGCGAGTTTTGGCTCGCCGTCTGTCGGGAGATCGGCTGCGAGCTGCCGTTTCCCCGCAAGCCGGACGCGCTCAAACTGCTGCATACCGAGCTTGCGCCGTTCGGCGAGAAGCGTTATGAGCTCATCGCAAGCCTCCGCAATGCGGCGTCATACGCCATCGCGTATCCCCACCTCGAACTCACGCTCACCGACACGCGCGACGGAGTGCTTGCGCGCAAGGTGTTCTCGCCGCGCGAGTGGCTCCCTTCTGAGCGTGAGCCCTCGCAAGGCTTCGCCGCCGGCGACGAATTCGAATTTCGCCTCGTCTTCGAAGCGCAGGATCTCGCCGCCGCCGGCTACCGGCTTTATCTCTTCTACCCTTGAACGAAACCTTTACTATCCATCCATCTTCCTGCCATGCGCACACTGATCTGCGGCTCCTTGGCCTACGACACCATCATGGTGTTTCACGATCGTTTCAAAAACCACATCCTGCCCGATCAAATCCACATCCTGAACGTCGCCTTTCTCGTGCCGGACATGCGGCGAGAATATGGCGGCTGCGCCGGGAACATCGCCTACAACCTCAAGCTCTTGGGCGGCGAGCCGGTGATCATGGCCACCGTCGGGGATGACGGTGACCTCTACTTGCAACGCCTGAAAAAGCTCGGCATCGGGCTTGAGCACGTGCGTCAGATCCCGGGCGCTTATACGGCGCAGGCCTTCATCACCACCGATCTCGACGACAATCAGATCACCGCCTTTCACCCTGGCGCCATGCAGTCTTCGCATTACAACCGCGTCTTGGACGCGAAAGACATCGCGCTGGGCATCGTTGCGCCCGATGGGCGAGAAGGCATGCTGCAACATGCGCGCGACTTCCATGCGCGCGGCATTCCCTTCGTGTTCGACCCGGGCCAAGGCCTGCCCATGTTCAACGGCGAAGAGCTGCTCGAATTCCTGCGGCTTGCGGACTATTGCTGCGTCAACGACTATGAAGCGAAGCTCTTGGCCGAACGGACGGGCAAGTCGATTGCGGAACTTGCGCGCCAGGTGCGGGCGCTCATCGTCACGCGCGGCGCCCAGGGCGCGCAGCTTCATGCGGGCGACATCGTGCTGGACGTGCCGGCCGCGCCGGCCGACGCCCTCGTCGACCCCACGGGGTGCGGCGACGCTTTCCGCGCAGGCCTCCTTTATGGCATTGCGCGCGGCTTCGATTGGAAAAAAACCATGCAGCTTGCATGCCTCATGGGCGCGATCAAAATCGCCCATCGGGGCGGGCAAAACCATCGTCCCAGCCGCGCAGAAATCGCTGCGCGCTATCTTGCGGCCTGGGGCGAAACGCTCGCATGAGGATGCCTCGGCGGCCACGCAGCGGCCGGCGAATGCGCAACAGACCCCTCGCCGCCAAGGCGGAGGCAGGCCCATGATCGGCCCTCGACGCGGGCAACCCCAGGGCAGCCATGGGAGCATGGCCAAAACGCTTGGCAAGCGATGATCTTTGCATGGCGGCGCAAAGCGCCCATTATGCCGATTGCGGAGCGCCGTGCGCGCGCAGACCGATGACGGCGTCTTGGCCAAAAACCGGCTGGGGCTTTGGCCGCGAGCAGTTGGAAAACCCTATTCCCTTCAGTCTTCGGTGAGCTCGAGTGGGAGCGCCTCGTCGTCCGCAACCGGCAGCGCCTCGACCTCGCGTAGTTTCCGCGCGAGCGCGCGCGTGCGCACATCCACTTGGTCGAAGCGATTGCGCGCCTCGTCGAGCTTCTTCTTCGTCGCCGCGATCACCTCGCCAAAGCGCGTAAATTCAGTCTTCACGCGCCCGAGCACTTCCCAGACCTCGAACGCGCGTTTTTCGATCGCCAGGGTGCGGAAGCCAAGCTGCAGACTGTTGAGGAACGCCGCGATCGTTGTCGGCCCCGCGATCGTCACGCGATAGTCGCGCTGCAAATCCTCGACGAGTCCGGGGCGTCGCAGCGCTTCGGCGTAGAGCCCTTCGGTGGGCAAATAGAGCACCGCGAAATCGGTGGTCGCGGGCGGTTCGATGTATTTCTCGCGGATCGCGCGCGCCTCGTTGCGCAGACGCGCTTCCAACGCGCGCGCAGCCGCCTCTGCGGCGCCGCTGTCGCCGGCCTCTTGGGCATCGAGCAGGCGCTGGTAATCTTCGAGCGGAAATTTGGCGTCGATGGGCAGCCAAGTGGGCTGCTCGCCATGGCCGGGAAGCCGCACGGCGAATTCGACGCGCTCTGCGCAGCCAGGCCGCGTGGCGACATTTTTCGCGTATTGCTCGGGGGTGAGGATCTGGCCGATCAATGCTTCAAGCTGGATTTCGCCCCACGCGCCGCGTGCCTTCACGTTGCTCAGCACACGCTTCAAATCTCCCACGCCCGCGGCCAGAGTCTGCATTTCGCCCAGCCCGCGGTGCACCTCTTCGAGACGCTGGGAAACCAGAGCGAACGATTGCCCGAGGCGCTGTTCGAGCGTTTGGTGCAGCTTCTCATCGACGGTTGCGCGCATTTGTTCGAGCTTGGCGGCGTTGTCCGCCTGGATCGCGGCAAGGCGTTCATTGACCGTCGCCTCAACCGACTGCAGGCGCAGCAGCAAGCGTTGCTCGAAGGTGGCGAAATTCTGCGCAAGCTCCGTGCGGCTTTGGCGCGCCTCGGCAAACGCCATGGCAAGCTGCTGCCGCACCGTCTCGCTCAGTTGCGTGAGCGCCTGCGCCGTACCCTGTGTGAAGCTAGACAAGCGCGCCTCCTGGCCCTGTCCGAGCGCCGCCAACGCTCCCTCGACGCGTCCCGTTTGGCTTGCAAGGGCCTGGATGCGCAGCTCGAGCTCATCGAGCCGCTGCGCAAAGGCCGGATCGCGTCGGGGCCGCAACAGCAAGGCGAACAGCATCAGCGCAATGGCAAGCCACGCGAAGAGAGAAAGAAGCTCGAAGACCGTCATAATCGCCCCATCCTTTCAGACGGACACTGAAACAGTGGATATTCTTGCAGTGGCAGGGCGCACGCCACCCACGACCGCCGCATATGAGTAAGCGCGGCGCATGCCCACCACAGACGAAGCGATCATACGACCTTGCGCGCACACGAAAGAAAAGACAAGCTTGCCAAAGCCCCTCTACCCCGCCCACGCACGAGGCGAGCCCTCGAGCTCGTCTTCCTCTTCATCCTGCTGCCGCTGGCACTTGCCTACATAGGCGAGCACGCACGTCGCTTCGTACTGCCCCAGATTTTCATTATCTCTGCCCTATGCTTCGTACTGTTGCGACGCGACCCCACCTTCGACATGCGCGCCCTCTGGGCCATGCCTCATCCCCTCCGGCCGCACGGTTTGCGCCTAGGCCTTTTGCTCCTTGCCGGCGGCCTTCTCCTAGCCGTCCTCTTGCCCTGGCTGCCCTTCCCACTTGCCCCCTTCGCCTTGCCGCGCGAACAACCCTCGCTTTGGCTGGCGGCGATCTTACTCTATCCGCTGCTGTCGGCCTTCCCGCAAGAGTTCATCTTTCGCGTCTTTTTCTTTCATCGCTACCAAGCGCTTGGCCTACGCCCGAGCCGAATGATCGCCGCCAGCGCCATGAGCTTTGCGCTGGCGCACGCCCAGTTTGGCAACTGGCCTGCCGTCGCGCTTTCCTTCCTTGGCGGCCTGCTGTTCGCCTACACCTATGCGCGCACGCGCTCGTGGCTTCTCGTCGGCGCAGAGCATGGCCTCTGGGGCGACTGGCTCCTCACGCTGGGCTTTGCCCCTTATTTTTACGGCGGATTTATCTAAAGGCCTTCTCTGAAAGCACTGTTCGCCAAGCCGAGATGAAAGCGGCAAGCATGCTGCGCTTTCACAAAGGAAACTCAAAAAATCGTTGCGAGCGGCTGGAAAGCACGGCGCATGAAGCACAGCGAACGTCAGCGCTCATACAGCGGCTAAAACCCAAAAATCGTGCAGACGCCCTCCGTCTGCGCAGCAGAGTATTCCGAGGGCTCTTCGGGCCCCGTTGGCCGCCCTTTCCGCGTATCGAGCCGAAAGGCGCACAAGCTGCCCTAAAAAAAGCCTGCCTAAACGATACGCAACAAAACGCTTCGTTTCGGTTTTACAGCCGAATGATCGGGGCGTTTTTCAAGCTCTCCCTGCGGACAAGCCGCCTAGGGATAAATAAGAGATCCCCCTGAGAAATCAGGGCATGGTTCAGAGAATCCCGGTCTGCCGCACTATCCTCGGCGAGGTCGGTCTTAATCCCTTAGAAATCAGGGCATGGTTCAGAGCGATCGGTGGGAGCTGACCGACTACATGGGCCGCGTCTTAATCCCTTAGAAATCAGGGCATGGTTCAGAGACGGCAATCTGCCGAAGGACTTCGACCAGTGGGAGGTCTTAATCCCTTAGAAATCAGGGCATGGTTCAGAGGTGAGCTGTGATCGAGTTTATCAATCTGACTCCGTCTTAATCCCTTAGAAATCAGGGCATGGTTCAGAGCCGACAAAGACGGTGTTTGGCGGCTGCTGCAGTCTTAATCCCTTAGAAATCAGGGCATGGTTCAGAGTCGCTACCTGGAGGAAAAGGAATGATACTTTTGGTGTCTTAATCCCTTAGAAATCAGGGCATGGTTCAGAGCACGCGGCTGTTCTTGCCCTTGGAGCGGATTATCCGTCTTAATCCCTTAGAAATCAGGGCATGGTTCAGAGTGCGGGCGTGGCATATACCGCCCGAGTATGGGCGTGTCTTAATCCCTTAGAAATCAGGGCATGGTTCAGAGCCGCACGATACAACATCGGCCG
>JAOADW010000052.1 GCA_026417115.1 Rhodocyclaceae bacterium
GAGGGCGGCGAGCGTGCGGTCGAAATAGCCGCCGCCATACCCCAGGCGATAGCCCTGGGCATCGAACGCCACGAGCGGCAGGAGCAGCACCGCGGGCGGTGGCGCAGGAGGCGTCAGGGGGATTGGAATGCCGTAGGGGTCTTTGCCCATCGGTGCGCCGGGACGCCATGAGCGGAACTCCATCGGCGCCGCGAGCGCGACGACCACGGGGATGACGGCTTGCCAGGCGCGCGCAATGAGCGCCTCGATGGTCGGACGGCAATCGATTTCGCCGCGCATTGGCCAGCAAAAGCCGATCGTCGTCGGCGCCCGCGCGCCGAGCCAGTCCAAAAGGTAGGCATTGACGCGCTCGGCGGCGGCGCTTTGCGCTTCGCGCGGCAGCCCTTCGCGCCATTCAAGCAACGCGCGGCGCAGCGTTTGTCGCACACCGGCGTCTTGCGGTTTTTTTTTCATCTTTTCGGCCATCTCGCCGAGATTATGCTAGGCTAAAGCGATGCTGCAAAGGAAGCCGTGATGAAGGCGTCGAAACGTTCGTGGCTTGCCGCATTTCTCTTGGCCTTGCTCGGCTCGGGGGCGCTTGCCCGCATCCCTGAAGAGGCCCTGCTCAACGAGGCGCAGGCGGCCATTCAGCGCGGGGAAGCCGAGCGGCTTGCGCGCATTGCCGAGGCGTTGGGGGAACACCCGCTTTCCGCCTGGCTCGAGCTTCATCGGCTGATTTTGCGCATGGAAAAAGGCAGCGACGAAGGGGTGGAAGCCTTTCTGGCGCGCCACGAAGGCAGCTATCTCGCCGAACGCGTGCGCGCGGAATGGGTGCGCTTTCGCATGCGCGCCCAAGACTGGGCAGGCGCTTTGCGCGAGCATCAGCGCCTGCGCCAGCCCGACGGCGAGATGCAGTGTCGCGGCATCGATCTCAGGGAGCGCCTAGGCGACGAGCGCGCGGCCCTCGAGGCGGAAGGCGTTTTGCTGCGCGGCGCTTTCACGCCGGCCTGCCAAGCATTGCTTGCGCGCCTTGGCGCTGCGCGCAAACTCTCCGCGGAAGCGCTGTGGGCCGCCTTACGCGGACGCCTTGCGCGGGGCAACCTCAAGGAGGCCAAGCTCGTCGCGAGTTGGCTCGAAGAGGGGCCGAGCAGTCGCGACATCGACGATGCGGAGAAAGAGCCTCTGGCGCGTCTTGCGCGCCTAGACAAGGCCGCGGGGCGCGCACACCGTGAATTGGCGCTTTTTGCCTTGCAGAAACTGGCGCGCAGCGACGCGCGCATCGCCGCCACGCGTCTTGTCGATCTCGAGGCGGCGCTTGCGCGCGAGGAGCGCGCCTTCCTCTGGGGCCGGCTCGCGCTTGTCGCCGCGCGCGCGCATTTGCAAGAAGCCTTGCCCTGGTTTGACAAGGCGGTCGCGTTGGGCGCCGTGCTCGATGAGGAGCAGCAGGCATGGCGCGTGCGCGCGGCCTTGCGCGCACAGGACTGGGGTGCGCTGGGAAGGGCTCTGGCCGGGATGGGCGACGAACTCGTCAGCCGGCCGGAGTGGCAGTATTGGCGTGCGCACTGGCTTGCGCATATGGGCGCGAAGGAAAAGGCTCAAGAGATCCTTTTGCGCCTAGCCGAGGACAACCATTTCTACGCCTTGCTCGCCCAAGAGGCCCTGGGGCGGCGGCTACGCCTGCCTGAACCGGCCGCAGCGGTCACGGAAGAGGAGATCCGTGCGCTGGCCGCCCATGCCGACCTCGTGCGCGGGCTTGCCCTGATCCGCGCGGGCTGGCGGAGCGAAGGCGTGCGCTCCTGGAATTGGGGGCTCATGGGGCTTGGCGACCGCGAGCTTCTGGCGGCGGCCGAATATGCGCGGCGGGAAGGCGTCTTCGATCGGGCGATCGCAGCGGCGGAACGCACCCAGCATGAACACGATTTCCGCTTGCGCTATCCGCTGCCGTTTTATCGCGAGGCCAGCCCTCTCATCCGCGCTGCGCGCCTCGATCCGGCATGGGTCTATGGGTTGATGCGCCAGGAAAGTCGATTCGTGCTCGATGCCACCTCGCGGGCTGGCGCCAAGGGCTTGATGCAATTGATGCCTGCCACCGCGAAGTGGGTGGCGAAAAAAATCGGCATGAACGACTTCCACCCGGGCAAAACCACCGATCTTTCCACCAACGTCGTGTTGGGAACCTCTTATCTGCGTCTCGTGCTCGATGCGCTCGACGAGCATCCGGTGCTCGCTGCCGCCGCTTATAACGCGGGCCCCAATCGCGCCAAGCGTTGGCGTGCGCAGAGCGCGTTGGATGCGGTGATCTACATCGAAACCATCCCCTTCGACGAGACGCGCGACTATGTGAAGAAAGTGCTCGCCAACACCGTGCACTACACGGCGCTGATGACAGGCAAGGCGCCTTCCCTGAGGGCGTGGTTGGCGCCGATTCCGCCCGCCGGTCTGCGCGAGGACGTGACGGATTTGCCCTAGCCTGCCCGAGAGCGGTGCGCAAGGAGGTACAGGAGGGGGCATGAGGAAAGCGCTACTGATCGGAGGAACGGGCTTCGTGGGCGCGGCGCTGGCGCGTCGGCTCGCCGCGCACGATTATTACGTCTGCGTGCCGACGCGACGCCCCGAACGGGGCAAGGCCTTGCGGGTGTTGCCCACGGTCGAAGTCTGCGAAGCCGACGTCCATGACGAAAAGACGCTTGCACACCTGTGCCACGGCCAGGATGTCGTTGTGAACTTAGTGGGCATCCTGCGCGGCGATTTTGCGCGGGTGCATGAGGCATTGCCGGGCAAGATCGGCCAGGCCGCGGCAGAAGCGAAAGTCGCGCGCCTGTTGCATGTGTCCGCGCTGGGCGCGGCCAAGGACGGCCGCTCCGCCTACCAGCGCAGCAAAGCGGCGGGCGAGGAAGCTTTACGGCGAGCATATCCTGCCGCGACCATCTTTCGGCCCTCGGTGATCTTCGGGCGCGGGGATTCCTTTCTCACGCTCTTTGCGCGCCTGGCCAAGTTTGCGCCCGTCTTGCCGCTCGCTTGTCCGCATGCGCGCTTTCAGCCCGTCTGGGTCGAGGACGTCGCAAAGGCAATGACGATGGCGTTGTCGCACCCCGAAAGCCGCGGCCAAACCTATTCCCTCTGCGGCCCCAAGCGCTATAGCCTGCGCGAGCTCGTGGCGCTGGCCTGCCGCTATGCGCGCCGGAGGCGGCCAATCATCGGTTTGCCCTATGCGCTGGCCTATGTCCAGGCGCTTACGATGGAGCTCCTCGGCGGGCCGTTGACGCGCGACAACCTCTTGTCGATGCAAAGCGACAATGTCTGCAAGGATGATGAGACGCTACCATTCGGTCTTTCCCCCACCCCGCTCGAGGCCATCGCCCCCGCTTACTTGGCGGAGGTTTGAACGTCCGTTTCGGCGAGGAACAAACCGACCAAGCGATTCAAGAAGCGGCTGCCGAGCGAGGAGGGCTTTAGCCAGTCGGCATGCTCAGTCAATAGGCCGAGCGCGCGCGCCTTGGCGAGCGGCGCGGCGATCGCCGTCGGAGGAAGACCCGTGCGTTCGGAAAAGAGCGTAAGCGGCACCCCCTCGAAAAGCCGCAGGGCGTTGAGCATGAACTCGCCAGGCAGGTCGGCGACCGCCACCTCGCGCCAATGACGCGTGATGGGGTCCGCCAAATAATCCTTGGGATGGCGCGCGCGCGCCTCGCGCACGATGCGGCCATCGGGCAAGGTCAGCTTCGAATGGGCGCCGGCGCCGATGCCCAAGTAGTCGCCAAAGCGCCAGTAATTGAGGTTGTGCGCGCAACGTTCGCCGCGCCTGGCATAGGCCGAGATCTCGTAATGCTCGAAGCCTGCGGCGCATAGGCGCTCTCCGGCGGCCTCCAGGATTTCCGCCGTCGTCTCTTCGTCGGGCAACGGCGGCGGATGACGAGAGAAAGGCGTGTTCGGCTCGATCGTCAAGCAATAGGCGGAAACGTGCCCTGCGCCGCTTGCGATCGCCTGCGCGACGTCGTGGCACGCTTCGGCCACTGTCTGGCCAGGCAAGGCGAGCATGAGATCGAGATTGACGTGCTCGAAATGGCGCATGGCGAGCGCGATCGCCTCATGCGCTTCGCGCGCCGAATGAATGCGTCCCAGCGCCGCAAGCTTTGCGTCGTCGAAGCTTTGCACGCCGAGGGAAAGACGATTCACGCCCGCCTCGCGGTAGGCGGCGAAGCGTTGCGCGTCCGCTGCGCCGGGGTTGGCTTCGAGCGTGATTTCCGCCGCGGGCGCAAGACGTGTGCGCGCGCGTATCGCGGCGAGCAGCGCGGCGACGGTTTCGCCGCGCATGAGGCTCGGCGTGCCGCCGCCGATGAATACGGAAAGGATCGTGCGTTGCCAGATCCACGGCAAGGCGGCCTCGAGATCTCGGATCAGCGCGTCGAGATAGGCCGCCTCGTCGGGCGGCGAAGCATGGGAATTGAAGTCGCAGTAAGGGCACTTGCGCAAGCACCAAGGCCAATGCACATAAAGCGCCAGGGGGATGACGTTCGGTTCTCGAGTCAAGCCGCTGTTCAATAGTCGTGACGCAGGCGTTCGAGCAAAAGCCGCAAAGCCTTGCCGCGATGCGAGCGGCGGTTTTTTTCCTCGGCGGGAAGCTCCGCGGCCGTCAACCCCAGTTCCGGGATCAGGAAATGCGGGTCGTAGCCGAAGCCGCCTGTGCCTTTCGGCGTCTCGATGATCTCGCCATGCCATTCGCCCTCGCAGATGATCGGCTGCGGGTCGTGCGCATGGCGTAGAAACACGAGCACGGCGACATAATGTGCGCGCCGGTCGCTTTTGCCGGCGAGCTCGGCGATCAATTTGGCATTGTTGCGCGCATCCGATTTCGGCTCGCCCGCATAGCGCGCGGAAAAGACGCCTGGGGCGCCGCCAAGCGCCGCCGCGCAAATGCCGGAATCGTCGGCGAGCGCGGGCAAGCCAGTAAACCGCGCGGCGTGGCGCGCCTTGGCGAGCGCATTCTCGACGAACGTCGGATGCGGCTCCTCGGCCTCGGGCACGGAAAGCTCGGCCTGCGGAATGATTTCGAAGCCGAGCGGCGCGAGCATCTGGCCGAACTCGCGCAGCTTGCCGGGATTGTTGGAGGCGAGCACCAAGCGTTTCATGGGAGCTCCAGGGCGGTTTTTTGCGCGTGGATGATGCGGCGGATGCCTTCGCTCGCGAGATCAAGCAGACGCTCGAGATCGGCGCGTGCAAACGGTTTACCTTCGGCAGTGCCCTGCACCTCGACGAGGCCGCCGGAGGCCGTCATCACCACGTTCATGTCGGTTTCGCAATGCGAGTCTTCGGCATAATCGAGATCCAACACCGGCATGCCCTCGACGATGCCGACGGAAACCGCGGCGACGAGTTCGCGCATCGGGTGCGTGGGAATCGTCCCGTTCGCCACGAGCTGGCTGAAGGCGTCGTGGAGCGCCACCGCCGCGCCCGTGATGGACGCGCAGCGCGTGCCACCATCGGCCTGGATCACGTCGCAGTCGAGCGTCACCTGACGTTCGCCGAGCGCGGTCAAATCCGTGACTGCGCGCAAAGCGCGGCCGATCAGCCGCTGGATTTCCTGCGTGCGGCCCGATTGCCTGCCGCGCGCCGCCTCCCGCTCGCTGCGCGTATGGGTTGAACGCGGCAGCATGCCATATTCGGCGGTCACCCAGCCCTTGCCTTGTCCTTTGAGGAAAGGCGGAACCTTTTCTTCGACGCTGGCCGTGCACAACACGAGGGTGTGGCCGAAGGCGACGAGCACGCTGCCTTCTGCATGGCGCGTGTAGTGGCGGGTGAGCGTGATGGGCCGCAGCGCGTCGGGCGCGCGGCCGTCGTGACGAGCGTTCATGTCGCGGTCTCCATGAGCGATGGCAGGGTCAAAAGCCTTTGCCGCAGCGCGAGCGCGCTTTCCGGTCGCGCCTGGGGTTTCAGCGCGAGGCATTCTTCGATGAGGCGCAAGAAATCCGGCGCATGCCGAGCCTCGATGCCTGCCGTCGCCGGCGTTGCGCCGGCTTGCGCCAGGCGCAGATCGGCGGCAGGCGGCGCATGGCCGGTCAGACAGGCATAAAGCGTCGCGCCGACGGCGTAGAGATCGGTGCGTGGCGTCGGCGGCGCCAGCGAAAGTTGCAGCTCCGGCGCCGCATAGCCGGGCGTATAGGTGGGCCGCAGCAGCGGATCTTGGGCCGCGAGCACGTGGCGCGCAGCGCCGAAATCGAGCAAGACGGGCGACTCGTCCTCGCGCAAGAAAATGTTCGCAGGCTTGATGTCCAGATGCAGCAGCCCGTGCGCATGCACTTCCGCGAGCCCGAGCAGCAGCGCGCCGAAAGTCCTGAGCAAGAAATCCTCGGGCAAGGGCGGGCGCGCGCGCCGAATGCGCTCGGCAAGCGAGCAGCCGCTTTCCAAGCGCATGACGAGATAGACGGTTTCATTGGCGCGAAAGAAATCGAGCACGCGCACGACATTTGGATGGTCGAGCTTCGCGAGGGCAATTCCCTCCTCATAAAACGCCATCATGCCCGCCTGATAGGCAGCGCGCTTATCCTGCTTGACCTGGGGAATCAGTCCCACCACGCGGCTGGCAAGGCAGCGGGGCAGGTATTCCTTGATCGCCACCGGCGCGCCCTGGGCAGAGATGGCGCGGTAGACGATGGAAAAGCCGCCCATCGCCAACGGGCGCTCGATGCGGTAGCCAGCGGCGCTGAAGCCGGGCGGAAGCGGAATGATCGAAGCCTGCGCCATGCCCCGCATTGTAAATGCTGATAAGCTTGGGCTTTTGCAAAAGAAGGATTACGCATGGCGATCCACAGCATGACTGGCTTTGCCGCCGGCGTTCGCGAACTGGGCGAATTTTCGCTGGCGCTCGAACTCAAAAGCGTCAATGGCCGTTTCCTCGACCTTGCCTTGCGCTTGCCCGAAGAGCTGCGCGCGTTGGAAATGACGCTGCGGGAAAGAATCGCCCAGAGCGTAAGCCGCGGCAAGATCGAATGTCGGGCGCAGCTTACGCCCGCTGCACACGCCGCGCCATCCTGGGCCCTGCAGACGGAGGCGCTCGAACGGCTTGCCCTCATGCAACAGGCCGTGCGCGCGCAGCTGCCCGAGGCCGCGCCGCTGACGGTCGCCGAAATCCTGCGCTGGCCGGGCGTGCTCGCAAGCGCTGCGATCGACGCCGAGGCGCTCTCGGCGCACTGCCTGGCGCTCTTCGAAGACGTCATGGCCGACTTTCTCGCCAGCCGCGCGCGCGAGGGCGCGCGCTTGAGCGCGGAGCTCGCCAAGCGCCTTGCCCGCATGCGCGAAATCCTCGCCCAAGTCGAAGCCGCAGCGCCGGAAGCCATCGCAGATTACTCGACGCGCCTGGCAGCGCGCCTGCGGGAAGCCCTGGACAGCCTCGACGAAGAACGCATTCGTCAGGAAATCAGCCTCTATGCCGCCAAGATCGACGTCGCCGAAGAATTGGCACGCCTTGCCGCCCACATCGAAGAGGCCTCACGCGTGCTCGAAGCAGGCGGCGCCGTGGGCAAACGCCTCGATTTCCTGATGCAGGAGCTCAATCGCGAAGCCAACACGCTCGCCGCGAAGTCGGTTTCGCTAACCGTAACGCAAAGCGCGTTGGAACTTCGGCTGCTGATCGAGCAGATGCGCGAACAAGTGCAGAATCTGGAATGAAA
>JAOADW010000044.1 GCA_026417115.1 Rhodocyclaceae bacterium
CAGCCACCCCCAGTTGGGCGCGGGCTCGGTTTTCGGCAATGCGGTTTTCATCGATTTGCGCGAACATGTGGATAATTTACCTCAACATCGCCCCCCTGTCAAGCATTTTTTGGTGGCGACGCTGTCCTAATCCCTTGTCCCTGTGACAAATCGGGGACACTCTCATTGCTCTGTCATAGGTATTTCTTGGGACAATTTGGGGACAATTTGGGGACAATGAACCCCCAAAAAATGGGAGTTATCCACAGGCTTGCTTTCCGATGGCATAAAAGCAAAAAACCCGCAAAGCTCGTAGCCATGCGGGTTTTCGGGGAATTTGTTGGCGCCCAAGGCAGGAATCGAACCTGCGACCTACCGCTTAGGAGGCGGTCGCTCTATCCACTGAGCTACGAGGGCGTCGCGCTATTTTACCCTCAAGTGCTCACGATCCTGGCGTTTCCTGATTGGGCGAAGCCGCCTCTGCCGAAGCCTCTGCCGAACGCGGAGGGTAAACGTCGGCAAGCCCCATGCGCTCGATGACGGCCTCGACGGACAGATGCAAGAGATCCGCGATACCCTTGAAGTCGTCTGGCAAGGCGGCGTCGTCCCAGCCATTGGCCGAATGGCGTGCAAGGTCTACGGCGAGCTTGACATTGCGCACGCGTGGATGTTCGGCATGCACTGGGTCCATCAGCGTGATCAACAGCTGGGGAAGATGCCACGCTTGGGCCAAAGCGAGCTTGATTTGATATAGGGGTACGTTATAGATCTGTTCTTGCACGACCACGGAGCGAAGGTGGCGGTTCTCCTTTTGTCGGCGCACGACCTCCACGGCCAGGGCGGGTGCGAAGCACCACATGAGGATTTCGGCAAAGTCGTAAAGCAGGGTGGCAACGACGATCTCATCGACATCGATGTCATGTCGCCAGACCGCCCACTCACGCGCCCAGTGCGTTGCTCGTCGCGCGCGATTGATGGCCTTCAACAGCCCGAGCAGGGCCTTGGGATGGGCTTTGAGTTGGTCTTCGACGAGCGGGAGTTCGCTGAAATCGTGAAAGAAAGGCTCGATGCCGATCATCATCAGCGCACGCTCGATGGTCGTGATGTCGGTCAATTGCCTTTTGCTGCGGCGTGCTTCGATGTAACGCAGCATGCGCAGCGTCATCATGGGATCATGCAGGATGGTGGAGGCGATCAAGCGCGCATTGGTGCGCATCGCATTCTCGCGCAGGGCCTCGAGCTCGCGTACCGTATGGCGTAAAACGGGTATCTCCGCGGCATCGAAATAATCGACCCACGCTTGGAGCGTCGGCAGAGGCTGATCGAGCATGATTGGAATTATCGATCAGAATTCCGGGTATGGCTAGCCTACCTCCCGAAAAATCACTGTTGTTGCAGTGACAGGGGAAGTTCTTTATAATAGAAAATTCTTTCCTTGCCCTACTCGTTTCTCGCATGCGAGAGGGCTCGTCACGACGACCCATGAGGAGTACAACGCAATGCGACATTATGAAATCGTTTTCATTGTCCATCCCGATCAGTCGGATCAAGTTCCGGCGATGATCGAACGTTACAGGACGCTGATCACCAACGGGGGCGGCGCGATCCACCGCATCGAGGATTGGGGACGGCGTCAACTGGCTTATCCCATCCAGAAAGTCCATAAAGCCCATTATGTGCTGATGAACATCGAGTGCGGCAAGGAGACTTTGGCTGAACTCGAGCATGCTTTCCGCTATAACGACGCGGTGCTGCGCCATCTGACGGTGAAAATGGATCGTGCGGTGACCGAGCCATCGCCGATGATGAAGGAAGAGAAGGCGAGGTCGCTGATGTCGGCCGAAGAAAAGCCGGCTGAGGAGACCGCGACCGCGGCCGCGTAAATATAAAGAGTGGGGCGGCGCGAGGTGGAAAAACCCCTCGCCAATCGCGTGATCCTGTCAGGAAAGCTGGCCGCCCGTGCAGCCTTACGCTATACGCCGGCTGGCATTCCGATGATCGATTGGCGTTTGACGCATGCCTCGGTCCAACTCGAAGCAGCGCGCCCTCGGCAAGTCCACTGCGAGCTCGATTGTGTGACGGCGGGCGCCTTGGCGAAGGTCATCGACGGCATCCCGCTAGGCACCTTGCTCCTCGCGTCAGGTTTTTTGGCGGCCAAAAGCCTCAGGCGCCCAACGCCGATCCTCCATGTCACCGACATCGAATTTTTGACCGATCGAACAAAGGAACTCCACGATGAACAGCAAGAAAGACGAACGCGCCAAGAGCCGTAATGCTTACAAGCGCCGCAAATTCTGCCGTTTCTCGGCAGAGAAGATCGAGTGGGTGGATTACAAAGACCTCGATCTATTGCGTGACTTCATCACCGAGACGGGGAAGATCATTCCTGCCCGCATTACGGGCACGCGCAGCCGTTATCAGCGTCAGCTGTCGACGGCGATCAAACGCGCACGCTTCCTGGCGCTCTTGCCTTATACCGACTTGCACAAGTAAGGAGATCAGCATGCAGGTGATTCTGATGGATAAGGTCGCCAACTTGGGCAATCTCGGCGATGTCGTCAAGGTCAAAGAGGGCTATGCGCGCAACTACTTGATCCCCAAAGGTTTGGCAAAGCGCGCCACGGCCGAGAACCTGAAGGCGTTCGAAGCACGCCGCGCCGAGCTCGAACGCATCGCCGCAGAAAAACTCGCGAGTGCGCAGGCCAAAGCTGCCCAACTCGAGGGCTTGAAAGTCGAAATCGCTCGCAAAGCGGGCGTCGATGGCCGCCTCTTTGGGTCAGTGACTGCCGCTGACATTGTCGAAGCCTTGGCGGCTCAGGGCATCGAGATCGGCAAGGCCAATGTGCGTATGCCCTATGGTCCGCTGAAGGCGGTGGGCGAGTATACGCTCGAAATCGCCTTGCACCCGGACTTGACGACGCAGGTGACGATCGCCGTCGTTGCCGAGCAATGAGCACTTCGCCCTCAAAGGGGCGAGAGAGGACAAAAAGGGGGCGGTCGCCCCCTTTTTCTTCGATTTCCACAGCTTTTTCCCGGGATTTCCACAGATTGTGCTCTGGCGTGCACGCGCTGGCCGAAGTAGACTCAGAAAACTCGTCCTCGCAGATGAGGTGATGATGCCAGAAGACTATGCATTGAAACGTAGCGCAGACGCAGGCTGGTTGCGCGCTGGCGGTGGACGTGGGCTACGGACGGAGACAAGCGGCGAGGATGCCCAAGTCGCAGCCCTGAAAATGCCGCCGCATTCGATCGAGGCTGAACAGTGTTTGATTGGCGGTTTGCTGCTCGACAACACGGCGTGGGACCGTATCGCCGATGTCGTCCATGAGGCGGATTTCTATCGCGACGACCACCGCCGCATCTTTGCGCACATTCGCAGGCTGATCGAAGTCAATCGCCCGGCCGACGTGGTGACCGTCTTCGAGTCGATCGAACGGGCCGGCGAGGTCGAGCAAACGGGGGGGCTTGCTTATCTCGGTGAGATTGCGAATGCCACGCCCTCGGCAGCCAACATTCGCCGCTATGCGGAAATCGTCCACGAGCGTGCGGTATTACGCCGACTCGTCGCGGTGGGCGATGAAATCGCGGCGCTGGCGTTTGCCCCCGCAGGCCGTGATGTGCGTCAGCTCCTCGACCTTGCCGAGCAGAAAGTGTTCGAGATCGCCGAGGCAGGCAAGCGCGTAAGTCAGGGGTTCGCTTCGATCGATCGCTTGCTCGGCGAAGTCGTCGATCGCATCGAACAGCTCTGTGATCGCAAGAACCCCTCGGATGTTACTGGCTTGCCAACGGGCTTTACCGATCTCGATCATTTGACCTCGGGACTGCAGCCGGGCGACATGATCGTGATCGCAGGCAGACCTTCGATGGGAAAGACCGCGTTCGCGATGAACATTGCCGAATATGTCGGTGTCGAATTGAAAAAGCCAGTGGCGATCTTCAGTCTCGAGATGTCGGGGCCGCAGCTCGCCCTGCGCTTTTTGTCTTCTCTGGGACGGCTCGATCAAGGCAAGATCCGTAGCGGGCGCCTTTCCGAAGACGATTGGGAGAAGATGTCTTTGGCGTTGGGTAAGCTGCACGATGCGCCGATTCACATCGATGAGACGGGCGCCATCAATGCGACGGAATTGCGCGCGCGCGCACGCCGCCTGCATCGACACTACCATGACAAAGGCGGGCTTGCCCTGATCGTCATCGATTACATCCAACTCATGACGTCCGTGCGGGAAAACGAGAATCGGGCGACCGAGCTTTCCGAGATTTCTCGCTCGATCAAGGCGTTGGCCAAGGAACTCAATGTTCCCATCATCGCGCTTTCGCAGTTGTCGCGCAAAGTCGAGGAGCGCGTGGACAAGCGGCCGTTGATGTCCGATTTGCGCGAATCGGGCGCCATCGAGCAGGATGCCGATTTGATCTTGATGATGTATCGCGAAGAGTATTACAAGCCAGATACGCCCGAAAAGGGGGTGGCCGAGGTCATCATCGGCAAGCACCGCAATGGCCCCACGGGGGTCGTGAAACTAACCTTCTTCGGCCAATACACCCGTTTCGAGAATTACGCGACCGGCAGCGCTTATTGAGGCTCACGATGCGTCGGGCCCTTTAGAGGACTTCGCCCGCGAAATCGGCGAGGCGCGAGCGTTCTCCCCGTTGGAGGGTGACGTGGCCGGCATGCGCCCAGCCCTTGAAGCGATCGACGACGTAAGTCAGACCCGATGAGCCTTCGGTCAGATAAGGTGTGTCGATCTGGGCGATGTTGCCGAGACAGACGACTTTTGTGCCGGGGCCGGCGCGCGTGATCAACGTCTTCATCTGTTTTGGCGTCAGGTTTTGCGCTTCATCGATGATCAAGAATTTGTTGAGGAAGGTGCGTCCCCGCATGAAGTTCAAGGACTTGATCTTGATGCGGCTCTTGATCAGATCCAGCGTGGCTGCGCGTCCCCATTCGCCAGAGAAGCCGCCCGTCGCGCGCGCGCCTTCATCGACGCGGTTGAGCACTTCGAGATTGTCCTCCAATGCGCCCATCCAAGGGGTCATCTTTTCCTCTTCGGTGCCAGGCAAGAAGCCGATGTCCTCGCCCACCGGCACCGTCACGCGCGTGATGATGATCTCGCTATAGCGACGTGCATCGAGCGTTTGCGCCAGCGCCGCGGCCAAGGTAAGCAGCGTTTTGCCCGTGCCGGCTTGCCCGACCAAAGTGACGAGATCGATGTCCGCATCCATCAGCAGATTGAGGGCGAAGTTTTGCTCGCGGTTGCGTGCGGTAATGCCCCAGACGGCATTGCGTGGAGAGGTGTAATCGATCAAGGTTTCGAGTTCAGCGGTCTTGCCGCCGCCGACTCGCACGCGTGCTGCGAAGGGTTGCGGCGCCTCTTGCCAGACGAACTGGTTGACGAGCAGATCAGGACACATCGGGCCCTGCAGACGATAGCGCGTGCGGCCATTTTCTTTCCAGGATTCCAGACTGCTGCCGTGGCGGTCCCAAAAGTCTGGGGGGAGCTCGAGCATGCCCGTGTAAAGGAGATCGGTGTCTTCGAGCACCTTGTCGTTGAAATAATCTTGCGCCGCAAGCCCCAGGGCGCGCGCTTTGATGCGCATGTTGATGTCCTTGGTGACCAAGATCACCGGTCGCTGGGGTTGGGTCTCGTGTAAATGCAAGGCGACGGCAAGGATCTGATTGTCGGCGCGTGCCGTGGGCAGGGAGGCGGGCAAGAAGCCGGAAATGGCGTCCGTCTGCAAAAACAGGCGGCCACTCGCCAAACCCCGAGAAGGGCCCGCAAGGGGAAGCCCGTCCTTGATCGAGGCTTCTTCTGCGCCGCTTGCGATTTCATCGAGCATGCGGCTGGCCTGGCGTGCATTGCGGGCGATTTCGGAGAGCCCTTTTTTGTGCGCGTCGAGCTCTTCGAGGGTGATCATGGGAATGAAGAGATCATGTTCCTCGAAGCGATAGAGACAGGTGGGGTCGTGCATCAGCACATTGGTGTCGAGCACGAAGAGCTTGGTCGGCTGTCCAGGGGGAGCATCGACGGGTCTGGTTTGGCGGCTGCGTTTCGAGTTCATGATGTTTGGGGTTGCGCAAGGAATGCATCGATGTGGGCAAGCACCTCGGCGGCATGTCCTGCCGGTTTGACGGCACGCCATGCCCGATGGATGCGGCCTTGAGGATCGATCAAGAAGGTGCTGCGCTCAATGCCACGCACCTCTTTGCCATAGAGTTTTTTCGTCCGCATCACGTCGAAGAGCCGACATGCGACTTCTTCCGCATCGGAGATCAGCTCGAAGGGAAGGCCGAGCTTTTCTTTGAAGCGCTCATGCGAGGAGAGAGAATCACGCGAGAGGCCCCAGATTTCCACGCCGCGGCGCGTGAATTCCGCATAGAGATCGCGAAACTCTGCGGCTTCTGTCGTGCAACCAGGCGTGCTGTCCTTGGGGTAGAAATAGAGCACGACGAATCTGCCCCGTTGGTCAGCGAGGCGAAATGTCTTGCCGGAGGTGGCGGGAAGCTCGAAATCGGGAAGCGGAGAAAGGGCAAGCGGGTCGCTTTTCATGGCGCAATTTCCGTCTGATCAGCGGGTTCGATGAGCAAGGCTGCGGCGACGAACCGTCCTTCGTCGAGCAGGATGTTGTAGGTGCGGCAGGCCGCGGGCGTGTCCATGATTTCCAGCGGTCGCCCCACCTCGAGCAAGGGGCGCAGCAGGGCTGGCGAGGGGAAACGCTGGCGGTCGCCGGTGCCAAACAGGAGCACATCGCAGTCAAGAGAGGAAAGCCTGACGAAGTGCTCGACGGTGAGGTCTGCAAAGGAAGCCACGCGCCAGCCAAGCTCGATCCGCGTGGGCAAAAGAATCAGGCTTTGGCGGTACGGTTGGCCATTGATCACGACATAACCTGGGCCGTGCGCCGTGACCCATAAAGTACCCGACAAAGGAGACGAGCGATGAAGTTTCAAGGGTGAGGTAACGAGAACGCGCGGCGATTGCGACAAGACAGCGCATTGGGTAGCATTATAGGCTTTCACCCTTTGCGCCGAAATCTATGCAGCCGATACTCAAATCCACGAAGCTTGCCAACGTCTGCTATGACATCCGTGGGCCGGTGCTCGCCCGCGCCAAACAGATGGAAGAGGATGGGCACCGCGTGATCAAGCTCAACATCGGCAATCCCGCAGCTTTCGGCTTCGAGGCGCCGGAAGAGATCGTCGTCGATGTGATCCACAATCTACGCGATGCATCCGGCTATTCCGATTCGAAAGGCCTTTTTTCTGCGCGCAAGGCCGTGATGCATTACTGCCAGCAAAAGCGCATTCCCAACGTCACGATCGAGGACATCACGTTGGGGAACGGCGTTTCTGAGTTGATCGTCATGGCCATGCAAGGTCTGCTCAACAATGGCGACGAAGTGCTCGTCCCGGCACCCGATTATCCGCTCTGGACGGCGGCGGTGAGCCTTTCGGGCGGCACGCCGCGCCATTATCTCTGTGATGAGGGCGCTGGGTGGCTGCCGGATCTCGACGATATCCGCGCCAAGATCACGCCTGCCACGCGCGGCATCGTCGTCATCAACCCCAACAATCCGACGGGCGCCCTCTATCCCGACGATTTGCTTTCGGCAATCGTCGACATCGCGCGCGAACACCAGCTCATCGTATTTGCCGACGAAATCTACGACAAAGTCCTCTACGATGGGGCGAAACACACGTCGATCGCCTCCCTTGCCGATGATGTCTTGTTCATCACCTTCAACGGCCTGTCGAAGAATTACCGGGCGTGTGGGTATCGCGCGGGTTGGATGGTCGTTTCTGGCGAGAAGCGGCATGCGCAGGATTACATCGAGGGCCTCAATATCTTGGCCTCGATGCGGCTGTGCTCGAACGTGCCTGGCCAGCATGCGATTCAGACTGCGCTCGGCGGCTACCAGAGCATCGAGGAGCTCGTGGCGCCCCAGGGGAGGCTGACCCGTCAGCGCGATCTCGCACACGAGTTGCTGACCTCGATTCCCGGGGTTTCCTGCGTCAAGCCAAAAGCGGCGCTCTATTGCTTTCCTCGGCTGGATCCCAAGATGTACCCCATTGCCGACGACCAACAATTCATTCTTGAGCTTCTCGAGGAGGAAAAGGTCTTACTGGTGCAGGGGACGGGTTTCAATTGGCCACATCCGGACCATTTCCGCGTCGTCTTTCTCCCCCACGCCGATGATCTGACCGAGGCCATCGGCCGCATCGCTCGTTTTCTCGAACACTATCGCAAACGCCATGGTAACTGAGCAAAACAACGTATCCAGCTTACGCCCGATCCGCGTCGGCCTCTTGGGCATTGGCACCGTGGGCGGCGGTACCTGGACGGTTCTTTCTCGCAATGCCGCTGAGATCACTCGACGCGCCGGCCGCCCGATCATCATCACCAAGGTGGCCGACAAGAATCTCGAAAGAGCACGAAGCATGACCGGCGGCGCGGCAATCCTCACCGAGGACGCCTTGCAGGTGGTCGACGACCCAGACATCGACATCGTCGTCGAGCTCATCGGCGGCTATGGTGTCGCCAAAGAGCTCGTCTTGCGCGCCATCGCCAATGGCAAACACGTGGTGACGGCGAACAAGGCCTTGCTCGCGGTGCACGGTAACGAGATCTTCGCGGCTGCCCAGAAAAAGGGCGTGATGATCGGTTTCGAAGCCGCGGTTGCTGGCGGCATTCCCATCATCAAGGCGTTGCGCGAGGGGCTGACGGCGAATCGCATTCAGTGGATTGCGGGCATCATCAACGGCACCACCAATTTCATCCTGTCCGAGATGCGCGACAAGGGCCTGTCTTTCGACGCCGTGCTCAGAGAAGCGCAACGCCTAGGCTATGCCGAGGCGGATCCGACTTTCGACATCGAAGGCATCGACGCCGCGCATAAGCTCACGATCATGGCAGCGATTGCATTTGGCATTCCGATGCAATTCGACAAAGTCCATGTCGAGGGGATTTCTCGCCTGGATGCGATCGATATCAAATATGCCGAACAATTCGGTTATCGCATTAAGCTACTCGGCATTACCAAGCGTAGGGAAACCGAAAAAGGCCCCGCCATCGAGCTGCGCGTGCACCCGACGTTGATTCCTGCACGGCGCCTGATCGCGAATGTCGAAGGGGCGATGAATGCGGTGCTCGTTTATGGCGATGCAGTGGGCGCGACGCTTTATTATGGCAAGGGCGCCGGCGCGGAGCCCACCGCGTCTGCCGTTATCGCCGATCTCGTCGATGTCACCCGCATGGCGACCGCTGACCCTGAAAACCGGGTGCCGCATCTCGCCTTCCAGCCAGATGCGCTGATCGATACGCCCATCCTCCCGATGGCGGAGGTCGAAAGCGGCTATTATCTCCGCATGCATGTGGCCGACCAGCCGGGCGTGCTAGCCGACATCACCCGTATCCTCGCGGATCAACGCATTTCGATCGATGCGCTCCTGCAGCGAGAACCCGCGGAGGGCGAGGGCGAGACCGATATCATCATGCTCACGCACATCGTGCGCGAAAAGCAAATCGATGCCGCAATCGCTCTGATCGAATCGCTGCCGGTCGTTTTCGGGCGCGTCACCAAGCTGCGGCTCGAAAATCTGAGCTAGTCGTCCTAGAAGGCGTTTCTGAGCGGAGAATTCCCATGCGCTATCTCTCGACTCGTGGCGGCGCCACGCCGCAATCGTTTTGCGATATTTTGCTCGGAGGGCTTGCGCCAGACGGCGGCCTTTTTGTGCCGGAGAGTTATCCGCGCGTCTCTACGCAGGAGCTTGCCGAGTGGCGCAAGCTGCCCTATGCGGCGTTGGCGTTGAGGATTCTTGCCAAGTTCATCGACGACATTCCTCCTCCCGAGCTCGCAGCGCTCATCGACCGCACCTATACCGCTGCAAACTTCAGGCATTGCCGGCCGGGGCGCGATGCGGCCGAAATCACGCCTTTGACGACCTTGGAGGAGGGGTTCCACTTGCTCGAGCTGTCCAATGGGCCCACGCTTGCCTTCAAGGACATCGCGATGCAGCTATTGGGCAATCTTTTCGAATATGTATTGGAAAAGCGCGGGGAGACGCTCAATATTCTCGGTGCGACGTCTGGCGATACCGGCTCTGCGGCCGAATATGCGATGCGGGGAAAAAAGGGCGTGCGCGTGTTCATGCTTTCCCCCCATGGCAAGATGAGCCCTTTTCAGCGCGCGCAGATGTATTCGCTGCAGGATCCGAATATCATCAATATCGCGATCCGTGGCATGTTCGATGATTGCCAGGACATCGTCAAGGCGATCGCGGCCGATGCCGATTTCAAGACGCGTTACAAGATCGGCGCGGTCAACTCGATCAACTGGGCGCGCGTTCTCGCCCAAACCGTTTATTACTTCAAGGGGTATTTCGCCGCTACCGAGCAGGATGGTCAAGAGGTCGCCTTCGCCGTGCCCTCGGGGAATTTCGGCAATATCTTGGCGGGACACATTGCCCACATGATGGGCTTGCCGATCGCGCGCCTGGTGCTCGCGACCAATGAAAACGACGTGCTCGATGAATTTTTCCGCACTGGCCGTTATCGGCCAAGGAGCGCCCAGGATACTTTCGTGACCTCAAGCCCCTCGATGGACATCTCCAAGGCGTCGAATTTCGAACGCTTCGTGTTCGATCTCGTAGGGCGGGATGCAACCGTCGTGCGCTCGCTCTGGCGCGCCGTGGAGCAGGGCGGCGATTTCGATCTCTCCCAAACGCCGTATTGGCAGAGAATGCCCTCGTATCGCTTTGTGTCCGGCAAGAGCGTGCATGCCGACCGCGTGGCGACGATCCGAGAAACCTGGAGCCGTTATGGGGTGATGATCGATCCCCATACGGCCGATGCCGTGAAAGTCGCCCAGCATTGGCGGGAAAGCGGAGTGCCGATGATCGTGTTGGAGACCGCGCAGCCGGCGAAGTTCGCAGAAACGATTCAGGAGGCGCTGGGCATCTCACCCTCACGCCCGCAGGAACTGGTCGGCATCGAAGATCTACCCCAACGGGTCCTCGTCTGCGAGGCCGATGCCGGAGCCGTACGGCGGATCATCGAGAAGACGTGCGCCGAGTGACGCTCCTGCATGCGGGAGCTGGCGCAAAGCCCGCCGGCAGGGGGCGCTTTCGCTACCAGGGGATTGCTTTATAGCCGCCTAAAGATAGAGCACGGCCGGAAAGACGGTGACAGCCAAAACGAGAATCAGCCATTCGAGGTTATAGCGGGCGAGGACGCCCGTGAAGTGCAGCACCAAAATCGTAATGGCGACAACGTAATAGAGAATGAACCACATCGACGGATTTCCGCGAGCCCCCTTGACCCATTATAAGCAGAAAGCATGTTTTTCTTCGCCTGGCCACGAGGAAAAATATTCATCCCTCTTGACGCAAGCGATATTCCTGTCGTTAGAATCGCCCCTGGCTATGTCGCCTGATTCCATGAGGAGCAAACCATCATGAACAAAGGGGATTTGACCGAACTCGCCGCCAAGGAAGCTGGTATCAGCAAAGCCGCTGCAGGCAAGGCCCTGGATGCCATGATCGACGGCATCGTCAAGGCCGTGGCCAAAGGGGAGGCCGTCACCCTCGTGGGTTTCGGCACTTTCAAGGCTGCCAAGCGGGCCGCTCGCACCGGCGTGAATCCGAAGACTGGCGAAAAGCTGAAGATTGCCGCCACTACCGTGCCGCGTTTCTCCGCGGGCGCGACCTTCAAAGCCGCGGTGGCAGGCAAAAAGAAGACGGGCAAAAAATAAATCGGTTCACGTGGGATTCAGCGGAGGGGCGCCCAACGGCGCCCCTGTTTTTTTCAAGCGATTGCCAAGGTGATGGGTAAGGCCGAGGGCAAGGAAGGCATAGACGGCAAGCACATGGCGCGCCCCGAAATGCTCGGCAGCATAGCCGGCGAGCAAGCCGCCGAGAGGCCCAATGCCCAAAAAGGCCATGGAGAACAAGGCCATCACCCGCGCGCGGAATTGGTCGGCAAGGATCACTTGGATCAAGGTATTGGCGCCGGCGATGGCGAGGATCACGCAGAAACCGAGGCCAGCCAGCAAGGGATAGGCAAGAACGGGAAAGTGGTTGAGTGCGAAAGCAGCCAGCAAAAGGCTTGCGAGGCGCGCAGCGCGCACGACGCGTGCGAGCAGACGATCCGGACGCGCCGAGCCAGCGATGACTAGCGCAGCCGTGAGGGAACCGAAGCCGGCGCTGCTGAGCAAGGCCCCATAGAGAGTCGCGTCGCCGGCGAATTCGTCCCGCGCAAAGACTGGCATCAATGTCGCATAGGGCGTGATGAAGAAGCTGAAGCTCGCCACGAGCAAGAGCGTGGTGCGGATGCGTGGCGTGTGTCGCACGTAACTGAGTCCGGCCCACAATGCCGGCAGGAATCGCTCGGGAATGCGAGGTTGCTGCAAAGGCATATGCAAAGATGACAACGCGAAAATCACGGCGGGGTAGGAAAGCGCGTTCAGCAGAAAACACGCGACCTCGCCGAAATGAGTCACGACCAGGCCTGCAAGCATGGGGCCGAGCAAACGCGTCGCATTCATCAGGAAAGAATTGAGTCCGATTGCACTCGCAAGGCGCGCCTTGTCTTGGATGAGCTGCGAGAGAAACGCTTGGCGCGCAGGCAAATCGACGGCATGGATCAGGCCGAGTAGGAAAGTGAGCGTGATCAGCAAGGCAGGGGTGGCGAGGCCTGAAACCACGATCGCCGCAAGGAGGAGCGCTTGCAGCATGGCCGCCATTTGTGTGGCCAGCAACACGCGACGGCGGTCGAGTCGGTCGTTGAGCACGCCGGATAAAGCCGAAAAAAGGAGGATCGGCGCTTGATTGGCCAGCCCCGCGAGACCGAGCCAGAAGGGGGAATCCGTGAGACGATAGACGAGCCAGGAAAGCGCGATGCTTTGCACCCAGGTTCCCGTCTGAGAAATGAACTGCCCCAGGAAGAAAAGGCGGAATTCTCGGGCGGCGAGTGCAGGAAAACGGCGAACGAGAAAATTTTCCATAGACGCCATGCTACGCGATCGTCGGCGCGCAAGACGAGGACGAAAGCCTCGACATGAGGGCGTAAAATCCATGGCTTTTACCTGCCTTTGCTGATGCCATGAGCGCCTCTACTAGTGTCGTCAAGACCCGCTTTGCTCCAAGTCCGACAGGTTACCTACACATCGGGGGGGCGCGCACTGCCCTCTTCTCTTGGGCCTATGCACGCCGCCATGGCGGTCGTTTCGTGTTGCGCATCGAAGACACCGACATTGCACGGTCGACGCCTGACGCCGTGAGGGCGATCTTCGAGGGCATGCGCTGGTTGCGTCTCGATCCCGATGAAGGCCCCTATTTCCAAACCCAGCGCCTTTGGCGTTACAAAGAGGTGATCCAGCAGATGCTGGCGGCAGGTACGGCCTATTACTGTTACATGAGCAAAGAAGAGCTCGACGCCTTGCGCGCCGAGCAGGAAGCTAGGAAGGAAAAGCCCCGCTACGATGGGCGTTGGCGACCGGAACCGGGCAAGACCCTGCCGACGCCGCCTTCGGGTGTGCAGCCGGTCGTGCGTTTCAAGAACCCCAAAACCGGCAAGGTGGGTTGGCAAGATCTGGTCAAGGGCTGGATCGAGTTCGACAATGCCGAGCTCGATGACTTCGTGATCGCACGGGCTGACGGCACGCCGACGTACAACTTTTGCGTCGTCGTCGATGACTGGGACATGGGTATTACCCATGTGATCCGGGGCGACGATCACGTCAATAATACGCCGCGACAGATCAATCTGTTGCGAGCGCTCGGTGCGCCCGTGCCTGCTTATGGACATCTCTCGATGATTTTGGGGCCAGACGGCGCCAAGCTTTCCAAGCGCCATGGCGCCGTTTCCGTGATGCAGTATGAAGAAGACGGCTATTTGCCGGAGGCAGTGCTCAATTACCTGGCGCGCCTCGGCTGGTCGCATGGCGATGATGAAATCTTTTCGATGGAGCAATTCGTCGCCTGGTTCGATCTCGATCACATCACTGCCTCGGCAGCCCAATTCAATACCGAGAAATTGCTTTGGCTCAATGCCCACTACCTCAAACAGTGCGACGACGAGCGCCTGGCTCATGAAATACGACGGCGTTTGGCGCGTGAGGGCGTCATCGACACGGCGCGTCCCGACGCGGCGCGCATTGCGGCGCTCTACAAGGAGCGTGTGAAGACCCTCAATGAACTGGCCGATGCGGCGCACCCCTTCTATGTGCCTCCCCATCCCTCGCCAGAGCTCAAAGCCCAGCACTTGACGGCGGAGGCGCTGGCGGCGCTCAATGATCTTGCGCAGCGGTTGCAATGCATCGAGGCAAGCGAATTTTCTCCCGAAGCGGTTTCTGCTGCGCTCAAAGCGACGCTTGCAGCGCGCGGGCTCAAGATGCCGCAGCTTGCAATCCCCTTGCGCGTCGTGTTGCTAGGGCAGCCTCAGAGCCCGGCGATCGATCGCATCGTCGCCGTCCTGGGCAAGGAAGAAACCTTGCGTCGGATCGAGACGGCGGGTCAGTGAGCGGCATAGAGCACGCCGTTTTCAAGGCGTACGCGATCGCCAATGCGCCAAGCCGGCGGTGCGTTTTCGATCAGCGAACGGTAGCTGCCATCCGCCATGCGCACCGTGATCTCATACTGGGTCTTGGCTTTCTGCGCCTTTTCGATTTGATGGCCAGCGTAAGCGCCACCGGCGGCGCCGACGACGGTCGCGAGGGTGTTGCCGCTGCCTTTGCCGATCTGGTTGCCGAGGATGCCGCCGAGAATGCCGCCGGCAATGGCGCCAACGCCGGAAGCCTCACCGCTTTGCTTGACCTCGCGGATGTTTTCGATCGTGCCACAGTTCGGGCAGGGCGGAGCTGCCGGCGCGGTGGGCGCGGGCAGAGAAGCAGCTGCGATGGGTGCAGGCTGAACGCTGACGACCGGTGCCCCTGCGGGTTGGCTCTCCGGAGAGGTGGGGGAAGGGGCGGTTTGAGCGGCAGTTGTGGCGAGATGAGCGTTTGACTGCCCAGAGCCGTCTTTGGCGGGGGACGAGAGGGTGCTCTTGTTCGCAGGCGGTTTGTGAGGGCTGGCGGCTTTGGGGGGGGTGCCTTCCGGCTTCGTTTCTTGATTTCGCCCCGGGGTCTCTGTGGGGGCCGTGGCTTGCGTTGCGAGGGGCAGAGTGGCGAGCTGGGGAGCGGCGGGTGCAGCAGGCGGCGTCTGCGACGGGGGAGCGGATGTCGTCAGGGTCGTGGGCGTGGTTGCGGCGCCCGCTCCTTCGGGCGTGGCCTTGCCGGAGGGAAGCCACCCCACCAAAGCAGCAATGCCTACGGCCGAAAAAATCGTCACGGAAATGGCAGCGATTGCGAGCAAAGGATGCAGGCGCGATGCAGAGGTGTCAGCGGAAGGGGTCATCTCGTGTTCTCCTCGGAGGGCTATTGACGACCATAACGCACTTTTCGTGCGCCCGACGACGTCTGTAACAGTCGGTTACAACTGGCCATGGAAAGGAAAGCGTGCGGCATCGACGGCCGCGGCGAGCTCATGGCCGACCGGTAGCGGCTCCTCGCATAATTGGCAAGCGAGTAGCTCGGCCATCAAGAATGCCCAGACGAAACCGCGTGCGCCATACCCAGTCGCGACGTAAAGCCCGGGCCAGCGCGGCCATTCGACATGGGAAATCAAATCCTGTTCGGCAGAGGGGCGGGGCAGGGCGCCGACCATCGGCAACTTGTCGGGAGAAACGGGTCGTACCCCCACCCGACCAGCGAGCTCGCGCGCCACGAAGCGGTCTGACAACGTAGGCAGCATGCCGGAAAGCCGCGCAAGGTTCTTTTCATGGTCGAGGACAGACGCCTCGAGGTCTTCGCTGCGCTGAAAAGTGGCGCCGAGGCTGGCGATCCCTTGGTGGGCAGGGGCGAGATACCCCTCGCGACAGACCACGCAATGAGGGCGTCCGTCGAGGCGCTGCGCAGGAAGATGCGAGACTTGGCCGCGAAACGCACGCAGCGGAAGGTGATGCGATTGCGGCAGCCGCCTTAGGGCGAGCGCTTGAGCGAGTATCACCGTCTCGCCTTGCCAGAGACATTGGCCGTTTCCATCGAGGAGCCGCCAGCCGCTCGTCGTCTCTTCGAGCCCGGCAACCTCGCATCCCATGCGCCGCTCGATCCGGGGAATCGCCGCCGCGTCCAACGCGTCGATGACGCTTGCCGGCGCCAGCCAACCGCCTTGCGGGAACCACCAGCCTGGACCACTGGGCAAGAGGCCGATCAGCTCGGCGGCTGCCTCGGCCTCGAGGAATTGGACGAAATCGTCAGGATAGGCTTGCTCGGCGACGATTTCCGCCTGACGTCGTTGGTGCTCGGCGTCGCGTCCGATCTGGAAGACCCCGCAGGGCGAAAACATCGGCGGCTTCGGCGTCTCGGCGAGACGACTCAGGCGATGGCGCGCATAGAAAAATGCGCAGCGATGCAGGCGATGCAGGCGCTGATCTGTGCGCGCTAATATGGGCAAGAGCACGGCTTGGTGATTGCCCGAGGTTTCCAGGCCGGGTTGTGCGCGCCTTTCGAAAAGACACGCGGAAAGACCACGCGCGGCGAGGCGCTCGGCGCAAGCCATGCCGGCAATGCCCGCGCCGACGATGGCAATCCTGCCGGGGTTTCGAGATTGGCTTGCCACGGCCTCACCGACGAAGCGTGCAGTGAGCATTTCTTTTTTGCCGCCAAAACCGGCTTGCTTTTCCACGCTGAAGCCTGCCGCCGTCAGCGCTCGCCGCACATTGCCGGCCACACACCACGTTGCGCAAGTCGCTCCTTTTGCCGCCAGCCAGGCAAGGTCCGCGCACAAAGCGGCCGACCACATCTCGGGATTGCGCGTGGGCGCGAAGCCGTCAAGATAGAAGGCATCGACGCGCGCCGCGAGATCAGGCAGGGCCTCGCGCACGTCGGCGAAGATCAGCGTCAAGATCACGCCCTCCGCTTCGAAATGCAGGCGGTGGTAGCCGGAAACGAGGCTGGGCCAGGCGGCGATCAGCTGACGTGAAAAGGGCGCGAGCTCCGGCTCGCGGCCATAGAATCGCGCGAGATCCTTGGCGCGGAAAGGGTGCTTCTCGATGGACAGGTAATGCAATCGGCGTGGCCGCGTGGGGTCGCCATGCCAAGCCTGCCACGTTGCGAGGAAGTTGAGACCGAAACCGAAGCCAGTTTCGAGGATCACGAAGGTATCCTTCCCGCGCCAGCGCGCCGGCAGGCCATTGCCCGCCAGGAAGACATGCCGGGCTTGCGCCAGGCCGCCACCGGCCGAGTGATAGACGTCTCCGAAAGTGCTCGAGTAGGGGGTGCCGTTCTCGTCGAACGTCAATTCGGCGGGAAGGATCGGCCGCCAACTCATTGCGGACGCAGCTGCGGGAACAAGATCACGTCTCGGATCGAGGGGCTATCGGTGAGCAGCATCACGAGGCGGTCGATGCCGATGCCGCAGCCGGCCGTGGGCGGCAATCCGTATTCGAGCGCGCGGATGTAATCGGCATCGAAATACATGGCTTCCTCATCGCCGGCCTCTTTGGCCCGGGCTTGTTCGAGAAAGCGCGCGGCTTGGTCTTCGGGGTCGTTGAGCTCGGAAAAACCATTTGCGATTTCGCGTCCGACGATGTAGAGCTCGAAGCGCTCGGCGATCTCAGGATTGGCGTCTGAACGGCGAGCGAGCGGAGAGACTTCCGTCGGATAATCGATGATGAACGTGGGTTCCCAGAGTTCGGCTTCGGTGGTTTCCTCGAAGAGCTGCATCTGCAGGGTGCCCAGGCCCGCATTCGGCTTGACCTCGACCTTAAGCTCGGAAAGCTTATGCCGCAACCAGCCGGCGTCGTTCAAAAGGGAAAGGCTGTATCCGGGATGATACGCGTGAATCGCTTCGACGATGGTCATGCGGCGGAAAGGCTTCGAGAGATCGAGCGTGCGGCCTTGGTAGTCGAACACTTCCGTGCCCAGGGCCTCGCGCGCTGCATGACGAATGAGACCTTCGGTAAAGTCCATCAGGGTGCGGTAGTCGGCATAGGCCTCATAAAACTCCATCATCGTGAATTCCGGATTGTGGCGAGGAGACAAGCCCTCGTTGCGGAAATTGCGATTGATTTCGAAGACCTTCTCGAAACCGCCGACGACCAGGCGCTTGAGATAGAGTTCCGGAGCAATGCGGAGATAGAGGTCGACGTCCAGCGCGTTGTGGTGTGTGACGAAAGGACGCGCCGAAGCGCCGCCCGGAATTGGATGCATCATGGGCGTTTCCACCTCGAGAAAGCCGTGATGCGTCATGTATTGGCGGATCGAAGCTATCAAGCGGCTTCTCGCCACGAAGGTGAAGCGTGTCTGCTCGTTGGTGATCAGATCGAGATAGCGTTGGCGATATTTCTGCTCGATGTCGACGAGGCCATGAAACTTCTCTGGCAGCGGTCGCAGCGCCTTGGCAAGCAAGCGGATCTCGCTGCATTGCACGGTTAGCTCCCCCGTCTTGGTCTTCATCAAGGTGCCTTGTGCGCCGACGATATCGCCGATGTCCCAGTGTTTGAAATCTTCATACGCTTCCATGCCCAATGCGTTTTGCGTGACATAGAGCTGGATGCGTCCGGACATGTCCTGGATGGTCAGGAAAGAAGCCTTACCCATCACCCGCTTGAGCATGATGCGGCCGGCGACCGCCACGCTGATGGGCAATGCCTCGAGTTCTTCTTTGCTTTTGTCGCCATAGAGTTCGTCGAGCCGCGCCGCAAGGTTCTCACGGCGAAAATCATTGGCGTAGGCGCGCCCACTTTCTCGCCAGCGGCGCAGCTTCTCGCGGCGCTCGGCGATGATGTGGTTTTCGTCGCTAGCCGGCAGGGGAGTGGGATCGGTCATGATGAGCTTTCAGAAAAAATGAGAAACCATAAAGCCATGGGCGTGAGTGGCGTCGGTCTGGGGGGTGTCGTCGGTGGCGAAATCCCTAGCCGAGTGTTCTTTCGGGACGGCGAAAGGCAAGGCCTCTCGGGGGCGCCAGGGCAACTCAGCACGTCGGCCAATCAAAGGGCAAGGCGCCGTCAAGGGGGGGCGTTCGATGGCGCGCATCCGTCGTGTGTCTGCCTGGATGTCAGCCGCTGTCTCGGCAAAAATGCGCTTATCGTCGAGGTCGATCTCGCGGTTGCGACGCCGGTGCGGCCGCGCAACCTGCGGTTCGACGGCGGGGGAAAAACGGATGGCCATCGTCCCCTGGACGAGCAACGCATCGCATTCGTGACCGGCGAGCCCTTCGAGGCAGCACGCAGCCAAAGCGGTTGTCTCAGCGTCAATCATCGGAAGCGTTCTTGGGGAGTCGTCGATCACGATTTTCGACTGCGGCGGAGGGCTTCAGGTTGGCACGACACTCTGCCAGGGGACGGCCCATGGGTTTTGCCGGCGCGTACGACAAAAAACGCGCACTTGGCCTGCCACGGCGCGTGACGATCACCTCGTCGGCATCGGCGAATAGCTTTTTTTCGGGGCCAGAAAGTCCATCGCGGCCTCGCGGAGGGTCACGGTGTGCCCAAGGCGAAATCCCTTGCGACACGACGTGCATTATTGTGTCACACTGGCCGCCCTCCTGACAAGGCCGCAAGTTCGTGGGATCCTGTGGATTTGCGAGGTAGGCGGCTACCTGAAAAGCGTGGTGAGGAGAGCTTCCACAGGCTGGGCCTATTTCAAAGCAGCGACGAGGGAATCGACTTCTTTTGTCGACTCGTTCAAAATGCTGGTCAGGGTTTGCTGGTCGACCAGCATTTCGATATGCGCGCAGCGCAATTCAGAGGGCAAGCGGGCATCGCCTTGCCAATAAAGCGGTGAAGGGATCGGTGCGATCTCCTCCGCGAGCAAGAGCGTGTCTCCCAACGAGACCGGCGGGAGTGCGAGATAACCTTCCCACAGTTGGGTGATGGCCAACGAGATCCCCTTGGGAACCTCGAGCGCAGAAAGAAGGGCTGTGCCCACGATCGCTTCGCCCTGTGATTGCCAGGCCAAAGGCAGACCACGCGACAGTTCAGGGACGTCGCCGGCATGCGCCAGGAGGTAGAAGCCTGCGACTTCATGCAGGATGCCCGCGAACAACGCAGCCTCGGGGTCTTGGTGCGTGACGCGGCGGGCGATGATTTGCGCCAAGGCCGCCACATGGATCGTATGCTGCCAGAGCTGATGGGCGAGGGCCGCTAAGCGTGGTTGTTTGGGTTGTTCGGCAAGCTGCCGCACCAGCAGCGACATGGCGAGTGCCCGTACTGTATTTAAGCCGATACGGGCAATGGCCTGCTTGACGTCGGCGATTTCTCGTCCGCTCCGATTATAGGTGACGGAATTCGCGACGGCGACGACGCGCGCGGCAAGAAGAGGCTCGGCACGGATCAGTTTGGCGAGATGATCGAGCGAGCACTCGGCATCCTCGACGGCTCGCTTGATCTGCAGGAGCAAGGCTGCCGATGAAGTGAAAAGAATCTCGCCGCTGCCGGCCTTGGCGGCAAGAAAGCGATAGCGATTTATTGCGGCAGAATCGGATGCCTCATTGGTGGATTCAGCGTCCATTGCATCCCTATGCGCAATTTGCGTCAAAACAATTCAATTTTCTTGTTCTGGCCTTGAACCACTGCTTGGGCTTTGAGCATGGTCTGTTCATATTCGCTTTCCGCTTTGATCATGGCCATCACTTCTGGGCGGTTGATGGGGTTGCGCCGACAGAAGACATCGCCGCTCGTGGGGTCGATGATGACTTTGCGCGACCACGGACCGCCAAAATCGAAAGCGAGCAAAGGGATGCCTTCGCGTTCGAGCCAAGCCTTTGCGAATTCGGCATTGCGCTCGCCGATCGCCATCTGTATCGAATCGACGATGTTTCCTCCGCCGAAAGCCTTGGCGACGAGGCGCGAGCGCGAGGCGCCGCGGGCATACATGGCGTTGAGCAATACCTCCATGGCATAGTCCCCATTGAGGATGATGTCCTCTTCCCGCATGTTTTTCGTGCGGCTGGGAAGGAGGAAATGATTCATGCCCGCGAGCCCCAGTTTCGGATCGTAAAAGCATACGGCCACGCAGGAGCCGAGCAGGGTGGCGATCGGTTTTTCGTGGTGTACTGCCCATTCGCCAGGGTTGATGTTGATCGCAATGCGTTCGAGCTCACGCGCAAAGGAAGCGGGAGAAGCTGCACTGGGCATGGCTTTTAGCGGCCGTAAGCAATCATTTCCTGAGGTATGCCGTGCAGGGGCAGCACTTTGTCGACTCCTCCGAGCTCGATGGCCATCTTTGGCATGCCGAAGACGACACAAGTGGTTTCATCCTCTGCAATGGTGAGGGCGCCTGCATCGTGCATTTCTTTCATGCCACGCGCGCCATCATCGCCCATGCCCGTCATGATGATGCCCATGGCATTCCTTCCCGCTGCTTGGGCGACCGAGCGAAAGAGCACATCGACCGAAGGCTTGTGTCGATTGACCGGCGGGCCATCTCTGACCTCGACATAATATTGCGCGCCGCTACGCTTGAGCATCATGTGGCGCCCGCCTGGGGCGATCAAGGCGCGACCCGGGAGCACGCGGTCGCCATCTTTGGCTTCACGCACCTCGATTTCGCAGAGATCGTTCAAGCGTTCGGCGAACATCGCCGTGAATTTCTCTGGCATGTGCTGCACGATCACGATGCCGGGAATGACGCGCGGTAGCTGGGTGAGTATGGCTTCGAGAGCCTGCGTGCCGCCCGTCGAAGTGCCAATCGCAATGACCTTGTCTGTCGTTTCAGTCAGGGCGCTCATGTTCTGCAGGGCGGCAGACGCCGCAGGGCTGCCCGGTTTGGGGCGCACCGCTGCCAAAGTAGGGATCAGGTGGCGCATGTTGGCTCGGGCGGCGGCGCGCACGGCCGAGACGATGTCATCGCTCGCGTCTTGCAGGAACTGTTTGACCCCCAGTTTGGGTTTGGTGATGATCGTCAGTGCGCCCGCTGCGAGCGCTTCCAGAGTGGTAGCTGCCCCCTTTTCCGTGAGAGAAGAGCAAACGACCGTGGGCGTGGGATGCTCGCTCATGATTTTCCTAAGGAAAGTCAAGCCATCCATGCGCGGCATCTCGATGTCGGTGACGATCACGTCAGGCCACACCTGGCTCATTTTTTCGAGCGCGTAAATCGGATCGGGGCAGGCGGCGATCACCTCGATATCGGGCTGTCGTTGGAGGATCTCTTTGTTGACCTGACGCACGACGGCCGAGTCGTCGATGATGATGACTTTGATTTTTGACATTCTTTACCTAGGCAACTGATAAATGGTGGGCTTGATGAGCTTCAGGGCGTCGCAGATGCCGGTCAAGCTTTCAGAGTGGCCGATGAACAAATAGCCGCCGGGAACGAGTTTTTCGATGATACGCCGGATGACCTGGCGCTTGACCTCGGTATCGAAATAGATCATCACGTTGCGCAAGAAGATGAGCTGGAACTTTCCGATCTCTGGGAGGGGGGCATTCAGGTTGATCTGCAGAAACTGAGTGTGTTTTTTCAGTTCCGGCGCGATGAGGAAAGCGCCAGCCATACTGCGCACGCCTTTGAGGCAATATTTCTTGAGATATTCCTGAGGAAGGCCACGCGTGCGATCGAGCCAATAGAGGCCGCGTTGGGCCACGGCGAGCACCTGCGTGCTGATGTCGGAGCCGAGAACGCTCCAGTTTCCATGGAGGCCGAGCTCGTCCGCGAGCACCATGGCGATCGTATAGACCTCCTCGCCGGTCGAGGCTGCGGCGCTCCAGACGGAAAATGGCCGCCCGGGAGGGTGGTTAGGCAAGATCGTCTGGCGCAAAAACTCGAAATGGTTTTCCTCGCGGAAGAAGTAGGTCTCGTTGGTGGTCAAGAGATCCACCATGATCTGGCGTTCTTCAGGGTCTTTGCCGCTTGCGACGAGCTGGTAATACTCGGCAAAACTATTGAGGCCAAGCGCCTTGAGCCGCTTGCTGAGACGGCCCACCAGCAGCGCTTTCTTCGAATCGAGCAGCGAGATGCCAGCAATTTGATAGATGAGGCGTTGAAAGCGAGCGAAATCCGCATCGCTGATTGCGAAGGCGTTGTTCATAGGCGATGCATCAAACATGCGCTGAACCGTGGCCTAGGCAGGCATGTTGCGGAATGGCAGACATCCTCGGAAAAGCCCATCAGTAAGAGAGATAGAGAGAAGGAAGGGCGGTTTGCGCCTTTATTCGCCGCCCGCTGCCCTCTTTCCCTCCCAGCCAATGTCGCTCATGCGGCGGCGGAGAGCGCTTCGTGCCCCCCTTCGGCGGCTTTGACGAGCAGGGCCATGTCATCCACGGACAGGACCTTTTGGATGTCGAGGATGATGACGAATTTGCCGCCGATCTTGCCCATGCCGGCGATGAAATCGGTGCGGATCCTCGCGCCGAAGGCCGGTGCAGGCTCGATATCGCCCGCGGGAATTTCGAGGACCTCGGAGACGGCGTCAACCATAATGCCTATGTCATGTTTGTTGTCGTTCTGCTGGACTTCGACGATGACGATGCAGGTGCGCCGCTGCACCTCAGAGGGGCCGCCGCCAAAGCGGGCGGCGAGGTCGATGACGGGAACCACGGCGCCGCGCAAGTTGATGACGCCGCGGATGAAGGCAGGCATCATCGGAATTTCCGTCAGATTGCCATACTCGATGATCTCTTTGATGTTGAGGATGCCAATGGCGAACATCTCACCGCCCAAGGTGAAGGTCAGGTATTGATGCGTCTCGCCGCTATGGGTGGCGCTGGCGGAGACAGGCAGCGTCGCTGGAGCCTTGATCAGATCTCCCATGACGATGTCCTCTCAGAAACGTTCGAAATCTGCTTCCGTATGGAGCGCAGCGGAATGAAAGGAACGGACATCTTTCGACGTTGCCGGCCTGCTGGTCGATGGCGTCGCTCTGGCCGTCTTTTTCTCGCTTGCTCTTTCCGTATTCTGCAGATGGAAAAAGCCCATGAGTTCTTGCAGCTGACTTGCTTGACCGCTCATTTCCTCTGCTGTTGCAGCCAGCTCTTCCGAAGCCGAGGCGTTTTGTTGCGTCGCTTTGTTGAGCTGCCCCATTGCGCTGCTGATTTGGCTTACGCCTTGGCTTTGTTCCTGGCTTGCTGCCGCGATTTCTTGAACGAGGTCGGAAGTCTTCTTGATCGTGGGCACCATTTCGTTCAATAGCTGGCCTGCTCTTTCCGCCAACTTGACCGAAGAGGCCGCGACTTGACTGATCTCTTGGGCAGCGACTTGCGACCGTTCGGCGAGTTTCCTGACCTCGGCGGCGACGACGGCAAAGCCTTTGCCATGTTCTCCGGCTCGTGCGGCCTCGATCGCGGCATTGAGGGCGAGCAAGTTCGTTTGATAGGCGATGTCGTCGATGATGCCGATCTTGTCGGCGATTTGTTTCATCGCATCGACGGTTTCTTTCACCGCTCGGCCGCCTTCTTCCGCCTGCTGGGCTGCCTGGCTCGCCATCTGGTCGGTGACCTTGGCATTTTCGCTGTTCTGGCTGATCGAGGCGTTCATTTGCTCGATCGAGGCGGTGGTTTCCTCGACCGATGCCGCTTGCTGGGACGAAGACTGGGACAGCGATTGCGCAGTGGCCGAAACCTGGTTCGCGGCATTGTTGAGCGCATCGGAGGCGGTGTTGACTTCGCCGATGATCTCCGTGAGCTTGGCGATCATCTTTTCCATTGCGCCGAGCAAAAGCCCTACCTCATCGCGTCGATCGGCCTTTACCTTCACCGTGAGATCGCCTTGGGCGATCGCCTCGGCGGCAGCGGCCGCTTCGCTGAGCGGGGCGGTGATGCTCCGGGTGATGAGCCAGGCGAAAAGCAGGGCGATCACGATCGAAATCAGCGAAAGCACGATCACCAGTGTCTCGGCCTTCTGGGCCGATTCTTCGGCTGCCTTGCCGCTTTCTTCCGTCAGCTTCGTTTGATATTCGATCAGATCATTGACGTTCTTGAGGTATTCGCGGAAGGTGTTTCTAAGCTCGCCCATCAGCAATTCCCTGGCTTCCTCCCGCTTTCCGGCCCGCATCAGTTGGTCGTATTTTTCCTGTAACGGGATATAGGCTTGGCGGCTGGCGATCATTCTTGCGAGAATGGCTTTGCCTTCCTCGCTTTTGATCGTGGCCTTCAGCTTTTCGATGTTTTCGCCGATTTTTGCGCGCTCGGGAGGCACCCGGTCGAGCTCCCGAATCATCTCTTCTTCGCTTTTGACGAGCATGGCGTTGCGTTGATAGCGGGCGATGTTATTGACCGAGTCGATGATGTGGTTCGCCCACACCGTCTTGGCGAAGCGGTCTTTGATCAGAAAGGTGATCTCTTCGTTGAGATGCTTGAGCTGGAAATAAGAGATCGCAGAGATGGCGACGAGCAGGATCAGCAAGAGGGTAAAGCCGATCCCGAGGCGGAGACCGATCTTTAGATTTTTGAACATGGGCTTCCTCCGTGAGATGCAAATGCGGGTGATGAAATCAGCAAGGGCTTGCGGCGCGCGCGAGGGGTTCATGGGCACCCAAGGCCGATGCGAGGGCGTTGGGTGCATTGCCCGTTTGCTGCCGTATTTCGCGTTGGCTGGCAATTTGCGCGAGTGCGCCGACGTCGAGGATCAACGCCACTTCTCCGCTGCCGAGAATGGTTGCGCCGCCGATGCCGCGCAGGTATTTGAACAAATTACCCAAGGGCTTGATCACGGTCTGAAATTCGCCGAGCAGTTGGTCTACGACGATGCCCGTTTTCTGTCCCCCGGAAGTCACGACGACCACGTTTTCGCGCGCTGGTTTCGCTCCCTCTATGGCGAAGAGCTCACGCAGGCGGATGAAGGGGAGCGCCTCGCCGCGTAAATTGAGCACATGCCCACGCGTATCGTCTGCACGCAATTCCAAGCATTCGACGACGGCATCCAGAGGAATCACATACGAGGCTTGGCCTACCGCGGTGAGGAAACCGTCGATGATGGCGAGCGTGAGCGGCAGGCGGATGATGAAACGGCTCCCGGCGCCAGGCTGTGTCTTGACTTCGATGCTGCCACGCAGGGCTTGGATGTTGCGCCTGACGACGTCCATGCCGACGCCGCGCCCAGAGAGATTGGTCACCGTGTCGGCGGTGGAAAAACCGGGTTCGAAGATCAGGTTGATGATTTCTTGTTCCGTGAGCGTCTGCCCAGCTTGGATCAAACCACGCTCGATCGCTTTGGCCTGTATTTTGTCCACATCGAGCCCGCCGCCGTCGTCGACCACTTCGATCACGATGCTGCTTGAATCATGATAGGCATTGAGTTCGACCCGACCTCGTTCCGGCTTGCCGCGGGCTAGACGTACTGCCGCCGGCTCGATGCCGTGATCGATGGCGTTTCTGACGAGATGCATCAAGGGATCGCCGATCTTTTCGACCACGGATTTGTCGAGTTCGGTGTCGGCCCCTGAGATCACGAGCTCGATATTCTTGCCGAGTTCTTTTGAGACGTCGCGCACGACGCGGTTGAAACGGTTGAAGGTCTCGCCGATCTGCACCATCCTCAATTGCAAGGCAGAGTCGCGGATGCTTTCCACGAGCCGCGAGATCACTGAAGTGGCCTCGGTCAGCCGACTTTGTCCGCATTTCTGCGCCAAGAGATTGGCGGAAGCGCTGGCGATCACCAGCTCGCCGACGAGGTCGATCAGGTGATCCAGCTTGTCTGCTTGCACGCGAATGAGGCGGGCTTCCGCGCTTTTCTTTTCGGCGACTAGTTTTTGCTTCGTCGCGGCAGCCTCGACGATTTCCGGCTGTACCACTTTTTTCTCGACGAGTATCTCGCCGATGGGGGGGACTTTTTGCTCGGTCGCCTGCGCGATTTTGGCCACGGCCTGCTGCCTGCGCAAGCCTTCCTCGAGCTCTTCATGGGTGATTGCGCCGGATTTGACGAGGATTTCGCCCAAGCGCATGTTTTCTTCCGGAAGCCGCTCGATCAGCTCGATGAAATCGCTGATCTTGCTATGGGGAGGAAGGACGTGCAAGTCGCATTCGTCGCGACAGAAAGCGAAAACGTTTTCGATTTGCTCCTTGGTGGCGTTTGAGCGAAAGGTGATTTCGAAGCCTAGGTAGCAGCATTCCGGATCCATCTCATGGGCCGGCGGCATGGCGTCGAATAGAGTGGTGAGATGGACGATTTCGCCGAGCTGGAGGAGATAACGCAAGAAGGCGTAAGGGTCGATGCCGTTCTTTAAGACATCGCGGCCAAAGCGGATCGAGATATGCCAGCAATCCGAGAGAGTCGTGTAGTCACCCGTCCGTTCCACGGTGGCGACGCTTTCCGCCGGCACGGTGCTTTTCTCATCCGACGCGTCCTTGCCAAATGCGCGCAATGTTTCGACGAGCGCTTGGCCGGCGCTCGCGAGCTCAGGATTCTCTTCGGCTATGCCCTGTTCGACCAGATCGAGCAAAGCCCCGATGTGATCGCACCCTTGGAGCAGCGTGGTGATGATTTTGTCATTGACGACGATTTCGTGGTTGCGCAAGCGGTCGAGAAGATTTTCGAGGATATGGGTGAATTTTTCGATGTGATGGATTTCGACCACGCCGGCGGCGCCTTTGATGGTGTGAGCGGCGCGAAAAATCGCGTTGAGCACTTCGGCGTCTTGCTCCCCCCGCTCCATGCGCAGCAGGTTTTCTTCCATGACGGCGAGCTGTTCGCGGGCTTCCTGGACGAAAACGCTGAGAATCTCGTTCATGGTTTGCCTCGTTTCAGTGGTCGGCCGGTATGACGAGGGGGTCGCCAAAGTAAGCGTCCATGTTGTAAAAGCCGATCATCTCGCGCACTGCCGGACTGTGGCCGACGAGTCGCAAGATTTTGTTTTCTTTCATGCTTTCCCGTTTCGTCAGAATCAGCAGCTGGAATCCGGCGGTGTCGATTTCTTCCACCTGCGATAAATCGAGTTCGAGTATCGTGGCGTTTTCGAGCGCTTCCAGCAAACGCGCTTTGGTTTCAACGGCATTGTAGATGGTCATTGCGCCATCGAGGATCAGCCGCAAGGCGCCCGTTGCGGTGTGCGTGGCTTTATCGTTCATCGTCATCCCTCACGCTAAAGCGGCATGGAAGAATCAGAACAATTCGATCTTGGGGCCCGCGGATTCTGGGGGAGCAGTCTTTCCCTCGCTGAGCGCGGCTAGATGCCCCTGGCGCTGCGAACTCATCACGTAATTCTGATAGATCTCGCCAAGATGCTGGGATAGCGGCTGAAATTGGAAGTTCGCATCATCAAAGGCAGAAAGCCGCTCGGCGAGCATCGCCGCAAAGCTGTCCAACCGGTTGAGCGCATCCACCACATGCTCGATCTGCTGTCGCGTGACATCCTGGAATTGCACGCTGGCGATGGCTTCCATGAACATGCTTGCGAGCTTTTGGCTTGATTCATGCACTTTTTTGAGCAACGCATATTCATGTTCGATCATGTTCTGAAAATCCTTGCCCATGGTGGCGAGCTGATTCGAAAAGCCCTGCAGCGCCTGGCGCTCGGCTTCGATGTTGCTCGAAAGAAGCTTATCGCGGAATTGCTGCTCGATGGAATTCGCAACTGCCTGGATGCCTTGGTTGATTTGATTGACGGCCTGATCGGTCTCCGCCGATAGCTTCCTCACTTCGTCGGCCACCACCGCGAACCCACGGCCCGCTTCGCCGGCGCGCGCGGCTTCGATGGCGGCGTTCAGCGCGAGCAGATTGGTCTGCCCAGCGATGCTTTTGACCAAATCGACGAGTTTGCTCAATGAGCGGGCCTCCTCGACGACCAGCATCACGCGTTGTTGATCGTTTTTCGTCTCCTCGATTCTTCTTTGGATATACTGATCGAGCTCTGTAATCAAGGCTCGGTTCTGCTCGATTCGCGACTCGGAAGCGGTGAGCAAAAGGTTGGTTTCCTGCGCGCTCGTATCGACGAACTGTCCCAGCTTCCCGATCGTCTCATCGATTTGTTGCAAGCGCGAGGTAATTTCGTAGGCAGCTTTTTCGGTTTCGGAAACGATCGTCGTCAGTTGATTGCGCAGGACGTCATTGAAAGTTTTGATCTGTTTGAGCTCATGCGCGACCTGCTCGGCGGCCTTGGCTTGCTGCTCTGCGCGCGTGCGCGCTTCGAGCGTGCTTTGGCTGGCTCCAAGCAGCCAATCCCGATAAAGGGCAAAGGAAAGCAGGCGTTGCGCAAGATAAGCGATGATGACGATCAGAAAGGTGCCTAGGGCATCGCCTAGGGGCAGCGTCACTCCTAGCGCTGGCAAAAAACTCTGGTGGAACCAGTCGTTGAAAAAATAGACGACGACGGCTGCGCCTACACCCACGATCAACGTCGTGAGGGTGGATCGACGTTGGATTTGCTGGAGCTCCATGTCGTTTATTTGAGCACGAGCTTGATGGTGTTGAGCAGTTCGTCGGCCGTCGCGGGCTTGACCAGCCATCCCGTGGCGCCGGCGGCCTTGGCTTCGGCGCGCTTGGCCTGCTGCGATTCGGTGGTCAGGAACAAGATCGGCATGAACTTGTATTGCGGCAACTTCCTGACTTCTTTGATGAAATCGATGCCGTTCATGCCCGGCATGTTGAGATCGGTGATCAAAAGATCGATTTTGGCGCCCGATTTGAAGAGAGAAAGCCCTTGCTCAGCGGTCGATGCTTTTTCGACGGCGTAGCCGGCTTTCGTCAGAATGTTGGAGATCGACAGAAGAATGGTCGCGGAATCATCTACTAGCAAGATCGTTTTCACGAGGCTCCCCTCTCAACGAAATGCTTTCTAACGACGGAAATGACAAGAGACGATCTGTGCGCCCCAAAAGACGCTCGAAATGCGAGGCGGCATATTCGCCCTCGGCAGGCAAGGCGTTGCTTTGCATCCGCGCTCGCTGCCGCTGATCGCGGCGTGCGCACCGATTGTCCTCCACGTAAATGAAAAAATCATGAAAACCTGTCTTCTTCTTTTTTCTTGGCGTTCTCGACCCTTGTAGCCTTGGTCTTATATTAGCTCTTGCGCCCTTCTTCTTCAAAGAAAATCTTTTCTGGAAGAGGGAAGGCTCGCCTTGGCAAAAGACAAAGGCTTGCCGCGACCGGTCGGCGTAGAGGCCGCGCGAGACCAACGTCTTGGGAAGGCGCGGCTTTCTCGGCTTCAGACCCCTTGTTTGAGACTGGCCTCGATGAAGGCGTCGAGATCGCCGTCGAGCACCTTTTGCGTGTTGGAGATTTCCACGCCGGTGCGCAGGTCCTTGATGCGCGATTGGTCGAGCACGTAGCTGCGAATCTGATGGCCCCAGCCGACGTCGGTCTTGGCCGCTTCGAGCTTGTCCGCTTCCTCGCGACGTTTGCGCATTTCGAGCTCATAAAGGCGGGATTTCAGCATCGCCATGGCTTCGGCGCGATTGCGGTGCTGGGAGCGATCGTTTTGGCACTGTACGACGATGCCGGTGGGAATGTGCGTGATGCGCACCGCCGAATCGGTCTTATTGACATGTTGGCCGCCGGCGCCGGATGCGCGGTAGGTATCGACGCGGATGTCGGCGGGATTGATTTCGACTTCGAAGGATTCGTCGAGCTCAGGATAGACGAAGACACTCGCAAAGCTCGTATGACGGCCGCCTGAAGAGTCGAAAGGCGACTTGCGCACGAGGCGATGGACGCCGGTTTCTGTGCGCAAGTAGCCATAGGCGTAATCTCCCTCGACCTTGATCGTCGCACTGCGGATGCCGGCGACATCGCCTTCGGTGATTTCGAGGATTTCGGTTTTGAAGCCTTTGCGCTCGCAGTAACGCAGATATTGGCGCAGCAGCATTTGCGCCCAGTCGCAGGCCTCGGTGCCGCCGGCGCCTGCTTGGATGTCGATGAAACAATTGTTCGGATCGGCCGGGTTGGCGAACATGCGACGGAATTCGAGCTCGGCCACGCGTTTCTCGAGGTCTTTGAGATCGGCTTCGACCGCGAGCAGGGTGGCTTCGTCGCCTTCGTCGCGCGCTAGCGTATAAAGCTCACGCGCATCGACGAGCGCGGAATGTAGAGCGTCGAGCGTGCGCACGACGCCTTCGAGCGACTTCTTTTCTTTGCCGAGCGTTTGGGCGCGTTCGGCGTCGTTCCAGAGATTGGGATCCTCGAGCAAACGCTCGATTTCGGCAAGTCGCTGGGCCTTGCCAGCGTAGTCAAAGATACCTCCGTAGCTCCTCGGTGCGCGCGAGGAGGTCTGTGAGGGTGTGGGCAATGGCGTTGAGGCGTTCGGCTTCCATGGCGTCGTCTGTAAAAAGCTTAAATTATATCGCCGACAACCGATGCTTTAGGTGCCATCGAAAAATGCGCGGCGGATGCCAGAGATCAACATCTGCACAGCCATGGTCGTGAGCACGAGCCCCATGAGTCGCTCCATGGCGGCAAGACCCGGTCGCCCGAAGAGCTGGGCTAGCCGTTCGCCTGCGAGCAGGATGGCGGTATTGAGGGCGATGGCCACGAGGATGGCGCCGACGAGCATGCTGGTTTTGGGGTCGTGACGGGAAGCCAGCAAGACCGTGGCCAGCGCAGCGGGACCAGCGATCATCGGGATGGCGATGGGCACGATCAGCGGTTCGGTGGCGCGGTCAGGCTCCTCGTCGTCACGCCCTGGCATAGGAAAGACCATGCGCACGGCGATCATGAACAAAATCAGGCCGCTTGTGATTTCGAGCGCGGCAGGCGAAAGACGCAGGGCCGAAAGCAGCCAGTCGCCGATGAACACGAAAGTCAGCAGCAATAGGGCAGCAATGCCATTCTCGCGCAGGATGACGCGCCCCCGCCGCACCGGCGCAACACCCTTCAGCAAAGACAGCAACAAGGGGATGTTGCCTAGCGGATCCAGGAGGATCAACAACATCAAGACCATCGCGAGAAATTCACCCGGCATATCGACAGGACTCTTGCGGCTTTTGCCCAGAAATCTAGTGCTCGCGGTTTGCGCGCGTCATGGTGAAAAAAATGCCTTCTAGCTAGCGAGGGTGACTGAAAGCAGCGACTTTGCCAAAAAAGGACGAGCGTTTCAGTGCGGGCATAGGTAGCGCTGGGCGAATTCTTCCGCCGGCATTGGCTTACCATAGCGGTATCCCTGTAATCTGTCGCAATCGTGTTGCCCGACGAGGAATTTTTCCTGCGCTTCCGTTTCCACACCTTCTGCCGTGACGGATAGGCCAAGCTGATGGGCGAGCGCAATCGAGGCGGCGGAGATCGCGGCGTCGTTGGCGTCCGATTCGATGTCTTTGACGAAGCTGCGGTCGAGCTTGATCGCCTGGATGGGCAAATGCTTGAGGTATGCCAGAGAAGAATACCCCGTGCCAAAGTCGTCGATGGCCAAGGAGACGCCGAGCGCGCGCAATGTTTGCAACTGACCGATGGCCCGTTCGGGCTCGGCCATGGCTACCGTTTCGGTGATTTCGAGCTCGATTTGCTGCGGGGCGATCCCGAATCGCTGCAAGGTGGAATGCACTGTCTCGACGAAATTCGGATCGCGTAGCTGATGCGCCGAGAGATTGATCGCCAGTCTCTCGATGGCGAGTCCCTGCTCTTTCCAGCGAGCGAGCTGCCGACAAGCTTCCTCGATGACCCAGCTACCGAGCGCGTTGATCAGGCCCAGGTCTTCGGCAAGGGGTACGAAGCGGCTGGGCGCAATGGCTCCTCGTTGGGGATGGAACCAGCGCAACAAGACCTCGGCGCAGTCGATGATGCGCGTGCGAGCGCAAAGCTGGGGCTGATAAAACAAAACGAAGGCTTTGTTTTCCCACGCTTCGCGCAGCGCATGTTCGAGCTCGAGACGGGCAGCGGCCGCGGCGTTCATGGCCGGAGAGAAGAACTGAATTTGATTGCGCCCTCTTTCCTTGGCGTGATACATCGCGCTGTCGGCGTTTTTGAGCAGGGAAGAGGAGGTATCGCCGTCGGAGGGAAACAGGGCGATGCCGATGCTCGGGCTTGAGTGAAGGCGTTGGGCGTCGAGCTCGAAAGGCGCGTTGAGCGCCGCGAGGATTTTTTGCGCCACCCGCGCCGCGTCTTCTTGCGCGGCGATGCGCGTGAGCAAGACGACGAACTCGTCTCCTCCCAAGCGCGCCACGACGTCGGATTCACGCACGCTTGCTTTGATGCGGTAAGCGACTTCGATCAAGAACAGGTCGCCGATTTGGTGGCCGAGCGTGTCGTTGATCAGCTTGAAGCGATCCATGTCGAGAAAGAGGAGGGCCATTTGGCGTTTTTCTCGATGGGCTTCGGCGATTGCTTGTTCGAGGGCTATGGAGAAGAAAAGGCGATTGGGTAGGCTGGTCAAGGGATCGTGATGCGCGAGGTGGCGGATCCGCTCTTCATTGGCCTTGCGCTCCGTGATGTCGGTGAAGCTGCCGATGAAATATTCGATCTCCCCGCGCTCGTTTTTGACCGTCGAAATCGTGAGCAACTTCGGATAGATGGCGCCGCTCTTATGGCGATCCCACAGCTCTCCTTGCCAGAAGCCCTTTTCCTTGAGGGAACGCCACAGATCGGCATAGGTCTCGGGGGGATTATGGCCGGAGGAGAGAATCTTGGGATTTTTGCCGCGCACCTCGTCCAGTGTGTAGCCTGTCAGCCGCGTGAAGGCGGGATTGACGTCGATAATCTGGTTGTGGCGGTCGGTAATCACGATGGCCTCGCCGCTGTGCTCAAAGACGTGCGCTGCCAGCTGCAGCTGGCGTTCGCTATGGCGTTTATCGAGCAAATGGCGGATGCGCGCGCGCAAGACGGCGGGGGAGATCGGCTTGGTCAGGTAATCATCCGCTCCATGTTCGAGGCCATCCAGTTGAGTTTGTTCGGCGACATCGGCGGTGACCAGGATCACCGGTATCTTGCGGGTGAGCGCATTTTCCCGCAGTCGCGCGAGCACTTGCAGGCCATTCATTTCGGGCATGTGCACATCGAGAACGATGAGTTCGGGCTGAGGCTCTTTCGTCGCAATGGCCAAGGCGTCATGGCCATTGGTGGCGGTTTTCAGGCGATAATGATCCTTTAGCGCGGCGACGAGCAGCTGCAGGTTGGCTGGCTGGTCATCGACGAGCAAGAGCAGAGGTTTCGTTTCCGCTGGGAAGAGCATATCGTCTAGTTTATTGAAAATCGACGCCGTAGGCAGAGGCTATTTGTTCGAGAAGCGCAAGCGCTTTGGCGTGATCGAAATTGCCGATCAGCTCGAGCAAGCGCGCAAACCGTGGTTCTCGCGGGACGGCGGCTGCGAGTTCTGCTAGCAGCTCGTCCTGCGGCCATTCATGATTGGCCAGGAGGGGATGTAAGACGCGCACGAGCCTGATGATGCGCCCTTCATCGGCTGGTTCTGTCGCACCCTCGGCTAGAGGAAGGGCCGGTTTCGTGGCGGCAGCAACCGCAAGAGGTGGCGGCGGGGTCGCATCCAGCGGCGGTGAGGAGGTCGGCTTGGCCTTGAAGGCGACGAGGTCTGGCGGGTTGCACGGAGATTCTTCGCTGGCGCGCTTGACGCGGATGGTAAACCGGAAAGTGGCGCCAACGCCAGGAGCGCCAAAGGCTCGGATCTCTCCGCTCATCAACGTGACGAGCCGTCGGCAAATCGCCAACCCTAGGCCGGCACCGCCGAAACGGCGTGTCGTGCCGCTTTCGCCTTGGGTGAATGGGGCGAACAACCGTTCGCTGTCGTCGGGATTCAGCCCGATGCCGGTGTCCTGAACGCTGAATTCGAGAGCGATGCGATCAGGATCCTCGGAGGCGAGCGCCTTGGCGTAGAGCGAAACACCGCCGCTGGGCGTGAATTTGACGGCGTTGCCGACGAGATTGACGAGTACCTGGCGCAAGCGCATGGCATCGCCAATGACCACGGCGGGCACATCGGCGGCGATTTCGGCTTTCCAGGCGAGATGCTTTTGTTCCATTTGCGCTGCGAACAAATCTCTGACTTCAGCGACCACTTCGGCCACGGAAAACGGCGCTTCCTCGAGCGTGAGCCTGTTTGCCTCGACTCTCGAAAAATCAATCAAGTCATTGAGCAAGACGAGCAGGGAGTGCCCGGCTTTCTGGGCCATGAGCAGCCATCTGCGCTGGTTGGGGGTGAGCGGTGCGTCGCCAAGCGTCAGTTCAATGAAGCCCAACAAGGCGTTCATCGGCGTGCGGATCTCATGGCTCATATTGGCGAGAAAGGCGCTTTTTGCCCGATCCGCAGCCTGCGCCTCGGCGCGAGACTGTTCAAGCGCCATCTGATCCAGGACTTGCTGGGTGACGTCTTGCACGGTGCCAATGCCAAGCAGCAATTTTCCTTCCTCATCGAATTTCAGCTCTGCCTGCTCGCGCACCCATTTCGTTTCGCCGCCGACGACAATGCGGTGCACGAGGTCATAAGGAGCGCCATTCATGGCGGCCCGCCAAGCAGCATCGACTTTTTCGCGATCCTCGGGATGCACGCGCGAAAGAAAATCCTCGTAAGACAAGGGTTGGTGGGATTCGACGCCAAAGATGCGATAGGTTTCGAGCGACCACGTGAGCTCATGGGTGGCGCCATCGATTTGCCAGCTGCCGATCTTGGCGACCCGTTGCGCACGGTTGAGCATGTCAATGGCCGATCTGAGCGCGGCTGCGTCGCGCGCTTGCGTTTCCGCAAGCAGGCGCTGGGCGACATAGGCCTCTTCTTGCCGTTTGCGCCCGCGTTCGAGCGCACCGATGAGCGCGAAAAGGAGCAGGGTCAGGAGGCCACCGGTTGTGATCAGGATGAGCTTTTCGTTTCGGCGGCTGGCTTCGAGATCGGAAAGCGCGATGCCCGCGGCGAGCGACAAGGGGCGCTTACCGACATCGTGCCAGCCGACGATACGTTCGACGCCATCGAGACCGCGCCCACGCGCAACACCTTTGGGCTGGCCAGCGGCGATAGAGGCGAAGACGGGTGCGGCGGAAGCATCCCGACCGAAATAAATTTCATGTTGAGGCCAGCGCGCCACCACGCGCAAGGGCTCTCGTCGCTGCAGCAGGACGATCAGGCCTTGGCTGCCGAGCGGAAAGCGCCCATAGGTCTCGGCCAGATGCTGGGTATAGACCGTGCCCACCAGCACGCCGACGAAAGCGCCGCGTCGATCGGAAAGCCGAAGGCTCAGGGGGAGAACCGGCTTTTTCGAGACGCGCCCCATAATGGGCTCGGCAATGTAGAGACCGAGATCGGCGCGTTCGCGGTGGGCGCGGAAGTAATCTCGGTCGGCAAATGGGGCGCCGACCTGAAAACCGGGAACCGTCGAAGCAACTCCTCGTCCTTGAGCGTCGAAGATGCCGAAATCGATATAGGGAGGCAGAGAGGCGCGCATTTCATGGATGATGCGAGCCATTGCCGCCGGCTCGAAATCAGTCGCGGCAAGGCGCTGGGCGAGCACCTGCATGGAGATCTCCACGCTCTGGAACAACTGTTCGGTCTGCAAAGCCAGCGCATGCGATAACTGGGCGACGTCTTTTTCCGTGTTCTTTTCATGCAAATGGCCTAGAGAGACCAGCAAAACGAAGATGCTCAGCCAAAGGGCGGCAACCGAAAGCAAAGCGACGAGCCGGAAAGGCGTCGCCCCCTGGAAGGTCTCGCGTGCATCGAGCGAAGGAGAGGTCATGTTTTCAGCAACTTCAGCACATGCCTGGCGATGATCCATTCCTCGTTGGTCGGCAAGACGAGGACGGGAATGCGGCTCTCACACGAGGAAATGCAGCGCGCGCCGGCGGCGTTGGCGGCCTCATCGAGCGCTAGGCCAAGCCAAGCGAGCTGGCGGCAGACGCGCGCGCGTATCGGGGCCGCGTGCTCGCCAATGCCGCCCGTGAAGACGAATACGTCGAGCCCACCGAGCGCGGCGACGAGCGAGCCCGTTTCGCGCACGATGCGGTAACAGAAGAGTTCGATTGCTTCTTGCGCCTCTGGGTGGTCGCTGGCGAGCAAGGTGCGCATGTCGGAAGAGATGCCCGACACGCCGAGCAGGCCTGATTCTTTGTAAAGCAATTGCGTCAGCGCCGCTACCGACATGCCCTGATGTTCCAGCAAGTAAAGCAGCACCCCCGGATCGAGAGCGCCACAGCGCGTCCCCATCATCAGCCCTTCGAGGGCGGTAAAGCCCATCGTCGTGGCGATGCTCTTGCGTTGCCAGAGAGCGCACATCGAGGCGCCATTGCCGAGATGGGCGACGATGACTCGGCCATCGGCCTTTTCGCAAGGCAAATGGCGCGGTAGGGCTTCGGCGATGTATTCGTAAGAAAGACCATGGAAACCATAGCGGCGCACGCCCAGCGCCGTGATCTTGCGTGGAAGGGCGAAGAGCTGGGCAAGAGCGGGCTGGCTGCGGTGGAAGGCCGTATCGAAGCAAGCGATTTGCGGCACATGTGGCAACGCGGAACGCATTGCTTCGATGCCGGCAAGGTTGTGCGGCTGATGCAACGGCGCCAAAGGGATCAGCTGGGCAAGTTGCGCCATGACGGCCTCATCGATGCACACGGGCGCCGTGAAATGCTCGCCGCCATGGACGACGCGGTGGCCGACCGCCTGGATGGACCATCCGCCTTCGTGCGATGCAAGCCAGGCAAAAAGATGCGCCAGCGCTGCCCGATGCGCCCCTTCGCTTGGCAGATCGATGGTCGTGTCGAGGAGCGTGCCGCCGGCGTCTTTGACTTGGAAGCGCGGCTGCGAGCCCAGACCGTCGATGGCGCCGAATAGCCCAGGACGCTCGGGCAGCGTCGGCGCGTAGGGAAAGAGCGCGAACTTGAGCGAGGAGGAACCCGCGTTGAGGGTGAGGATGCCGTCTTGCATGGGCTTTTAGGGGGCGCGATTGGCGCGTCGGGCATGGCTGATGACGACGGCGATGGCGGTCGAGGCGGTGCGTGTCATCGCCGAATCGGCGCGCGAGGTGAGCACGATCGGTACGCGCGCTCCGAGCACGATGCCAGCTGCCAATGCGTCGGCGAGGTATTCAAGCTGCTTGGCGAGCATGTTGCCCGATTCGATGTCGGGCACGAGCAGGATGTCGGCTTGTCCTGCTACGACGGATTTGATGCCTTTCGTGCGCGCAGCCGCCGTCGAGATCGCGTTGTCGAAGGCCAAGGGTCCATCGAGCACGCCTCCTTTGATTTGGCCCCGATCGGCCATCTTGCACAAGGCGGCGGCGTCTAAGGTCGCCGGCATCTTCGGATTGACGGTTTCCACAGCGGCGAGGAGCGCGACCTTGGGTTCCGGGATGCGCAGCATGTGGGCGAGATCGATCGCGTTTTGCACGATGTCGACCTTGGTGACGAGATCCGGCGCTACATTGACGGCGGCATCGGTGATCATCAAGGGGCGTGGATAGGTCGGCACGTCCATGAGGAACACGTGGCTGATGCGTCGGCCGGTGCGTAAGCCAGTTTCTTTTGCCACGACTTCGCTCATCAGCTCGTCGGTGTGCAGCGAGCCCTTCATCAAGGCTTCGACTTGGCCTTCACGCGCGAGCGCGACCGCCGCTTCTGCCGCGGCATGACTATGCGGCACGTCGAGCAGCGTGCAGCCGGCAAGGTCTGCGCCCAATTCTTCGGCGAGCTTGCGGATGCGGAGCACAGGCCCGACGAGCGTAGGGTGTATGAGACCGCGGTCGCGTGCGAGCAAGGCACCCTTGAGCGACTCGACGTCACAGGGGTGAACGACGGCCATGCGGATGGGGGAAAGGTCGCGTGTGATGGAAAGCAAATGCTCATAACGAGCGGTTTTGGTGGTGGTAAGATGGATTTCCGGCAAGGCCACTTTGGGGCGGCGAATCTTCGTCGTCGGCGCGATGACCTCGATGGCGCCGGCGATCACGCGCTCGCCTTCTTGGTTGGTGCAGAGACAATCGAAGAGGATGTGGTGGTTATGTTCGAACTTGCGTTGGCAGGTGACCGTGACCGTCAGGGTGTCGCCAACGCGAATCGAACGTTCGAAGCGAAGTCGTTGATCGACGTAGATCGTGCCCGGTCCAGGGAGTTCAGCGCCCAGCAGGTTCGAGAACAACAAGGCGCCCCACATGCCATGCGCTACGACTTCGCGGAATTCGGAGGAGCGCGCATATTCGGGGTCGACGTGGGCGGGATTGATGTCGCCGGAGATCACCGCAAACATCTGGATGTCTTCGGCGCGCAGGGTGCGTGTGAGGGATGCGCTGTCGCCGACATGGATTTCATCGAAGGTGCGGTTTTCGATCAATTCGAGGGCAGTCGTTTCGCTCATGGTCGTCGATAGAATCCGAGATGACGCATTCTCTCCCAAGCGCCGTGACAGGGCAATGTCAAGCCGCTGCGGACGGCGCAAGCGGATCCTGGCGATAGAACAACGCGAGTTGCCGATAGACGGGGGGATAGGCCTCCGCGAGGAGGGAGGGCGCTTCGAAAAAGACTTCGCTGGTCACCGCGAAGAATTCGCTCGGATGTTCCGCCGCATAGGGGTCGAGCAAAGTCTCTTCGCCGGCCTCGACGCGCCGACAGAAATCTTCATAGGCCGGCGCGAATGCTTCGCGCCAGGCGCGCACGCTCATCTTATCGTGCAATCTCGGCAGACCGTCCGTTGCGCCATTGGTCATGTCGAGTTTGTGTGCGAATTCGTGAATCACGACATTGACATCGCCAGTGGCGTTCGGGTCGTCAAACCAGGATAGCAAGACGGGCCCGCCTTCCCAAGCTTCTCCAAGCACGGTGTCGTCATATTCATGGACGACGCCGTCATCATCGATGATGCGGCGGGGAATCACGAAGTCACCAGGGTAGATGATGATGCCAACCCATTCGTCATACCATGAAAGGCCTAGATTGAGGATTGGAAGGCAGGCCTGCAACGCGATTTCGAGTTGCATGCGGCGGGTGAGCGCGAGCCCCTGCGCGCCGCTCCATTCCTTGCTCACGATGAATTCCGCGGCGAGTCGACGCAGGCGGTTCCATTCTTCTTCGCTCAGTCGGTCGAAGAAAGGGTAGGGCCATGCGGCCTCTCGCCATTCGGCGTCGTCGATGGCAAGACGGGCCGCTAATCGGCGTGCGCGGGACTGGCGCCATCGGGACAAAAGGCCCATGGTTTGCACTGACGAGCAAATCCTGCAGGCTCGTCAGTCGATTTTGGCCTTGTTGCGAAGCTCGGCGATGTGTTTTTCTACGGCCATATTGCGCAACCTTTGCACGATCTGGGGCTTGACCTCATCGAGCGCGGGCGCCTTGAGCTCGCGTACGTCGTCGAGCTGGATCACGTGCCAGCCAAAATTGGTCTGCACGGGTACTTCCGTAAATTTGCCTTTTTCCAGCCTGACCATGGCTTCGGCAAACGGTTGCACGAAGCTCGCCTTGTTCGCCCAACCGAGATCGCCGCCACGCTCCTTGGAGCCGGGGTCTTTCGAGGCTTTGGCCAGCTCTTCGAATTTCGCGCCGCTTTTCAGCTTGGCGATGACGTCCTTGGCCTCGCCTTCGGTTTCGACGAGGATATGGCGCGCCTTGTATTCCTTTTCGCCCAGCGCGGCTTTGATGGCGTCATATTCCTTCTTGACGTCTTCGTCGGATATCTTCAGATTACGTGCGTAGTCGTTGAGATAGGCGGAGATCAACACTCCCTGGCGCGCGAGGTCCATCTGCGCCTGCACGTCGGGCTTCTTGTCGAAACCTTTCTTCGTCGCTTCTTGGGCCAAGACCTCGCGTCGTACGAGTTCTTCTTTGATCGCCGCTTCGAGCTCGGGGGTCTTGGTTTGCCCCTGCGCGAGTTGGTTGGCGAGGATCACTTGAGCGCGCGAGGCGGGGATCGGTTTGCCATTGACCTTGGCGAGCACGCTGTCGGCGTAGGCAACAGGCGAGGCGAGCGTGATCAGGCTGACGAGGGAAAGAGGAGCGAGGATGCGTTTCATACGAGTGTTCTCACAGGTTGGATTCAGTAGGAGGTTGTTTCTTCGGGCGTGCGGGCGACGATCGCCAGGGCATGGATGCCACAAGCGGAAAGATCACCGATGGCATCATACACCAGGCGATGACGTGCAAGCGTCGTAAGCCCGCGAAAGCGCTCCGAAACGATGGTGACGGCATAATGACCGCCTTCTCGACTGCCCGCGTGGCCCACATGCTGGGCGCTGTCGTCTCGAATGTCTAGCCGCACGGGCGAGAGCACGGCCAGTTTGACGCGGAGATGCTCGGTCGTGTTCATGGCAATACGCGCTTGAAGGGTTTGACGACGACACGGGCAAAGACGCCCGCCGTCACATAGGGGTCGCCAGCCGCCCAGCTTTCGGCTTCTGCCAGCGAGGGAAACTCGGCGACGATCAGGCTTCCGGAAAAGCCCGCAGGCCCGGGATCAGGACTATCGATGGCTGGGCAAGGGCCAGCCAGAATCAGCCGGCCTTCTTCGATGAGCGCCTGCAAGCGCGCGAGGTGGGCAGGGCGTGCCGCTAGGCGAGCTTGCAACGTGCCGGGCGCATCCTCGCCGAGAATCATGTAAAGCATCAACGCGACTCCTTTTCGGTAGGCAAATGGCGGCTAATCACGACGCCCTGGAGCAGGACGAAGACGAGCATCAGACCCATGCCGCCGAACAATTTGAAATTGACCCAGGCTTCTTCGCTGAAGCCATAAGCGACATAGAGGTTGGCGGCGCCCATGAACGCGAAAAAAACGATCCAGGAAAAGTTGAGCCTGCGCCAAAGTGCATCCGGCAGCTCGATTTGTTCAGCGAGCATGGTGCGCATCAGGTTGCGCCGCATGAGCGCGGCGCCTGCGAGCACGGCGGCGAATAGCCAATAAAGAATCGTCGGCTTCCATTTGATGAAGGTGGGATCGTGCAGAAAGAGCGTCATGCCCCCGAAAACAACGACGAGCACGCCACTGGCGATCAACATCTTATCAACGCGTCCATGACGCCATTTGATCCAGGCGATTTGCGCACAGGTCGAAACGATCGCGACAGTGGTCGCGACATAGATGTCGTAAGCCTTGTATGCGACGAAGAAGAGAATGACTGGAAGAAGATCGAAGAGGAATTTCATCGGCTCCCTATAATGCCTGCAATGGACACGAAGACGTTGCCACGATGCACATTCTAATCCTGGGCGCAGGACTCATTGGCGTCGCCTCTGCCTGGCATCTCGCGCGCGAGGGTCTCAAGGTGACCGTCCTCGATCGCCAACCCGGCGTTGCGCGAGAGACGAGCTTTGCCAATGGCGGCCAGATTTCGACGAGCCATGCCGAGCCCTGGGCGAACCCCAGGGCGCCCCAAAAGATCCTCGCATGGCTCGGGCGCAGCGATGCGCCCTTGCTTTGGCGTTGGCGTCTCGATCCGGCCCAGTGGCGCTGGGGCTTGCGCTTCTTGGGCGAATGTCGCGCAACGCGCACGCGTGAGAACATTCGTGCGATCCTGGCCCTGGCGTTGATGAGCCGGGAAAAATTGAAAGCCTTGCGCCAGGAGCTTTCACTCGACTATGACTGCCTTGAATGCGGCATCCTGCATGTCTATACCGATCGCGGGGAGTTTGCGCATGCCGTGTTGCAAGCGGAAACGATGCGCCGTTTCGGCTGCGACCGGCGGCCGGTTTCTGCCGACGAGTGCCTCGCCATCGAGCCTGCGCTTGCGGAAAGCAGACTGCCCATCGTGGGAGGCACCTATACGGCAGACGACGAATCGGGCGATGCGCATCGCTTCGCCGTTGGACTTGCCGAGCATTGCCGTCGGCTTGGCGTGCGCTTCCGGTTCGGCGAGACCGTGTGCGCGCTCGAGGTGCGTGAGAAGCGTTTTCATGCCCTGCAATTGGCCTCGGGAGAACGAATTTCCGCCGATTGTCTGGTCGTCGCCGCCGGCAGCTTCAGCACACCCCTGCTTGCGCCCTTAGGGTTGCGTTTGCCGGTTTATCCCGCCAAGGGCTATTCCGTGACGATCCCGCTCGAGGCCGAGGCGTCACAATGGGCGCCCCGCGTGAGCCTGATCGACGATGGCGCAAAACTCGTTTTTTCGCGTCTCGGGGCGCGTTTGCGGGTGGCCGGCACGGCCGAATTCGCGGGGTATGATCTCAGCATTCGTGATGCGCGTATCGCGCCTCTGCTGCGGCGCGTGCGTGCGCTCTTCCCGCGTGTGCCCATCGAGGAGGACAAGATCGAACGCTGGTGCGGCTTGCGTCCAGCGACTCCGGGCAACGTGCCTTTGATCGGACCGACGCCGATCGAGGGGCTCTATCTCAACACCGGCCATGGCACCTTGGGCTGGACCATGGCCGTGGGCTCTGGCGCCTTGCTTGCCGATTTGATCCTGGGGCGCGCGCCCGAGATCGATCCATCGCCTTATCGCATGAAGGAGGCATAATGCGTAGCATCCTGGTCACGGGCGGCCTCGGCTATATCGGCAGTCATACCGTCGTCGAGCTGATGGCCGCTGGCCATGACGTGACGATCATCGACAATCTCTCGAACAGCAAAGCAAGCGTGCTCGACCGGCTTGGCGAGATCTGCGGCCGTCGCCCAGCCTTCTATGAGGGCGACATCCGCGATCGCGCCGCGGTGCGCGTCGCGCTTTCCGGCTGCCAGGCGGTGATTCATTTCGCTGGGCTGAAGGCGGTGGGCGAATCGGTCGCCAAGCCATTGGCCTACTATGACAACAACGTCATTGGCAGCATCCGGTTGTTCGAGGCGATGGCGGAAGCAGGCGTCAAAACGCTGGTTTTTTCTTCTTCGGCAACCGTTTATGGCAACCCGCAGACGGTGCCGATCCCAGAGGATGCGCCGCTTGGGGCGACCAATCCCTATGGCCGCACGAAGTTGATGATCGAGGACATCTTGCGCGACCTTCATGCGGCGGATGACGCTTGGCGCATCGCTCTTTTGCGCTATTTCAACCCCGTCGGCGCACACCCTTCCGGACGCATCGGCGAGGACCCCCAGGGCGTTCCCAACAATCTGATGCCTTATATCGCGCAGGTGGCCGTCGGTAAACGGCCCTATTTATCCGTCTTCGGCGACGACTATCCCACTCCCGATGGCACCGGCGTGCGCGATTACATTCATGTCGTCGACCTCGCGCTCGGACACCTCGCCGCGCTTGCCGTCCTTGCCCGGGAAGGCGGGCTCCTCACTGTCAATTTGGGCACTGGTCGTGGATATTCGGTGCTCGAAATGGTGCGTGCCTTCGAGAAGGCTTCTGGCCGGCCGATACCCTATCGCATTGCGCCGCGCCGGCCCGGCGATGTCGCCTGCTGTTACGC
>JAOADW010000053.1 GCA_026417115.1 Rhodocyclaceae bacterium
GTAGGTAGGCCTGACTCGTCTCGGCCGGTTCGCAGCGCGCATCTTGCAACCGACCGGTGGCATCATCGACGAAGGTGATCAGGGTGCAGCGCGGCCCGCGCTCTTCCAGCCAGACATGGGGGCTGCCGTCGATTTGCACCAGCTCCTCCACGCAGGCGCGCCGCTTACGCAATTGCAACGGCCGCTTATGGCGCTGGCGCTTGGGCACCCATAACCCGTCCTCGATCATTCATTGCTGCAGGGTTTCCAGCGAGGGGGAAAAGCCGTGAAAGCTCGTCAGATACTCGGCCGCCAGGATGGGGAGCAAAATCGGCGTAGCGGCTGCGCACGCAGGCCAAGACTGCCTCGCGCTCCGCTTGCCCGATGCGCCGGTTGCTCGGCCGCCCGCGCCGCTTGGACACCAGCCCACCGCGCCCGTACCAGGCGCTTGACTTGGCGCAGCGACAGCCCCAGCCGATCAGCCGTTTCCTGCTGCTTGAGCCGCTTCTCAGCCACCGCCTCGATCACCTTGAGCCGATCTCACTCCTTTGCACTCATCGTCAATACCCCTTCCACCATCACTCCCTTCGTGACAAAAAAGGGTACATTTCTGCTTTGGAAAAAGGGGACATTACGACTTTGATCTGACAGTCACCCACAACTGTTTCCTCCGCCGACAACTTCGTCGTATGCTTCCTCGTGGTCAGGGTTTGCCCTCCTAATGGGTGCAAGGTCGATCTCGATCATCAACCTCTTACCATGACCACCCACCCATCCGCTACCCTAGGTGTTTTTGCGTACAAGTCAGCACACTACCGCCGCGCCGCGTTACTCGCCGGCTCAAAGCATCGAGCAATGCGGCTTTTGGGGGAGCAAGACGCGGCGCGGCTTACAATGCGGCCTTTTTTGCGCGTGATTCGATCATGTTGCCAAGCATTGAACTGCGTTTGGCCGCCGAGCTGGGCGTCATGCCCGCGCAAGTGGTTGCCGCCATTCGATTGTTCGACGAAGGCGCAAGCGTGCCTTTCGTTGCGCGTTATCGCAAGGAAGCGACCGGACATCTCGACGATGGCCAATTGCGGGCCCTCAAGGAGCGTCTGGAATATTTGCGCGAATTGGATCAGCGACGGGCTGCCATCCTTGCCGAGATCGAAAGGCAAGGCAAACTCACGGACGCGCTGCGGCGCGCGATCGAAGAGGCTGAGACCAAGCAGCGCCTCGAAGACCTTTATCTACCCTATCGGCCCAAACGACGGACGAAAGCCCAGATTGCACGAGAAGCGGGCCTCGAGCCATTGGCGCTCGGCTTGCATGCAGACCCCGGGCTCGATCCCGAGGTCGAAGCAGCGAAATATCTCGATGCGGACAAAGGCGTCCCTGACGTCAAGGCTGCGCTCGAGGGCGCGCGTCAGATTCTCATGGAGCGCTTTTCCGAAGACGCTGCCTTGCTCGATGATTTGCGCCGATTCTTGATGGCGGAAGGAATCGTCGTCTCCACCGTGATCGAAGGCAAAGAGGCGGTTGGGGCAAAGTATCGTGATTGGTTTGCTTATCAAGAACCCTGGCGCGATGTGCCGTCGCATCGAGCGCTCGCGCTCTTTCGCGGCCGTCAGGAAGAAATATTGCGCTTGTCATTGAAGACGATGCCAGAACTTGCCGATCCGCCGCAGCCCTCGCCAGCGATCGAGCGGGTCGCCAAGCACTTCGGCTTGGCATTGAAGGGCCGTCCGGCCGATCGTTGGCTCTGGGAAACGGCGCGTTGGACTTGGCTCGTCAAACTGTCCCTTTCCCTTGAAAGCGAGCTGATGGCGGCGCTGCGCGCACGCGCAGAGGAAGAGGCGATGCGTGTCTTCGCCAAGAATCTGAAGCACTTGCTCTTGGCGGCGCCGGCTGGCGCGAGGACGGTGATCGGCCTGGATCCGGGCATTCGCACGGGGGTGAAGGTGGCTGTCTGCGATGGGACCAGCAAGCTCGTCGAGACGGCGACGATCTATCCCTTCGAGCCTCGGCGGGACTGGGAAGGCGCGATCGCGACCCTTGCTCGTCTCGCGCGCATGCATCACGCGCAGCTCATCGCCATTGGCAACGGCACAGCCAGTCGCGAAACGGAGCGCTTGGTCGCCGATCTCATCGAACGCCATCCTGAGCTCAAGCTCGCCAAGGTGGTGGTCTCGGAAGCCGGCGCTTCGGTTTATTCCGCATCGGAAATCGCTGCGCGCGAGCTTCCGGACGTCGATGTGTCTTTGCGCGGGGCTGTCTCGATCGCCCGCCGCCTTCAAGATCCTTTGGCCGAACTCGTGAAGATCGATCCCAAGAGCATCGGCGTGGGACAGTATCAGCATGATGTCGATCAAACGAAGCTCGCGCGCATGCTCGACGCTGTGGTCGAAGACTGCGTCCATGCCGTCGGCGTTGAGGTGAATACCGCCAGCATTCCTTTGCTTGCGCGGGTTTCTGGGCTTAATGCGGGCTTGGCGGCCAACATCGTCGCGTATCGCGAAGCGAACGGTCCTTTCCGCACGCGCGAAGCGCTGAAAAACGTGCCGCGCCTGGGCGCGAAAGCTTTCGAACAGGCAGCAGGCTTCTTGCGCATCGCGCAGGGCGACAATCCCCTCGACGCATCGAGTGTCCATCCCGAGGCTTATCCTGTCGTCGAGCGCATCCTTGCAGATCTCAAACGGGATCTCAGATCGGTGATCGGAGACGTTCGCTTGCTGCGCTCATTGGATGCGAGCAAATACACGGATGAACGCTTTGGGCTTCCTACGGTACGGGACATCCTGCGCGAATTGGAAAAGCCGGGGCGCGACCCTCGCCCGGTATTCAAGGTTCCCGCCTTCCAAGAATCCATCCGTGACATCGCCGATCTGCGACCCGGCATGGTGCTCGAGGGGGTGGTGACCAACGTGACCAACTTTGGCGCCTTCGTCGACATCGGCGTGCATCAGGATGGACTCGTCCATGTCTCGGCGCTCGCCGAACGTTTCGTCAAAGACCCTCATCAAGTCGTGCGGCCGGGTGACATCGTCCAGGTAAAAGTGGTGGATGTCGACCTCGAACGACGGCGCATTGCCCTTTCGATGCGTTTGACGGATAAGGCGTGTCTTCGCCGAATGGACCGAGCGAGTGGGAAACCCAGCGGCGCCAAAGGCTCGGAAAAGGCTGGACGAGAAGCTCCCACGAGCGCGATGGCCGCCGCCTTCGCACGCGTGCGGGCGCGGTAGCGAAAAATTTCGTTACCTTCGTCTTTTCGCGCCTGCAGGGCTTTCGTAGTCTAATAAGCGGCATCCTCGGGAGTGGGTGCCTCATGAACAAGAACAGCTTCGTTTTATTCCTTTTCGTTGCACTTTCCGCCTGTGGCGGGAGCGAAAAGAACACCGCCGCGCAGTCTTCCGGCCCAGCGAAAGACCAGTTGCCGGAGGTCGAGGTCGTGCGGGCGGTGCGCGCCTCGGCGACATTGACGCAGGATCTCCCGGGGCGGCTTGCTGCCTATCGCAGCGCGCAGGTGCGCGCGCGTGTCGAAGGCATCGTCGAAAAGAGGTTGTTCGAGGAAGGTAGCGACGTCCAGGCCGGGCAACTTTTGTTTGCGATCGATGATCGCGTTTTTCGCACTGCGCGCGCCGCCGCGGCCGCCGAGGTCGAGGCAGCACGCCTTTTGGTCGAGCGCTACAAGCCGCTCATCGAGCTCAAGGCCGTGAGCCAACAGGAATTCGATGCCGCACTTGCAAGGCTTAAGCAGGCCGAAGCCCAGCTTGCACGTGCCGAGCTCGATCTCGAAAACACGCGTGTACCGGCGCCGATCGCGGGGCGCATTGGCCGGGCATTGGTGACGGAAGGCGCGCTGGTCGGCAAGGGGGAAGCTACCCATCTGGTGACGATCGAACAGATCGATCCCATCTATGTCAATTTCACCCAGCCCGGCGCCGATCTATTGCGCCTACAAGCTGCGCTCAAGGCGGGTCGGCTAGTCCGTGCGCAAGCAGAAAAAATCGAGCTTTTCCTCGAAGACGGCCGTCGCTACGAACATACGGGCAAGTTGATTTTTTCCGATCTGGCGGTCGATCCTTCGACCGGTGCCGTCGCGATGCGCGCTCTCTTTCCCAACCCCAAACGTGAGCTCTTGCCGGGCATGTTCGTGCGCGTCCGTTTTCCTTACGCAGTGGCGGAGCAGACGTTGCGGGTACCCCAGCGCGCCGTGCAAGGTGGTCCTCAAGGCCAGCTGGTCATGGTCGTGGGCGAAGAGGGCGAGGTGAAAGCAAGAGTGATCAAGACGGCGGGGATGGTCGAAGGGGATTTCCTCGTCGCGGAAGGCCTTCAGGAAGGCGAGCAGGTGATCGTGGCCGGCCTGCAAAAGGCGCGCCCGGGCACGAAAGTGAAGGCCGTCCCAGTCGGCCAAGGGGGGCCGATCGTGCCTTCGCCTCCGCAGGCACCCCCCCAGCCCAAGTGAAGGACGGCCCATGTTCGCTAAATTTTTCATCGACCGTCCGGTGTTTGCGTGGGTCATCGCCCTGGTGATCTTGCTTGCCGGACTTTTGGCGCTGCGCAAGCTGCCCATCGCCCAGTATCCCTCGGTGGCGCCTCCGGCTCTGGAAATCAGCGTGTCTTATCCTGGCGCCGCCGCTCAAGTCGTCGAGGACAACGCCATCGCGCTCATCGAGCAGGAGATGAACGGCATCGAGAACCTGCTCTACATGGAGTCCTCTTCGCAGATCGGCACCGGGAGCGTAACGCTGACCTTTGCGCCGGGTACCAATCTCGATTACGCCGCCGTGGAAGCGCAGAACCGCGTCAAACGGGTCGAGTCCCGCTTGCCCGATGACGTGCGCAGACTCGGCGTGACGGTGCGCAAGACCGCGCGCAATTATGTCGTCATCGTCTCGCTGTTTTCTCCCGACAAAAGCAAAAACAACGTTGATCTGGGAAGTTTTGCGGCGGCGAACGTCCTCGAACCGATTCGCCGCGTGCCTGGCGTCGGCGAGGCGATCCTCTTTGGCACCGAGTATTCGATGCGCATTTGGCTGAAAGCTGAGAAGCTTCAAGCCTATCGGGTGACGCCGGCGGATGTGGCGCGCGCCATACGCGCCCAGAATGTCCAGCTCGCCACGGGCGAATTGGGACAGCTTCCCGCATCGCCAGGCCAGCAGCTCAATGCAGTGGTGACGACGCCAGGCAAGCTGACGACCCCCGATGAGTTCCGCGCGATCATCGTGAGAGCCAACGCCGATGGCTCGATCCTTCGTTTGGGCGACATCGCTCGTGTCGAGCTTGGCGCCCAGGATTATTCGGTCGCTGCGCGTCTAGATGGACAACCCAATGCCGCCATTGCGATTCGTCTCGCTCCGGGTGCGAATGCGCTGGAGACAGTGAAAGCCGTGCGTGCGAAGATGAGCGAGCTCGAGCGCTATTTCCCGCCGGGCATCGCATGGGCGATTCCCTATGACACCTCGAAATTCGTCGAGATTTCGATCCAAGAGGTGGTCAAGACGCTGATCGAAGCCGTGTTCCTCGTCTTCCTCGTGATGTGGCTGTTCTTGGGCAAGCTTCGCGCCACCTTGATTCCCACCATCGTCGTTCCGGTCGCCCTCTTCGGCGGCCTGATCGGGCTTTATGTGTTTGGGTTTTCGATCAACGTCTTGACGCTGTTCGCCATGGTGCTGGCCATTGGCATCGTCGTCGATGACGCCATCGTTGTCGTGGAAAACGTCGAACGCATCATGACGACCGAGGGTCTGTCGGCGCGTGAAGCGACTCGCAAAGCCATGGATCAGATCGTCACCGCGATCATCGCCATCACTCTCGTGCTCGCTGCAGTGTTCGTGCCGATGGCGTTCTTTGGCGGCTCCACAGGCGCGATCTATCGGCAGTTCTCGGTGACGTTGGTCACCACCATCCTGTTTTCCGCCTTGATGGCGCTGACGCTCACTCCCGCGCTGTGCGCGAGCATTCTTGCGCAGACGAGCCACCAGGAAAGCCGATTCACGCGCTTTTTTGCCCGCGCGACGACTTCATACGCGCATGGCGTCGCGTGCGTGCTCAAGCGGCTTGTGCGTATGCTCGCGCTCTATGCGGCGTTACTCGTCGCCACGGGGTGGCTTTTCTGGAAGCTGCCAGGCAGTTTTCTCCCCGAAGAGGATCAGGGATATCTGATCAACATGGTGCAGCTGCCGCCGGGCGCCACGCGCGAGCGCACGCTCGAGGTGCTGGCGGCGTTGGAGAAATATTATCTCGACATGCCGGAGGTCGAGCATGTGATCGGTGTCGCGGGTTTCTCCTTTGCAGGACGCGGCCAGAACGCCGCGACGGCCTTCGTACGGTTGAAGCCTTGGGATGAACGCACAAAGCCCGAGAGTAGCGCGCAGCGCATCGTGCGAGAGGCGAACAAGGTGTTTGCACGCATCAAGCATGCGCTCGTCTTTGCCATCAACCCGCCTCCGATTCCCGAGCTTGCCGCGGCGGGCGGTTTTGATTTCCGGCTGCAAGATCGTGCAGGCGTCGGGCGTGCGAAATTGATCGAGGCCAGAAATATGGCGCTTGCATTAGCGCAGAAGGATCCTCGCCTGGCTGCCGTGCGGCCGGAAGGACAAGAGCCCGCGCCTCAGCTTTATCTCGACATCGATCGCGAAAAGGCCGAGACGCTGGGCGTGACGCTTACCGAGCTCAACGATGCCCTGCAATCGGCATTGGGCGTCGCCTACATCAACGATTTCGTGCGTCAGGGCAGAATCCTACGCGTGCAAATGCAGGCCGATGCGGAAACGCGCGCCACCGTCGACGCGATGCTCAAGCTGCCGGTCAAAAACGCCAAAGGCGAGATGGTCCTACTGGCGGAACTCGCTACGCCGCGCTGGACCGTGGGTAGCCCGAAGTTGGACCGCTTCAATGGCCTGCCCGCGATGAAGATCTCAGGGATGGCGGCTGCTGGCCGTTCGACCGGTGAAGCGCTGGCGGCGATGGAGGAAATCGCGCAGCAACTCCCTTCCGGCATCGGCTTTGAGTGGGCTACGACCTCCTATGAAGAACGCCTATCCGCGGAGCAGGCGCCGATGCTGTATGCTGTTTCGGTACTCGTCGTATTTCTCGTGTTGGCAGCGTTGTTCGAGAGCTGGGCGATCCCCTTTGCCGTCATGTTGGTCGTTCCGCTGGGGGTTTTCGGCGCCGCTGCCGCCGCGTTCTTGCGGGGCCTGCCCAACGACGTTTATTTCAAGGTCGGCCTGATCGCGATCATCGGACTTTCGGCCAAGAACGCCATCTTGATCGTCGAGTTTGCGCGCGCCCTCCAAGATCAGGGTAAAACGTTGATCGACGCCACCGTGGAGGCCTGTCGGCTGCGCTTTCGCCCCATATTGATGACATCCATTGCCTTCATCGCCGGCGTGTTTCCGCTGGCGATTTCTACGGGTGCGGGCGCCGAAAGTCGGCATGCGATCGGGACGGGCGTGATCGGCGGCATGCTGGCGGCGACCGTGTTGGCGGTATTCCTGGTGCCTGTCTTTTACGTCGTCGTGCGCAAGTTCTTTCCGGGACATGCACGCACGCGCAGCGAGGGGGCTGATCATGCTTTCTGAAACGAGGCGCCACGTTTTTCTGCCGCCGACACGGAGGGGGCAGACCGCATGGCGTCCCTGCCTGCGTGCGTCATGGATCGGCGTTGTGATGTTTTTCGCTGGCTGCGCGCCGATTCCCCCCTATGAACGGCCAGCTGCACCGATACCTGCACAGTGGCCCGATTCAGAAGCCACGGCGACCGCAATCGTCCCGATTGGCTGGCGCCAATGGTTTACCGAGCCAGAACTGCAGCGGCTCATCGAGCTTGCGCTCGAGCACAACCGTGATCTCGCGATCGCCGCCAGTCGTGTGAAAGAGGCGCGCGCCCAGCTCGATGCAGCCTCTGCCGACCGCTTGCCCATGCTCGATCTGAGCTTCCAGCAGCAAGCGGCGCGGGTGCCTGCGGATCTTGCGGCGCGCGGCATAGCGATGATCAGCCGACGCTATGATGCCAACCTCGGTGTGCCTGCTTTCGAGCTCGATTTCTGGGGGCGCCTGGAGGCGCTCGAAACCGCTGCCCGCGCGCAGTTCTTTGCGAGCGAGTTTTCGCGTCGCGCCGCACGCTTAGCCTTGATCGGAGAAGTCGCAAACGCCTACTACACGTTCGTCGAAGCCGAGCAGCGGCTGCAAGTGGCGCAGCAAATGGCGGCCAATCGCCTGGAGAGCCTTCGTTTGTTGCGCAGCCGGCGCGAAGTAGGATTGGCCAACGATCTCGATCTATTCATCCTTGAAGCCGCATGGCATGCTGCGCGCGCCGAGGTTTCCGCCCTCGAGCGCCAGCGCAGCCAGGCGGCGAACGTGCTGCGAGTCCTCGTAGGTGCGGAGATGACGGTCTCGCCTTCGGCAAGCCTGGGCCAATTACCGCCGGTTGCGCTCGGCTTGCCCGCAGACGTTCTCTTGGCGCGACCCGACATTCTCGCCGCCGAGCAGAAGTTGATTGCCGCCAACGCCAATCTTGGCGCCGCACGCGCCGCTTATTTTCCGCGCATCACCTTGACTATCGCGGCGGGAACGGCCAGCGCCGCTCTTTCCGGTCTTTTTGCTGCCGGCTCTGGCGCCTGGAGTTTCCAACCCGTGCTCAAATGGTCGCTCTTCGATGCCGGCCGACGCGAGGCGAACGCAGAAGCCAGCGAAGCGCGGCGCGAGATCGCTTTGGCGGAATACGAAAAAGCGATCCAACAGGCCTTCCGCGAAGTCGCCGATGCCTTGGCCGCACGCGCGACGCTGGCGGCGCAGCAGCAAGCGCTCGACGCCCAGAGCGTGGCAGAGCGCGAGCGACTCATGCGCGTCGAGGCGCGCCTAGCCGCGGGGGTGGCGACGGCCTTGGAAGTGTTAGACGCCCAACGGAGCCTTTTTGCCGTTGAACAGACGAGAATCGCCACGGCGGCAGCGCTGGCGCGCGCCACGGCGAGCCTGTTTAAGACCTTGGGAGGCGAATGAGGCAAAGCTTGTCGCAAGCTGGCCGAACCTTGCTAAAATGGTTTTTTACGGACGGTGGCGGTAGCTCAGCTGGTAGAGTCCCGGATTGTGATTCCGGTTGTCGTGGGTTCGAATCCCATCCGCCACCCCAGCAAACTCCCTGAAACCCCGCAGCGCGAATTGCGTCGTGGGGTTTTTGCTTTTCATCCCCTGAAAAGCATCGCCAGGGCGCTCGCTATTTGCGGCATGGGCTGTCTCCCGCTGATCCCAAAAATTGCAAGCGTCAGGGGAGCGCCCTAGGAAATTCGACCTGATGAAATCCGCGCCGAGCCAGCGGCGTGTGCAAAGGGGCGATCAAGGCTGCGCCGCTCAGCCCGCATTCGTCTGCGGCTTTCTTTGCAGCCGGGTGGCGGCCTTTCCAAGAGTTTTGAAAATGGCATGGCCTCTTCCCCTTTGCCTGCGCCTGGGACCTCTTTCGGGTTCCCGGGCGGTTTCAGGATACGACGCTATCATCGGTCTGCGCGAGCTCGCATGGCCCCGCGCGATCGGACGACGGGGTCAACTTCTCCGACGCGCCCAGCGCCGCGACCGCCCCATGCAAAATCTTGTCTCCCTGCGCGGGGAGAAAAGTCTTGAAACGTGCAAGCCGTTCATGGCGCTCGTCGACTTCCTGCGTCGTCAGCCGACTCTTGCTTTCGGCCGCCATCGCAGGTTCGCCATCGACGACCAAGAGGTCGATTTTCCTCACCGTCTTGCCTGCATCGTTGCACGAACCCGCATGCGGATAGATGCGATGCACCGGTATCCGCTGCTCGCCAAGCAGCCCCTCCTCGCCGGCCCCCCCTGCTTTGCACGGATTGTCCCAGCCGGGCGCCTGGCCCCCGCGCCGTGGGTCGAGCTTTCGGATCTGCCGGTCGGTTTCCTTGCTCGATTCACGCAGCTGGCGGATCGTTTGAGGCGTTTCGTGCAGGCGACAATCCGTTTGCTTGCTTTGCCTAGCCCAAGCAAAGACCATCGCTGACAATTCATTCCGGGGAATGTTCTCACGGCTGCTGAGGGGCTCGTTTTTCTGCTTTTCTTGCGCCTTTTCCATTCTCGAGAGTCCCGAAGGGATCCCCGCAAAAGGGGATGGCCAGGCGCTTGCACGCTGAATGCTCAGCCACGGGAACCGCCAGCCGTGCATACCTTCCCTCTTGCCGGAGAGCACGCAAGGCTCTCTTGATTTGATCTCGGGTCATCTTGGGCTTTTCGCGTTTTGTGCGTTAGGATGCTCGACCATGCTGCAGGTCGTGACGAGCAATTGCGTCGAAGTCCTCGCCGAGGCGCTCGCGGATCGCCTCCGCCAGGAGCCGGCGCCGTTACTGGCGCGTGAAATCATCGTCGCGCCTTCCACGGCGCTTGCACGCTGGCTCGAGTTTCGCCTGGCCGATGCGCTCGGCATCGCGGCGCGCATCGATTGGGCGTTTCCCGCAGAACTCGCCTGGCGATTGATGGCCAGCGTGCTGCCGGAAATCGGCAAGACCAATCCTTTTGACCCACGCCTTTTGCAATGGCGCTTACTGCGAATTTGCCAGGAGGTGCGGGCCCCGGCGCTCATGGCTTATCTCAAGGATGATGACGGCCGCAAGGGCTATGAGCTTGCCGTGCGTATCGCGAGCGCATTGCATCGCTATCTCGTCGAGCGGCCGGAATGGCCGATCGGATGGGCGCGCGGCGAGCACTTCGGCCTCGGCGAGCACGAAGCTTGGCAGGCGGAAATCTGGCGACGGCTGGTCGCGGAATTGCCCGTCGATGGAATGCAGCACCCCGCGGAGCGCTTTTTTCTCGCGCTTGAAAAAAAGACGGACGCGGCGGCGAGCTTGCCGCGCCGCATCGCTTTCTTTTGCGTCGATGACTTACCCGAACTTTATTGGCGTTTTTTTCAGCGCCTCGCCGATCATTGCGCAATCACGAACTATGTGCTCTCGCCCTCACGCGAGTACTGGGGCGAGCTCGTCGAACCCCGGCGCAAATTGTCGGTCACGTTGGCGAATGCGGGCGTCGAAGTGCTGTTCGAGATTGGTCACCCTTTGCTGGCGTCGTTGGGTCGCGGTCGACGTTACCTTGCGGAGCGGCTTTCCGAGGCGCCTTGTCTCGACGAGCGTTACCAAGAGCCGGCCCACACCTTGCTTGGACGTTTGCAAGCGGATTTATTGGCGTTACAAACGAGTTCTGGGGTGGCCGATGATGGCACGGTAGAAATCCATGCGTGTCATGGGCCGCAGCGAGAAGCCGAGGTGCTGCGAGATCGCCTGCTCGCCTGGTTTATGCGCTGTCCGACGCTCACTCCTGCCGATTTATTGATCTTGACGCCCGATATCGACGCCTATGGGCCGGTCGTGGGCGCGGTGCTTGAAGATGGCGTGGAGGGGCAGGCGATTCCTTGCCGCCTTGCCGATCTTTCCGCGTTGGATATGCCTTTGCTGCGCGCGCTTCGCTGCCTGCTCGAGACGCTGGCGGGGGATTTCCAGGCCGAAGCGGTGATGGAGCTCTTGGAGGAGGCGCCGATTCGGCGCGCCTTTGCGATTCAGGCCGACGAGATCCCGCTCTTGCGCGTTTGGGTGGCAGAAGCGGGCGTGCGCTGGGGACTTGACGGCGCGCATCGAGAACGGCGTGACTTGCCTGTAGAAGAGATGCACACCTGGCGTTTCGGCATGATGCGCTGTCTGCTGGCCATCGCGCTGTCCGATGACAGCCCTCCTTATCGGGGCGTGTCGCCCTTGGCGGGGGTGGAAGGACAACGGGCTGAGCTGCTAGGCCGCTTCCTCGATTATCTCGAGGCGCTGCGCGCGGCGGCTCTTGCTTGGCAGGATCCCGCGCCGCCCCACTTGCTTTGTGATCGCCTGCTGGAGACTTGCGAGCGTTTCCTCGCGCCAGACGAGGAGGAGGCCGATCAGATGTTGCGCTTGCGGCGTGTTTTGCGTGAGATCAGAGACGCCGCGTGCGCCGCAAGGGTTGAGACGCCCGTGCAAGTGGCGATGGTGCTGGCTGAATTGGGTGCGCGCCTTGCGGAGCGGCGCTCTGCGCATGCCTTCGTCTCGGGCTGCGCGACGATCGCTCAGCTCGCGCCAGGACGGCCACTCGCCAAGCGCATCGTTTGCCTTGTCGGCATGAACGATGGCGCTTGGCCGCGTGCGCATCCGCCCGAAGAATTCGATCTCTTGGCGCAAGCGGGGAGCGGGCGTGATCGCCGCGCTGCCGAGCGCTACGCTTTTCTGGAAACGCTGCTCTCGGCTCGGGACGCCCTGATCGTGACATTCACGGGCGCCGATTCCCGCGGGCACGCCGAATTCCCTCCGGCTGCGCCCGTCGCGGAACTGGTCGCTACGCTGGCCCATATGACCGGTCGAAGCGCAGAGGAGATCATCGTACGCCATCCGCTGCAGCCATTTGCGCAGCGATATTTTTCCGCCGAGGATGCGCGTCTATTCAGCTACGCCCAGGAATGTTGTCCGCCGCCCGTGGGCGATGCGATCGTTCCCTTCGTGACGGCGTCTTTGCCCGCGGAAAGAAGCCAAGCGCTCGATTGGCGGGAGCTTGTCGAGGCGCTTTGCGCCCCGGCGCGTTTTTTCTTACGCAGACGTTTGGGGCTTACGCTTGAGCCAGGCGCCGAACAATTGGCAGGGGAAGAGCCTTTCGTGCTTTCTTCGGGCCTTGCGGCGCATCAGGCCCGCGCCGAGATGCAACGCGCATTGGAGAAGGGGGTGCCGTTCGAGGCGTTGGGCGAGCGATTGCGCGCACAGGGGTACTTGCCCCATGGTTTCGCCGGCGAGCTCACGATGACGCGTCTTTCCGCCGACGTCGAACCCCTTTGGCGTAAAGTCAGCGCGCGGCTTGACCCGGCGAAGACGGAGGCCATGCCCTTCACGCTGATGCTCGATGAATTGAGGCTCGAGGGCGTGCTCGAAAGAACGAGCGCCAAAGGCCTGGCGCGCTGGCGCGCCGCACAGCGGCGCGCCCGTGATCTTTTGCGCGTATGGCTTGAGCATGTGCTCTGGCAAGTGATCGCCCCCGCGGGCGCCGAACGCACGAGCGTCCTTTTTACGCTCGATGGGGAAATTTCCTTGGCGCCCCTGCCGCAAGCCGAGGCGCGCGACATTCTTGCTCACGCTGCACGGCTTGCCCAGGAGGCATATACACGCCCTCTGCCTTTCCATCCCGAAACGGCTTGGGCTTATGTCAGCGGAAAAAAGAATTGGCGTCACGTCTTTTGGGGAAGTGGATGGGATACCGATCAGGGCGAGATCGAACGTGACCCTTATCTCGCCCTTGCCTGGCGTGATCGGGAAGAAGAGGCGCTGGGGGAAGAGTTTCAGGCGTTGGCGAGGCGGCTACTCGAGCCGCTCTGCAAGGTATTGATGCAATGAGCGGCGTGGAAAACGCTTCCGAAGCGCGCAGGGCGCCTGCGCAGAGCGGTGAGAGCGAGGGGGGAAACGCGCAGCGCGTGCTTGTCGATGCGCGAGACATCGCGCTTTCCGGCCTGCAGCTCGTCGAGGCGAGCGCTGGCACCGGCAAAACCTGGACGATCACGGCGCTCGTCTTGCGCTTTCTGTTAGAAGAAAAGGTTCCCATCGACAAGCTATTGATCGTGACGTTTACGCGCGCTGCCGTGGCCGAGCTTTCGATGCGCATCCGGACGCGCCTTGCCGAAGCGATCCAGGCCTTCGAGCAGGGGGGCAGCGAAGATCGTTTTCTCGCTGCCTTGCTAGCGCGCCATAGCGATCGCGAAGCGCTGCTCAGGCTGCGTTTGGCGCTTGCAAGCCTCGATGAGGCCTCGATCGTGACGATCCATGGCTTTTGTCAAAAGGCGCTGCGCGAAGCTGCTTTCGCAGCAGGCCGTCATTTCGAGCGCGAAATCGTCGCCGAGGGATCCTTCGAATTGCACGCCGCAGCCTGTGACTTTTGGCGACGAGAGATGGCGGCCGCCAGCGCCCTTTGGTCTGCCTGGCTGCTCGATCGTTTTCCGCAAGGACCTGCCGATCTCCTTGCCCTGGTGCGCCGCATGACCATCCCCAGCGGAAACACAAAAATCGCCTTGCCGAGCGATTGCGACGCAAGCGCTCAGCAAAAGCTTTATTCCGCGGCCTTTGAGCGCGCCCAGCGATATTGGCGGCAAGCGCGCCAGGAGATCGTTGCCACCTTGGCAGCCGCAGCCGGCGATTTGGACCGCCGGCGCTTCGATCAGGCTTCTGTGCTCAAGGCGGCGGCGCTTTATGATGCCTGGTTGGTCGGCCAGCCTTGGGCGCCGCGTTGGAAAGAGGAAGAATGGAAAAAAGCGGCCTTGCTTTCCGCTACGGAGATCGCGAAAGCAGCGAAAAAAACCGGTGACAGACCTCTTCATCCCTTCCATGAAGCGGTAGACGCATTGCTGCCTCTGGCGAAAGCCCTCGCTGCATGCTTCGAGCAGAGAACGCGCGTGTGGGTCAGCGATTTTTTGCGCACGGCTAAAGAGCAAATCCGCAAGCGCCGCGCCCAGACAGGCGTCCAAAGTTATGATGATTTGATCGAGGATCTCGCGCTCGCGCTCTCTGGGCGTGGCGGAGATCGCCTCGCTGCGGAATTGCGCGCGCGCTATTGGGCGGCGCTCGTAGACGAATTCCAGGACACGGATCTGACGCAATGGGCGATTCTCAGCCGCCTTTTTGGGGATCAGGAGCGGCCGTTGATCCTCGTCGGCGACCCGAAGCAGGCGATCTATGGCTTTCGCGGCGCCGACGTCTTCGCGTATCTCACGGCGCGGTGCAAAGCGACGATGCATGGCCTCATCGTCAACCGGCGTACCGACCAGTCGCTGCTGACAGGCATCAATGCGCTGTTTTCCGCCCCGCGCGCATTCTTGCTCGATGGGGTGTCTTTCGAGCCTGCTAAGGCCGCCGAAGAAAACGAGCGCCCAGTTTTCCGCATCGACGGCAGATCTCCCCCTCGGCCGCTCGAGCTCTGGCATTTGCCTCCACCTGCAGAAGGGGGAAAAAACCTATGGAACAAGGAGGAAGCCGCGAAGCGCCTTGCCGCAGCGGTGGCGGAAGACATCGTGCGGCTGCTGAGCCTGGCGAGCAAGGGACGCGCACGCATCGGCGACAGGGCGCTGCGCGCAAGCGACATCGCCGTTCTCGTGCGCAAGCGGCGTCAGGCCATCTGGATCAGTCAAGCATTGGCGGCACGCGGCATTTCGAGTGCGAGCTTGGGGGGCGGCAGCGTCTGGGATACGAGTGAAGCGCGCGAGCTCGAATGCCTGCTTGCCGCTTTGGCCGATCCGACCCAGGAAGGCCGCATGCGCGCTGCGCTGGCGACGAGGCTCTATGGCTGGAGCGCAGAAGCCATCGCACGCTTGGACAGCGATGGCGCCCTGTATGCGAAATGTATAGATGCGTTTACGCTCGACCGGCAGCGGTTGGAAAGCGAGGGATTTCTTGCATTCTGGAGACGATTCGCTCGCCGCGAGGAGGTCTATCGCCGCCTGCTCGCCCAGCCTCAAGGCGCACGGCGTCTGACCAATTTTCGTCAGCTCGCCGAACTCATCAGCGCGGAAGAAAGGCGCCGGCCGCTCGACATCGAGGGAATGATCCGCTTGCTGAAGAGCAAGCGTGAGGTAGAGGATGAGGAGAGCCTCTTGCGTTTGGATAGCGACGCCCATCTCGTGCGCATCGTCACCATTCACGCCGCCAAGGGCCTGCAATATCCGATCGTCTATTGTCCTTTTCTCTGGGATGCGCCCAAGCCCGAGAGCGCGGCATGGCCTGCGCTCGTGCATGAGGATGGCGATACCTGGCTGGATTTCGGCTCCACGGACTTTGCCTCCCGCGCAGCCCGTGCGGAACTCGAGGCGGCCGCCGAGGAGGTGAGACTTGCCTATGTGGCGATGACGCGCGCTCAGCATCGGCTCGTGCTCGCGTGGGCGCGCGCGAATTACGCCGAGCGCTCGCCGCTTGCGTGGTTGCTCTTTGGCGCGCGCCATCGGCCGCGGGAGACAGGCGTCGAGGAGGCGCGCGCCGCATTCTTCGCCGCCTGGAAAGAAGGTTATGACGATCGCGCGGCGCTGGCGGAATTTTGTGGGCAGCACGGCCCATCGATCGCCTGCATGGCCCCCCCATCGCCGAGCGACGCGCCTGCTCCTTGCGGCGACGGGGCCGCAGGCACGCTCGCCGCGCGGTCATTTTCGGCCTTCATTCGCCGGCCATGGCGTGTGCATAGCTTTTCTGCGCTGGCGGCAGGCTTGAGCGAGCGTTTCGAAGCGGATTACGACGCCGCGCAGGCCCCCGAAGATTCGCTCTCCCTCCGAGAGGACACGATCCATGCTTTCCCCCGGGGGGCGCGCGCCGGCGCTTTTCTGCATGCGTTTTTGGAGCGTTGCGATTTCGCCGATCTTAATGCCGTCGCCAGTCTCGCAGAAAGCATGCTGGATGAGTTCGGCTTCGATCGGCGCTGGATACAGGCGCTTTCGGAGCTGGCGCATGCGGTCGCTGGCGCGGCGCTCGACGAGCATGGCTTGCGTTTGGCCGACGTGGCAAGGGAGGCGCGCCTCACCGAGGTGGAATTTACTTTCCCGCTTTCTTCCGCCGCACAGTCAGGTTACATGAAGGGATTCATCGACCTCGTCTTTACGCATCGGGGGCGCTGGTACCTGCTCGATTACAAGTCGAACTGGCTTGGGGCAGGCGCTGAGGATTACACGCCCGCGCGCCTGCAAGCGGCGATGTCCGCGCACCGTTATGAACTGCAAGCGCGCATCTATTGCGCCGCCCTATATCGCATGCTCGCCTTGCGCGATCCGGCGTTCGATTGGGAGCGAAGCTTTGGCGGGATTTTCTATGTCTTCCTGCGCGGGCTGCAAAAGGGCAGCACGCGCGGCATCGTGCTGCTGCGCCCCAGCGTGGCGGAGATCGCGGAGTATTTGTGATGAGCGAACCTCAGCCGAGCATCGTGGGTCATTTCGCGCGCGCCCTCGGAGGCGGCGAGCGGGACGCTGAACTGGCGGCGGCGCTTGCCTGTGCAGCGGTGCAGATGGGGCACGTCTGCGCCGACCTCGGCGAGGGGATAGGATGGGCGCCATGGCGCGAGGAATGGACCGATGCGGCGCGAAAGCGCTTCCTCGAGCGGTTGCCGCGGCTTTCCATCGTCGGCGGCGCACAAGACGCCACGCCGCTCGTCTGGGATGGCGCACGGCTTTATCTGCGCCGTTATTTCGACTACGAGCGCACGATCGCCACTGAACTTTGCGCGCGCAGCGCACTCGTCTCTGCGCTTGGCGCGGAAAGCAGCGCCGAACTTGCTGCGGCATTCCAGGATGCTGGGCAAAGACGCGCAGCGGAAATCGCGCTGACGCGTCATTGCGCGATGATCTCCGGCGGCCCTGGAACGGGCAAGACCTACACTTTGGCGCGCATCATTCAAGCCTTGCGTCGGCAAACGCCACACCTGCGCATCGCGCTGGCGGCGCCGACAGGCAAGGCGGCTACACGCATGGCAGAGGCGCTTCGTGCGGCCGGCGCCGAGCTTCTCCCCCAGAACGCGCAAACGCTGCATCGGCTGCTCGGCGCTGACAGAGATGGCCGCCGTTTCCGCTATGGGCGCGAGCAGCCGCTCCCCGTCGACTTCTTGGCCGTCGATGAAGCCTCGATGATCGACGTGGCGATGATGGCGCGTTTGCTCCTAGCCTTGCCCCGAAAGGCGCGCCTCTTGCTGCTTGGCGATCGTGATCAACTCGCTGCCGTCGAGGCCGGCGCCGTCTTTGCCGAGCTTTGCGAGCATCCGCGCTTGGCGGAAAATGTCGCCATCCTAGCGACGCAATTCCGCTTTGGCCCGGATTCTGGCATCGCACGCCTTGCGCAGGCTTTGCGGATGGGCGATCTCACGCGCGCCTCTATGCTCTTCGAATCGGGCGCCGAGGATCTCGTTTGGCATCAGCGTCGCGATTGGTCAGCCGTCATCGGCGCGGCGCGCGCGGGGTTCGCCGCGTATCGCGCGGCAGTCGCCGCCGGCCAAAGGCCCGAGGAGCTCTTTTTTCAGCTTTCGGCGTTTCGTGTGCTCTGCGCCCACCGCGAGGACGCGCAAGCTGTCAATCGCGCCTTGTCGGAAGGCGAGCACGGAAAGCCGGAACACGGCACGCCGTTGATCGTGACGAAAAACGATGCGTGGCTTAGGGTGTTCAATGGCGACATCGGCATCGTCTGGGAACGCGATGGCGTGCGCGAGGCTTTATTTGCGGGCGAACAAGGCCTGCGCAGCCTGCCGCTTTCCCGGCTGCCTGCCTGGGAACCTGCCTGGGCCATGACCGTGCATCGGGCGCAGGGCTCCGAGTTCGAGCATGTCATGCTGATTTTGCCGCAGGAAGCGTCGGCAGTGGCGACGAAGGAATTGCTCTATACGGCGCTTACGCGCGCAAAGCGACGCTTTACGCTCTGGGCGTCGCCCTCGACGCTGATGGCGACGATGCAGCGCAGGACCCTGCGCATGTCGGGACTTACCGCCCGACTCGCCGAGCAATGGTCGGCCGCTATTTCTCGCAAGCCGGAATAAAACGCTTGTCTGCCTCAGCCGCTGCGATTTTGCTGCTGGATCTTGTTCAGCATCCGCGCACGGCCCGAGGCTTCGGCTCGGTTCTGTTCCGAGACCATCCGGCCATAGGCGTCGCGTTCTTCGCGGGAACGCTTGACGGCGAGGATGCTTTTGATGCAGCGCCAGCGCGATCCGGTCTTGGTGACGATCAGCTTCATCTCTTCGACCGGATGATGGGTGCGGCAGTGATAGCAATATCGCGTTGCGGGTTGCTTCTTTTCGGTGCTCATGGCAGGCGAATTATACCTGTTTCAAGCTCGTCGCGGCGGAGAGTTTCGTGGCCTGGAAGGAAGCCGCGATGGGTTTTCCTCGTCGGCCGCGCGCAGCGCGATAGGGGGCTAAGTCAGGATCCCTCAAGAGAAGGGTTTTGCTATTTCCGCCGCGCATCTTGCCTTCGAGCAGGAAACCCGTCGAGCTGCAGGCCGTGGCGATCACCGCATCGCCGGGCGCGAGCTCGATGAGCTTGACTCCCCGACCCTTGGGAAGCATTTTGAGCTCGCTTTTGGGAAAGACCAACAGGCGATTGCTCATCGTCAGGATCGCCACTTCCTCTCCGTCGGCCGCCTGAGGCGTCAGCAGCTTTTCGCCAGCGGCGAGCGTCATGAAGGCTTTGCCGCTTCTTACACGGCTCATGAGGTCGGCAACCCTGGCGAGAAAACCATAGCCGCCGCTGTTGGCGAACAGATAAAGGGCCTCGGGTGCGTCGCTGAGGGCTTCGACAAGCCTGCCGCCTTCTTGGAAATCGATGAACGTCGTGAGGGGAACGCCATCGCCCCGCCCTCCAGGCAGCTCGGCGACCCGTACGGTATAGGCGCGACCATGATCGTCGAGGATCACCAGCGGCCAGAGGGTGCGCGATTCGGCCACCAACAAAGGGAAATCACCACTTTTATAAGTGATCGTGGCCGGATCGACGCCATGGCCCTGACGCGTGCGCGCCCATCCATTCTTCGAGACGATCACGGTGACGGCTTCATCCGGTAAAGCGACGACGGACGCGATCATGGGGGCGACGGGCGCAATCAGGGTGCGCCGCGCATCTCCGTATTTTTTCGCGTCGGCGGCGATTTCCTTGTCGATGACGCGGTCGATCTCGCGTGCATCGTCGAGAAGCCGGCGCATCGCGGCGATCTCCTCGATGAGCGAACGCTTTTCTTCTTCGAGCTTGACGCCTTCGAGCCGCGCAAGCTGACGCAAGCGGATTTCCAGGATGTCCTCGGCTTGCGTCTCGCTGAGCCCAAAGCGCGCGATCAGCTCGCGTTTGGGGTCCTCAGCCTCCCGGATGGTGCGGATCACCTCGTCGATGGAAAGGAAAGCGATGAGCCGACCTTCGAGAATGTGCAGTCGCTGCTCGGCAACCGCCAAGCGGCGCCGTGTGCGGCGCTCGACGGTGGCGCGCCGGAAATCCAACCATTCGCTGAGAATGGCGAGCAGGCCTTTTTGCGCCGGCCGGCCATCGCGGCCAATCAGCGTGAGATTGACCGGCACATTGCACTCGAGGCTCGTATGGGCAAGCAGCGGCGCCATCAGCTCGTCTTCTTTGAGGCGCGAGCTGCGAGGTTCGAGCACGAGCCGCACCGGCTCCTTTTCGTTTGATTCGTCGCGCGCCGCCTCGAGCACTGCCAGCAAAGCTTGGCGCAGATTTCTCTGTTCGGGGGAAACTTCTTTTTTTCCGGCGCGGGGTTGCGGATTGATGAGGGCCTCGATTTCGGCGAGCACCTGGGCGCAAGACACGCCGTGGGGCAGCTCATGGACGATCACGCGCCATTGCCCACGCGCAAGCTCTTCGAGGCGCCAGCGCGCTCGCATACGCAAGCTGCCGCGTCCGCTCGCATAGAGCTCGCGTATCGTTTCGGGAGGCGAGATGAGGTGCCCACCGCCTGGGAAGTCCGGCCCCGGTAGGATCGCGAGCACCTCCTCCAGCGTAGCTGCGGGTTTTTTCAGCAATAGCCGCACGGCTTCGGCCACTTCGTGGAGGTTGTGCGGAGGGATCTCGGTGGCCATGCCCACGGCGATACCCGAGGCGCCATTGAGTAAAACGAAAGGGAGGCGCGCAGGCAAAAGCTTGGGTTCATTGAGTGAGCCGTCGTAATTGGGCGCGAAGTCGACGGCGCCTTCGCTGAGCTCGGCCAGCAATAAGTCGGCGATCGGCGCCAGCCGGCACTCGGTGTATCGCATCGCGGCGGGTGCATCGCCATCTCGCGAGCCGAAATTGCCCTGGCCCTCGATGAGCGGATAACGCAGCGCGAAATCTTGCGCCACGCGCACCAGGGTTTCATAGACGCTGGCGTCTCCATGAGGATGGAATTTGCCGATCACGTCTCCGACGACGCGCGCGCTTTTGACGGGCTTTGCGCCTGGCGAAAGGCGCAACTCATGCATGGCGTAGAGCAACCGCCGCTGCACGGGTTTCAAACCATCTTCCACCTGCGGCAGGGCGCGCCCCTTGACCACGCTGATGGCATAGGCGAGATAAGCGCGTTCGGCGAATTCGGCCAGCGGCAAGGCATCCTCTGCAAAGCTGGGGGAGGGTGCGGTGGGCGGAGGCGGAGGAAGGGAGTCGAAAAGATCGGGCGTCGTCATATGTCGGCCTCCACGAGATTGCCTTTTTCTTCCATCCAAGCACGACGGGCGGCTGCTTCGCCTTTGCCCATCAAGAGGTCGAACAGCCGTCGCGTGGCGTCTCTTTCCGCTTCCTGCTCAAGCACCGGCAGCACGCGGCGGGTAGCCGGATCCATTGCCGTTTCCCGCAACTGCTCGGGATTCATTTCGCCCAGCCCCTTGAAACGAGCGATTTCGATCTTGTCGGCGGGAACGCCTTCCTTGGCGAGACGGTCGCGAATGGCCGCAAGTTCGCCTTCATCGAGCGCATAGAGCCTTTTCGCAGGCCGCTTCTTGCCGAGCGCCGGCACGTCGATGCGGAAAAGCGGCGGCTGCGCGACGTAAAGACAGCCGCGGCGAATCAAGGCCGGGAAATGCCGGTAGAACAGGGTGAGCAACAGGGTTTGGATGTGGGCGCCATCGACGTCTGCGTCGGCCATGATGATCACCTTGCCATAGCGCAGGCCGGAAAGATCGGGCTCTTCGTCGATGCGATGCGGCTCGATGCCCAATGCGACAGCGATGTCATGGATTTCAGCATTGGCGAAGAGTCGATCGGCTTCGATTTCCCAGGCGTTTTGCACCTTGCCGCGCAGCGGCAGAATCGCCTGCGTTTCCCGGTTGCGCGCCATCTTCGCAGAACCGCCGGCAGAATCCCCTTCGACGAGGAATAACTCGTTTTCGCGAAGATCCGTGGATTCACAGTCGGCGAGCTTGCCAGGCAGCACCGCAACGCCCGAGCCTTTCTTTTTCTCGATGCGTTGGGCGCTTTTCTGGCGTGCTTGCGCTTGACGGATGGCCAGTTCGGCAATGCGTTTGCCGGCCTCCACATGCTGGTTGAGCCAAATCTCGAAGCGATCGCGCACCATCGTCGCGACGAGCTTGACTGCCTCGCGCGAGGTGAGCTTTTCTTTGACCTGCCCTTGGAACTGAGGGTCGAGCAGGCGTACTGAGAGCACGAAACTCATGCGTCCGGCCACGTCCTCTTGTTGCAGCTTGAGCGCGCGTGGCAATAGTCCATGGTGCTCGATGAAGCTTTTCATGGCTTCGAAAACGCCCGCTTTCAATCCCGATTCGTGTGTGCCGCCTGCGCTCGTGGGAATGAGGTTGACATAAGACTCGCCGAGCGCGCCATCTTCCCACCAGCCTATGGCCCAGCTCGCGCCTTCTCCTTCGGCGAAATTCGCATCATCGCTGCCGGCGTGGTTGGCGTCGGCGTAGATGGGGGCAATGGGGGAAGCGCCTCCGGCGAGTTCCCCGAGGTATTCCGCCAAGCCATGGGGATAGCGCCAGGTTTTTTCGACGAAGGTTCCCTCGGTTTCCTCGAGCGCCAAGGTCACCTGTACGCCAGGCAGCAGCACGGCCTTCGAGCGCAACAGGCGTTCGAGCTCGCCGAGGGGCACGCGCGCATGGTCGAAATATCTCGCGTCGGGCACGACACGCACGCGCGTGCCGGTAGCACGGCCGCATTCGCCGATGATCTCGATGTCCGAGACGCTTTCGCCGCCCTCCCGAAAACAAACGCGATGGATTTTCCCATCGCGCCGCACCTCCACCTCGACTTCTTTCGACAAGGCCGTCGTGACGGCGACCCCCACGCCATGCAGACCACCGGAAAAGGCATAGGCGCCGCCGCTGCGCTTGTCGAATTTGCCGCCCGCATGTAGGCGGGTGAAGGCAAGCACGACGACAGGGATTTTTTCTTCCGGGTGAGGCCCGATGGGGATGCCGCGCCCATCGTCACTCACCGTCACGCTGCCGTCGCGCGCCACTTGCACATGGATATGCTTGGCGAAGCCGGCGAGGGCTTCGTCGGCGGCGTTGTCGATGACCTCTTGGATGATGTGCAGGGGTGAGTCGGTGCGCGTATACATGCCGGGGCGCGCACGCACCGGTTCCAAGCCCTTGAGCACACGAAAGCTCGATTCGTCGTAGGGGAGCATGGTCGTTGAGAATAGCCTTTACGAAAGGAGCGGAAAGCAGAAATAGACAGCGCGGGCGCGCATTATCCTCTAGCCCGGAAACGTTTTGACCGCGGGCGCAAAACCGTTATAATGCGCTCGCTTTGCGCCCGTAGCTCAGTTGGATAGAGTACCTGGCTACGAACCAGGGGGTCGTGGGTTCAAATCCTGCCGGGCGCGCCAGGATCCGGAAGGCCGCCTGCTTGTGGGCGGCCTTCGTTTTTTCTCCGCGCTCAGTGGCGAGTATCGTCGAGATGTGCGACATCGTCGTGCTCGCGCTGGTTCGCTTCGTGCTTGCGCTTGATCAGCCACATCAAAGCTGAAACAAAACAGCCGAAGAGGACGATCACCCCATAAATGTGTAGACCGGCTTTGATCAGCAACGAATAGACGCCGGTCATGACGAGAATGGAGAGATTCTCGTTGAAGTTCTGGACGGCGATCGAATGGCCAGCGCCCATCAGCAGGTGACCGCGGTGTTGCAAAAGGGCATTCATCGGTACGACGAAAAAGCCGGAAAGAGCCCCGATTAGCACCATCAAGGGAATCGCGATCGCCGTATCGCGCACCAGGGTCATGACCATGACGATGAACCCCATCGCGATGCCCAGGGGAATCACGCGCACCGACTTACGCAAAGTGACGAGGCGGGCGGCGAGGATGGCGCCGATGGCGATGCCGACGGCGACGACGCCCTGCAACATGCTCGCCTTGGAGAGATCGAGGTTGAGCGCGGCGTTCGCCCATTCGATGACGATGAATTGCAAAGTGGCGCCGGCCCCCCAGAAGAGCGTGGTGACTGCCAATGAGATCTGCCCGAGGCGATCCCGCCAAAGGAGCCTCAGACAATGGTTGAATTCGTGGAAAAGATAAAACGGATTCTTTTTCAAAGGCTTGTGATCGACGCCGGTGTCTGGGATCCAAAGGTTGAAAATCGCCGCGACGAGGTAGAGCAAGCCGATGATGGCGAGATTCATTTCCGCGACCGTGTCGATGCCCGTCTCGAGCAGGGGGAAGTCATAGGCGAGCAGATGGTGCGCAATTTCCGGCTTGATCAGGGCGCCGCCCAAGACCACGCCGAGGATGATCGCAGCCACCGTGAGACCTTCGATCCAGCCATTGGCGATCACCAGCAGCCGATGGGGTAGGTATTCGGTCAGGATGCCATATTTCGCGGGAGAATATGCCGCGGCGCCCAGCCCTACGATCGCATAGGCAATGAGCGGATGGACGCCGAAAAACATGGCGCCGCAGCCGATGATCTTGATGCCATTGCTGATGAACATCACGCGCCATTTCGGCATCGAATCGGCGAAGGCGCCGACGAAAGCTGCCAGGGCGACGTAGGAAACGGTGAAAAAAGTCTTGAGCAGCGGTTCGTATTCGGCAGGCGCCTGGATCTCGCGCAAAATCGCGATGGCGGCGATCAGCAAGGCGTTGTCGGCAAGCGCAGAGAAAAACTGCGCCGCCATGATGAGATAAAAGCCGAGACCCATGGCGCGGGCTTTATAACACGAAAGCGCGACAAAACCGTGTCGAGGCGAATGTCGGATCGCCGCGCATGCCATATCAGCCTTTCTTATGTTGCAAATTTGTGATTGAATAGCAAAAAACCCGAATACGACGCGCAAAGAGACGGATCGAGGAGAAGGCATGGCGGATCGCAGGCTGCAGGTTTTCTATGCCGTGGCGAAGCAGCTGTCTTTCACGAAGGCGGCGGAAGTCCTCTTCATGACGCAGCCGGCCGTGACCTTTCAGATCAAGCAACTCGAAGAACACTTCAACACCCGTCTCTTCGATCGAGGACATGGGCGCATTTCGCTGACGCCGGCGGGCGAGCTCGTGCTCCAATATGCCGAAAAAATCCTGAGCCTTTCGCAGGAGATGGACATCCGCATGGCCGAGATGACCGGCGAAGTCGGCGGATCCCTCCTGGTGGGGGCCTCGACGACGATTGCGGAATTCTTGCTGCCCAGAGTCATCGGCGAGTTCAAGTCCAAATACCCGAACGTGCGGCCACGCTTGATCGTCGCCAACTCGGAGACCATCGAAACCAGAGTGGCCGAACATACGCTCGATATCGGTTTCATCGAATCGCCTTCGCACCAACCGAACCTGCAGACGGAGATCTGTTGCGAAGACGAGCTGCAAGTGATCTGTTCGCCGAAGTTTCCGCTTGCGCGCTACAAAGAAATCAACCCGCAGATCCTGGCCGACTACCCTTACGTTTCCCGCGAGCCGGGGTCGGGCACGCGCGAATTCACAGAAGTGTATTTGCGCCAACATGGCGTCGATGTCGAACACATGACGCCCGTGATGGAAATGGGCAGTCCAGTGGCGCTCCTCGAGGTCGTCGAGACGGGGCTTGGCTATGCGATCGCCTCGCGTTTTTCCGTGCTCAAAGCGCTGCGGCTGGGCGACCTCGTCTCCATTCCATTGAAGCCGCGGCTGACGCGCCAGCTTTCCATGGTGTATCCGAAGGAAAAGTTCCGTTCGCGGCTCGTGACGACCTTCGTCGAATTCGCCACCGAGAAGCTGAAGGCGTGCCGCCTACGCTGAGCAGGCAACAATTTCGCATGTCGTCGCGCTTGCTTCGCAGAGGGGCGCCATGAGCCGGCCCATCCGTGCGCGTATCGATCGCACGGCGCTGCGTCAGAATTTCCAAATCGTGCGTCGCCATGCGCCGGCGGCGAAGATGATCTGGGCAGTGGTCAAGGCCAACGCCTATGGCCATGGGCTTTTGACGGTGGCGCGCACGCTCGCGGATCTGGCCGATGGCTTCGCCTTGATCGAAATCGAAGGCGCGCGCGCCTTGCGGGCAGCGGGTTTTGCGCATCCCCTGCTGATGCTCGAGGGCTTTTATCACGGCGATGAGATCGCCGAGTTTGCCGCCTTGCGCGCGATCCCCGTGCTCCATAGCCCCCACCAGGTCGCATGGCTGCAGGCGAGTTCTTGGCCTGCTGACTTGCCCATCGTGCTCAAGCTCGACACGGGCATGAATCGGCTTGGTTTTACGCCGGAGACCTTACAGGCCGCGTACGCCGCCCTAGCGCCTCGCGTCGCCGAGATCGTGGCGATGACGCATTTCGCCGATGCGGACGGAGCCAGCGGCATCGCCTGGCAATATGAACGCTTTCTAGCGGGCGTTGCGGGCTTGCGCTTTGCCGCCGTGAGCCTGGCCAATTCTGCGACGCTGCTCAAATATCCCTATGCGCACGGAGATTGGCTGCGGCCGGGCATCATGCTCTATGGCGGCTCGCCGTTTTCGCCTGCGATCCCTGCTGCCGATTGGGGTTTATCGCCCGTCATGACCTTGGAGGCGGAGATTATCGCGGAACGGACGCTCGTTCCCGGCAATACCGTCGGTTACGGCTGTACGTTCAGGGCAGAGCGGCCGATGCGCATCGGCATCGTCGCCTGTGGTTATGCCGATGGTTATCCTCGCCATGCCAGCACGGGCGCCCCCGTCTTGGTCGATGGCCAGCGTACGCGGCTCGTCGGCCGGGTCTCGATGGACAAGCTCGCCGTCGATTTGACCGACTTCCCGCCCCAGAGTGGGCTTGGCAGCATCGCCACGCTGTGGGGGCGCCATGGCAGAGGCATGCTCTCCGCCGACGAAGTCGCTGCCGCGGCAGGCACTATTGCCTACGAGCTTTTCTGCGCGCTTGCCGCGCGCGTGCCGGTGGTCGAGGAAGGCTGATGGGGCGCGCGAAAACCCTTTTCGTTTGCCAGGCTTGTGGCGCTTCCGTTTCCAAATGGCAAGGCCAATGCCCAGGATGCGGAGAATGGAATACCCTGACGGAGACGGTCGTGGATAACGCTGCGGCGACAGGGCGTTTTGCCAGTCCATTCGTAGCTCTCGCGCCAACAGGCAAGACGCAAGACCTCTCGACGCTGGAGCCGCGCGCAGAGCAAAGGATCGCCACGGGCATCGGCGAGTTCGATCGTGTGCTGGGCGGCGGCCTCGTGGCGGGGGGGGTTGTGTTGATCGGCGGCGATCCCGGCATCGGCAAATCGACTCTATTGCTCCAAGCGCTGGCGCGGCTTGCCGAGGCTGGATTTCCCGTCCTCTATGTGAGCGGGGAGGAATCGGCGGAACAGGTCGCGTTGCGCGCACGCAGACTCCAGCTTGCCGTCACGGGGTTGAGGCTGCTGCCAGAAATCAACCTAGAAAAGGTCCTTGCCCAGCTGGCCCAGGAAAACCCCCATGTGGTCGTCATCGACTCGATCCAAACGCTGTGGTCTGAGGCGTTGAGCAGCGCGCCCGGATCGGTCGCCCAAGTGCGGGAATGCGCGGCGCAGCTCACACGCTATGCCAAGCAAAGCGGCGCAGCAGTGATCATGGTTGGTCATGTGACTAAAGAGGGTGCGCTGGCCGGTCCTCGGGTGCTCGAGCACATCGTCGATACCGTGCTTTATTTTGAAGGCGATGCGCATTCGAGTTTTCGCCTCGTGCGCGCCTTCAAAAACCGCTTCGGCGCCGTCAATGAGTTGGGCGTATTCGCGATGACCGAAAAAGGGCTCAAAGGCGTCTCCAATCCCTCAGCCTTGTTCCTTTCTCAGCATGGGCAGGTGGTGCCGGGCTCTTGCGTTCTCGTCACCCAGGAAGGCTCACGCCCTTTGCTCGTGGAGATCCAAGCGCTCGTCGATAGGGCGCTTGCGGGCTACCCCCGTCGCCTCACGGTGGGTCTCGATGCCCAGCGGCTGTCGTTGCTGCTTGCCGTCTTGCATCGCCACTGTGGGATTGCGTGCGCCGATCAAGACGTTTTCGTCAATGCCGTTGGCGGCGTGCGTATCCAGGAGCCTGCTGCCGATTTGGCCGTCGTGCTGGCGATCGTTTCGAGCTTGCGTAATCGACCCCTGCCCGCAAAGCTCGTCGCCTTCGGCGAAATCGGCCTCGCCGGCGAGATCAGGCCCGCGCCGCGTGGTCAAGAGCGGCTCAAGGAAGCCGTGAAGCTGGGATTTACGCATGCGCTTGCCCCCAAGGCCAATGCGCCTCGTCATCCGATCGAGGGGCTGACGGTGATCCCACTGACCCGGCTGCAAGAGGCGATTGATTGGATACGCCTATGAATGCAGGAAGACTCATCGCAGGGGGGCGGGCCGTGCCGCGCATGCTTTTGCGCGAGCTCGCCTCGGGGGGGTTGACTGCTCTGATGCTCGCCTTACTCCTTGCATCCGGCGCGCTTGCCACCGTGGCGTTTCTCGTCGAGCGCGTCGAAGGTGCGCTCCTCCAGCATGCGCATGCGATGGTTGGCGGAGATCTGGTGCTGGTCAGCGACCATCCTTTACCGGAAAGCTATCGCGCCGAGGCCAACGCGCATCTCGTGCAGACGGCCGAAAGTGCGCTTTTCCCGAGCATGGTGCAGCACAAGGGGAGGACGCGCTTGGTCGAGATCAAGGCCGTCTCGGCAGGCTATCCCTTGCGCGGCGAGCTGCGCGGGGCGCTCGATGTCCGCGAACCGGACGTGCTGCTCGCTGGCGTGACGCCGGGAATGGTCTGGATCGATGAGGGACTCGCCGCTTCTCTCGGTGCGCATGCAGGAGATGAAATCATCGTCGGAGCCAAGGTCATGCGCGTCGCGGGCGTGCTCACGCACGAGCCTGACCGGGCGCTCAATCCTTTCGCATATGCGCCGCGGCTTTTGATGTCCTTGACGGATCTCGCCGGCACGGGATTGGTGCAGCCTGGAAGTCGTATCGCCTGGCGGCTCCATGTCGCTGGCGATGCGCAGGCCGTGGCGAAGTTCCGTGCGTGGTTGCAACCAAGGCTTGCGCGTGGCGAGCGCCTCGAAAGCCTCGAAGACGCGAGGCCAGAACTGCGCGCCGTGATCGAACGGGGGCAGCGCTTCTTACGTCTTTCCGCGATGCTCACCATCGTTCTCTCTGCGGTGGCCGTGGCGCTGGCGGCACGGCGTTTTACCCAGACGCATGTCGATGGCTTTGCCGTGCTGCGCGCCTTGGGCGTGCGCAATTCCCAGCTCATCGTGCTCTTCGCAGGGGTATTCTTGCTTGCCGGCGCTTTCGCAGCCCTCTTGGGTGGCGTGCTCGGCTTAGGGCTCCAGGCAATGCTGCTCGAGCACATGACGACACTATTCAGCGCATCCTTGCCGCCGCCCAGCCTGCGCCCTATCGCCTGGGGCTTCGCCATCGTCCTGGTGCTGTTGGCCGGCTTCGCCTTTCCGCCGCTTCTTGCATTGCGCAATACGCCGGCGACCTGGGTCTTACGGCGCGAGTGGCAGCGGCCTAACGCCTTGGCGCTTGTCTCGGCAGGACTTGGTGCGGCTCTCTTCGTGGTCATGGCATATGCTTTCGCTGGGGAGTGGCGCCTAGCGTTTCCTGTGATGATCGGCTTTAGCGCCGTCATCTTCGTTTTTTTGCTCATCGCGAAGCTTTTGCTCGTCTTTTTGGCGAACGTCGGCGCGCGCTTGACCGGCGTCATGCGCCTGGGATGCGCCAACTTGACGCGGCGCAAATTCGGCGCGACCACGCCGTTTGTTGCGCTCACGCTAGGGATAGCCGTCGTCTTGTTGCTCTTCATCGGGCAAAGCGATCTTTTGCCGAGCTGGCGCGCGCGCCTGCCTGAGGATGCGCCGAATCGCTTCGTGATCAACATCCAGCCTCATCAGCGCGCGGAGCTGGAAGCATTCTTTCGTCGCCATGCGTTGCCTTCGCCCGAGCTTTCGCCCATGGTGCGTGGCCGTTTGCTGAGCATCGCCGGCCGTCCTGTCAAGGCCGAGGATTTTTCGGAGTTGCGGGCGCGCCGCTTGGTGGAGCGCGAGTTCAATCTTTCCTCGCGCGATTCACTGCCGCCAGAAAACCGTCTCGCCGCGGGGCGATGGTTTGGAAGTCCAGGGACTGAAGTCGAATTCTCGGTTGAGCAGGGGCTGGCCGAGACGCTTGGCATGAGGCTTGGCGACGTTCTCGAGTTCGCCGTTGCAGACGGGGTCGTGAGCGGGCGCATCACCTCCTTACGCAAACTCGACTGGGACTCCATGCGGGTAAATTTTTTCGTCATCGCATCGCCCGGCAGCCTCGATGGGCAGCCGATGAGCTTCATTACCAGCTTCCATCTCCCGCGGGGGAAAGAAGCGGTGATCGACGCGCTGATCGCCGAATTCCCCAATTTGACCGTCATCGATGTGGCGGCGCTGCTCGCCCAGTTCGAGCGCATGCTCTCTCAGGCTGTGCATGTGACGAGTTTCGTGTTCGGTTTTGCGCTGCTTGCTGGCCTTGTCGTCTTGTTCGTCTCAGTCGAGATGACGCTTACCGAGCGGCGACGAGAAATCGCCATCCTGCGCGCACTCGGTGCCCGACGTGCGCAAATAAGGCGCGCGCTTTTCGTCGAATTCGCGCTCTTGGGCGCAGGCGCGGGCTTGTGCGCAGCGCTTGCGGCTGCGGCGTTGGCCGTTTTCCTCGCACACCGGCTTTTCCAGCTCGACTATTGGCCGACGCCCGCCGTTTTCTGGGGCACGGTCTTGGCATCGGCAATCGGCGTTGCGTTCCTGGGGTGGATGCTGACGCGACAAAGCTATCGTGTGCCCGTCTTGGCGGGGCTTTATGAGAGATGAGCCCAGCGACTTCCTGGCAGGGCTTCCTCGGATAGAATCTGCCCACGTTTTTCAAGGAAGTCGCGCATGCTGCACATCGGACAACCTGCGCCCATCATTCGCTTGCCGGATGCCGATATGGAAGAGTTCGATTCTTCCAACCTGATCGGCAAACACCATCTCGTCGTCTTTTTCTACCCCAAGGATGGCACGCCTCTGTGTACGCTCGAGGCGATCGAGTTCTCCGATCATGAAAGCGAGTTTATGCGCGCCGGCAGCATCGTCGTCGGTATCTCGCGCGACGACTGTCTCGCGCATGCCGAGTTTCGTGACAAGCACGGCCTGTCAGTGCGTCTGCTTTCAGATCAAGACGGCAAGGTGTGCCATCTCTATGGCGTTTTGCATTATCGCGAACACAATGGCCACAAAAGGCTGGAAATCGTTCGCTCGACATTCATCATCGACAAAAATGGCGTTCTTCGTCACATCTTTCGTGATGTGAATCCCAAAGGCCATGCCCTCGAGATGCTGCAACTCGTACGGCAACTTGGCAAGAAATGATTGCGGCATCGAAAGGAGTCGATCCATGAACGTAGCACGTAACACCGTCGTGACCTTGAACTATCGTGTCAGCGATAGCCAGGGCAATCTCATCGACGCGGGCGAACGCCCGCTCGTCTATCTCCATGGCGGCTATGGCGGCATTTTCGAAAAGATCGAACATGCGCTCGAAGGGCAAGCGGTTGGCGCTCAAAAAGAAATCTATCTGCAGCCCGAGGATGCTTTCGGCAACTATGATGCAGATTTGATCAGCGTCGAGCCGCGCAACCTGTTTCCCGAGCATATCGAAATCGGCATGCAATTCGAGCGCGTGACCGCTGGCGGCAACGATGGCTTGCTCTATACGATCACCGATATCGCAGAGGACAAAGTCGTCGTCGATGGCAATCATCCGCTGGCCGGAGTCGCCCTTGTCTTTTCATGCACCGTCGCCGCGGTGCGTCCGGCCACCGAAGAAGAGCTCAAGCACGGCTGCGCGCATCCTTGAGCTCGTCATAGCCCCATCGTGGCCGCTCATGCGCTCGCGGGATATGTGCGTGCCGAATGGAGGATGGCAACCCTCATGCCCTGCAACGCCGTCGGATCAGAGGCGGGCAAAAAACGGCTCGTCGGCCTTGCCTGGATCATCGTTTCGGCGGCTGGCTTTGGCGCGATGGCGATCTTCGCCAAAATCGCCTATCGCGATGGGGTTGATCTCGCCACCTTGCTGTTCCTGCGCTTTGCGCTCGCAGGGGGGTTCTTGTTTCTCTGGAGCCAATACCGGGGCGAAGGATGGCCTCGTGGGGACGATTTCGTTTGGCTGGTCGGGATGGGCGCTTTCGGCTATGTCGGACAAGCCTATTGCTTCTTTGCCGCCTTGCAACATGCAAGCGCCAGCGTGGTTGCCTTGTTGCTCTATCTGTATCCAGCCTTGGTCACGCTTTTTTCAGCCCTTGGGGGCAAGCACACCATCGACCGGGGACGCTGGGGCGCAGTGGGCATCAGTTTACTGGGTACCGTTTTGGTCGTCGGGCAGGAGTTCAGCGCGAGCTTTTGGGGCATCCTCTATGGCCTGGGGGCAGCGCTGATTTATGCACTTTACATCTTGGCGGGCGCACGTGTGATGCCGCGTGTGGGGGCGCTTACCGCCAGCGTAGTCGTGATCGCGTCGGCGGCGATCGTCTATGCAGGAGCGATGATTTGGCATGGCCCTTCGTGGCCTCAGAGCGCCATCGGATGGCTCGCTACGCTGGGCATCGCGATCTTTTCGACCATGTTTGCGATTCTTGGCTTTTTCAAAGGACTCGAAAGGCTTGGCGCGACCGATGCCGCGACGCTCTCGACGCTCGAGCCCGTGGTGACCATGGTCCTGGCTGCTGCCATCCTTGGCGAAAGGCTCGTGATCGAACAGTGGCTCGGCGCGGGACTGATCCTCGGCGCGGTGACCTATCTCGCCCGGCGTCGCTGAGTCAAAGCGCTATGCGACGGCAGTGGCGCAAGCGAGGAAGGAGAAAGCCTAGTCTCAAAGGGGACAATGCGGCAGCCAAACGCTCGGCATGAGCCGTGGCCAGGAGGTCGAGCGTTCCATGCCCGCGCGCATTGCCGGCAAGCCGCACGACTTGGCGCGCGATTGCGTCGGATACCTCGATGAGGCGAGCCTTTTCGCCGAGATGCGGAGCGATCAACGGTCTGAGAAAGCCATAGTGGGTGCAGCCGAGCACGATGCGGTCGACGCCAAGATCGATCAAAGGGGTGATGCGATGCGCAACCTCGGCGCGAAAGGCGGCAGTCGCAGGCTGCAAGGTTTCGACGTGCGTCGCCCAACCGGGGCAAGGCACGACATGCACGGTGAGATGGGCGGCATAGCGCTCGATGAGCTGCGCAAGGCGCGCACTCTTTGCCGTTGCGGTAGTCGCCAGCACGGCGATCTGACCAGTTTCCGTGGTTTCCGCCGCGGGCTTGACGCCCGGTTCGACGCCGACGATGGGCACATGGGGCAAGCGCGAGCGCAGCGCATCGATCGCTGCGGCAGTCGCCGTATTGCATGCGACGACGAGCAGCGTGCAGCCCTGTTGAGCGAGATACTCTCCTATCGCGAGCACGCGCCGGGCGATGAAGGCTTCCTCTTTGTCGCCATAGGGCAGGTGGGCATTATCCGCGAGATATACGAGGTCGGCTGTCGGCAATGCGCGCGCAATGGCCGCCAATACCGACAACCCTCCGAGGCCCGAATCGAATACGCCTATCATGCCCTGGAAGCAGTCTGCGGCTTGCCTCAGGCCTGCGTCACGGGGATCTTGCCGATTTTCATCCGCCATTCGCGAGGGCCTGTTTCATGCACGGAGACGCCGCGCGCATCGACCGCAACCGTGACCGGCATGTCTTTGACCTCGAATTCATAGATCGCTTCCATGCCGAGATCGGCGAAAGCGACGAGGCGTGCGGCTTTGATGGCCTTGGAGACGAGATAAGCGGCGCCGCCTACAGCCATCAAATAGCACGACCGATGTTTTTTGATGGCCTCGATTGCAGCGGGCCCTCGTTCGGCTTTGCCGATCATGGCAATGAGTCCCGTTTTTTCCAACATCATCTCGGTAAACTTGTCCATACGCGTCGCCGTTGTCGGGCCCGCAGGGCCCACGACCTCGTCGCCGACGGGATCGACGGGGCCCACATAGTAGATGACACGATTCGTGAAATCGACGGGCAAACGTTCTCCGCGCGCAAGCAAGTCGGCGATGCGCTTGTGTGCGGCGTCACGGCCGGTCAACAGCTTGCCGGTGAGCAGCAATGTCTGGCCAGGACGCCAAGAGGCGATTTCCTCCCGCGTCAATGTGTCGAGGTTTACACGCAGGGAGTTCTCGACGTCCGGTCGCCACTCGACGTCGGGCCAGGCGGAAAGCGGTGGAGGCTCGAGATGCGCCGGCCCCGAGCCATCGAGCGTGAAATGCACATGTCGCGTCGCGGCGCAGTTCGGGATCATCGCCACGGGCAAGCTCGCCGCATGGGTCGGATAATCGCGAATCTTCACATCCACGACGGTCGTGAGTCCTCCCAGCCCTTGAGCGCCAATGCCCAAGGCATTTATCTTTTCATAGAGCTCGAGTCGCAATTCCTCGATGCGATTCGCAGGGCCGCGTGCAATCAATTCGTCGATATCGACGGGCGCCATCAACGCCTCTTTCGCAAGCAGCATCGCCTTTTCTGGCGTCCCGCCGATGCCCAGACCCAAAATCCCCGGAGGGCACCAGCCAGCTCCCATCGTCGGCACTGTGTTGAGCACCCACTCGACGATCGAATCCGAGGGGTTGAGCATGACGAACTTTGCCTTGTTTTCCGAGCCGCCACCCTTGGCGGCGCAAATGACCTCGACCTTGTCCCCCGGCACCATCTCGACATGCACGACGGCAGGGGTATTGTCACGGCTATTGACGCGCTGACCGGCAGGATCCAGCAACACGGAGGCCCGAAGCTTGTTGTCTGGATGCAAATAGGCGCGCCGCACGCCCTCATCGACCATTTCCTGCAGGCTCATCGTCGCATCCCAGCGCACGTCCATGCCAATCTTGAGAAAGACGACGGCAATGCCCGTATCCTGGCAGATAGGCCGCTTTCCTTGCGCGCACATCCGGCTATTCGTGAGAATTTGCGCAATGGCGTCTTTTGCCGCGGGATTCTGTTCGCGCGCATAGGCGCGTGCGAGCGCCTGGAGGTAATCGAGGGGATGGTAATAACTGATGAATTGAAAGGCATCGAAGATGGAAGTGATGAAGTCGTCTTGGCGGATCACGGTCGTCATGGTTCCCTCTGGCGTGTGATTTGTTGTCAATGCGGTAACTTGTGGCTGATCGCTAACGTCTGCATCATGATCTTGTCGGTCCAGGCGATCGCCAGCGCCGAAATCAAAAAGGCGAGATGGATGCTGATCTGGATGATCACGACTCGGTCTTCGAGTTGGGGGGCGTTGATGAACGCGCGCAAAAGGTGGATCGAGGAGATGCTGATCAAAGCGACGGCGAGCTTGACCTTGAGCACGCCGGCATTCACATGCGAGAGCCATTCGGGTTGGTCGGGGTGTCCTTCGAGATCGAGCTTGGATACGAAAGTCTCATAGCCGCCAATGATCACCATGATGAGAAGATTGGCGATCATGACCACGTCGATGAGCCCCAAGACGATCAGCATCACCTCGGTCTCGTTGAGTTCGCCGGCTTTCGTCACCAGATGCACGAGTTCGTGCATGAACTGATAGACATAGACGCCTTGGGCGACAATCAACCCGAGATAAAGCGGCGCTTGCAGCCAGCGGCTCCAGAAAATGAAGTTTTCCAGTGTCTTTTGCATAGCTACACGTCCGGATGAGGAAGTAAATTGGGAATTCTATCCTTCGTCGTCCTGGTTGCCGTAAGCGCGATGTAAGTTTCGCTTTCTCTAATCGCTGGATAAAATCATTGGGCATCCATTTTGGCGCCGGCGCTTGTGCGCTGGTGGCGATCGACAACATAATTCTTCGCGAGAGGAGAAATCCACGATGAGCGCCATCGAGTCGGTTTTGCAAGAAACCCGTGTCTTCCCGCCTTCCGAGGAAACCGTCAAGCGCGCCACCATTTCTGGTATGGCCGCTTATGAGGCTCTATGTAAGGAAGCCGAGCAGGATTACGAAGGGTATTGGGCGCGGCTCGCGCGTGAGCATGTGGTCTGGAAAGAGCCTTTCACGCAAATTCTCGACCAATCGAACCCGCCTTTCTTCAAATGGTTCGCCGATGGCAAGCTCAACGTTTCCTGGAACTGCCTCGACAAAAACGTCGAAGCGGGGCTAGGCGACAAGATCGCCCTGATCTTCGAAGCCGACGACGGCACGGTCACCACCGTGACATATAAAGAGCTGCTCGCCAAAGTCAATCGCTTCGCCAATGGCCTGAAGAGCCTAGGCATCAAGAAAGGCGATCGCGTCCTCATCTATGTGGCGATGTCGGTCGAAGGCGTGGCGGCGATGCAGGCATGTGCGCGCATCGGCGCCATTCATTCGGTCGTGTTTGGCGGCTTCTCGGCAAAATCGCTCGAAGAGCGCATTCTCGATGCAGGCGCCTGCTGTGTGATCACGATGGACGAGCAATGCCGAGGCGGCAAGGCGCTGCCATTGAAGAGCGCCGTCGATGAAGCCTTGGCGATGGCGAAAGATCATCAAGTCAAGAACGTGGTCGTGATCCGCCGTACCGGGGGAGCCTGCAACATGGTCGAAGGCCGGGACATCTGGTATCACGATCTCGTCGCCAATCAATCGGATGTCTGTGAGCCTGAATGGGTCGAGGCCGAACATCCCTTGTTCTTGCTCTATACCTCGGGCTCGACGGGTAAACCGAAAGGCGTCCAACACAGCTCGGGGGGCTATTTGCTGCATGCAATCCTGACGACCAAGTGGACGTTCGACCTCAAACGAGACGATATTTTCTGGTGTACGGCGGACATCGGTTGGGTGACGGGCCATACCTATATCACCTATGGTCCTTTAGCCTGCGGCGCTACCGAGATCGTTTTCGAAGGGGTACCGACCTATCCCGATGCAGGGCGCTTCTGGCGCATGATTCAGGATCACAAGGTCACCATCTTCTATACGGCGCCGACGGCGATTCGTTCGTTGATCAAGGCCTCGGAAGCCAATCCCGCGACACATCCCAAAAATTACGACCTCAGCTCTCTGCGCATCCTCGGGTCAGTGGGTGAGCCGATCAACCCGGAAGCCTGGATGTGGTATTACCAGAACGTCGGCGGCGGGCGCTGCCCGATCGTCGATACCTGGTGGCAGACAGAAACCGGCGGGCACATGATCACGCCGCTGCCGGGAGTGACGCCGCTTGTCCCCGGCTCATGCACCCTGCCTTTCCCAGGCATTCAGGCCGCTGTCGTGGATGAAACGGGGCAGGAAGTCGAGTGGGGCAAGGGGGGATTCCTCGTCATCAAAAAGCCATGGCCCTCGATGATCCGCACCATCTGGGGCGATCCTGAGCGCTTCAAGAAATCCTATTTCCCTGAGGATTTCCATGGCAAGCTCTATCTTGCTGGGGATGGCGCCGTACGCGACGCCAAGACCGGCTATTTCACGATCATGGGCCGTATCGATGACGTGCTCAACGTGTCCGGGCACCGTTTGGGCACGATGGAGGTCGAATCCGCACTCGTGGCCAACCCCATGGTGGCCGAGGCCGCCGTCGTCGGGCGTCCGGACGAACTCACAGGAGAGGCCATCGTCGCCTTCGTCGTGCTCAAGCAACCGCGACCGACCGGTGAAGAAGCCAAGCGCATCGCCAATGAGTTGCGCAACTGGGTGGCCAAAGAGATCGGCCCAATTGCCAAGCCCAAGGACATTCGCTTTGGCGACAATCTGCCCAAGACCCGCTCGGGCAAGATCATGCGTCGGCTCCTCCGCTCGTTGGCGAAGGGAGAAGAGATCACACAGGACGTCTCTACCTTGGAAAACCCTGCGATTCTCGATCAGCTCAAGCAAACCGCCTGAAAGCAGGGCTTCCCTCTGGCAGCCCTCGAAGCTGCCAGAAGGATCCGGCAGGGGCACGAAGAAACGGCCGCGTTTGCGGCCGTTTTTCATTGGCGGGAAGCCAAGCGCACCAGCCCTTTGCGCGCGCCAAGCACCTCTGCGGCTTGTCGGCTATCGCCGATCTCCTCAATCGCAGCGAGCGCCTCGTAACGAGAAATCTGTGCGTCGAGCATGTTTTTGCCATATAGCTCGATCAAGGCGCGATCGAAGGCGTCGATCAGTGGGCGCACTTCGAATTTACCTACTCGGTTCATGTCCATGATTGCTCTATCGCACTGCAAAAGTGTTGGTCCTATGCGAATGATCGGCGATGGGCTCGAAAAAGTCAAAATTCAAACCCTTTTGAACGCCGATTCGTATCATGACATTTTCTCATATTGCGACGCACAAATCACGTGCAGTCCTCCAAATAGGAGAGTGCGCCGTTGACCTGAAGGGGGATTGCCTTATAATTGGCGACGATTCCCCGATAGCTCAGTCGGTAGAGCGACGGACTGTTAATCCGCAGGTCCCTGGTTCGAGCCCAGGTCGGGGAGCCAGAACGGAAAGGCGATCCCTGGGGATCGCCTTTTTTGTTGTCTGCGAGCCTCTATTGGGAGAAAATGGGCGCACGCGTCAGGCGAGGCCACAAAAATTGAGGACGGCTGATCAACGATCGATTGGGGAAAGGAAGAAACCACGATGACCATGGGTGAGGTCGAGGCGAAAAACGAGCTCGAACGCAAGCTGCTTGCGGCAATGAATGGCGAGCTTTCGCCGGAGGAATTCATGCAGGCGCTGCTTGATGAGCAGGTTTTCATTCCCGTACGGGACGAAAAAGACTACGGCATCGTCGGCTTCCAGCGTTCGACGCAAGCCATGCCTCTCGTTGTCGAGGAGGAAGATGGTCGTAAGACGTTGATTCTCTTTACGAGCCCGGAGCGTGCAAAAGATTTTCTGGCGCATGTGCCCGGCTATAGCGGCGGACTGTTGGCAGACTTTTCGTGGATCGTCGAGCGCATGGCGCCTGGTTTCGCGATCAGCGTCAACCCCGGCGAGGAATTCGGCATGGACATTGAGCCCGAGCATGTGACGCAAATGCTCGAACTTTTGTCCGCGCGCAGTACCAAAATGTAATGAGGCGCGACGGCACGGCCGCCGCGCCTCTTGCACGCAAGGCTTACACAGCGACGCTTTGCGCGATCGCTTGATAGTCCGCGATCTCGTTGAAGTTCAGATAGCGATAGATGTCGCTTGCCTTTTCTCCCAGGGGAGAGATGCGCGCTCGATACTCCTCGAGCGTTGGCAAGCGTCCTAGAACGGCTGCGACGGCAGCGAGCTCCGCCGAGGCGAGATAGACGCGAGTATCCAGCCCCATACGGTTCGGGAAGTTGCGCGTCGAGGTGGAGACAGCCGTCGCACCCCGGTGCATCTGCGCTTGGTTGCCCATGCAAAGGCTGCAGCCAGGCACTTCGATGCGAGCGCCAACCTTGCCGAAGATCGCGAAATAACCCTCTTCCATGAGCTCCTGCTGGTCCATGCGGGTCGGCGGAACGACCCACAATCGCGTCGGGATATCGGCGCTTCCAGCGAGAACGGTTGCGGCGGCCCGATAATGCCCGATGTTGGTCATGCAAGAGCCGATGAAGACCTCATCGATCTTGTCGCCGGCGACTTGGGAAAGAGGCTTGATGTCATCGGGATCATTGGGACAGGCCAGCAAGGGTTCCTTGATCTCGCTCATGTCGATTTCGATCACGGCTGCATATTCGGCGTCAGCATCGGGCTCGAGCAACTGTGGATTCGCGAGCCAATCTTCCATTTTCTGGATGCGCCGGGAAAGCGTCCTCTTGTCTTCATAGCCTTGGGCGATCATCCACTTCATGAGCACGATGTTCGATTTCAGATATTCGATGATCGGCTCTTGGGCAAGACGCACGGTGCAAGCTGCCGCGGAACGTTCTGCAGAGGCATCGGCGAGCTCGAAGGCTTGTTCTACCTTGAGGTGAGGCAATCCTTCGATTTCGAGGATGCGGCCGTTGAAGACGTTTTTCTTGCCTTTCTTCTCGACGGTCAGCAGCCCTTGCTGGATGGCGGCATAGGGGATGGCGTTGACGAGATCACGCAAGGTAATGCCAGGCTGCAAGGTGCCCTTGAAGCGCACGAGCACGGATTCGGGCATGTCGAGCGGCATCACACCAGTGGCAGCGGCAAAGGCGACGAGTCCAGACCCTGCAGGGAAGGAAATGCCGATGGGGAAACGTGTATGAGAATCTCCACCGGTGCCGACAGTATCGGGCAGCAGGAAGCGGTTCAGCCAAGAATGGATGACGCCATCGCCAGGACGCAGCGAAACGCCTCCGCGAGCCGTTATGAAGGAGGGCAGGGTTTTATAGAGTTTGATATCGACGGGCTTGGGGTAGGCAGCCGTGTGGCAGAAAGACTGCATCACGAAGTCCGCGGAGAAGCCGAGGCAGGCAAGGTCTTTGAGTTCGTCACGCGTCATGGGCCCTGTCGTATCTTGCGAGCCGACGGTCGTGATGCGGGGCTCGCAGTAAGTGCCTGGACGAATGCCTTTGCCCTCGGGGAGGCCACAGGCGCGTCCTACGATCTTTTGGGCGAGCGTAAAGCCCTTGCCAGTATCCTTCGGCGCCTTCGGCAAACGGAACAACGTCGAAGGCGGCAGTCCCAGGAATTCGCGCGCCTTCGCCGTCAGGCCACGGCCAATGATCAAGTTGATGCGGCCGCCGGCGCGCACTTCGTCGAGCAAGACTTCGGACTTGTAGTCGAATGTGGCGATCAGATGGCCGTTCTTTTCAATTTTCTTTTCATAAGGGTAGATGTCGATCACATCGCCCATGTGCATTTGCGAGACGTCACATTCGATGGGGAATGCGCCGGCGTCTTCTTGGGTATTGAAAAAGATTGGCGCGATCTTGCCGCCGAGGCAGAAGCCCCCATAGCGCTTATTGGGCACGTAAGGGATGTCTTCGCCCGTCCACCAGATCACAGAGTTGGTCGCCGACTTACGCGATGAGCCTGTGCCGACGACATCCCCGACATAGGCGACGGGATGCCCTTTCTTCTTGAGTTCTTCGATCAACGAGATGGGGCCACGCTCGCCGGGCTTGTCCGGAGTGATGCCCTCACGGGGATTTTTGAGCATGGCCAGTGCATGCAGAGGGATGTCCGGCCTGCTCCACGCATCGGGAGCGGGAGAAAGGTCATCGGTATTGGTCTCGCCCGGAACCTTGAACACCGTGACGGTGATCTTGGCAGGCACTTCGGGACGAGCGGTAAACCATTCGCCTTCTGCCCAACTCTGGATGACGGCCTGGGCATTCGCATTGCCGGCCTTGGCTTTTTCAGCGACGTCATGAAAGGCGTCGAACATCAAAAGCGTCTTTTTCAATCCTTCGGCGGCAATGGGGCCGACGTCAGCATCCTCAAGGAGATCGATCAGGGGCTTGACGTTGTAGCCGCCGAGCATGGTGCCCAAAAGTTCAGTCGCGCGCGCACGGCTAAGCAAGGGTGAGACCACCTCGCCGCGCGCGACCTTGGTCAGGAACTCGGCTTTGACCTTGGCGGCGTCATCGACGCCTGCGGGTACGCGATGAACCAAGAGATCGAGGAGGAAATCTTCTTCGCCTACAGGAGGCTCAAGGAGTAGCGCCACCAATGCCTCGGTCTGTTGTTTCGACAATGGCAACGGCGGAATGCCGAGTGCGGCACGTTGGGCGGCATGTTCACGATATTCTTTTAGCATCGAAGCTCCTTTCTTTCCTATTTACAGTCACTGATGCGGCGGCCCTGGCTAATCACGGTTGCTTCGCCCATCTGAGCGCTGCGCATCTTTTGTTCGAACTGGAATGAGGTCGCGGAAACGGTCCCTTGGGTGCTCATCGTCATCGTTTCGCTTCCGCTCTTGCATGTCAGGTCGAAGCTGATTTGCTTTCCACTCTGCTTCAAGTTGCTGATTTTGCAATCGGATCCGGATTCGGGGCGATAATGCTTGCCGGCTTCGATGTCTTTGGCCGTATAGCAATGCGTGAATTTGTTTGCCGGCATCTGGAAACCCTGCATTTTCATCTGACTCGTGATCTCCCATAACCCCGGCTTCATCTCTTCGGCATGGAGGGCGAGCGATGAGAACACGGAAGCAAAGGCCAATGCAAAGCGCATCATGACGGGGCTCCTTCTAGATGGGTTGCGAAGAGTCGCTGTTCCGCCGCCGTTGGCAAGGGCTGCCGCGCTCGCCGTGCGGAGAGCAGGACCTCCCAATGGTAGCGATAGGACGCGCGATCGAATAGCCGTCCTTCGATTTGCACGGGCCCCCAGTCTGCTTCCTGGGCAGCGAGGAGTATCTTGACCGCGAGATCGATTTCTCCGGGAGTCGGGCGCATTGCGTCGATGATGGGCTGGATCTGGCTCGGGTGGATGCTCCACATGCGCAGAAAACCAAACTCCTCGCGTGCGCGCCGAGCGTCCGCAGCAACGATGCTGGGATCGCGGATCTCGATCGTGACATTGTGGGTAGGCACTTTGCCATGAGCCAGCGCCGCGGCCACGATCTCGCACTTCGCGCGTCGGATCAAGGGATGCGAGAATTGCCCAGGGGACCGCATGGCGCTTTCGGGGATGGCGCCATGATGAGAGGATATGAAATCCATCAACCCGAAGTCCAGGCTTTCCACCTCGGCTAAGGCGGCGATGTCCCATGCTTCGTGCAAGGCACCGTGCGTTTCGATCAGCACGTGCAAGGGAATAGGGCGCTTGAGACCGAGTTGGTTTTTGCGCCTGGCGAGCGCCTCGATCAGCGTATTCACGTCTGAAACGCCGTCTGCTTTCGGCAATACCAGGTAGGCGAGTCGGTCGCCTGCAAGGCTCAGGAAAGCATCGAGCTCCTCAGCCCAGGCATGATGGCGGATGTCATGGATGCGGGCGCCGATACGTCCATGGCGATTGTCGGCGCTTGCAATGCGCTCGGCCATTGCTCGGGCATGCGCACGCTCGTCGCCGATAGGCGCGCCATCCTCGCAATCGGCCGTGATGTCGAAAATCGGCCCCCACTCGTTTTGCAGGGCAATGGCCTTGTCGAGCTGCCTGATTGTTCCGCAATAATGCTCACAGAGAGGCAGCAGAGGTAGAAGCTGCCCCTCTTGAAGCGCTTGGGCGGGCGTGAGCAAGCGCGACATGGCAAAAGGGTGTTTTATGCGAGGAGGTGCCTGACGCCATCTCGCTCTTCACAGAGTTCTTTGAGCGTCGCGTCCATTTTCTCGCGTGAGAAGGCATCGATCTCCAAATCCTTGACGATGCGCCAACGACCGTCATCGCAAGTGCATGGCATGCCATAGACGATACCCGCGGGAATACCATAGGAGCCATCGGAGACGACCCCCATGGTCACCCATTTGCCTTGGCTGCCGAGATTCCAGTCACGCATGTGATCGATCGCGGCATTGGCTGCAGAGGCGGCCGATGACAGGCCGCGCGCTTCGATGATCGCGGCGCCCCGTTTGCCGACCTTGGGGATGTATTCGTTTCGGTACCATGATTCTTCCACCAGTGCCGTGGCGGGCTTGCCGGCTACGGTGGTAAAGCGGATGTCGGGGTACATCGTAGGCGAGTGATTGCCCCATACGACCATGTTTTCGATGTCGGTCACACGCGCGCCCGTCTTAGCAGCGAGCATCGAGACCGCACGATTGTGGTCGAGCCGCATCATCGACGTGAAGTTCTCGCGCGGAAGGGATTTGGCCGATTCCATGGCGATCAGGGCGTTGGTATTGGCGGGGTTGCCCACGACGATGACCTTGACGTCGCGCGCAGCGACTTCGTCCAAGGCTTTCCCTTGTTCGATGAATATCTTCGCGTTTTCTTGCAACAAATCTTTGCGCTCCATGCCCGGCCCCCTGGGCTTTGCGCCGACGAGGAGCGCTTGCTGGGCGTCTCGGAACGCGACCTTTGGATCCGAAGTGCCGATCATGTCGACGAGCAGAGGAAAGGCGCAATCCTCGAGTTCCATCATGACGCCCTTCAAGGCTTGTTGCGCCTTTTCATGGGGCAGTTCGAGCAGTTGCAATATGACGGGCTGGTCTTTGCCGAGCATCTCTCCGCTCGCGATGCGGAACAAGAGGGCATAACCGATTTGGCCGGCAGCGCCAGTGACGGCGACACGAACGGGGACTTTGGTCATGAGGAAGGCTCCTTGTCGGTGCGTTCAAGTTAGCAAAACATCGGGCTGGCTGGGCACGAGATACGATGGACTCTCTTGCCGGTGCAAGCGCGATGCGATCATAATCGCGTATGCTGCGCCGTGTCAATAGCTATCTTATATCTTTTATAAGACATAAGATAGCCTATAGACGAGGAGAAAAAAATGTGCTTGAATGGGAAACATGATGCGTCGTGCCTCGTCTGACTCGCCGACCTTTAGCCCGCTTTATCGCCAGATCAAGGAGCTTTTGCTGAAGGCGCTTGATTCTGGCGAGTGGCAGCCTGGGCAGTTGATCCCTTCGGAAGCAGAGCTCGCGCAACGCTTCAACGTCAGCCAAGGGACCGTGCGTAAAGCGATCGATGAGTTGGCGGCCGAGAACTTGCTCGTCCGTCGCCAAGGCAAAGGCACCTTCGTCGCCTCGCATAAAGATCCGCGGGCATTCTTCCGCTTTTTGCGCCTGGTGCCGCTTTCAGGGGAAATCGAGCCTGCCCGCAGCGTGCCCCTCGAATGCTGGCGGGCCAAGGCTGGCCCCGAGGCCGCTCGCATGCTCGAGCTTTCACTCGGAGCGCCCATCATCATCGTGCGCCGGCTCTTGGAATTTTCTGCCAAGCCCGTCGTGCTCGACGAAATCTACTTGCCTGGCGAGGTTTTTGCCGGCCTGACGCTGGAATTGCTGAAGGAATCCCAAGAATCTCTCTATAGCCTCTTCGAGAGCCGCTTTGGCGTGCGCATGGTGCGTGCCGAGGAGCGCATCCGCGCCGTCTCGGCTGACCGGAGTTCGGCGGAACTTCTGCGCGTGCCTGAGGGAAGCCCGTTGCTCTCGGTCGAGCGGGTGAGCTTTACCTATGGCAACCGTCCCATGGAGTGGCGACGAGGTCTTTACTCGACGATAGACCATTGTTATTTCAACGAGTTGAGTTAGCGAGGACGTTTCGGAGTGGAGAACATGACAGCCCAAATAAAAACGCGACCCAAGCATCTCAATCTCTGGCAGATAAAGTTACCCGCGCCGGCGGTGGCGTCCATCCTGCATCGCGTCAGCGGTTTCGGGATGTTCCTGCTGTTGCCCTTGCTGCTTTGGCTGCTCGAGGCGTCACTGGCTTCGCAAGAAAGCTTCGATGCGCTCAAGAACCTCCTCGCGCGGCCTGTCTTCAAACTGCTGATGCTTGGCTTGGCTTGGGCTTTCTTCCATCATCTCTGCATGGGCGTGCGCATCTTGCTCATCGATGTTCATATCGGGGTCGATAAAGAAACGGCCCGGAAGTCTGCATTCGCGGTTTTCCTCGTGAGTTTGATGCTGACGCTTGGGGTGGGAGTCGCATTATGGTGAGAAGAAATGTCGTTGGCGCGCACTATGGCCTCGTGGATTGGCTCGCGCAGCGCGTGACTGCCGTCTTGATGGCCGCTTATGCCATGGTGGTGGCGGTTGCGTTGCTGCAGGGCGCAGCCGCAGATTTCGTGACGTGGAGATCTTTCATGGCCAGCGGCTTGATGCGCTTTTTCAGTTTCGTGCTGGTATTGGCTCTGGCATGGCATGCATGGGTAGGCGTGCGGGATATCTGGATGGATTACGTCAAACCGGTGAGCCTCCGCCTTGCATTGCATGTGCTGACCTTGTTCGCGCTCATCGGCAGCGTTGGATGGGCACTCGGCATACTGTGGAGGCTGTGATCGATGTTTCGCACCGTGACAATACGCAAATTCGACGCCGTGATCGTCGGGGCCGGGGGCGCAGGCTTGCGCGCCGCCATTGCGCTCTCCGAAGCAGGCTTCAAGACTGCCGTGCTGAGCAAGGTGTTTCCGACACGTTCGCATACCGTCGCTGCCCAGGGAGGCGTGGCCGCTAGCTTGGGCAATGCCGAGGAAGACCATTGGCATTGGCATATGTACGATACGGTAAAAGGGTCGGATTGGCTTGGCGACCAAGACGCGATTGAATTCATGTGCCGTAAAGCCAACGAGGTGGTGATCGAGCTCGAACATTGGGGCATGCCATTCGATCGGCTCGATAACGGACGTATCTATCAGCGTCCCTTTGGCGGGCATATGGCCAATTTCGGAGAGAAACCCGTGCGTCGTTCCTGCGCTGCTGCCGATCGCACGGGCCATGCCATGTTGCATGCGATGTATCAGCGCAACGTCAGGGCGCACACGCAATTCTTCGTCGAATGGATGGCCCTCGATTTGATTCGCGACGAGGAAGGCGAGGTACTTGGCGTGACCGCCCTGGAGATGGAAACGGGGGACATTTACGCTTTTCATGCCAAGGCGACGATTTTTGCGACAGGGGGTGCTGGCCGGATCTTCGCGAGCTCTACCAATGCCTTCATCAACACCGGCGATGGCTTGGGAATGGCCGCGCGCGCGGGCATCCCGCTCGAGGACATGGAGTTCTGGCAATTCCATCCGACGGGGGTGGCAGGCGCAGGCGTGCTGATCACCGAGGGGGTGCGAGGGGAAGGCGGCATCTTGCGCAACAGCCTGGGCGAGCGTTTCATGGAGCGTTACGCTCCCAACGCGAAGGATCTGGCCTCGCGCGATGTCGTTGCGCGTGCGATGGTCACCGAAATCAACGAAGGACGCGGCTGTGGTCCGCACAAAGACTATGTGCTGCTCGACATCACGCATTTGCCGCCTGAAACGATCATGAAACGGCTGCCCGGCATTCGCGAGATCGCAATACAGTTTGCCGGCGTCGACCCGATCAAAGAGCCGATACCCGTCGTGCCGACTTGTCATTATCAGATGGGCGGCATACCAACCAACTACCTCGGGCAGGTGGTCGTACCCGGCAAGCGCAGCCAAAACGAGGTCGTGCCGGGCTTTTATGCGGCCGGCGAGTGCGCCTGCGCCTCCGTGCATGGCGCTAATCGACTGGGCACCAATTCTCTCCTCGATCTCTTGGTCTTTGGCAAGTCTGCCGGCGAAACCGCAGTCGAAGAACTCAAGAAAATGCCCAAGGCGCACAAGGATCTGCCAAAGGATGCTTTCGAGCGCACACTCGCGCGACTCAATCGCCTCGAAACCCAGAAAGACGGAGCGAATGTGCACGAGACGCGACTGCTCATGCAGCGCACGATGCAGAAACATTGTGGTGTATTCCGCTTCGCGCATTTGCTCAAAGAGGGAGTAGACAAGATCCTCGAAGTGCAAAAGAGGGTCGAACAAACCGAGATCCGCGACAAATCGAAAGTGTTCAATACCGCGCGCATCGAAGCGCTGGAGCTCGAGAATATGATCGAGGCGGCAGTGGCGACGATGGTTTCGGCGGAAGCGAGAAAGGAGTCGCGCGGCGCCCATGTGCGCGACGATTGTCCGGATACGCCAGAGTGCCCCAATGGACGGGACGACGTCAATTGGCTGAAACACACCCTTTGGTACAAAGAAGGCAACCGTCTCGATTACAAATCGGTCAACCTCCGCCCTTTGACCGTGGAGACGATTCCGCTCAAGAAGCGTGCATATTGAGGATGCGCCATGGCTAGCCGCACATTGCATTTCAAGATTTATCGCTATGACCCCGACAAAGATCGCAAGCCATACATGCAAGACATTTCGGTCGAGGTCGATGAGAATGACCGTAAGCTTCTGGATGCCCTCGTCAAGTTGAAGGCCAAAGACGATTCGCTGGCGTTTCGCCGTTCATGCCGAGAAGGCGTGTGCGGCTCCGATGCGATCAACATCAACGGAAAAAATGGCCTTGCTTGCCTGACGGATTTGTCTTCCTTCCCCGAAGGGAAACCGATCGTCCTAAGGCCTTTGCCTGGGCTGCCCGTGATTCGCGACTTGATCGTCGATATGACCCAATTCTTCAAGCAGTATCACTCGATCAAGCCGTATCTGATCAATCATGATCCGCCGCCTGAACGTGAGCGTCTGCAATCGCCGAAAGACAGGGAAGAGCTCGATGGGCTGTATGAATGCATACTTTGCGCATGCTGCTCGACCTCATGTCCCTCGTTCTGGTGGAATCCGGACAAGTTCGTCGGTCCTGCGGGCCTCCTTGCTGCTTATCGGTTCATCGCCGATACGCGTGATCAGGCGACCAATGAACGCCTCGATGATTTGGAAGACCCTTATCGCTTATTTAGATGTCATACAATCATGAATTGTGTGGACGTCTGTCCCAAGGGGCTCAATCCGACTCGAGCAATAGGCAAGATCAAGGCGCTGATGGTCGCGAGGGCGATATGAACGAATGCGCTCCTGATCGAGAGGCGCGTGTGCGCACGCAAAAACTGCGCTGGGCAAGCCGTCGCGCTCTGCTGGAGCTTGATCTCATGTTCGAGCAGTTTTGGCGGCAGCAGCCGGAGATCATCGATGAAGAACTGGCGCAGCGCCTCGAGGAGCTCTTGGCGCTTGAAGATATCGATCTTTGGCGCCTGCTCAGCGGCCAGGCGAATGCCCTAGAGCCGCGCATGCAGGAAGTCGTCGCGTTGATCCGGAACGCGATGCAGAGTTCAACTTCAAACCATACGATGGGGATCATGTCATGACGCAACGAACCGCCAGCTTGACCTATAACGGCAAAACGACCGAATTTCCAATTTATTCCGGCACCATCGGGCCGGAAGTGATCGACATTTCCAAGCTATACGCCCAGACGGGTGCCTTTACCTATGACCCAGGCTTCATGTCGACGGCGTCTTGCAAGTCTTCGATCACCTATATCGATGGCGAGAAAGGCGAGCTTTTGTATCGCGGCTATCCGATCGAGCAGCTGGCGGAGAAATGCGATTTCCTCGAGGTGTGCTATCTCCTCAAGAACGGCGAATTGCCAACCCGCCAGCAGTATGAAGACTGGGTCAATCGGGTGAAGAAGCATACCATGGTGCATGATCAAATCACCCGCTTCTTCAACGGCTTCCGACGCGACGCACACCCGATGGCCGTGCTCGTTGGCGTGGTCGGCGGCCTGTCGGCGTTCTATCACGATTCCCTCGACATCAACAATCCCGATCACCGATTGGTGGCTGCGATCCGCTTGATCGCGAAGATGCCGACCATTACGGCAATGGCCTATCGCTACAACATGGGCCTGCCGTTCATGTATCCCAAAAACGATTACGACTACGCGACCAATTTCCTGTATATGATGTTCGGCACGCCCTGCGAGGAGTACAAGCCCAATCCGGTGCTCTCCAAGGCGTTGGATCGCATTCTGATCTTGCATGCCGATCATGAACAAAACGCCTCGACCTCGACCGTGCGGCTTGCGGGATCTTCGGGCGCCAACCCCTTTGCGTGCATCGCTGCGGGGATTGCTTGCCTCTGGGGGCCAGCGCATGGCGGGGCCAATGAAGCTTGCTTGAAGATGCTCGAGGAAATCGGAGATGTCTCCCGTATTCCGCATTACATCAAGCGCGCCAAGGACAAAAACGATCCTTTCCGCCTCATGGGTTTTGGTCACCGCGTGTACAAGAACTACGATCCGCGCGCGAAATTGATGCGCGAAACCTGCCATCAAGTGCTCGACGAGCTGGGGCTTCACGATGAGCCGCTTTTCAAGCTCGCGATGGAGCTCGAACGCATCGCCTTGGAAGACGAATATTTCATCGAGAAAAAACTCTATCCGAATGTCGATTTTTATTCTGGCATCGTGCAGCGCGCGCTTGGCATTCCGACCAATCTCTTCACGGGTATTTTCGCGATGGCGCGTACGATCGGCTGGATCGCCCAGTGGCACGAAATGATTGGCGACCCCGAACAGAAGATCGGTCGCCCACGTCAGCTTTACATCGGTGCGCCGAAGCGTGACGTGCCCGACATGGATCAGCGCTAAAGAAAGCCGGAAGGGGCGATGACGCCCCTTTTTTGTCCCTCAAGCCATAAAACGAGGTGATGCGATGATGAAAGAATTATGGGCAAGCTCCTATCTCTTTGGCGCCAACTCGCCCTATCTCGAAGAGCTCTATGAACGGTATCTGACCAATCCCGACGCCGTCGAGCCAGCATGGCGCGATTACTTTGACAAATTGGCCAACATGCCGGCCCCTGGCGCTTATCAAGGGCGCGACGTGCCTCATGCGCCCGTGATCGCCTCTTTCGCACAACGGGCGAAAGAAGGCGGCTTTCGAGTGATGACGCGCGGTGCGGAAAACGAAAAACAAACCAAGGTCTTGCAGATCATCAACGCGTATCGCTTCTTGGGCAACCGCTGGGCGCAACTCGATCCATTACGCCGCCATCCACGTCCGCAGGTGCCTGAGCTAGAACCCTCCTTTTATGGTTTCACAGAGGCCGATTTGTCGCTTTCCTTCCGTACCGGATCTTTCGACATGGGCAAGGAGGAAGCGACGCTGCGCGAGATCCTCGAGGCATTGCGCGCCCGCTATTGCGGCCACATCGGCGCAGAATACATGTATCTCTCCGAAGTGCAGCAAAAGCGGTGGATCCAGGCGCGCTTTGAGCCGCCGCGTGCGGCGCCGCGTTACAGCGCCGAGGAAAAAAAGCGTTTTCTCTATGACCTCACGGCGGCAGAAACGCTGGAACGCTATCTCCATACGCGCTTCGTCGGCCAAAAGCGATTTTCCCTCGAAGGCGGCGAGTCGCTGATCGTCGCCATGGACCGCTTGATTCAGCGCGCCGGCAGCCTTGGCGTGAAAGAGATCGTCATCGGCATGGCGCATCGCGGTCGTCTCAATGTCCTTGTCAATACACTCGGCAAGCAGCCCAAGATGCTGTTCGAGGAATTCGAAGGCAAGAAGAAAAGCGACCTTTTGACTGGCGATGTCAAATATCACATGGGCTACTCTTCCGACGTGGCCACGCCCGGCGGACCGGTGCATTTGTCGCTTGCCTTCAATCCATCACACCTCGAGATCGTCAACCCCGTCGTGCAAGGCTCGGTTTATGCACGCCAGATCCGACGCGGCGCGAGCGGAAAACGCGAGGTCTTGCCTGTTTTGATCCATGGAGACGCCGCGGTTGCAGGCCAGGGAGTCAATCAGGAGATGCTCAATTTCTCAGCGACGCGTGGCTATGGCACCGGCGGGACGGTTCACATCGTCGTCAATAATCAAATCGGATTCACCACGTCCGATCCACGCGACATTCGCTCTTCACTCTATTGCACCGACATCTTCAAGATGGTCGAGGCGCCGATATTCCATGTCAATGGCGACGATCCGGAGGCGGTGGCTTTCGTCATCGAACTCGCACTCGAATTCAGGCAGGAGTTCAGCAAGGATGCCGTCGTAGACATCGTCTGCTTCCGTAAGCTTGGCCACAACGAGCAGGACGAGCCGATGGTGACGCAACCGCTGATGTACAAAAAAATCGCTCAGCACCCAGGCACCCGCAAGCTGTATGCGGACAAGCTCATTGCGCAAAAAGTGGTCGCGCCAGACGAGCCCGAACGAATGATCCAGGATTATCGCTTAGCGCTGGATGCAGGCAAGCATTTGATTGATCCCGTCGTCAGTGATTATAAGAACGTCATGAGTGTTGATTGGAAGCCGTTTCTCAATCAACCCTATACGGAAAAATGCGACACCACGATTGCGGAAAAGGAGCTTGCGCGGCTAGGGCAGCGGCTGACCGATGTGCCCGCGAATTTTTCCTTGCATCCTCGTGTGCAGAAGGTCATCGAGGATCGTCGCTTGATGGCGGCAGGCAAGCTAGCGGTGGATTGGGGCATGGCCGAGAATCTCGCCTATGCGACATTGCTCGCGGCAGGATACGGCGTGCGCATCTCGGGAGAGGACGTGGGGCGTGGCACGTTTTTTCACCGCCATGCGGTGTTCCACGACCAGAACCGGGAAAAGTGGGACGAGGGAACCTGGGTTCCGCTTGCCAATCTTCAGGAAGGCCAGGGCCGTTTTCAGGTCTTCGACTCGACGTTGTCGGAAGAGGCCGTGTTGGCGTTCGAATATGGCTACGCCACGGCGAGCCCCAACGATCTCGTGATCTGGGAAGCGCAATTCGGCGATTTCGCGAACGGCGCCCAGGTCGTGATCGATCAGTTTCTCGCTGCGGGCGAGGCCAAGTGGGGACGTTTGTGTGGCTTGGTCTTGTTTCTGCCCCACGGTTACGAAGGCCAAGGGCCCGAGCACTCGTCCGCTCGCGTGGAGCGTTATCTACAGCTTTCGGCCCAATTCAACTGGGAAGTGATGATGCCGTCGTCGGCGGCGGAGATCTTTCACCTTTTGCGTCGGCAAATGTTGCGTCGGCTGCGCAAGCCGCTCATCGTTTTCACGCCCAAATCGCTGTTGCGCCACAAGGATGCCACCTCGCCCCTTTCCGAGCTCGCCACAGGCACATTCCAGACGGTGATCGGCGAGAGCGAGGCGCTCGAGGCGCGGAAAGTGACGCGCGTGATCCTCTGCGCCGGCAAAGTCTATTATGATCTGGCGAACGCCCGCCGCGAAAGAAAGATCGAGCATGTCGCCATCATTCGTACTCCGCAGCTGTATCCGATGGATGATCGGCGCATAGCCGAGGAGTTACGGAAATATCCGCACGCGAAAGAAATCGTCTGGTGCCAGGAGGAGCCCGAAAACCAAGGCGCCTGGTATGCCAAGCATCATACGCTTGCCCCTCTCGTCAAGAAGGGACAAAAGTTGTTCGTCGTTGCCCGCCCCGCCTCGGCGTCGCCCGCCGTGGGCAGCTTGGAGGTGCATCTTACGCAACAAAAACAGCTGATAGAGGCCGCATTTGGCGACCTCGGTTGATGAGTCGGAGATGAATATGCTGATCGAAGTCAAAGTTCCCCAGTTGTCCGAATCGGTCTCGGAAGCCACGCTTGTTTCGTGGCACAAAAAGACTGGCGAAAAAGTTCGCCGCGATGAAAATTTGATCGACATCGAGACCGACAAGGTCGTGCTCGAGTTACCCGCTCCGGAAAGCGGAGTCCTTGTCGAGGTGCTCAAGGGCGATGGCGAGACCGTGGTTTCCGGGGAGACCATCGCGCGGATCGAAACCGAGGCGGCAGTGAGCGACGCAAAGGTGGAAGCGCCTGCCGCTGCTGCGGCTGTTTCTCGTGAAGCCAAAGGTCCGCCCATGCCAGGGCCAGCCGCGCGCAAGGCGCTGGCGGAGAAAGGGCTAGACGCCACGTCATTGCAAGGCACAGGGCCCAAAGGCCGCGTGACCAAGGCCGATGTCGAAGCGGCAGTCGCGCCGCCTCGGCCTGCGCCGGAACCAGCGGTGGCCACGCCCAGCCCGGCTTCCATTCCTGCCAACGTCGCTGCAGCGATGGGGGAGAGACCTGAACAGCGCGTGCCGATGACACGCTTGCGCGCACGGATTGCCGAGAGGCTGATTCAATCCAAGAACGAAAACGCCATATTGACGACTTTCAACGAGGTCAATATGGCCCCAGTGATCGAGCTGCGGAAAAAATATGCCGAAAGGTTCGAGAAAGAACACGGCGTGCGGCTTGGCTTCATGTCGTTCTTCGTCAAAGCCGCGGTGCATGCGCTCAAAAAGTTTCCTATCCTCAACGCGTCCGTCGATGGCAATGACATCGTCTATCATGGCTATTTCGATATCGGCATTGCGGTGGGAAGCCCGAGGGGATTGGTCGTTCCCATCTTGCGTGATGCTGACCAGATGAGCATGGCCGAGATCGAGAAAAAAATCGCGGAGTTCGGCCAGAAAGCCAAGGACGGCAAGCTCAGCCTCGAAGAGCTCACGGGTGGGACGTTCTCCATTTCGAACGGCGGCGTATTCGGCTCGATGCTGTCGACGCCGATCATCAACCCTCCCCAGTCGGCCATCCTCGGCATCCATGCCACCAAAGACCGCCCCGTCGTGGAAAATGGCCAGATCGTGATCAGACCGATTAATTATCTGGCGCTTTCTTATGATCATCGCATCATCGATGGCCGCGAAGCGGTGCTCGGCCTTGTAGCGATCAAAGAGGCGCTGGAAGACCCCGCCCGTTTGTTGCTCGATCTGTAAGGAGACCGTCATGGCCAATCGGCAATTCGATGTCGTCGTGATCGGTGCTGGGCCCGCAGGCTACGTCGCAGCGATTCGCGCTGCCCAGCTGGGATTTGCGACTGCCTGCATCGAGTCGGAAAGCTATGCAGACCCAAAAGGCGAAGTGCGGTTGGGAGGGACCTGTCTGAACGTCGGCTGCATTCCCTCGAAGGCCTTGCTTAAATCCTCCGAACTCTATGACGAGGCAAAGCATGCTTTCGCGATGCATGGGATCAAAGTCGATGGATTGAGCATCGACGTGGCGGCCATGATGCGTCGTAAAGACAACATCGTGACCCAACTTACCCAAGGCATCCGCGGCTTGTTTCGAAAAAACAAGGTGACATTGCTGGCAGGACGAGGCAGCTTCGTGGGGCGCGAGGGGGAGTACTGGCAGGTCGCTATAGACGCGAAAGACGGCAGCCGCGAGATCGTGGATGCACGCCATGTGATCGTGGCAACCGGCTCCATCCCTCGCCGGCTGGCTGGCGTCGAAGTGGACAACGTCACGATCTGCGACAACGTAGGCGCTTTGTCCATGGGGACGGCGCCCAAGCGGTTGGGTGTCATCGGCGCCGGCGTCATTGGGCTCGAATTGGGATCGGTCTGGAAAAGACTGGGCGCTGAGGTGACTTTGCTCGAGGCGATGCCGGACTTCCTGGCTGCAGCCGATCCTGCCATTGCCAAGGAAGCGTGGAAGGTCTTTACCGGGAAGCAGGGTCTCGACATTCGTCTCGGCGTGCGCCTTGGCGCCGTCGTGCGGAAAAACGATGCGGTCATCGTGGAATATGAGACGAATGAGGGCGCTTTTACGCTCGAGTGCGACAAGCTCATCGTATCGGTGGGGCGTATTCCCAACACGGCCGGTCTTGGCGCGGAAAACGTGGGACTGTCCCTCGAGGAAAGCGGTCGTATTCGCGTCGACGAACATTGCCAGACGAATCTCGAACGCGTCTGGGCGATCGGCGACGTCGTACGGGGACCGATGTTGGCGCATAAAGGCATGGAGGAAGGCGTGATGGTCGCCGAACGCATCGCAGGACAGGCTGGCCATGTCAATTACGAGGCGATCCCCTGGGTGATCTATACACATCCCGAGATCGCCTGGGTGGGTAAGACAGAAACCCAGCTCAAAAACGAGGGGATTGCCTATCGTGCTGGGCAGATACCTTTCCTGGCCAATGGCCGCGCGCTGGGACAGGGGGAGACGGTCGGCTTTGTCAAAATCCTCGCCCACGCAAATACCGATCGTATCTTGGGAGTGCACATCATCGGCACCAATGCCTCCGAACTCATTAGCGAGGCAGTCGTGGCGATGGAGTTTGGCGCCTCCGCCGAAGACATTGCGCGCATTTGCCATGCACACCCGACTCTTTCGGAGGTGATGCACGAAGCGGCCTTGGCCGTCGATAAACGTCCTTTGCATTTTTGACTGCTTTGCCTTGACAGCGCATCGCATTCTCCAGGCGCCAGAAGACGGCATGATTCGCGCCTTCGAGGCCGCCCTCGCTGCCCGTGGCATTGTCGCAGATGACGCGCAGCGCCGTGCTGCCGAGCGTTTGCAGCGCCTCTATGACGAACTCATTGCCTTCAAGGCTGCGCGGCGCACGAAGCTGCGCAAGCTGCTCGTTCGCCCACCTCTGCCGCGTGGAGTCTGGTTTTGGGGAGGAGTGGGTCGCGGCAAGAGCTTTTTGATGGATTGCTTCTTTTCTGCCGTGCCTTACCGGCGCAAACGTCGCGTGCATTTCCATGCTTTCATGCAGGAAATCCATCATCGCTTGCAGAACACCCGGCATGCCGTCGACCCCATGGCGCTCGTCGTCAAAGACATTGCGCGTGAGACACGATTGATGTGCTTCGACGAGTTCCACGTCTCCGACATAGCAGACGCGATGGTGTTGGGTCGCCTCATGCAGGGCCTTTTTGATGCAGGCGTCGTGTTTTGCATCACCTCTAACTATCCTCCCTCAGGTCTTTATCCGAATGGTTTGCAACGGGAGCGCTTTTTGCCCACCATTCGATTACTCGAGGAAAGGCTCGATGTGATCGAGGTGGACGCAGGCATCGACTATCGGTTGCACGCGTTGGCGGCTGCGCCGATTTACCTATTGCCAGCGGATGGCGACCCGCAAGCGCTTCTACGTCAAACGTTCGCGCGTATTGCGCAGGGAGAGGGACATACGCGTCCTCTCGAGGTGCTTGGGCGAGACATCGCCGTGGTGCATCGGGCCCCCGGCGTCGTATGGTTCGATTTCGCGACGCTATGCGGTGGGCCCCGAAGTCAAAACGATTATCTCGATATTGCCCACCGCTTCCATACGGTATTCATTTCCGCGGTGCCGCGCATGGGGCCAGAAATGGCGGATGCGGCGCGTCGATTTACCTGGCTCGTCGATGTGTTTTACGATCACCGCGTCAAGCTCGTGATCGCTGCGGAAGCGCCTGCGCATGAGCTCTATGTCGCTGGCCCTCATGCCGAAGAATTCAAGCGCACGGTCTCTCGCTTGATCGAGATGCGCTCCCGCGAGTAT
>JAOADW010000011.1 GCA_026417115.1 Rhodocyclaceae bacterium
GACGTCTTTCACCCTCTCGGCGAGGTTTGCCGAAACGAAGAAAAAATCATAAGTCTGAGGGCCCGCGCTGAAACTTGCCTCATGCACGCCCACCGTTGGCGCATGGGGGACGTCGGCATGCACAAGCTGCCAAGCATCCAAAAGCGGCAGGCCATTCGCCTCGGCTGGCGCTCGCAAGGGGGAGAGTTCCTCTAGGCCAGAGACGCAATTGAAGTCGCCGCAGAGCACGCAGCCTTCCCCGCGCGGCAACACGGCGAAGGGTGCATCGCTTTCGTCGCGGGATCGGGGCGATTGCGCATGTCGCCACCCTTCAGCGCAGATCTCGCGCAGGGCCCCTATCTGGGCAGCGCGCTGCCTGGACGAGTAATACTCGAGATGCGTGGTGATCACGCGCAGGGCCCCGCCAGGAAATTCCGTCGCTTCGATCACGGCCTCCACCGCGACCCGTGGCATGCTGGGCACCGCCGCATCGACCGGCCAAGGCAAGAGATAGCGAAACGCCTGCAAAACGCGCCGACGCGAAAGAATCAGATTGCCGAACTGTCGTCGGCCTCCCAAGCCATCGGAAAGATCGCTGCCCACGCCATAGATGGCTTCAAAACCGAGAAACAACCCTTGGAGCTGCGCCACTTGATCCACGGCGCTCCCGACCAAATCCGGGTGGTTGACCGCGACTTCCTGAAAACAATAGACATCGGCATCGAATGCTTGCGCCACATGCGCGATGCGCGCCAGATCCACCCGCCCATCGAGGCCCTTGCCCCATTGAATGTTCCATGTCACGATACGCATGGTGGTCTCCTTGTTTTCACACGCGTGTCATCGAATTCGATTATCCTAGCAATGTCGCGGCCTGCGGACGAGAACCATGACCGAGAAGGACATCATCGACACCATCCTCACGAAGCATGGGCGTGAGGGCACACGGCTGCTCCAAATCCTACGCGAAGTCCAGGAAGCGCTGGGTTGGCTCTCTCCGCCGGCGATCACGGCGATCGCGCGCGGCATCGGCTGGCCGCGCGCGAAAGTCGAAGCAACGGCCGCCTTTTATAGTTTCTTCCATTTGCGGCCCCGCGGCAAATACTGCCTGCTCTGGTCAGACAACATCATCGACCGCATGCAGGGAAGCCGTGAGCTCATGCATCGTCTCTGCGAAAAGCTATGGCTTGAGCCTGGCCGGCTTTCCGAGGATGGTCTCGTCTTCGTGCATACCACCTCGGACATCGGCATGGGCGACCAAGGCCCCGCCTTACTCATCAATTACCGCGTCGCCACGGCAATGACGCCCGAGCGCGTCGATGCGATGGCCGAACTCATCCGTGCCCAGACGCCGCTTGCAGAGTGGCCTGCCGAATGGTTCGCCGTCGCCGACAACGTGCGAAAAGCAGGACCTTTGCTCTCCTCATTCACGCCAGGAAGCGCTCTGCGCGCCGCCCTCGCCCGAGGCGCAGAAGCGCAATTGGCCGAGATTGGCGCATCCCGGCTGCGCGGGCGCGGCGGCGCAGGCTTTCCTACCCAGCGCAAATGGCAAGCCTGCCGCGAGGCGCCCCTCAAAGAGGGCCAGACGCGCATCGTCATCTGCAATGCCGACGAGGGCGAGCCCGGCACCTTCAAGGATCGTCTGCTGCTGACGCGCTATGCCGATTTGGTCTTCGAAGGCATGACGATCGCCGCCTACGTGCTCGGCGCGCGCAAAGGATTCCTCTACCTGCGCGGAGAATATCGTTACCTGCTCGAGGCGCTGGATGCAAAGCTCGACGAGCGCCGCAGGGCTGGATTGCTCGGCCATGCGATCCTGGGCGTCGCCGACTTCGATTTCGACATCGAAATCCATCTCGGCGCGGGCGCCTATGTCTGCGGCGAAGAATCCGCCCTCATCGAATCGCTCGAAGGCAAACCGGGGCGCCCACGCGTGCGGCCTCCCTTTCCGGTGACCCATGGCTACCTCGAACAGCCCACGATCGTCAACAACGTCGAAACCTTCGCCTGTGTCACGCGCATCGCGGAGCATGGAGCGGAATGGTTCGCACGGCTGGGCACGCCCCAGTCGACGGGAACGAAGCTTTTCTCGGTTTCCGGCGACGTCGTTCGCCCCGGCATCTATGAATATCCTTTCGGCACGACGGTGGCCGAAGTGCTCGAAGCCGCGGGCGTCGCGCAGTGCGTCCAGGGCGTACAGGTTTCCGGGGCCTCCGGAACGACGCTCACGGGAGATGAGCTTTCCCGCCGCCTCTGTTTCGAAGACGTCCCCACTGCAGGCGCCCTGATGGTCTTCGACTGCCGCCGAGACATGTTCGAAGCCGCCCGCAATTTTGCCCATTTCTTCGCCCACGAATCCTGTGGTTTTTGCACCCCGTGCCGGGTCGGCACACAAGTCGTTGCGCGCTTGATGGACAAGCTCGCCGCAGGGCACGGCTCACAATATGACATCCAGGAACTCTCCAAGCTTTCCCGCCTGATGAAGAACGCCAGTCATTGCGGTCTTGGCCAGACCGCCTGCAACCCCATCGTCGATACGCTGGCGAAATTCCGCCCTGCCTACGAGCGCAGGCTCATGACGCTCGATTTCGTGCCCGCCTTCGACCTGGATGCCGAGCTTTCGCAAGCTCGCCAGATGACGCGCCGCGACGACGAGGCCGCCCACCTCTTTACTGCGCAAGGATGAGACGATGAGCGAAAAAACGACTTTTTGGCTCGACGGCGCAGAAATCCCTTTCACGGCGGGCCAGACCCTCCTCGAGGCCGCCCGCCGCGCCGGCCATTACATACCGCATCTTTGCTGGCACCCTGACTACAAACCCCATGGCTCCTGTAAGCTCTGCACCGTCAAGGTCGATGGTCGCTTCGTTTCGGCCTGCACCACCCTCGCCCAAGCCGGGGCGCACGTCGAGAATCGCACCGCCGAACTCGACGACATGCGACGCACCTTGCTGCAGCTCCTCTTCGTCGAGGGCAATCACTTTTGCCCCTCCTGCGAGAAGAGCGGTCAATGCCTGCTGCAAGCCACTGCTTATGAATTAGGCATGATGTCGCCGCACTTCGACCACTTTTTCCCCAATCGACCGGTCGATGCCTCCCATCCCGAGGTGATGCTCGACTTCAACCGCTGCATCCTCTGTTCGCTTTGTGAGCAAGCGGCCAAACGCGACGGCAAATTCACCTTCGTGATGGGCGGCCGCGGCATGCGCGGCCGCCGCGTGATCCTCAACAGCGAATCCGGCCGACTCGCCGACACCGACTTCTCATCCACCGATCATGCCGCCCACGTCTGCCCCGTCGGCGTGATCCTGAAAAAACGCGTCGGCTTCGCGGTCCCTTACGGCCAACGACGCTATGACCAAGCGCCGGTTTCCCTCCTCGATGTCGCTGAGGCCATCAAATGAACGCGCCTGCAAAGCTTCGCATCGCGACCGCCTCGCTTGCTGGCTGCTTTGGTTGTCACATGTCGTTTTTGGACATCGACGAACGGCTTCTCGAACTCATCGACCTCGTCGAATTCGACCGCACGCCGCTCACCGACATCAAGACTTGCCATCCCTGCGACCTAGGGCTCATCGAAGGCGGCGTCTGTAACGCCGAAAACGTCCATGTCTTGCGCACATTCCGCCAAAACTGCAAGACCCTCGTCGCCATCGGCGCATGCGCAGTCAATGGCGGCTTGCCTGCGCAACGCAACCATCTGGATTTGCGCGACATCCTCGAAACGATTTATGAAACCGAAGGCGGGCTGGCGCGCGGCACCCACATTCCCAATGATCCCGAGCTGCCGTTACCGCTCAATCGCGTGCACCCGATTCACGAGATCGTCAAGGTCGATTATTTCTTACCCGGCTGCCCGCCCTCGGCGGACGCGATCTGGAAATTCCTCACCGATTTGATCGCAGGCCGCACGCCGACCTTGGGGCATGGCCTGCTGCGTTACGATTGAGGTTCTCATGGCGCTTCCTCTCGAAACCGCCCCACACCCCGAAACCCTCAAACGCGTCGCGATCGATCCGCTCACACGCGTCGAAGGGCATGGCAAGGTCACCCTCTTGCTCGATGCGGACAATCGTGTCCAGCAGGCGCGCCTGCACATCGTCGAATTCCGCGGCTTCGAAAAATTCATCGAGGGGCGCCCTTTCTGGGAAGTGCCCGTGGCCGTCGAGCGGCTCTGCGGCATCTGCCCCGTTTCCCATCATCTGGCCGCAGCCAAGGCCATGGACCAGGTGATCGGCACCACGCTCCCACCTGGTGCGGAAAAAATCCGGCGCCTGATGCACTATGGCCAGATCCTGCAATCGCACGCCTTGCATTTCTTTTACCTCGCCTCACCCGACCTGCTCTTCGGTTTCGACGCCGAGCCGCAAAAACGCAACATCGTCGCGCTCTCCGCTCTCCAGCCAGAAATCGCGAGAAAGGGCATACAGATCCGCAAATATGGCCAGGAAGTGATTCGGCTTACAGCCGGCAAACGCATCCATGGCACGGGCGCGATTCCCGGCGGCGTCAATAAGGCGCTCACGCCTGAGGAAAGAAGCTTTTTGCGCAAAGACATCTACGCGATCATCGCAGCCTGCCGTGAGGCCGTGGAACTCGTCAAGAGGCTCTTCGAAGAAAACCGTGCGCATTACGAGGCGTTTGCAAGCTTCCGCGCACACGCCATGTGCCTGGTCGCCGCCGATGGCGCGCTGGACCTCTATCACGGGGGATTGCGCGCGCGTCTTGCCGATGGCGCCCTGCTCTTCGATCATTTCGATTACAGCCATTACTGGGACGTCATCCTCGAGGACGTCAAACCCTGGAGCTACATGAAATTCCCCTTCCTGCGCGCGCTTGGCGATTGCGACCGGGGTTGGTATCGCGTCGGGCCGTTGGCGCGGCTTACGCTTTGCGATTACATCCCGACCCCCTTTGCCGAACACGAACGCAAAGAGTTTCTCGCCTTCGACGAGGGCGCGGCTTGCCACGCCACGCTGGGCTACCACTGGGCGCGCATGATCGAAATGCTCTTCGCGGCCGAAACGATCAAGGAGCTCCTCCATGACGACGACCTTTCCCGCGCCGATCATGTGGGCCTTGCCGGAGAGCGGCGCGAACGCGGCGTCGGCGTCATCGAAGCGCCGCGCGGCACCCTGATCCACCATTACCGCGTCGACGAAAACGACCAAGTGATCCGCGCAAACTTGATCGTCTCGACCACCCACAACAACCAAGCGATGAACGAGGCCATCCGGCGCGTCGCGCAACAATACCTTGACGGCAATGAACTGACCGAGGGGCTGCTCAACCACATCGAAGTGGCGATTCGCGCCTTCGACCCTTGCCTTTCGTGCGCGACGCATGCGCTTGGCAAGATGCCGCTCATCGTGGAGCTTTTCGATGCAGAAGGCCGCCCTCTCGACCGACTCGTGCGCGGCGCCGATGGCCGGTGCCAGCGGGCATGAAGCACCCGGTATTGTTGTTCGCCCTCGGCAATCCTGCACGTGGGGACGATGCGCTGGGTCCTGCTTGCCTTGAGAAAATGGCGCTTCGGCGTTGGCCGCATGTCGAATGCCGGTGGGAATACCAATTACAAGTCGAACACGCGCTCGACCTCTTGGAGCGCACCCGCGTGATCTTCATCGACGCCAGCATCGAGGCGCCCGCGCCCTTTCGTTTTCGGCCCCTCCAACCCAGGCGCGAAACGAGCTTCATCACGAGCCATGCGCTTGTGCCAGAATACCTGCTCGCGCTCTGCCAGGAACTCTACGCGCCGCCGCCGCCTGCTTACCTGCTGGCGATCAAAGGGGAACGCTTTTCCCTCGGGGCCCCCTTATCGCCCTGCGCCGCCGTCAACCTCGAAGCCGCCGCATCGTTTCTAGAAACATGGCTCATTTCTGAGACGAGCGAGGGAATCCCGTATAATTCCTGACTAGCGGAGTGCGTAATTCCTACGCTCTCCCTTCAGTTTCCCTCAACCTCTATGAAAGGATAAATCACGATGAAACGTTCGATGCTCGTCGCGGCAATCGTCGCCGCTTCGCTTGCAGCATGTGGCAAAAAAGAACAGCCGGCGCCCGCACCGGCTCCGGCTCCAGCGCCCGCCCCGGCGCCTGCTCCCCAGCAAGGCATGAGCGGCATGCAAGGCCAAGAAGGCATGGCCGGTATGAGCGGCATGCAGGGTCAGCAGGGCATGGCCGGCATGAGCGGCATGGCTGGGGAAGCGAAGAAGTAACCCTTTGCCTCCATGAAAAAGGCCAGCCGCAGGCTGGCCTTTTTGTTTTGGACACGAGGCCTCTCGGGCAAGCGCCGCTTTCCGAAAGAGGGCTTCCTTTCCCGCGCGGCGCTGCGTTTTACCGTCAATCCCTCAGAACGGCCTCGTTTCGCTCGCCAGGCCGTCCCACGCGGCCAGGCTTCGCTTCATTTCTTCTTGGCCGCTTTCTTGCCGGCAACCGCAGCTTTAAAGGCCGCACCCGGCGAAAACTTGGGCACCGTCGTCGCAGGAATCTTCAAGGGCTGGCCGGTCTTGGGATTCTTCCCCATGCGCGCGGCCCGTTTTGCAGCCTTGAAGGTGCCAAAGCCCACCAAGGTCACCGCTTCGCCTTTGGCGACAGTCTTCACCACCGTGTCCATCAATGCGCCCAGAACCCGCTCCGCGGCGGCTTTGGACACGTCGGCGGCTGTCGCTGCGGCTTCGATCAGTTCGGATTTGTTCATCGATTGATTCCCTCCTCGAGAAAGTGGGTGTGAAAAACGTTCTGCCCCACGGATGCGTCAGGATCGCCTCTCCCGCGGCCCGTCGAAACGCAAGCAAGTCGCAGCCCACGCAGGTCTTCCCTACTCGCAAGGTCACAGCAATCTTTCGCGGCTGCCGTGAGCAGAAGCCCAGGATCACGCGTCGAGCACCTCGATCGCGGTTATGGCGATCTTATGCGCTCGTATTGACGATAGTACCCGTTTTTTGTCCCAATGCGTTCACAACGGGCCTCATGGCCGCTTCGCGACGCACGCGTGTTGCCTCTCCGCCACGCGCCTGAGCCATTGCCGCCGCCTCGAGCTCGCGCCGACGCTTCTGAGCAACCTCTGCGCCGCGCATGGCGCCATTCTCTTGGCCTTGGCGTGAGACATTCTCCTGGTCCCGCGCACGCATTTGCGGCGTCGGCGCAAACAGAGAAGCCGCCGTCGTGTTTCGCATCGCATCAATCGCCATCTCCGATCCCCTCATGCCGTCGTGTTGATCAAACGTCCCGTCACCTGTCCATCGATATTGCGCACCGGCGCGGCCTGCTCGACTGCTGTACGCGCTTCGATGCGCTCGAGGATCTGCATCCCTTGCCGTTCGATTTCGGCCTGAGCCGCCATGCGCCCCCGGCCCAGCGCAAGGCTGCTGCGCGCCGCCTCGGCAGCATTTTCCTGCTGATCCGACTGACGGTACAGCCGCCGCGCCTCCTCTTGCGTGCGTCGCGCCCGCTGCATCAGCTCCGCGGCTTCGACACGAAGCCTCTGCGCCTCGGCCTCGGCGCGCTCGGCAGTACGCCGCGCCTGCAGCATCGCCAGCTGCTGCAAGGCGCTCGCGCCGAGACTCTGGATGCCGGTTTGTTGCATGGCCATCGAAGCGCCTTTACCCACCTCATGCGCCCATCGCTCTTCCTCTCTGGCGCGACGCTTTTGAACTCCTCTCTCGCCACGGCATGATCTTTGCCGCCCTCGGCGACGGGAATCGGCCCACCACCCGCGCGAATGTCCCGAGGAAGCGTCTCGCCATTTTTCACTATAGTCGCATTCGTCCTTGCTGACAAGAAGAACTTTTTTCGCGCAGCATCCACGGCGCCAGGAGCGACGCCGTGAAATAGACGATGAAGCCAGCGAAAACGACGTCGGAAAGGAAATGCCCGCCTTGCGCGATGCGCGCCAAACCGACGAGCGCTCCCCATCCCGTGCCGGCGATGAGCCAAAGCCTCCGCCGGCGCGGAAACACCCAGGCGAGCGCCATGAGGCTGAAAGCGCCGCTTGCGTGCCCCGATACGAATGAGCAGTTGTCCTCGCACTGGTCGGAAATCGCCCAGGCAGGGGTAAATCGCAGCGAGCCCCCGAATTCGACGATCTGTGCGGGCCGCGCGCGATCCCAGTGATCCTTGAGCACGGTCACGATCAAGCCGGGCCCGAGCCAAAGCACGGCCAGCACAAACGCGGCAGGCCGCCTCAGCGGCCGCCATCGCTGCGTGAGGCTTGCGAACAGCAGGGCGATGAGGACGGCCGTCGCGGCATTGACGAGCCAGGGCGAAAGATGATAAAGCGTCTGCACCCAGGGTGCATTGGCATATACGAATCCCTCGCCAGAGCGATAAAAGAGCCGGCTAAAGGATAGATCCAGTTCCGGCCAAAGCCAGAACGCTCCCACCGCCACCACAAAGACAAGCGGCGCCGATAATCGCGCCATGAAGCCTCGACTCACTCGTGCTGGCTACTTCTGCATCAGTTGCTTTGTGCGCTATAGCTGCCGCCAGCGACTTTCGCCATCATCGCATGGGTGCTATCGGGATGGGAGCTGATTTTCATGAACTGGAACATGCCGAGATCCGGCCAGGCAAGCGCCGTGCGAAAACGCCCATACAGGGCATATGCCTTGTTATCGACGACGAAGACCTCCCAAGGCAAGGCGGCGATGTGCTCGGTGCCGATTTTATTGACCCACCAGCCCTCGCCATCCTCGGGATCGTTGGTCGCCACGCCAAAGACCGCGAGTTTCTTCTCGGGAATCACGACCTCATACACCTTGGCAGTCTTGGCCACCCCCTTGGCGAGATTGTCCTGGATCGTCTTCACCGCCTCGTCGAAGCTGGCGTAGGTTTTCAGCTCGCTTTTGTCGCCGAAACGCTCCATGCCGGCCATATAGCGGTAATTCGCCAGGTCTTCCGCCTTTACCTCGCCGCCAAAGGCTTTGCCCTTGCCCAGCGCCTTTTCCAGTTTCTCGGCGGCCGCCCTCATCGCGGCCTCGGCCTTGCCATAGTCCGTGCGCAGATAGGCGCGCAGCCAATATTCGAGGTTGACATAAGAAACCGTGCCGTCAGCCTTGACGCCGACGCGGATCGGCGCGGCGACGATGGCCTTGCCGCCCAGCGTCGCGACAGTAGCCAGCAAGCCGGGCTCGGTCGCAATGAGAACGCCATGCCCCGGAATTCCTGCGGGCAGGTGTCGCCCGACGACCGTGAAGCCGGCGGCCACAAGCTTCTGTTCGGCAGTCGTCATCGCCGTCTTGAGATCGCCGGCGGCAAGTTTGTCGCCATAGAAATACGGCGTTAGGGCCTGGGCCCAATACGAAGCAAGCGCAAGAAAGATACCGACGAAAACCTTTTTCATGAATTTTCTCCGTTCATCGCAAACCGCCATCGATGTAAAAAAGGCCGGCTAGGCCGGCCTGGATGCGCGAAAGCATCGATCAGAAGCGGTGGCTATACATGAACTGCCAGTTGGTCGCTTGCGCATGCGTGGTGGTTATGCCCCCCAAATTGTTGTTGGTGGCCGACACCCGAGGCGCATGGGCAAGCGAGAAATCGATGCTGGAGGCCTTGTCGAAGGCATAACCGAAGCCGAAGGTAACGTGATTCTTGATCGTCGCTGGGAAGAGCGGATGCATGTATTCGTTCGGCACCGGATTCTTGGCGAGATTCACGCCAAAGCGCAGCGTCAGCTGTGGGCTATATTGATAGGACGCTCCGAGCATGAAGACGTCCTGGTCTTTCCAGTTTTGGTAAAGAGTGGCATCCATCGTGCCCATGCCACCATCAGCAACGAAATGCATGCGGAAATTCTTCATCACTTCCGACCAATTGATGCGTTTGTAGTCCGCGGCTATCAGCAAGGAAGGAGAAGCGTGATAAGCCAGACCGATGCCAATCGTTTCCGGCCACTGGAAATCGATGACTTTGAGGGTGCCAGAAATAGGCATCAGGTTATTGTTTAGACGCCCCCGGCCCTCCATGTCCGAAAGGCTGGTTTTGGCATGATAAACTGCACCAATCGACAGATTAGCGGCGGCTTGCCAGGTAAAACCGATATTCCATGCCCATCCATCCGTCGTCAGCCGCTGCTTGAACTTATTTTTGCCTTCTGAAAAATCGAACTGCGCCCAAGCAATCGGCGGAAGGGGTATCGTCGTCGATGCGCGTCCTACCGGCGAGGTGCCCATCATCATAGCGTTAATATTAGTGCCAGTCATCACCATCTGGATATCAAGACCGCCCCAGAGGTAATCGATCGAGCCGCCGATGCGAAGAGCATCCGTCAGATCATAGGCAAAGGGGAACATGATGCGCCCGATGCCGAGCTCCGAGCGGCTTTCTTGTCCGCTTCCCATGCTCAAAAAAGAACCAGAGCCATACTCCGTCCCCATCCCCCCCTGCGCCATCATGCCAATGCCCCAGGCAAGCCTGCCGTCCTTGCGCACATAGCCGATCGCCGGCATGTAATAGGCATCGCCTCCCGACTTGGCGTCTGGCATGCCCGCCATCTTGGTCACGACGTCAGGATGCAGCCCGCCCAGCGCAACGTCAAGTCGGCTCGTGCCGCTCTTCATGAAGCCGAGCGTCGCCGGGTTGTTGATCATCCCGGCTGTTCCGTTGTCATAAGCATAGGAGGCACCACCCATCGCGGTGGCGATCGGGCCGTAGCCTTCCATGTTCATGCCATTGGTGGCGAAAGCGGGCGCAGCAATGCCCGCCGCGGCAAGCGAGATGGCAAGTTGCTTGAGTTTCATTTTCTCCCCCTTTGGGTGTTGGCGAAATGGACCGCAGTCACGTGAGTCTTGCGGCTACATGAAAAGCGTGACGTCGCACTTTTGCGCGATCGGCAAAAAGGTGGCGGCGCCGACGTATTCGAGCCCATCGATGAGATCGGCATGGGAAAAGCCGAAGAGCTCGACCGTCATCTGACAGGCATAGAACTTGACATCGGCCTCGCGACAGAGCGTGCGCAGTTCTTCGATCGAAGCGACGCCGTTGTTGGCGATGGTTTGCTTCATCAAGGCAGTCGCCAAGGCCTCGAAACCCGGCAGGTTCGTCTGGATCAGATTCGGCATCAGGAACTTGTTCCAATCGATTTCCCGGAACCAATCCGGACCGAAGGGCATCTTCATCGGCATGCCGGGATTGCCGATGGGGCTTACCTTGAGGTCGGAAACGTCTTTCTTGACGAGGTTGAGCCCATAGAAGGTGAAAAAGAGCGAGACTTCCCAGCCCAAGGCGGCGGCCGTGGAGGCGAGGATGAAGGGTGGATAAGCCCAATCGAGCGTGCCGCGCGTGGCGATGATCGCCATCGATGGCGTTTTCGCCGCTTCCCGCTCGGTGAGCAGCTGTTCCAATTTCTGCGGCAGGAGTTCGTCGAGTTTCTGTTGGATCAGGGCTTCGATCTCGGCGCTCATGCGTCCCCCTTATTGGTTATTCATCAAATACGGATAATGCAATAGATCGCAGTGCAATATGCATCGATATTTTTTATCGAACAATAAAAGAGAAAGGCGTCTTACGACGCCTTTCGCGCAATCCCTATCTTTCGCGGCGCGATTGCGTGCGGCGGTATGTAACCTCCCGCTGCGTGGCAAGGGCGCATCCTTCATCTACTGTCCCCTGCATGCAGAGGGCGTTTCACCCGCCTCCGCCCTTCGTCCGTAAAGACGCGCGTTTATTTGCGCTTGATGTAAAACTCGAATTCCTTGTTGTTCTCGGCGGAAGAGAGCAGTTCGTTGCCAGTCTGTTTGCAGAATGCGGCAAAATCCTTGACCGAGCCCGGGTCGGTGGCGATGATGCGCAGCACTTGGCCGCTCTGCATTTCTCCCAGCGCTTTCTTGGCGCGCAGGATGGGCAGGGGGCAATTGAGGCCGCGGGCGTCGAGTTCGCGATCGAAGTTCATCGTTTCCTCCAATGACGTGAGTTATGGGTGTTGAAGCTCGCTTTTCGCATCATAAGCCGATTCGAATTTTTCAGCAATCGACGAGACACGAGGTCGCTCGTCATGCGGCGGCATCATGACACGACCTGATAGTAGAGGTTTTGCGGATGGTTGGCTTGTGCGAAGAAAAACCAGCGCTCGGCGATCAAGCCAAGATATTGCATGACGAAAGCAAAAAAGAAAAGCTTGTCGCCTAAACCCGCAAGGGCAGCCATCAGGATTACAGCGGGCAGGAAGAAGGCGCAGACGAGGAAAAAAACCTTGACGCGGCGCAGCACGATGGCGCTTTTGCCGTGGAAGAATTCACGCGTGTTGAACGCGCCGCCCGACATGCCCATGCTTTTTTGCACGATTTTCGGATGCTTGATGCCGATCGCCGTCTGGAGCGTGGATTTCGGCTTCAAGCGCGCGTTGCGCACGAGGCTCGCCCAACGGCCCAGGAAAGCCAACGCCGTGAGGATCAAGGCCCATGCGCCAAGCAGATGGCGCGCGTGCTCGCTTTCTCCATAGGCCGCGAGCGCGGTGGCGAGCACGAAGCCCGAGGCGCCGCCGAGCAAGATGTAATTGATGACGGTAAGCGGCGTGTGCCACTCGCGCAAAAAGCGCAAGCACGCATAGATCATGCCGGTGCAGACGAAGAGCGCAAAGGCAAGCAATGTGCCGATGACGCCGACGATGGCCGAAAGCGTCACCGGCGCTGCGCTCGGCAGTCTGGCGAGCACGGGATTGAGGCCCAATCCATGGACGAGGCCATACACCAAGACGACACCCATGAACAGAGGCAGCACGATCACTTCGCGGGATAGCCAGGAGGTGCGCCATTGCGAGACCGCGCGCCAGGCGCGCTCCGGGTGGCCAAGATGGAAAAAGGAAGCCACGAGCCCCAAGACGAGCAAGGCGAATGCAACGGCCGCGCCCTGCGCATAAAACGCGGCTTCCTGTGCAGGCAGCAGCCCGAAGGCGGCATAGGATTCGACCGTGAAGAGCGCAAGAAATAGCCCTTGGCCCGCGCCGATCAGGGTGGTGAGAAAAATGACGGAAAACGCTGGACGCATCGTAGGTTCAACTTTCGCAAACGAACGGTGGAAGGCGCTTTGAGGCAGGAAAACCAGACGGCATAAAACGGCTTACGCTACCATGAGGTGACGTCGTCGAGCGAAGGTTCTGCCTTGCCAGGCTGCGGCAATTGCCGATCGATCTTCAGCGGGTTATCGGCCCGTTCGAGTTCGTCGGCATGCAGGCGGATGCGTGTCTTGCGCCGCGGCAGATAGTGGTTCGCAGGATTCGTACCCCACTCGGGCATCAGGGAATAGCCGCCCTGTTCGCGAATCGCGCGCGAGACCTCGGAATCGGGGTCATGGATGTCGCCGAAGAGACGCGCGCCCGTCGGGCAAGCGCGCACGCAGGCAGGCCGGCGCTCTTCGGGAGCGAGCGTCGCGTCATAGAGGCGATCCACGCAGAGCGTGCATTTCTTCATCACGCGATGATGCTCGTCGAATTCTCGCGCGCCATAAGGGCACGCCCAAGAACAGTATTTGCAGCCGATGCATTTGTCGTAATCGACGAGGACGATGCCATCTTCCTTGCGCTTGTAGGATGCGCCCGTGGGACAAACAGGCACGCAGGGCGGCTCTTCGCAATGCAAGCAGGATTTCGGGAAATGCAGGGTCTCGGTGTCGGGAAACTCGCCGATCTCGTATGTCTGCACGCGGTTGAAGAACGTACCCGTGGGATCTGCGCCATAGGGATTGAGATCGCTCAAGGGGCCTGCCGTCGGGCTCGAGGTGTTCCACTCCTTGCAGTTGGTGACGCAGGCGTGGCAGCCGACGCAGACGTTGAGATCGATGACCAAAGCAAGCTGCGTCATCGCCTTCCTCCCACGAAATAATTCCAAATCGATTTGCGCTCGCCTTGGCCGGGGTAGGGCGCAAGCGGCGGGAAAGAAGGCCAGCTCGCTTGCCTATGCGCGCCCCTTTGCGCGTCGGTTTGCGCATCAGCCTTATAGATGCGCACGCGCACGTCGAACCAGGCCGCTTGCCCGGTGATCGGGTCGGAATTGGAGATGCGGCGGCCATCGCGCTCGGGCAATTCCTCCGTGATCAGATGGTTGAGCAGGAAGCCAAGACGCGACTCGTTGGCGTCCGGCGCGAGATTCCATGCGCCTGCGGCCTTGCCGATCGCATTCCAGGTCCACACCGTGCCCGGCTCGACGGCTTCGGAGTGGCGCGCGATGCAGCGCACCCGCCCCCACGCCGATTCGACCCAAATCCAATCGCCGTCCTCGATGCCCTGTGCACGAGCGGTGCGGGCGTTGACGAATAGCACGTTGTGCGCGTGGATTTGGCGTAGCCAGGCGTTTTGCGAATCCCACGAGTGATACATCGCCATCGGCCGCTGTGTGATCGCAACCAAGGGATACCGGTGCTTGTCGATGCGCTGCGCTTCGAGCGGTTCGTAATAGAAGGGCAAGGGATCGAAATACGTTTCGATGCGCTGCGCCAGATGCGCGGGCGGTTTGCGCGACAAACCCTTGCCACGGGCGGCCTGACGGAAGCGCATCAGCACTTCCGAATAGAGATGGATGAGGATCGGCTCGGCATACCGCGTGATGCGGTTCCTTTGGCTCCATTCGAGATAGCCCTGGTTCCAGTTGCGCATGTATTGATAGCTCTTGGGCAGCTCGTAATGGAAGACGCAGCCGTTTTGCTCATACATGCGCCACTGGTTGGGATTGGGCTCACCGCGTAAATGCTTTTCGCCGCCCTTGCCGCGCCAGCCAGCGAGGAAACCGATGCCGGAGCCCGGCTCGGTTTCGTAATTGACGATGAAATCAGGATAGTCGCGGTATTTACGGCGGCCCTCTTTGTCTACGAAGGCCGGCAGCTTCAAGCGCGAGCCGAGTTCGATCAGCACCTCCTGGAAGGGCTTGCACTCGCCCAAGGGAGGCAGCACGGGCACGCGCACCGCATCGACGGGGCCGTCGAATTCCGAGATCGGTCGATCCAAGAGCGACATCACATCATGCCGCTCGAGGTAGGTCGTATCCGGCAAGACCAAGTCGGCAAACGCCGTGGTCTCGGACTGGAAGGCGTCCGCGACGACGAGGAAAGGAATCTTGTATTCGCCGTTCTCATCCTTGTCGGTGAGCATCTTGCGCACTTCGACGGTGTTCATCGTCGAGTTCCAGGCCATGTTGGCCATGAACAGAAGCAGCGTGTCGATGCGATAAGGATCGCCCCGCCAGGCGTTCGTGATCACGTTGTGCATGAGGCCATGCACGGAAAGCGGATATTCCCAGGAAAAGCCCTTGTCGATGCGCACCGGCTTGCCTTCGTCATCGACGAAGAGATCGTCGGGATCGGCCGGCCACCCCAGCGCCATGCCATCGAGCGGCGTGTTGGGCCGCACTGCATTCGGGTGGTTGGGCGTTCTCGCGCATGGAGGGATCGGCCGCGGAAAGGGCGCCTTGTGGCGAAACCCGCCCGGGCGATCGATGGTACCGAGCAACGACATCAGGATGCCGAGGGCGCGTATGGTGTGAAAACCGTTCGAGTGCGCCGCCAATCCGCGCATCGCGTGAAAGGCGACGGGGTTGCCCGTCACCGTCTCATGTTCCTTGCCCCAGGCATCGGTCCAGGCAATCGGCAGTTCGATCTTCTGGTCGCGCGCGGTCACGCCCATCTCATATGCCAGCCGTCGAATGGTCGCTGCCGGAATGCCCGTGACGCCCTCGGCCCATTCGGGCGTGTATTGCTTGACGCGATCGACCAAAAGCTGGAAGGCGGGCTTGACCTTCGTGCCTTTGATTTCAAATTCCCCCAGCAGGCAAGGATCGGCGCCCTCGGTATGCGTGATCACCGCGCGATTGGAGAGCCGGTCCCACCACAAGGTGTTCTGTGGCTCGTAGCAGGCTTCCTCTTCGGGCACCTCGGTGCGCAGAAACATGCCGAATTCATCGTCCTCTTCGTCGCAATTGACGAGCTGTCCGGCATTCGTGTAACGCACGAGAAAGTCGCGGTCGTATAGGCCCTTTTCGATGATCTCGTGGATCACTGCGAGCAGGAAAGCGCCATCGGTGCCGGGGCGAATCGGCACCCATTCGTCCGCGATCGCCGCATAGCCGGTGCGCACCGGGTTGATCGCCACGAAGCGCCCGCCATTGCGCTTGAATTGGGAAATGGCGATCTTCAATGGATTCGAATGATGGTCTTCGGCCGTGCCGATCATGAAAAAGAGCTTCGCGCGCTCGAGATCGGGACCGCCAAACTCCCAGAACGAGCCGCCGATCGTATAGATGAGCCCCGCCGCCATGTTGACCGAGCAAAAGCCGCCATGCGCCGCATAATTCGGCGTGCCGAACTGACGCGCGAAAAGGCCCGTGAGCGCCTGCATCTGGTCCCGCCCCGTGAAGAGCGCGAATTTCTTAGGGTCGGTGGCGCGAATCTTGGCCAGCCTTTCTTCGAGGATGGCGAAGGCCTCCTCCCAGGAAATCGGTTCGAACTCGCCGCTGCCTCGCTCAGCGCCCGGCTTGCGCCGCAAAGGGCGCGTCAGGCGCGCCGGCGAATATTGCTTCATGATGCCGGAGGAACCTTTTGCGCAGATGACGCCTTTGTTCAAGGGATGATCAGGATTGCCGTCGATGTAACGCACCTCGCCGTCGACGAGGTGCACGCGGATGCCACAGCGGCATGCGCACATGTAGCAGGTCGTGTACTTGATCTGGCGACGTTCGCCCTCGCCGCTTGCGAGGGGCATGGCTTTGGCAGGAAAATTCATCTCTGGGGGGCTCCTTGTTGCCCGCCTGCGCGAGCTCATTAGCATTTTGCGATATTCTCGCAGCCTCAGGGCGTTCTCACAAGAGAATTGTTTTTATTTGCGGATAAGGAGCAGACCGTGCCCAAACGTTTCCCCGACTTCACCGCACGCGAAAAAAATCTCGTCAGCCAAACCCTCTTCGAGCGATTCGGCGTCGCCATTCCCATCGAGGTCACACGTTCGGAAATCCAGCTCAACCTGCTCGATGAGACGCTGACCGAGGTGCCGGCATTGACCTGGACAGTCGACCTCTGCCATTTCGTCGTCTTCAAGACCGGCGATGGGCGCTTTCGCTGCCAGTTCTACTACACCGACAACGAGCAATTCGGCACCGCTACCCACGAATACGACAACCTCGGCGATTGCGTCGTCGATTTACTGCAAGTGCAGGCCAAGCACGAGACCGAGCGCCAGCGCCTTTTGCGCGCGATGAATGCCGTCGATTTCTCCAAGGCCAACGACGGCGAGGATTACCATGGACCTTTGATCGTATGAAACTCTGCATCGTTTCCGACAGCCACGACCGTGGCCCGATGCTCGCCGAAGCCGTAGCCTTGGCGCGCGCCGAGGGTGCCGAAACCGTGCTCCATTGCGGCGATCTGATCGGCGTCAACACCCTGAAAGCGACGTTGAAACTGGGTATGCCCGTGCATCTCGTGCATGGCAATAACCTCGGCGATTTGGTCGCCTTGGCCAAGCTCGCATGCGCCTCGAGCGGGCTCCTTCACTACCATGGGCGTGACGCTTCGATCGAGCTTTTCGGTCGCCGCATCTTCATGACCCATTATCCCCATTATGGCCAGGCCTTCGCCCTCACCGGCGATTACGACCTCGTCTGCTGCGGGCATTCGCATAGTCCCGAGGTGCGTGAAGTCGCCAACATCAAGGGCGAAACCACATGGCTCGTCAACCCTGGCACCGTCGCCGGCCTCGGCGCCCCAGAAGCCACCTGGATACTCGGCGACCTCGCCACGATGCGTTTCGAAGTGCGGATTTTGCCGCGTTAGTCGTTCGATTACTCGCTTCTATCCGGCCATATGAACTTTCCGCATCCGGAGAGCAGGAAGGCTGGTTAGAATCACGAACCATTTCCCGTGGTTCCTAACCGAGGAGGCCCGATGACGACTCCCATCGCAACCCAGCAGACGATCCTGGTCGTCGGCGGCGGCATCGCTGGCATGACGGCAGCGCTGGAGGCCGCCGAATGCGGCAAGCAGGTGATCCTGGTGGAAAAAACGCCCAGCCTGGGCGGTCGCACCGCTCAGCTCTACCGTTACTTCCCCAAGATGTGCCACCCCACCTGCGGGCTCGAAATCAACCTCAAGCGCATCAAGGGCAACCCCAACGTGCGGGTGCTCACCATGACCGAGGTCGTGGGCGTTTCTGGCTCCCGCGGCGACTATCGCGTGACCCTGAAGGTCAAGCCGCGCTACGTCACCGAGGCCTGCACCGCCTGCGGCGATTGCGCACGCGCGGTTTCCTCCGAAATCCCCAATCCCTTCAACTACGGGCTAGACAAGGTCAAGGCCGCTTACCTCCCCCATGCGATGGCCTACCCCTTGCGGTATGTGATCGACGCTTCGATCGTCGGCACGCCTGAAGGCGAGGCGGCAAAGGCCGCCTGCAAGGTGGGCGCCATCGACTTGGAGATGCCGGAGGAAACCCTTGAGCTCTCGGTGGGCAGCGTCATCTGGGCGACGGGATGGCGTCCCTACGATGCGGCGAAGATCCAGCCCTATGGCTATGACCGCTTCAAGAACGTGATCACCAGCGTCGAATTCGAGCGCCTGGCCGATCCGCATGGCCCCACGGGCGGAAAGCTTCTGCGCCCCTCGGACGGCAAGGAAGCCAAGAACATCGCCTTCATTCAGTGCGCCGGCTCGCGCGACGAAAACCACCTGCGCCATTGCTCGCGCATCTGCTGCATGGCCACCCTCAAGCAGACGCAATACGTGCGCGAGGTTTATGGCGATGAGGGCAAATCGACGGTCTATTACATTGACATTCGCGCGATCGATCGCTTCGAAGATTTCTACCAGAACGTCCAGAAGGATCCGAACGTGCGCTTCGTCAAATCGAAGGTCGCGCGCATCGCCGAAAACGAATCCAATGGCAATCTCATCCTCCACGGCGTCGATACCGAAGGCTATCACCGTTATGCGAACGAGCACGACCTCGTCGTGCTCGCCGTCGGCATGGAGCCGGAAATCGTCGGCATCCCGCTTCCCGCTGACCTCGTCCTCGATACGTCGCACTTCATCGAGGGCTCCCGCACAGGCGGCATGTTTGGCGCTGGCGCCGCGTCGAGCCCGCTCGACGTCAACCGCGCCGTGCAAAGCGCCACGGCGGCAAGCCTGCGCGCTATCCAAGTGATTCACCGTTCTGCCACTACGGAGGCCGCTTGACCATGGCCGAAAACAAGTTCGCCGCTTACATCTGCTCGGGCTGCGGCCTGGGCGACACGCTCGACATCGGCGCGCTGGAAAAGGTCGCGCAAAAAGAAATGAAGATGTCGGTGGTCAAATCCCACCCCTTCCTCTGTTCTGACGAGGGAGTGGCGATGATCAAGCACGACATCGCCCATGAAGGCGTCACCCATCTCTGCATCGCCGCCTGCTCACGGCGCGCCAAAACCGAGGCCTTCCATTTCCCGAGCGCCGCCGTTTCGCGCGCCAACCTGCGTGAGGGCGTGCTCTGGGTGGTCGCCGAAGGCTCCGAACACGACGAAGTGCGACAGGAAATGGCCGAAGACTACGTGCGCATGGGCTGCGCCGAGGTCAAGAAGATGAAGGTGCCCGCCGGCAACGTCAAGGAATCTTCGAGCAAGAAAATCCTCGTCGTCGGCGGCGGCGTCTCCGGTATGACGGCGGCGCTCGCCGCCGCGGACGCCGGCTATGAAGTCGTGCTCGTGGAAAAGACTGGCGAGCTCGGCGGCTTCGCCAAGAGCCTCGTCAAGCGCGTGCCATTTGCCGCGCCCTATGCCGACCCTCAGCCCACGGGCATCGAAGAGATGGTCGCGCGTGTGCGCGCTCACGCCAAGATCAAGGTCTATGTGAACGCCACGCTTGCCGAAACGAGCGGCGCCCCCGGCCGTTTCGCCGTGAAGATCGCCACCGAGTCCGGTTCGCTCTCCGAAGAACTCTGCGGCGCCATCGTGCAGGCCACCGGCTTCACTCCCTATCCCATCGAGAAGCTGCCGGAGCTCGGCGGCGGCCAGCCCAACGTCGTCGATCAAGCCGGCCTCGAGGCCTTGGTGCGGCAAGCAGCAGGCGGCACGATCCGGCGCGCCGATGGCAAGGAAGTCAAATCCGTGGTCTTCGTGCAATGCGCGGGACAGCGCGACGCCACGGGCCAGCATCTGCCTTACTGCTCGGGCCATTGCTGCGCCACCAGCATCAAGCAGGCAATCTATTTCAAGGACGCGAATCCCGAGGTAGACACGGTCGTCATGTATCAGGACCTGCGCGTCCCAGGCATGGGGGAAGATTTCTATCGCAGCGCGCAGAAAAGAGGCGTGATCTTCACCAAGGGCAAGGCGAGCCAAGTAAAAGGCGGCGATGTCTGTCAGGTCACGTTCAAGGACTTGATCCTCGATGAAGAAAACACGATCGAGGCCGATCTCGTCGTGCTCGCCACGGGCCAGGTTCCCGTTGCCGGGGTCAACCTCGACGAATGGACCGCCACCGTGACGGCGGCCGAATCTGGCGACGAAACGGCGAAAGGCAAAGTCAGCGAGCTCAAGAACATCTCGGTCTTGAAGCTCAACTATCGCCAGGGGCCGGACATGCCGCAATTCAAATATGGCTTCGCCGACTCCCATTTCATTTGCTTCCCCTACGAGACGCGGCGCACCGGCATCTATGCGTGCGGCCCGATGCGGCGCCCCATGGACATGTTCCAGGCGCAGGAAGACGCCACCGGCGCCGCCTTGAAAGCCATCCAGGCCGTCGAAAACGCTGCGCTGGGCCGCGCCGCTCATCCGCGCGCCTGGGATCTGTCCTTCCCCAGCGCGCGCCTCGAAGGCTGTACGCAATGCAAGCGCTGCACGGTCGAATGCCCTTTCGGCGCCATCGACGAAGACGAAAAACGTTTCCCGAAATTCAACGAGGAGCGCTGCCGGCGCTGCGGCACCTGCATGGGCGCCTGCCCGGTGCGCGTGATCTCGTTCGAGAACTATTCGGTCGATACGGTCGGCAGCCAAATCAAGGCCGTCAATATCCCCGATGAGTTCGAAGAAAAGCCGCGCATCCTGATCCTCGCCTGCGAAAACGACGCCTACCCCGCGCTTGACATGGCAGGCATCCAAAGGCTTACCTATTCGGCCTACGTGCGCGCGATTCCAGTGCGCTGCCTGGGCTCGGTCAATACCATTTGGGTGACCGACGCGCTCAACTCTGGCTATGACGGGGTAATGCTCATGGGCTGCAAGAAGGGCGAGGACTACCAATGCCATTTCGTCAAGGGTTCGGAAATGGCCTTCTACCGCATGAGCAAGATCGACGACACCCTAAAGCAGCTCGGCCTCGAACCCGAGCGCGTGCAATCCTATGAAATCGCGATCACTGACAATGCGCGCGTGGCCAAGCTGATCAACGACTACGTGGCCCAGATCCAAGAAATGGGCTTATCGCCGATGAAAGGCTTCGGTTGATGAGGAGAGACGCATGACGACTGCCAATCAACAAGCGCTGGCCAAGTATAAAAACGACTTCCTCAAAGAAGTCGAGGCCAATGTCGAAGAAGGCCACTGGGTGCGCATGTGCATGCAGTGCGGCGTCTGCGCCGGCTCCTGCCCATTGGGTCCCCATTGGGAGCACTCGCCGCAAAAGATCTTCATGATGATTCGCGCCGGCAAACGCGAAGAGGTGCTCACTTCCGATTCGATGTGGATGTGCACTTCCTGCTACAACTGCATCGTGCGTTGCCCGCGCAAGCTCCCGATCACTCACATCATGCATGGACTGGCCAACTATGCACACCGCCTCGGCCTTGCCCCCAAAGGCCAGCCCACGCGGGAGATCGCCAAGCTCTTCTGGAACAATCTCATAAAGACCGGCCGCGTCAATGAGCTCAAATTCTCGCTCGCGATGTATTTCAAGGATGGCTTTTCCCAAGGCGTGAAAAACGCCCTGGCGATGCAATCGATCGGTTTGGGGCTCATGAAAGCCAAGCGCCTCAACCCATTCGAAATCCTCGGCGGCCATCGCTGCAAGGACGCCGCCGGCATCCAGAAGATGATCGCCAAGGCGCGTGAAATCGAAGATCGTAAAAAAGGTTTCGCCTAAGGAGAGATGACAATGGCGAAAAAGCAATACGCCTTCTATCCCGGCTGCTCGTCGCAAAAGAAAGCGTCCGCCGACAACTTCTTGCGTTCGATCGATGTCGTCTGCGAAAAGCTCGACATCCAGCTCAACGAGATTCCCGACTGGAACTGCTGCGGCGCTTCGATCGGCTATGCCGAGGGTGGCGAGCTGCCGCGCCTCGTGCTCTCGGCGCGCAATCTGGCGCTGGCGGAAACCCACTATGCAGGCCAAGACATGGTCTCGGTATGCCCCGCATGTTGGCTTGCCTCGCGTGAAACTGCAGAGCGGCTGCATGAGAACGGCGCTTTGTTCGCGGAAGCCAACGAAGCCCTGAAAGAAGCCGGCCTGCAATTCAAAGGCGAAGTGAAAGCGCGCCATTTCGTCGAGGTCCTGATCGAAGACATCGGCTGGGAGAGGATGAAAGAGGCCGTCGTGCGGCCGCTCGAAGGACTCAAGTTCGCCGGCTATGTCGGCTGCCAGACCAACCGCCCTTTCGGCATCGCTGGCGAATCCTTCGAAAACCCCAAGTATCTCGACAAGATGATCGAAACCGTCGGCGCCGAGGCAGTCAAATACGACCAGAAAGTCACCTGTTGCGGCGGGGCATTGGCCTTTTCCGAGCCAGACAAGGCGCAAAAGCAGATTCGCGACATCGTCGAATCCGCCTATGATCATGGCGCCGACATGATCGTCACCCCCTGCCAACTTTGCCAAGCCAACGTCGAGATCTACCAGTCCGAAATCAACAAGAAACAAGGCACCAACTTCCAGATGCCGGTCGTCTACTATTCGCAGTTGATGACCATCGCCTATGGCGGCACGGCCGAGCAAGCCGGGCTCGACGGACAGCTGATCCGCGCCGAAAAGCTCGAAAAGCTCGCCAGTAAATAGAGTAGAGGCGACGCGCGCACGCCGTTGCATGCGTGCGCGCCTTTGTTATAATGCCTTTTTTCGGGCCGGTAGCTCAGCTGGGAGAGCGTCGCGTTCGCAATGCGAAGGTCGGGAGTTCGATCCTCCTCCGGTCCACCACCACACACAGACCCGCAAGGCGTAGAGATTGCGGGTTTTTCATTTGATGCCGGCCGCATCGCGAAGAATTGGCCCGAGGCAAAAGCTGGCCAGCGCCTTCAGAGGTTGCTCGCATTCCTTCGACGCGGATGTCCGCCGCACGGCATCGCACTTTTGCCCTTTCGAGACCTCACAGCGGGCGCTTTTTGCTTTTCGTCGCTCGCGAGGGGCCCTGACGTCCTTGGGGATTCGGCAATCGTCCGGCTCATAGGCCTTGCCGGGCGCGCGTTTTCGCAGTCGTCCCTCGTGTGACGCCTAGGCAGCTTTTCAGCCCATCAAGCCAAGGCATGCGCTCCATCCCGGCGGACATCGCAACGCCGAGCACGTTCGCGAAGAGATCGAGTCCATCGAAGACATGATAGGGGCTTTGCGTCTGCAAACCCTCAGCCAAGATCGCCAAGAAGAAAAAGCTCGCTATGATCAGCGCCTTTTCACGTTTCGTCTGGCAAGCGACGAGAAACCACAGGCACATCCCAGCAAATGCCGCCCAATGCCAAAAAAAATCCTCCCGGGCAAAAGGGGTCAGGCGTGGCGTAAGGATGAAGTTCAGGATCAGGAAGCCTTCCACGCCCACAAAACCGATCACGAACCAGAGGGCGCGCGCAGGCTTGATCAACATGCCTCGGACGCCAGGGTGATCGTCGGCGTCCCATTCGGCGGCGCTTCCTGATAGGCTACCCGACAATCCTGAACACTCGCCGAAGAGCCCACGGAAGGCGCCACGACGAAATATACCGTTCCCGCTTGCGGATACTGGATCTCGGTATCCGTTACCCTCACGGCGGCAACGATTCCCTCATAACTGCCGGCAGGATAAAAATTCGTCATGGCAATGCCATCGATCGGCATATTGCCGTCGTTGCCAGCGCGAATGACCGCAGCCCCATGCAAGAGTTGACTTGCAGAACTGACTGCAGCGAGTATGGCTTGCGCTTTGGCGATGCGCGCCTCCCGTTGCAGGCCGACGAAGCGGGGAATCGCGACCGCGGCCAGAACACCGAGAATGAGGATCACGGCAACGAGCTCGATCAACGTAAAGCCGCGAGCTTTAGAAAAGCGCCAGCCACTCATCGGTCTGCATACATGTATGCTCTTTTTTCGCATATGAGCTCGTCTGGCGAGCCCCCTCTTTAGCACAGGGGGCCATGAGCACTCTGCCGACACGTGGCGATGATCGTGTCGATGCGGCGCTCGACGTAACCCACATCCCCCGGCGCGCCGCCGCTTTTGGCAGTCGATTCGATGCGATAAACACGCACCCGGAAGCCTCCTTCGTCGTGAGTCGAATCGCTGCAGCGAACGACTAAGCTGAAGACATCGAAGGTGAAATTCGCAGGGCCCGGTGGACATTGATATTGCGGCGTATTGTCCGATTCCTGCGCCATGATGGTGGCGATTTGCCAATCCGAGCCGGCACGCGCGGCCGCGAGCGCACGGCTGCCCATGACGTCCGTGGCGCTCGTGACGTGCTGCGCAGCGGAAAAATGCACCATGGCCGCCGCGAGGGCCGCAAGCGCGACGATCAGGAAGATCGCGGCGACGATGGCAAAGCCTTGTTGCGGCCAGTGTGCTTTAGGGCGCATTGTCGACATGGACTTGGTGCATGAGCACGACGCGCTCGCCTGCGCGCAAAAGTTCAAGTTTCATCACCAGCAGGCCACTGCGCTCAGTCACGCCAGGGGAATACGTGAAACTGCAGCCCGAGACGTATTCGGCCAGCAAACGCCGCTGCGTGGTTGGCGGCGGGGGTAGGGTAGAAGTGGCCGTGATCGGATACCCCTCGTAGCGATACAATTTGCCGGTGCCATTACCGTTGCTTTCGCCGACATCCGAGCACTCATAGGCAACCGGCCCGGAAACGATGAAGAAGGCGCGTGAAGGCGAGCCGGTGCTCGGACGAAAAGCAGTCAAGGTGAAAGAAAGAGTATCCTCGTCACTATTATCGATGGAATTCGTAATCTCCGCGCTATTGTTGCCGCACCAGGCGGAGGGGTTGCTCGCGCTGCAACTATTGTCATCGTTGGGGTGCAAGTTGTAGATCACCAGCCGCTGTCCTTTATACTCGCCAGAGGATTGCAGCACACTGCCCAAGCTGCGCAGCTCGCTGCAACCACTTGAAAAACAGCCGGCTTGTTCGGCAGCGTCTTGGTTATAACGCCCGCCGGTCGAGGTGACGAGCATTTCGATCGCTTGCGTCGTGCCATAGGGGCGCAAGCTATTGGGCAATGCGGCACGCACATCGCGTGCGATGCGACGCAAGGCCGTATCGGCCACATCGGTCATCCACGCGCGGCGAGACGATGCCGCATAGCCTTCGGCCGGAGCGCGCAAGAAGACGGCGACGACGGCTGCGATGATGCCCGTGATGGCGATCACGACCACCATTTCCACCAAGGTAAAGGCGCCTTGCCGTCTCATCAATAAGCCCCACGCCATCCTTTCAGGGTCAGGCTCTCGCTACCACGCTTCACCGTGATGGCAATGAGGCTGCCGTTGGCACCATTCAGCGGCTGCGGAGTCACCGTCACGGACACTTTGTAGGCATCCAATTGCGGGATTGAGGCACCATCGATCGCACGAATGCCTGTCATGTCGAAGCCATTGTAGTCGGCAACGGCATGCGTGTTTGCGCGGTTCATCGGGGTCACGCTGTCACAGGTCGCCCCGTTAGGACAGAAGTAGGGCCTTGCCTCGATTTCTTCCAGCAGCGACTCGGCAATCGCAATCATCTGCTTGCGCACCAGGGGATCCGCCGAGCGCGCAGTGACCTGGTTGAAAACGAGCAGCACTCCCGCCAGCGCCGCGCCGAGCACGACGATGAAGACGATCAGCTCGACGAGGGTGAGCCCTTGCTGGCGACTTTCAATGCACATAGCCAGTCACAGCCTCGACGGTCAAAGGAGGGAAGCCCGCAACCGAATACGTTGCGCCCGCACTGGGGCTGCCGTCCGCTTTGAAAGAGAGCGAGGCGAAGCTCGAAAAGCTCACGCCGGCAGGAGCCGTCAGAACATAGGGGCGCTCACCCGTCGGCCCGGCCAGATCGGTGTCGCAGGAACCATCGCCTTCGGTTGCGCGGATCTTCAGCGTTGCGGAAGACGCGGTGAAGTCAGCGCAGACAGTGCGGCGTTGCGCAATCGCGGCTTTTTGCGCATAGCGCAACAACGCCGCCGTGCGATCGAGAAAAGCTCGCGCGTCATAAGTTTGACGCTCGAAAAAACGCGGGATCGCCACGGCAGCCAAGATGCCCAAGACGACCATCGTCATCACGAGCTCCACGAGGGTGAAGCCATCAGGTCTCATCGTCTTGGCCGCCATTGCTCACGGATTAGTAGCGCTCTCGCCGATAGATGATGGGTAAGCGCTGCTGGAACACGCCAAAAGTCGCTCGCGCCGAGGGGTTGTCGTCGTATTGGCCATCGCTATCCCAACTGCCTTGCAGCCAAGGGATCGCTGTTCCGTTCCGGCAACCCGACAGGGGATGGTTGGGATCTACGCCAAGGTTCGCGCAGACTTCGACGTAGCCGCGTTGATTGGGCGCCGAAAAATTCAGTTGTCCCTTACCTGCCGTAATGCCCCCGCCGCTTGACGAGGAGGGCAGGGTCGAGGGATTTTTCACGAAGATCAGAGACGAGGAAATATTGGTGCACGAATCGAGCGTATTGGTCGCCCAGGCGCTGCCCGTCCAATACTGGGTTTCGATTGGCATCGTCAGCCCCAGCTGCTCGGAACCATGAGCGTTATAAAGCACCAACCGCCCGGAGCGGAGCGGCGTCGTCCCCTCGCTCTCGCCCACGGCCGCGTCGGTGTCTGTACCGGTGTTTATTTCTTTGGCGCGCACTTTGAGGTTCGCCGGCGCCGTCAGCTTGTTGGTAAAGACAAAGGCGACCTTGGGATTGTCTGTCAGGTTCGCGACGCCTGCAATGAATTCCTCGGCCTTTACACAGGGGCTGGTCGGCGCGCAGTCGGCGCCCTCGCGCGTGAATTTACCTGCCGTGCCATAGGCATCGGAAAGAGTCCCGTTTTTGGCAAAGCCGCCGAAATAGTTTTTCGTGATTTCGCCGCTTAGGTTTTTGGCGGTCACCTTGAGCCTAAACGGCTGGCCAGAGTAAGTAAAGCTCCCACAGCCTGGGGTGACCTCGGTGTCGAAATAGGCGGGATAGAAACGCCCCAAAGAAATACTCGACCCGCTGACGTCGTTTCCCTTGTAATTGACGGAAGAAACCTCGATTTTGAAAGCGCCCACCTCACCTAGGCTCGCATTGAAGGTTTTTTCGCCATTGTCTGCCGCCCCCAGCGTCACCTCGTCAGGCGCGAAAGAGCCTGCTTGCCCCCCGGAGGGCGCCAACAGGGTATGGAACAAAGGGATCGCAGCAAGGCGGAAGTTTTTCGTCACCTTGCCACTGGAACACTGTGCACTGAGCTTCAGCGGGAAGGATTCACCGGCTTTCTTGAACTTGGGGCAGTTTGTGTAAGACGTGCTACAGATACCGCCGTCGGGAGAAGTGAGCACAAGCCGTTGCGGTGCACTCACGAAGCTGGTTTGACCGGCAAACGTCGCCCCCCCATCGGTCATCTCCGCATAGAGCGTGAGCTCACCAGCGTCGTCGTAATTGACCAACGGCAAGAGTGCCTGGCCTTCGTCATCGAAGGACACGGTGAGGTTAGTAGTCGCCGGCTTGTTCGTTGGCACGATGAGGTTTCCGATCTTCAAGGCTTCGCCATTCGCGCTGGGCGGATCGAGATAACTCATCCAGACCTTGAGGCTCTTGGAGCCTTTGATCGTGGAGGCGCAGCTTTCTACCGTGATCGTCGCGGCGCCCGTACCCGTGCACGCAGTGAAATCAGGCACCTCGAGCGCAAGCTTCGCTGCCTGAAAGTTGATTTGACACCCTGCCCAGGAAACCTCGCTATTGCCGATGAAACAGCGATAAGGAGTGGCCCCGGTGGGCGTGGGATTGCCGCCCGACAAGTCGAGGGTAGTCACACCAGCGGCCGTTTTTCTGATCATCGCCGTGGCCGCGCCAGAGGTCAGCGTCACGACCTTCAGGCTGGAGCCTCCATCGATGGTGGCCCCACCGCTCGCTGACAAAGTAACCGTGCCCGTACCTTGATACAACATCGAGCACTCGGGATTAGAACATGCTTCGAGGACGACGGCTTCGGCCTCACAGGTCAGTGCGCTGCCATCGGCAATCTTCAGGCGATAGTGATCGACGGCGCATGGGTGAGTGCGGCTCATCAGCGCGGCGATTTCCGAAGCCGTGAGCGCGCCGCTGAAAATATAGACTTCATCGATGCGGCCAAGGAAGTTGCGATTGGACGATCCCGAGGTGTAGTTGACGTCGCTGCCGATATGGAGAGCCTTGGTATTGGTCATCGCTGCGGCCGAATAGGTGTAGGTCGTCGCTTCCTGCACGCCATTGATATAGATGCGTTGGCGCTGGTTTGCGGCTTGTCGGTCGAAGACGACGGCCACATGCGTCCATTGATTGAGCGGAATCGTCGCACTGCTGGTGATGACGCGCGTTGTCCCGCCCGTCTCGGTCCACCACCAATAGAGCTTCCCTGTTGGATTCAGATGCAGCTCATAGTTCTCATCCTTGCTCAAAATCGCCTTGAGGTCCGAAGTGGGATAAGCCGTCGGAAAGATCCACGCCGCGAGCGTGTAGCGGTCTGGCAGATCGAGACGGCTGGAATCCGCGGCCGTCAAGTATTGCGTGCCCGTGCCCTGAAATCCCGTACAGACTTTCGCCGCTACAGGCTCCGCTCCCCCGTTTGCAGTCAGCGTATGGTTGTTGCCGGAAGCATCCGCGAGCCAGTTGACGCCATCCAAAGGCCAGTAAGCCACCAATGAATAAGGACGTAACCCAAGCAAATGGACGATGCCTGAGGCATTGTTTTTCAAGGTCGTCTTCACCGCGCCAGTCGCGCCAGCGGTGGATTGAAGAAAGTCGGAGGCCGTAATGCGGCAGAGGTTATTTACACACGCCCGCTCTCGCCTTTCGGTATAGCTGCTCGGCGGCGTGAAGAAGCCATTTGCCGAGGTGTTCGCGCTCGTGAGCTTGACGATCATCGCGCCCGTGGTTTGGGTCGTAATCGAACTCGCAGTCGCCGACTTGCTATTGGTATAAGTCGACACAGAGGGGCCCGCATCGAGGGGGTTTGCGAGGTCGACCCCCGCATAGGAAAGCAAGATGCTCCCCCACGACCGACTCGCTCCCAAGGGGAAAGAATAAGTGACGTTGAGGTCTGAAGGCTTGGCGGCACGCCAATAGACAGCCTGGATCTGATTGGCAGTCGTGTGCGCATGACAAGTGATTCTTATCCAGCCATTGGCCGTACCGATGCTGCCGCAATCATTCGTGCCATTGACGACGATTTGGGCAATCAAGAGATTGCCTTCCGCGACCGCTTCCGATGACGTCGCCCTGACCTGGGCGTTAGACGAGGTGTTTCTACGGCCAAAGCTCGCCACGAAGGAGATCGCCGCCCACGATTCGCTGACACAAAACAAAAGCAGCCATGGAAACAGTAGGAGACGCATCCACGAAGCGAGTTTCTGCTCAGTTGCCATGCCTTTGCCCCCTCATGCGGCATCCGTCTAACCATCGTTTCACGGATCAGCGCGCTGGGTGAAAAAAACACGCGCTTCCCTTGCCTGCCGATTTCGTCGCCAGCTCGACAATGCGCTTGCACGAGTTAACGGCGCGTCACAGAGCTTTTGCAGTGCGCGAACGCCGTCCCCGAATTCCCTACTTCTCGGCGCTTTTTCGTCGCGCATCAGCATGCTCCCCGGCGTGAATCCGTTTCACGCCGCCAATTTTTCTCTGGGCAAAAACGCGAGGCGCGGCACGCCGCGACGCTCTCCCAAGTCGGCCAGCAGCTCTTTCATGTCCAAAATCAGCACGATCTGGCCGTTCGAGAGCGTCGTCACGCCGGCTACACCCTTGGGCCGGAAGCCTTCGAGGGACTTGATCACCGCGTCCTCCCGCCCAAGAAAACCGTCGATCGCGAGGATGAAGCTATGTTCGGCCGTTTGCATCAGCACGCCATATTGGGGCACGCGCTCGGTCTCCCAGCCAAGGAGATGAGCGATCGGATAGATGGGCAGGACTTCGCCGCGCACGACCATCGTCGCGCGTCCGCCGACTTCCTGGACGTCTTCCAGGCGCACCGGCAAGATTTCGCGCACCATCGACAGGGGCACGGCGAAGGGCTGACTGCCCAGTTGCACGAGCAACACCGGCAGAATGGCGAGGGTGAGCGGCAAGGAGATGATGAAGCTCGTGCCTTTGCCCGGCGTGGAGCGGATGTCGATCGAGCCGTTGAGCTTCTGGATGTTGGTTCTGACCACGTCCATGCCGACCCCCCGGCCAGAGACGTCGGAAGCGACTTCCTTGGTGGAAAAGCCAGGCAGGAAAATCAGGTTGAGGCTCTGCCGCTCGTCCATCGTATTGGCCTCCTCGTCTGTGATGAGGCCTTTTTCAAGCGCCTTCGCGCGCAGCTTTTCGGCGTTCATGCCGCGCCCGTCGTCGGCGACGATGATGACGATGTGGTCGCCCTCCTGCCGCGCTTCGAGACGCACGACCGATTTCTCCGGCTTGCCCGCAACGCGACGCTCTTCTGGGCTTTCGACGCCGTGATCGACGGCGTTGCGAATCAGATGGATGATCGGATCGGAGAGGTCCTCGATCATGGTCTTGTCGATCTCGGTTTCCTCGCCGGCGAGTACGAGCTCCACGTCCTTGCCGAGGCTGCGCGCCAGGTCGCGCGCGATGCGCGGATATTTCTGGAACAGCCGGCCGATCGGCTGCATGCGCGTCTTCATGACGGCGTTTTGGAGATCGGAGACCAGGAGATCGAGTTGGCTGACCGTCTGGTCGAGCGCATGCAGCGTATCGGTGTCGATGCGGCCGTTGATGATGTCGCTGCGCAAAGAGCTCAGGCGGTTCTTGGTCAGGCCGATCTCGCCGGAGAGATTGAGGACTTGATCGAGGCGCGCGGTATCGACGCGAATGGTGTTGTCACGCGTTTTCTCGTCGGCGCGCCGCCCCAACGGCGCCGCCATGGCGCCCGGCTTGTCCGCGGCGCGCCGGCCCAAGGCATGCTGGATGATCTCCTCCGCGGGTTTACCCTTGACGTCCGTATGCATTGGCGGCGTGGCGGCGTTCTCGTGCGGCGCTTTTTGGGGCGCGGTCGACGAAGAGACGCCTTGGGCGCCGTGCAGAGCAGCAAACAGCGCTTCCCAGTTGGGCTCTTGCGCAGGCGAAGACGCTTCGGGCATAGGAGCCGGCGCGGCAGGCTGGGCGGGTGGCTGCATGGCTGCCGTCGGCGGCGCCTTGTCTTCCTGCGTGAGTGCACCGGACAAGGCCGCCTTCAACTGCGCGATGAGGCCGGGGTCTGCCGGCGGCGGCTGCACGCCTCCCTCGAGATGGTGAAACATCTCGCGTACCGCTGCGGTGGCGGCAAGGATCACGTCCATGATCGCCGGCGTCACTTCCATTTCACCGTTTCTGAGCTTGTCGAAGAGGTTCTCAGTGAGATGGCACAAGGTCACGAGTTCTGTCGCATTGAGGAAGCCGGCGCCGCCCTTGATGGTATGGAAACCACGAAAAATGTCGTGCAGCAATCCGCGGTCATGCGGGTTTTGCTCGAGCTCGACGAGCTTGTTGTCGACATTGGCCAAGAGATCGCTTGCCTCGACCAAAAAATCCTGCAACAGATCTTCCATTCCGGCGAAATCACTCATCGCCCTTCTCCTTCTCGCCAAAGCCCCACGCGCACGCAAAACGCCCATGCCTTGCGCTTCTGCAAGGAAAATGCATGCTCGAGGGAGATTTTTTTCATGGTTCGTTCAAAATCCTAGGCTTTCTAGAAGCTCATCGACCTGCGCTTGACTGGTAACGACGTCGGCGCGCGTGGCGTCGATGACCGGCCCATTCATGAGGCCGCTCGCCTCTTGGCGTTTTTCCGGCGGCATCGTTTCGATCAAAAGCTGTAGGAGCTGCGTTTCGATGTTGTGCACGAGCTCGATGACTTTTTTGATCACCTGCCCCGTCAGGTCCTGGAAATCCTGGGCGAGGACGATTTCGTTGAGCTGCTCGTTGACAGTGGCCAGATGTCGCGGCGCGGATTGGAAGAAGGCATAGGAATCACGCATCAAGCGCTTGAAGTCGTCGATTTCGATTTGTCCGGAAAACAGCTGCCCCCATCGCTGTGCCAGCTCGCGCCCCGTGCGCTCGACCTCGCCGAGTGCCGGCTTGGCGATGTCGCAGGCGTTGAGCACCTTGACCGCCGCCTGCTCGGTCATGCGCGCGATGTAATTGAGTCGATCGCGCGCATCGGGAATTTCCCGCGCCGCCTGTTCGATGGCTTTGTCATAGCCGAGTTCGCGCAAGGCATCGTGTAGTTTGCGCGCGAGATGGCCGATGCGCTGAAAAACATCCTCGGACACTGCAGCTGTGCCAGCCGCCGGCGCGCTGGCCCCGGCTTGGGCGGCAATGCTGTCGAACAAAGCCTGAAGCTCGGGTGAATCTCCCGAGGCTTCCTCCTCCTGCGAGGGCGCAGGCGGAGGGTTGCCGGCGGCGATGCTGTCGAAGAGCGCCTGCAAATCGGCCGAGTCGCCGGATTCGTCGTATTTGAAAGGCTTGGTCATGTCAGGAACCGTCCGTCAAAGGCCTTCACCAACCGAGTTTTTCGAAGATCTTGGTAAGCTTTTCGTTGAGCGTCGCGGCCGTGAACGGCTTGACGATATAGCCAGAAGCACCCGCCTGCGCGGCGGCGATGATGTTTTCTTTCTTCGCTTCGGCCGTGATCATGAGCACAGGCAGAGTGTTGAAACGAGGGTCGTTGCGGATCGTCTGCAGCAACGTCAGCCCATCCATGTTGGGCATGTTCCAATCGGTGATGACGAAATTGAAACCGCCCGCCTGCAACTTTTGCCAGGCGACGGCGCCGTCTTCGGCCTCATCGACGTTGGTGAAGCCGAGCTCTTTGAGCAGGTTGCGCACGATGCGCCGCATCGTGGAAAAATCATCGACGATCAGAAAGCGGATTTTGCTCGGGTCTTGGGGCATTGACTCCTTCTCCTAGGCGCTGCGCCGGTTTTTCAAAAGTAAGGGACGGAGGGTGTCCGCCAAGGCTTCGGAATCGAACTTCGCCACGTAGGCATCCACCCCCACGCTCTTGCCCATCGCCTTGTTCGCCTGTGACGACAACGAAGAATGCATGACCACGGGAATGCCTTCGAAGCGCTTGTCCGCCTTGATGTGCTTGGTCAGCACATAGCCGTCCATTTCCGGCATTTCTGCATCGACGAGGATCAATTGGATTTCCTCGGACAAGGGCCGTCCCGATTGCTGGGCATGAGCAGCCATGCCTGAGAGGCGTTCCCAGGCTTCACGCCCATTTTGCGCATAGCGGTGCCTGACTCCCATCTTGTCGAGCACTTCGGCGATTTTCTTGCGCGCAACGCTGGAATCATCGACGAAAAAGACATGATAGTCGCTGCCTTCCTCGAGCCGATCGATTTGCCCGACCGCGGCTTCGCCAAAAGTATCGGCCATGATCTGTTCGACGTCGATGATCGAGACCAAGCGGCCATTGTCGAGCTCGGTGATGGCAGTGATATAGGCATGCGCGCCGCTTGTGACGGCATCGGGCGGCTTCACGCGATCCCATTCGACGCGGATGATGCGGTCAACGCTTGCGACGAGAAACCCCAGCGTGCGCTTCGAGTATTCGGTAACCATCATCGTCGGCGGCAAGCCGCTCGGCGCATCGGCAAGATGCATCACCTTGGCCAAAGACAACACCGGGATCACATTGCCGCGCAAGGACACCAGCCCCTCGACGCCATGAGGCATGTGCGGGGTTTTGGTGATTTCGGGCGTTTTCGAGACCTCCCTGACCTTGAAGACATTGATGCCAAACGTCTCATGCGTGCCCAGGGAAAACAGCAAGATTTCCATCCGGTTCGAACCCGCGAGTTTGGTGCGTGCATCGACGTGTTCGATCAGCGAATGTTCAGGAGCCAAAGGGGTGGTGATCGCATTCATGCCCTTCTCCTCAGACTGCCGCGGCAGAATGTTCGGCCGCCGGCAACAACAAACGGGTGAGCGTCTCCGCCAGACGTTGCGGCTCGAACTTGGGCACATATTCATCGACGCCCACCGATTTGCCGAGCTGCTGGTTTTGCATCGAAGAAAGCGAAGAATGCATGAGCACCGGTATGCCCGCAAAGCGCGCATCGGATTTGATGTTGCGCGTCAGAATATAGCCATCCATCTCCGGCATCTCGACATCGGTGAGCACGAGCTGCACCA
>JAOADW010000018.1 GCA_026417115.1 Rhodocyclaceae bacterium
GCCTGGCGGCCGTTTTGCGCGGCGATGCCGCGAATGCCCAGGGCTTTGAGCGTCTTCTCGATTTGATTGCGCGCGACCGCCGAATCATCGGCATAGAGCACCGTGATGTCCTCTCGCCCGAGCGGACGGATCGCTTCGTAGGCCAAGGTGTCTTCATAATGGCTGGTTTCTGCGAGCACGCGCTCGACATCGAGCATCATCACCAGGCGTCCGTCTGCAAGTTCGGTGACCGCGGTGACCAGCCCCCCCATCTTGGCGGTCAGCATCTCAGGCGGCACGCGCATCTTCGACCAATCGAGCCGCAAGATGGTATCGACCGACTGCACGAGAAAGCCTTGCGTTCTGCCGTTGTACTCGGTGACCACCATGATTTCGCGCGGCGTATCCGTTTCGATGCCGATGAATTCAGCAAGATCCACCACGGGAACGAGTATGCCGCGCAAGGAAACCATGCCTTTGACCGCAGGCGGCATGTCGGGCGCCGCGGTAATTGGCGGCGTCTTCATCACTTCACGCACCTTGAACACGTTGATGCCGAAAGTCTCTTCCCGGCCGGTGCGACAATCCTTGCCCAGAGAAAAAAGCAGGATCTCGAGCTTGTTGGTGCCCGCCAGACGCGTGCGTTCGTCGATGTTCCTCAAGAGCTCGGACATACGTGCCCCCAGCGATCGTTGGTCTTCATAAAAGCGGCGTCAGTCGGTACGATAACCGATCCGGAAGCCGCCCCAATGCCGGCCTTTGACATAGATCGGCACTGAAATGTCGTGCATGATTTCTCCAGTGTCACGGCGATACGTTTGCAACAGGAACGGCGCTTCATGGGCGCCACAGCGTTTCCCGACGGGATCATCGAAGATGCGCTTGGTGCGATTATTGACGAAATCGGTCTTTTCGTCACCGGTTAGCGGCTGAGAAAAGCGCAGGTTGTGCGTCGGTACATAGCCGTTGACATCGCAGGCGATGGCATAAACGATTTCGCGATGCATGTCGAGCAAAGGTTCTTGAATGGGAGGCAGGAGTCGATCGGTCAGTGCATCATAACGCGTATGATACTTTTGCGGCTTGGTTGAGGGGATCGGCCGATAATCGCAGGCGAACAAGTCTTCTGCCGAGATTTCGCCCCGCGCGATGGCCGCTTCCAGCGCCTGAGCAATCTCGGCGGCCGTCTTGCGCGCAAGCTCCGGCATCTTGGCATGGATTGCCAGGGCCCTTTCGCCTTTCTCGCCGAGTCTGAAGACCGTTCCCACCTCCTCGAGGTTGCGCGCCAGATCGATGAGCTGATGCGCATCGCGCAAAGTGGCGGCGGCGCCCTCGCCATTGCGCTCGGCAATGGCCATGATGTTGGTGACCTTTTCTGCGATCTCGCTGAGGCGGGCTGCTTCGCTCTGCGCAGACTGGGCGATGGTCTCGACCTTCGCGGTCGTCTGCTCGGCACCTGCGCGGATGCGGAGAAGCGCATCCGCCGCTTGCCGCGCCAAGGACGCGCCACTGCCCGCTTGCGCGGCGCCATTGCGGATGGAGGCGATGGCCTCGCGCGTCTCCTTTTGAATGGCCTCGATCATCGCCGTGATTTCCTGGGTGGCGTGGCTCGTTCTTTCCGCAAGCTTTCGGACTTCGTCGGCGACGACGGCAAAGCCGCGCCCGGCCTCCCCCGCACGCGCCGCCTCGATGGCTGCATTGAGCGCCAATAAATTGGTCTGATCGGCGATCTCACGAATCGTGCGCGCAATCCCGGAAATCGCCTCCGAACGTGCGCCCAACGCGGCGACGACCTGCGCCGACTCGCCCACCGTCTTGGCGATCGCTTCGATCTCGCTCGATGCGCGCCCGACGATTTCCTCCCCTTCCCGGGCGTCCTGCTTGGCCTGCTCGGCCAGGCGGGCTGTCTCGTTCGCGGCTTCGCTCACTGCGCGCATGCCTCCCGCGGCCTCAGCCACCACTTCCGCTGCGGCTTCCGCCGCAGCG
>JAOADW010000029.1 GCA_026417115.1 Rhodocyclaceae bacterium
GGCAAAACCGTCATCTCCGGACAACTGAACACCTCCGTCTCGAGAAACCCCGTCTTCGCCTTCAAACTCAAAGGCGCCAAACCCGGCGACAAAATCTCCGTCGCCTGGAAAGACAACAAAGGCGACTCTAGAACCGACGAGACAAGCATTGCCTAAACCACAGGGGGAAACAAAATGACGATGAAAGCAGTGTTGGCGAGTACGGCGCTTTCCCTCTTCGTCGGGGTCGCCGCTCACGCGCAAGAAACCATCGACCACGCGAAGGCGCACGAGGAATTCGAGAAATTCCGCGCCGAAATGGAGGACAGTAACCCTGCGGAGCTGTTCGCGCTCAAAGGCCAAGAGCTCTGGCATGCGAAACGGGGGCCGAAAAACGTCTCGCTTCACGAAACATGCGATCTTGGACTCGGTATCGGCAAACTCGAAGGCGCTTATGTGCATATGCCCCGCTATTTCAAGGATGCCGACGCCGTCATGGACGCCGAGCGGCGCATCGTCTGGTGCATGGTAGAAAAACAAGGCTTCAAGTTCGAAGACATCGCCAAGAAACCCTTCATGGGCGCGAATGACACCCAGGCGCCGGACATCACGAACCTGGTCACCTATATCGCAGAGAAATCGCGCAACATGAAATTTGCGGTCGATCTCAAAGACCCGAAGGTGCGCGAAATCTATGAAATCGGCAAGGAAATCGTCAACTATCGCGCTGGCCCCTTCGATTTTGCATGCAACACTTGTCATGGCACCGATGGCCGTCGCATTCGTATGCAAAATCTGCCAAACCTCGCCAAACCCGAAGGCGCGGCCAAGGGTGTGCTCGGCTGGCCCGGCTATCGCATGACCGGCGGCGTGATGCTGACACATCAGTGGCGCATGAACGATTGCTTCCGTCAGCAACGATTCCCCGAGCCCAAATATGCTTCCGACCTCATCACGGCTTTGCTCACCTACATGACCGCCAACGCCAACGGCGTGGTCTACAAAGGCCCAGGCATCAAGCGCTAACGAGAGGAGATTCGCCGATGAAGAAATTCTACCTTTTTGCCCTCGCTTTTGTGCCCTCGCTCGTCCTAGCGGAGGCGCTGGCTGACGGCGTGATCCGCGCCAAAGCCCTTCAGATCATCAAACGCGACTTCATGCCGCGCGGACAAGCCGGCATCGATCGTTTGGCTGAGGATGGCGTGCAAGCGATTTGCAACCGCACGGGCAACAAGCCGCCGCAAGAGATCGCCAAGGTCCTGGAAGCCGACCAGATGGCGACGATCAAATGGCCTGCAGACGGCAAGCTGATGGGTGATTGGAAGCGTGGCGAGCAGATCGCCCAAAGCGGACGCGGCTTCACCTGGAGCGACCAGCCTGGCCTGCCGGTCGGCGGCAATTGCTATAACTGCCATCAGATCGGCCCGCAGGAGCTCGCTTATGGCACCGTCGGGCCAAGCCTCTTGCACTTTGGCAAATTGCGCGGATACGGTCCCGACATGCAAAAGTATGTCTTCGCCAAGATTTACAATGCGAAAGCCTTCAACCTGTGCTCCGAAATGCCGCGTTTTGGTCGCATCGGCGCGCTCACTGAGCAACAGATCAAGGACCTCGTCGCGCTCTTGCTCGATCCAGAGTCACCCGTCAATAAGTAGGGGCGCTCGCCCCTTTGCGCACGGAGTCCTCTCGACTCCGAGTTTCCGAGGAGCTCTTCCATGTCCATGAACCGCCGCGAGTTCATGCAGGTGCTTGTCGCCGCCGTGGCTTCCGGCTTCGCGCTCGATGCGCGCAGCATGCTTGCCACACGGGAAGCCGAGCGGTTTTACGATCTGCCGCGTTTCGGCAACGTGCATTTCCTCCACTTCACCGATTCTCATGCCCAGCTTTTGCCGATCCATTATCGCGAGCCCAGCGTCAATCTCGGCATCGGCTCCATGCGCGGCAAGCCGCCCCATTTGGTGGGCGAGGCCTTGCTGAAGGCCTATGGCATTCGCCCTGGCACGCGCGAAGCACATGCGTTTTCGCATCTCGATTTCGCCGCAGCGGCGCGCGTCTATGGCAAGGTCGGCGGATTTGCGCACTTGGCGACCCTCGTCAAACGTCTGCGCGCCACACGCCCGGGCGCATTGCTCCTGGATGGCGGCGACACTTGGCAGGGCTCGGCCACCGCCCTGTGGAGCAAAGGACAAGACATGGTCGACGCCTGTAAGCTCCTCGGCGTCGACATGATGTGCCCGCACTGGGAATTCACCCTCGGAGATGCACGCGTCAAAGAAATCGTCGAAAAGGATTTCGCGGGCAAGATCGAATTCCTCGCGCAAAACGTCAAAACCGCCGACTTCGGCGACCCCGTTTTCAAGCCCTATGCGCTGCGCGAAGTCAATGGCGTGCCGGTGGCGGTGATCGGTCAGGCTTTCCCTTACACGCCGATCGCCAATCCTCGCTATCTGGTGCCCGAATGGACGTTCGGCATCCAGGAAGAGGAAATGCAAAAAATCGTCGAGGAAGTGCGTGCGAAAGGCGCGCAGGTCGTGGTCGTGCTCTCCCATAACGGCATGGACGTAGACCTCAAGATGGCGAGCCGTGTGACGGGCATCGATGCGATCCTTGGCGGCCACACGCACGATGGCGTTCCCCAGCCCGTCAAGGTGAAAAACGCCCAGGGCGTCACCCTCGTCACCAATGCGGGTTCCAACGGCAAATTCCTGGGCGTGCTCGACTTCGAGGTCCAAGGCGGCCGCATTCGAGACTTCCGCTACAAGCTCTTGCCGGTCTTCGCCAATCTCCTGCCTGCGGACCCGGAAATGAGCCAATTCATCGACAAAGTGCGCGCCCCTTACCGCGACAAACTCACGGAAAAGCTCGCCATCAGCGAAGGGCTCCTCTATCGCCGCGGCAACTTCAACGGCAGCTGGGATCAGTTGCTCCTCGATGCGCTCCTCGAAGTCAAGGGCGCCGACATCGCGTTTTCGCCGGGTTTCCGCTGGGGAACGACGCTCTTGCCGGGAGAGGCGATCACTTTCGAACACCTGATGGACCAGACCGCGATCACCTATCCCTATTCGACGCTAACCGAAATGACCGGAGCGCAGATCAAGGAGATTCTCGAAGACGTCTGCGACAACCTCTTCAACCCCGACCCCTACAAACAGCAAGGCGGGGACATGGTGCGCGTCGGTGGCCTCACCTATGCTTGCGCGCCCAACGAACGCATCGGCCGCCGCATCCAGGATCTTCGCCTCCATGGGCGCCCTCTCGATGCCGACAAAAAATACAAGGTAGCAGGCTGGGCGCCCGTGGCGGAAGGCGTCAGTGGTGAACCCATCTGGGAGGTCGTCGCCCGCTGGTTGCGCGACAAAAAGGTGATCCCAGAAAGGCGCCTGAACACGCCCCGCTTGCTCGGCGTCGCAGACAACCCCGGCAGGGCATAAAGCCGTCGTCGTCTTCTACGGGCGAGAGAAAACTGGGCAAGCGGCCGTTTTGCCAAGGCGCCGCGCCCAAAGCGCGGCAGGAAAATGTTATCGTTCGCACGTTTTTCCACCCAAGCCACGTTCACGTCCCATGGAATTTCGACTCATCGATTTCGCAAACGGCATCTATGCCTTCGACGCCGGCTATGTACGGCATCAGCTCGCCGCCGTGCATCTGATCGTCGATCGAGGCCGCGCCGCTTTCATCGACAATGGTTCGAACGCGAGCCTACCGCGTGCGCAACGCGCACTCGCCGAACTCGGACTTACCCCCGACGCCGTCGATTATGTGATCGTGACCCATATCCACCTCGACCATGCCGGCGGCTCGGGTGCCTATATGCAGGCCTTCCCGAACGCGAAATTCGTCGTGCATCCTCGCGGCGCGCGGCATATGGTCGACCCCACCAAGCTCATGGCGGCGACCGAAGAGGTCTATGGCAAAGCGCGCGCGCGCGAACTTTACGGCGACTTGATCCCCGTTCCCGCCGAGCGTGTGCTCGAAACCCATGACGGCATGGTCTTGACCTTGGGGCGGCGCGAACTGGCGTTCTACGATGCGCCTGGCCACGCCAAGCATCACGTCTTCATCCACGACCGCACCGCGAATGGCATCTTCACGGGCGATTTGTTCGGCATTAGCTACCGCGAATGCGACGCGCCCGATGGCCGCCCTTTCGTCTTTCCTTGCCCGACGCCTTCGCAATTCGATCCCGTCGACTGGCGCGATTCCGTCGAGCGCATGATCGCGCTCGCGCCTGAAGCCGTCTATCTCACCCATTTCTCGCGCATCGCGCCGCCGCGCCCGCTCGCCCAGCAGCTGCTGCATCGTCTCGACGAGTGCGTGCGCCTGGCCAAAGAGGCGCTGCGTGAGGCGCCAAGCACCGAGGCGGCCCAAGCCGTGCTCGAGAAGAAATTGAGCGACTATCTGCTCGCCGAGCTCAGCCGCCATGGTAGCCTGCTTTCACCCGCACAGGCGCTGGCGCTCTGGCGCGAAGATCTTCGCCTCGATGCGATGGGGCTTTTGATCTGGGCGACGAGCGCGCAGCCAGAAGGCTCCCGCAGCGGGGCATCGCACGGCGGCGGGTAAAATCGCTGCGTGTCGCCGCGTTTCGTTCATCTTCGCCTGCATTCCGAATTTTCGATCAGCGACGGCCTGCTGCGTCTCGAAGAGATCGTCAAGCTCGCCCTCGCCGACGGCATGCCGGCGGTCGCACTCACCGACCTCGCCAATCTCTTTGGCGCCATCAAGTTCTACTCAGCCGCGCGGTCTGCGGGTGTGCAACCGATTCTCGGCGTCGACGCCTGGATCGCGCCCCAGACGAATGGTCTTTGCGCCGATCCGCTTGCCGATTGCGGGCATCGCCTACTCTTCTTGGCTGCCAACCGCGCGGGCTATTTGCGCCTGTGCGAACTCCTCACCTCGGCTTACCTCAAGCCAAGGCGTAAAGGGCGGGCGGAGATCGACCGCACCGCCTTCGACGGCGACAACGCGGGACTGATTGTGCTTTCTGGCGCGGCCACCGGCGAGATCGGGCAACACGTATTGGCCGGAAAACGCAAAGAAGCGGAGGCGCTCGCGCGGGCTTGGGCGGAACGTTTCCCCGACGCGTTCTACCTCGAAATCCAACGTCCCAATGGACGTCGCGACGATCCTCAACAAGAACGCCTGATCGCCGCAACGCTGGAACTTGCACACCGGCTGGATTTGCCGGTGGTCGCTACCCACCCGGTCGCCTTTGCCACAGCGAAGGATTTCCGTGCGCACGAAGCGCGCGTCTGCATCGCCGAAGGCTGGACCCTTGCCGACCCACGTCGGCCGCGGCTTTATCACGAGGCGCAATATTTCAAAACGCAGGAGGAGATGGCCGAGCTCTTCGCGGATCTCCCCGAGGCGCTCGAAAACAGTGTCGAGATCGCGCGGCGCATCACGCTGGCGCTCACGCTCGGCAAGAGCTTTTTGCCTGCCTTCCCGACGCCGGGCGGCATCGCCGTCGAGGAATATCTTGCGCAGCTTTCTCGGGCAGGGCTCGAACGCCGGCTGTGCCAGCTCTTTCCGGACCCCCACGAGCGAGAAAACCGCCGCCCCCAGTATCTCGAGCGCCTCGAATACGAGCTCGCCACCATCGCGAAAATGGGCTTTTCCGGCTATTTCTTGATCGTCGCCGATTTCATCAACTGGGGTAAGCAAAACGGCGTGCCCGTCGGCCCTGGTCGCGGCTCCGGCGCAGGTTCGCTCGTCGCCTATAGTTTGGGCATCACCGATCTCGACCCCTTGCGCTATGACCTGCTCTTTGAGCGCTTCCTGAACCCAGAACGGGTGTCGATGCCGGACTTCGACATCGACTTCTGCCAAGAAGGCCGCGATCGTGTGATCGACTACGTGCGGCGTAAATATGGCCCACACGCCGTCTCTCAGATCGCCACTTTCGGCACCATGGCCGCCAAGGCGGTGATCCGCGACTGCGGTCGCGTCCTCGATCTTTCGTTCAATTTCGTCGATCAATTCGCGAAGCTGATCCCCAACGAACTCGGCATCACGCTCGCGCGCGCCCGAGAAATGGAGCCGCAAATCGAGGAGCGGCTGCGGCAAGAAGAAGAGCTTGCCGAGCTCTGGTCTCTTGCAGAAAAGCTCGAAGGACTCACACGCAACGTCGGCATGCATGCGGGCGGCGTCTTGATCGCGCCGAGCAAGCTCACCGATTTTTGCCCTCTTTACTCGGCCGATGGCGTCACCACCGTCTCGCAGTTCGACAAGGACGACGTCGAAAAAGTCGGTCTCGTCAAGTTCGATTTCCTTGGTTTGCGCACGCTCACGATCCTCGCCGAGGCCGTGCGCCTCGTCGAGGAAATCGAAGGCAAGACGATCGATTTGGCGAATTTGCCGCTCGACGACGCCGAGACCTATGAGCGCATTTTCAAATGCGGCAATACGACCGCGGTATTCCAGTTCGAGTCTCGCGGCATGAAGGAAGCCTTGGTGCAAGCCAAGCCCGACTGTCTCGAAGATCTGATCGCGCTCAATGCGCTTTACCGCCCTGGCCCGATGGATTTCATCCCCAACTTCATCCAACGCAAGCACGGCCGCGAACCCATCGTCTATCCGCATCCCCGGCTCGAGAAAGTGCTCAAGCCCACCTACGGCATCATGGTCTATCAGGAACAAGTGATGCAGGCTGCGCAAGTGATCGCCAACTATTCGCTGGGCGGCGCCGATCTCTTGCGGCGCGCGATGGGCAAGAAGAAGCCCGAGGAAATGGCCAAGCAGCGCGCCGTCTTCGTCGCGGGGGCAGCGCAGAACGGCATCGATGAAGAGAAAGCGAACGAGATCTTCGACACCATGGAAAAGTTCGCGGGCTATGGTTTCAACAAATCGCATGCCGCAGCGTATTCTTTGGTCGCCTATCAGACCGCTTGGCTCAAATGTCATCATGCGGCCGCCTTCATGGCGGCGACGATGTCGTCGGAATTGGCGGATACGGACAAATTGCAGTTCTTTTATGCCGACGCGCTCGCCAACGGCCTGTCGTTTTTGCCGCCCGACATCAATGCAAGCGATATCCGCTTTCGCCCGGTGGATGCGCGCACGATCCGCTACGCCCTCGGCGCCATCAAAGGCACCGGCGAGGCGGCGCTCGCGGTAATCTTGGATGCTCGCAAAAATGGGCCCTTTCGCGATCTCTTCGATTTCTGCAGGCGCATCGATCGCCGTGTGGTCAACCGCCGCGTCATCGAGGCGTTGATTCGCGCCGGCGCCTTCGATGCGCTCGATGGCGACCGCGCCAAACTGCTCGCCTCCGTCGGGCGCGCGTTGGAGGCCGCCGATCAGGCCGAAAGGAACGCGCATCAAGGCGGCTTGTTCGACGTCTTTACGGCAACCGACTCCGCCGCGCCCCACTATGTCGAAACCCAGCCCTGGAGCGAACGGGAGCGCCTACTCCATGAAAAACAAGCGCTCGGCTTTTACTTTTCCGGCCATCTGTTCTCCGCCTACGCGCAGGAAGTCGCGCACTTCGTCAAACGACGGCTCGCCGAGCTCGAAGCGCAGCGCGAGACACAGCTCATCGCGGGCATTGTCATGAGCCTGCGCACGCAGATGACGCGGCGAGGAAAGATGGCCATCGTGTTACTCGACGATGGCACGGCGCAAGTCGAGGTCAATGTCTATAACGAGCTTTGGGAGGCCGAGCGCGCCAAGCTCAAGGAAGACGAGTTGATCGTCATCGAAGGCAAAGCAAGCCGCGATGAATATTCGGGCGGCTTGCGTTTTGCGGCGGATCGGCTCTATACGCTCGCCGAGGCCCGGGGTCGTTTCGCGCGCGCCTTGCGCTTGCACATCGTGGGGCCCGTACAAAGCAGCCTGGCGAAAAGGCTCAAAGACCTCCTCGAACCCTACCGCGCCCAGGAGTCGGGCTGCCCTTTACGTCTTTCCTACCGCAACGCCGAAGCGTGCGCTGAACTCGCCTTTCCCGACGCCTGGCGCATCCGGCTCGAAGACGGCCTCCTGACGACGCTTGCGCAATGGCTAGGACGGCGCCAGGTGGAAATCGAATACCCCTAAGACGTCTGCGCATCGCGTCGCGCTCACCACGAAAGCGCTCCACAAGCCCCGCGGATCACGCCCGCAGGGCTCTATCGCTAGCTTCCGTCTTTTTCGCGAGGATGTCGAGCTCGACGAAAAAGAAAGCCGCAAGCCACAGCGCCCCGTCGAGGGCGTCGAGCCACTCGCCCTCTATCAGCCAAAGCGGAATGAAAAGCAAGAGCGCGCCATAGAGCAAGCCCGCAAGCCAGAGGAACCCCCGGCGCCAGCGGCCGATCAGCTGTGGCCAGCGGATCTCGCTTTCGAGCAAGGCGACGACGGCCAACCAAAGCCAAGCATTGGCGGCATCGAGCCATGCGCGTTCTTGCACATAGCTGACCGCAGCCCAGAGAACCGCCACGGATGCGCAGCCGCGCACGCCATGTACGGCTATGCCGAGGGAGTCAGGCCACGGCCGGCGGCGCCGGGTTTCCCAAAGAAACAGCAAAAAAAGCACGAGCCAGGCCACGCCGTCGACGATCTCGCTGCTGCGGCCTACCCAGGCATATGTCGCGACATCTACAACCAGCGCGGCCGTTATGCAGACGGTCAAAAGCTTGCGAGCCTCGTTCATGGGAAAGCGCTCACGTCCTTGCTATAGTGAAAACGGATGGAAGAAAAGGAGGTTATCTGATGATCCGCAATTCTTTCGATGTCGCAACCCGCGTCAGTCCGCGCTTGGCTGGCTTCATCGAGAATTGTCTCGAAAACGAGGATCTGCCGGAACCGGTCACGCTGTTTGCGGTGCGCAATCACCTCGCCCGCATGCTTTCGCCTGAGTTTCGCGAAGCGGAGCGTCTGCATCGTTTCGATGTCGGCGATTCCTTGCTCGATGAGCTCGACGCCTTGATCGAAGAATTCGGCGCCGACGCGCCCGCCGCGGATTTCACCTCGGCGCAGGCCTCGGAAGCGCTGTCGCGGGTGATCGAAGCCGTGCTCGACGACGAAATGCGCGAAAACCCGCCGACCCTTGGCGCCATCCGAGAAGCCATCGCGCAGGGCCTGGCGGCGCGGTTGGTCGGCGATGGCGTGCTCGAGGAAGAGGAAAGCGAAACCTTGATGGGCGAAGTCGAGGCGTTGATCGAACGCTTTGGCGAGGACGCGCTCGCCGAGGATTTCATTCGTTATGAGTGAGCGCCCGAAAGCCGCGCCGCCAGGTAATCGACGAGATCGTCGAGCGTGAGCAAACGCCGGTAATCCTTTTCAGGAATCGTCACGGCGAACCTTTTTTCGAGAGCGAGCAAGAAGTTCAGCCAGTCCATCGAATCGAGATCGACTTCCTGACGCAGAGGGCGATGTGCGCGCAGGCTAGAAGCCTCGAGCTCGGGGGCGATGTGCAGGAGCTCGGCGAGCACACCGGCACGGATGTCTTCATGCGTCATGCTTCCATCTCCTCGGGATGTTGTAGGTTTTCGGCGATCTCCCGCAACAAGAGACCGCCCCGATGGCCATCGGAAACACGATGATCCGCGGAAAGAGAGGCCATGACCGTAGGAATCGCTTCGAGACGACCTTCGCTTGCCCATGGGCGTTCGAGGATGCGGCCGAAGGCGATGATCGCCACTTGCGGCGGCACGATCACGGCGAACGCCGCCTGCGGCCCTTGATCGCCGAGATTGCTGACCGTCACCGTCGCCTCGCGCAACTCGGCGTCGGTAAGCCTGCCTGCGCGCGTGCGCGCCACCAGCTCGCACAGTTCGTGATTGAGCACCGTCAATGGTTTGGTGTCGGCCGCGAACAAGGCAGGCGCAAGGAGGCCTTGCGGGGTGGTGATGGCGACTCCCGGATTTATCTGGGAAGCGGACACAAAGCGGCCCTCGCGGAAAAAGCCGTTGAACTCCGGATAACGGCGCAGCGCAAGCGCCACGGCCTTCAACAACAGCGAGGCAGGCAGCAGGCGCTCGGCCAACGGGCGCCCGGCATTGTGGCTTGTCAGCCAAGCAAGCGCCTTGGCCAAAGGAATTTCCTCGCAGAGGTAGTAATGGGGGATTTCTCGCTTCGCGCGCGTCATGGCCGCAGCGATGGCCGCGCGCATCGACTGGGCATGGGAGTCGGCTGCTCTGGACGCGTGTGCATGCGCTGCCGATTCGACATCGGCAAGCGTCACCGCCCCTTGCGGGCCCGTGCCGACGACCGTGTCCAGGTCGACGCCCAACGCTTCCGCGCGACGCCTGGCCGCCGGGGAAATCCGACGCCGGGCCTCCGCCCTCGCGTCCTCCTGCGCCACGGCTGCGGTCGTTCCCGTCTCGGCTACGCCTGCCTCGGGAGTCGGGGGCGACTCCCCCGGCGCCAACAGAAGCGCCATGACGGCGCCGACAGGCATTTTTTGGCCCGGTTCGGCAATCAGGCGATGCACGATACCTTCTTGCCAGGCTTCGACATCGATCGCAGTCTTCGCGGTATCGACGACCGCGATCACTTGTCCCTTACGGATGACATCGCCAGGCTTCACCTTCCATTCGAGGAGCGTGCCCTCCTCCATGTCCGCTCCCAAGGCCGGCAAGCGAAATTCGATCATGCGTAGAGCCCTTTCACCGCTGCGATGATCTTTTCCGGCTGCGGCAGCGCCGCCTGTTCGAGGTGGCGAGGGTAAGGAATCGGCACTTCTTCGCTCGCAACACGGGCTACGGGCGCATCCAATTCATAGAATGCGCGCTCCATGATGCGCGCCATGATCTCGGCGGCCAGGCTGCCACTGCGCCAATTTTCATCGATCACGACGGCGCGCCGGCATTTGCGGACGGATGCGATCAGCGTTTCTTCGTCAAGCGGCCGCAACACGCGCAAATCGAGCACTTCAGCTTCGATGCCGTCACGGCAAAGGCTCTCGGCCGCTTCGAGCGCCTTGGGCAAGGATCCGCCATAGGTGATGAGCGCCACATCGCTGCCAGCACGACGCACGCGCGCATGCGCGATGTCCCATTCGGGCGCTTCCGTCACCTCCCCCTCGAGATTGAACAAGCCTGCATGCTCGAAAATCACCACCGGATCGGGGTCGGCCAACGCAGGCGCAAGCATCCAGCGCGCATCTTGGACGGTGGCAGGCGCCAGCACCTTGATGCCGGGAATGTGCGCATAGAGACCCTCGAAGCTGTGCGAATGCTGCGCCGCGAGCTGGCGGCCGGCGCCCGTCGCCATGCGGATCACGAGGGGAACGGAGAACTGCCCGCCCGACATATGGCGAAAGAGCGCAGCGGTGTTGACGATCTGGTCGAGCGCGAGCAAGCTGAAATTGACTGTCATGATCTCGACGATCGGACGCAGGCCGCCTAACGCTGCACCGATGCCCGCGCCGACGAAGCCGAGCTCAGACAAAGGCGTATCGAGGATGCGTTCGCTGCCGAACTCGGCGAGAAACCCTTTCGAGAACGCATAAGTGCCGCCATAGCGGCCGACGTCCTCGCCCATGAGGACCACGCGTGCATCGTTCTGCAGGGCCTCCCGCATCGCGGCTCGCATCGCCTCCCGGTAGCTCATGCGTGGCATGGCGTATAGACGTCCTTCAACAAATCTTCCACCGGCTCCCATGTGCCGGTCTCGGCAAAGGCGACGGCATCCGCGACTTCGGCCTCAGCCGCGGCTTCGAGCGCCGCCCACTCAGCGTCGCTAAGCTTATCCTCGCGCCGCAAGCGCGCGGCAAACGTGAGAATCGGATCATTGGCGCGCCATGCCTCGACCTCCGCCTTGTCGCGATACAGCTCGGCGTCGAACATCGAGTGCGCGCGGAAACGATAGGTGCGAAATTCGATGAATTGCGGCCCTCTGCCCGCATGAAGTCGCGCCAGGGCCTGCTCGGTCGCCTCGCGACAGGCGACGACGTCCATGCCATCGCACGCCACGGCATCGATGCGGTAAGCAGAGGCCTTCTTGGCAAGATCGGTCTCGGCTTGCGCACGCTCCAGGGCGGTGCCCATCGCATACCAGTTGTTTTCGCAACAGAAAAGCACGGGCAGGCGCCAGAGCGCGGCGAGATTCAAGGCCTCATGAAAGGCGCCCTCGGCTACCGCGCCATCGCCGAAAAAAACAGCCGTCACGCGCGCTTCGCCCAATCGTTTCGCCGCCAGCGCCAAGCCTACTGCAAGCGGCAGGCCGCCGGCGACGATGGCGTTGCCGCCAAAAAACCGCCTTTCGGCATCGAACAAATGCATCGAGCCGCCGCGTCCGCGCGAACATCCCTCGCGCTTGCCATACATTTCCGCCATCAGCGCGCGCATCGGTATGCCGCGCGCGAGCGCCTGTCCATGCTCACGATAGGTTGCGACGACATTGTCATCATTGGTAAGACATGAGAGAGCGCCTACGGCGATTGCCTCTTCGCCGATGTAGAGATGCAGGAAGCCGCGAATCTTGCCTGCGCCATAGAGCTCGGCGCATTTTTCTTCCATGCGCCGGATACGCAGCATCTGCTCGAGCATTTTTTGCGCAAAGCTCTTCTCCCATGGCACGGGCCCCGTCGTGGGCGCTGGTGGGGGATGATCGATCGTCATCAGGCGCCTCCTTCCAGGGTCGAAAGATCGCCCTCGGGCAAGCCCAGCTCACGAGCCTTGAGAAGACGACGCATGATCTTGCCGCTGCGCGTGCGCGGGAGGTTCGCCAACACCGTGATTTCTTTTGGGGCCACCACCGCGCCGAGGCGTTTTCTCGCGTGCGCAAGCAACTCCTGCCGCAACGCCTCGGAGTCTTCGAAGCCTTTCTTCAAGGCCACGAAGGCCTTGACCACTTCCCCCACAACGGCATCGGGCTTGCCGATCACGCCAGCCTCGGCCACCGCTGGATGCTCCATCAGCACGCTCTCGACTTCGAATGGCCCGATCAGATGGCCTGCCGATTTGATCACGTCGTCGCGACGGCCAACGAACCAGAAATAGCCATCGGCGTCGCGCTTGGCCAAATCGCCCGAGAGATACCAATCCCCCGCAAAACATTGGCGATAGCGCTCTTCCATGCCGAGATAGCCACGGAACATCGATGGCCAGCCCCGGCGCAGGGCGAGTTCTCCCTCCACGTCAGGCTGCTCGACGAGCACGACCTCCCCGCCTTCTCCCCGGCGCACGATCGCCGCATCGACGCCTGGCAAGGGCCGCCCCATCGAACCCGGCTTGATCGCAAAGGCTGGCGTATTGGCGATCATGATGCCGCCTGTCTCGGTCTGCCACCAGTTGTCGTGGATCGGCAGACCCAAAACAGCCTGGCCCCAGCGCACGGCCTCGGGGTTCAAGGGCTCGCCCACGCTCGCGATCAAGCGCAAGGCGGGGAAGCGGCGCCCGCGCAGAAGCGCTTCGCCGGCCTTCATCAACATGCGAATCGCAGTCGGCGCCGTATACCAAACGCTGACCGACTCGCTCGCCAAGATGTCGTACCATCGCTCGGCGTCGAACTCCTCGCAATCGATGACGCTCGTTGTGCCATGGAGTAAAGGCGCAATCACGCCATAGGAGGTGCCCGTGACCCATCCGGGATCGGCCGTACACCAGAAAATGTCATCGGCATGGAGATCGAGCGCATAATAACTGCTTGCCCAATGCATGAGCACGGCTTCGTGGACATGGACGGCGCCTTTGGGCGTGCCCGTCGTGCCGCTCGTGAAATGCAGCAAAGCCGGGTCTTCGCTTTCCGTGACGACTTCGACGTCGGCCCCCTCGCCCGCCTCGGCCATCAAGGCTGCGTAGTCGAGCGTGGCGGGCTCAGCGACGGACTCGCCCTCTTCGCCGACGAGCAGCACATGCGCAAGCGAAGGCATCTTTTCCCGCACGGGCGCCACCTTGCGCCGATACAAATCCGCCGTCGTCACCAACACCTTTCCCGCGCCGAGATTGATGCGCGTGGCGATGGGTTCGGGCCCAAATGCGGAGAACAGAGGCGAAACGACACAGCCTTGCTTGAGCGCACCTAGCACGGTCACATAAAGTTCGGGAATACGGCGCGCGAGCACGAAGACGCGTTCGCCTTTCCTTACGCCCAAGCGTTGCAACACTGCGCAGAAGCGGTTGGTCGCGCGCGCAAGCTCGGCATAGCTCATCGTGCGGACGGGGCGACCGGCCGCTAGGAAACGAAACGCCACTTTCCCACCCCTGCCCTCGGCGAGATGTCGGTCCACGGCAAGGCGCGCGATGTTGATCGGCCCTTTCCGGCCAATCCCCAGCCGCTCACGCACCCATTGCCAGGTGAAACGCTGGCGCTCGGCCGCGTAATCCGTGAAATTGGGCGCGACCTTCCAATCCGCTTTGCTCTTCTCGATGAGACCATCCATGGCGGGCTCTCCCTTTCGGTCTTACTATAGACAAGGCAAACGCGGCTGGAAAGTTCGCACTCGGGGTTCTATGCTGGAAAGACCTATGATGGCCAAGACGCTTCTCGAACCCGCTGTCGGCGATGCCTTGCTGATCGTCGATGTGCAAAACGATTTCCTCCCCGGCGGAGCGCTTGCCGTACCGGAGGGAGACGCCGTCATCGCTCCGCTCAACCAATGGATCGCTCGCTTCGAGGCTCATGCCTTGCCGATCATCGCCACGCGCGACTGGCATCCGCCGGATCATTGCTCTTTTGCCTTCCGCGGCGGGCCTTGGCCGCCGCATTGCATCGCGGGCACGGCAGGAGCCGCGTTCGCGCCAACGCTCGCCCTGCCCAAGAGCGCCTGGATCGTTTCCAAAGCGACGACACCCGATCAAGAAGCCTATTCGGCCTTCGCAGGCACCGAACTCGACGCCTGGCTCAAGGCTGCAAAGGTCTCGCGTTTGTTCGTTGGCGGCCTCGCGACCGATTACTGCGTCAAGAATACCGTGCTTGACGCGCTCTCGCTCGGCTATGAAGTCGTGTTGTTGCTAGCGGCGATGCGCGCCGTCGATCGCACATGCGGCGATGGCGAACGCGCGCTCCAAGCGATGCGACAGGCGGGCGCCGCCGCAGTGAGGGGGTAGGCAATGCGTTCGAGCGAAGAGAGCGCCCTACTCACCGACTTCTATCAGCTCACCATGCTCGCCGCCTATTTCGAGGAGGGCATGACGGAGACGGCGGTCTTTGAATTCTTCGTGCGCAAGCGCCCCGAATGCCGCAACTTTTTCCTGGCGTGTGGCTTGGAGCCGGCGCTCGATTACCTGGAAAATTTCGCCTTCACGCAAGAAGAAATCGACTGGATTGCGCGGCTTGGGCGCTTCAAGCCAGCGTTTCTCGACTGGTTGGCGAGCCTGCGCTTCACTGGCGATGTCGACGCCATGCCCGAAGGCACGCCTTTTTTCCCGCACGAACCGATCCTGCGCGTGGTTGCCCCTCTGCCCGAAGCGCAAATCGTGGAGACCCGGCTCATCAACCTCCTGCAGCTTTCCACGCTGACGGCTTCGAAGGCGGCGCGCGTGCGGTTGGCCGCAGGGGACGCCTTGCTCGTCGATTTCGGTCTGCGCCGCGCCCATGGCGCAGAGGCAGGGATGCTCTCAGCGCGTGCGAGTTATCTGGCGGGCTTCGATGGCACGTCCAACACGTTGGCGGGCATGCGTTGGGACATTCCCGTCTATGGCACGATGGCGCACTCGTTCGTCCAAGCGCATGTCAGCGAGCTTTCCGCCTTCGAGGCCTTCGCCCGCATCCATCCTGCCGCGACGACGCTGCTCATCGATACCTACGATACCGAAGCGGCGGCAGAAGCCCTCGTTCCGCTGGCGCACACATTGCGGGCTGAAGGCATAGCGCTGCGCGCGGTGCGCCTCGATTCGGGCGACCTGGCCGCCCACGCCCGCCGCGTACGCGCCATTCTCGACGCCGCTGGTCTTGCCGAAATCAAGATCTTCGCAAGCGGCAATCTCGACGAATACGAAGTCGAGCGTCTCCGCGCCCAAGGGGCGCCGATCGATGGATTCGGCGTGGGCACGCGCATGAACGTCTCGGCGGATGCGCCCTATCTCGACTGCGCCTACAAACTCCAGGAATACGCCGGCAAGCCCCGGCGCAAGCGCTCGGAAGGCAAGGCAACCTGGCCCGGCCGCAAACAGGTCTTTCGGCGTTATGACGAAAAGGGCCGTCTCGCAGGCGATCTGCTCACGCTCGTGGGTGAAGAGGCCGAAGGCGAACCGCTCTTGCAGCCCGTCATGCGCGCCGGCAAACGCCTGCGCGCGGCGCCGCCCTTGTCTGCGCTGAGGGCGCAGGCGATGGCCTCGCTGAACGCCCTGCCTCCCCCCCTCAAAAGCCTCGGCGCTGCGCCGCCCTATCCCGTCGCCATCGGCGACGCGCTGACACGGCTCGCTCAAGAAATCGACGCGCAAGCACACTGAAGAAGGAGATTTGCATGGATCTCACGATTAGCGTCATCAAGGCCGACATCGGCTCGATCGGAGGCCATCTCGCCCCCTCTGCGGCGCTTCTCGAGCGCGTGCGTGAAACGCTCGACGAATTGTCGCGCGGCCTCTTGATCGACTGGCAGATCAGCCACACGGGCGACGACATCGCGCTCTTATGTACGCACCGCGAGGGGGTGGCGAGCGCAAAGGTGCATGCGCTGGCGTGGGAAGCCTTCCGCCGCGGCACGGAGACCGCCAAGGCGCAAGGGCTCTATGGCGCTGGCCAGGATCTCTTGAAGGACGCATTCTCGGGCAATGTGCGCGGCATGGGGCCTGCAGTCGCCGAAATGAGCATCCGCGAGCGCACGGCGGAGCCTTTTTTGTTCTTTGCCGCCGACAAAACCGATCCCGGCGCCTTCAATTTGCCGTTGTACCTCGCTTTCGCCGACCCCATGAACACGCCGGGCCTGATCTTGTCTCCCTCCCTGGGCAAAGGCTTCCGCTTCGTGATCATGGACGTCGCCGCCGGAGAAAACGACAAGGTCATCGAACTGTGCGCTCCCGAAGACCTTTATGACATCGCCGCTCTCTTGCGCGACACCGAGCGCTACGTCGTCGAATCGGTCTGGTCGCGCGCGACTGGCGAGCAGGCTGCCGTGGTCTCCACCTCGCGCCTACACAACATCGCAGGCAAATACACGGGCAAGGACGATCCCGTGATGCTCGTGCGGGTGCAGATGGATTTTCCTGCGACGGGCGAAGTGCTGGCTCCCTTCGCCGTGGGCCATTTCGTCGCCGGCGGCATGCGTGGGTCGCACAACATGCCGCTGATGCCCGTGCCACGCAACACGCCGACCAGTTATTTCGACGGCCCGCCCTTGGTCTCGTGTAGCGCTTACTCGATGCGCGATGGCAAGCTCAGCGAACCCCAGGACTGCTTTGCTCACCCGTTTTGGGACGCCGTGCGCGCTGAAATCGCTGCCAAAGCCATCGCCATGCGCCGGCAAGGCTTCTTTGGCGCCGCCATGCTGCCGATGTCCGAGCTCGAATATACCGGCATCAAAGAGCGGCTTGCTGGGCTCGCCACGCGCTTTGCGCCGCGCTGACATGGGCTGTCCGGGCCTCAGACGGCGTCCGCCCCCGCGCGAAGCCGAAGAAATGCTCGAAGAAATTCGCGCGGAATTCGCGACGACATACCGACAAACCGGCTGCAAGCGCCCTTCACGCCGCGTCGAGCTGGCAATGTTGCGCATACCGCGCGACGAATTCGTGCCCGATAGTCTCAAACCTCATGCCTACGCCAATGGCCCGTTACCCATCGGCCATGGCCAAACCATCTCCCAGCCTTACATCGTTGCGCTGATGACCGAGCTTTTGCGGCCGCGTGCATTCCATACGGTGCTCGAAGTCGGCACCGGCTCAGGTTATCAAGCCGCTATCCTTGCCTGCCTCGTGCGCCGCGTGATCAGCCTCGAGATCGTCGGCGCGCTCGCCGAGGCCGCCCGCGCGCGCCTGGCTCGCCTTGGCATCGCCAATGTGGACGTGCGCCATGCCGACGGTCGCCTGGGGTGGCCCCAAGAAGCGCCTTACGATGGCATCATCATCACGGCCGCCACCCCTTCGATTCCTCCAGCCCTAATCGATCAACTAAAGACCGGTGGTCGGCTCGTCGCGCCCATTGGCCACATTCATGACATCCAAATGCTCACCGTGCTAATCAAGCATGCAGATGGCGCGACCACGTCCAACGGCGTATTACCCGTCGCCTTCGTGCCACTGACGGAGCAGATCCGCTGAAAGAAACGCCGCAGGCGCACAGAATGGCTGCTGCTCTGGCGATCGCCAGTCCCTTGCCTCTTGGTTTGCGCCGGATATTCGGCGACGTACAGCAGTCAGGGGTCTCGCCGCGTTGCCACTGTTTCCAGGGCGGGTAAATGGCGGACAACGAGCCGAGTCAGCAGCCGTGGCGTAAGCCGCAGTCCGCGTTCGTGCAGGCGCCGCGCCACCTCTTCGAGGCTCGTCGGCGGTGGCTTCATGGCGCGTAGAAAGCCGCCGACGTCTTCATTGATGGCCCAAGGAAACAGCGTCCACCGCCAACGCTTGATGCGCATCGCATAGTAATCGGGGCGAAAGGAGGATGTCGTCTTGTAGAGCACGACTGCGGTTTTGACCTCAGCAGGCTTTTTTTCCGAGAGGTGACGCAAAGCCGCCGCGAAAGTCTCGCCCGTATCGGCCACGTCATCGACGAGCAAGATGCGCCTGCCCTCGACCGCGGTGACGAGAGGATCGATGATGCGCGCGCGAAAGAGTTTTTCCGCCTGCCAATAGTGTGCGATGCGCAACGTCGACACCGCCGCAAGTTCGAGCTCGTCGGCAAGAACGCGCGCCGGCGCCAATCCGCCACGCGCGATCGCCACGATCGCCTCGGGCCTGAAGCCGGAGGCAAGAATCTTTTGAGCGAGCGCCCGCGTAAGCCGATCGAAGCGCGCCCAGGTGATGCGTTCGATGCGCGCCGGCAAGTTTTGTGTCATGATCGAAACCCTCAGCGTTTTGCCTCTATGATACGGAGAAGCCCCTTATGCGCATCGGCATTCCGAAAGAAATCAAAGAACACGAATACCGCGTCGGCATGACGCCCGCAGGCGTGCGCGAGCTCTGCCGCCGGGGACACCAGGTCCTGGTCGAAGCACAAGCCGGTGTGGGCGCGGGCTTTTCCGATCAAGATTATCGCGCCGCCGGCGCCGAAATCGTTGCCTTTGCACCAACGCTTTATCGTGAATGCGAACTCATCGTCAAAGTCAAAGAGCCTCAGCCCCAGGAATGTGACTGGCTACGCCCTGGACAAATCCTGTTTGCCTTTCTCCACCTGGCGGCGGCGCCCGAGCTAGCACAACGGCTCATCGACACGGGCGTCGTGGCCATCGCCTACGAGACTGTCATGGATAAAGAGGGCCGCCTGCCGCTGCTCGCGCCAATGAGCGAAGTGGCCGGCCGCATGGCGGTGCAGGTCGGCGCCCATCATCTGGAGCGGCCGCAGGGTGGGCGCGGCGTGTTGCTTTCAGGAGTGGCTGGCGTTGCGCCCGGGAAAGTCGTCATCATCGGCGGCGGCACCGTCGGCGCCAATGCTGCGCGCATCGCCGTGGCCCTTGGCGCCGAGGTCGTCGTGCTCGAACGCGCCTATGCCCGCCTGCAATGGTTCGACCAACTCTTTGGCGGCCGCGTGAAGGCCCTTTACGCCACCCCGGAAGCCATCGAAAACCATTTGACCACTGCCGACCTCGTGATCGGCGCCGTCTATGTGCCGGGCGCGGCGACCCCTAAACTGATCTCGCGCGCGATGGTCGCGCGCATGCCCGCAGGCAGCGTCCTCGTCGATGTCGCGATCGACCAAGGCGGCTGCGCGGAGACGAGCCGTCCGACGACACATGGCGCACCCACGTATGTCGCGGAAGGGGTGATCCATTATTGCGTCACCAATATGCCTGGCGCCTGCGCACGCACCTCCACGTGCGCGCTCACGCATGCGACCTTTCCCTATGTGCTCGCCTTGGCGGAGGAAGGCTGGGAAGCCGCGCTTGACAAAGAACGCGGCTTCGCCGCCGGCCTCCACATCGCGCACGGCCGCATCCGTCATGCGGCGGTCGCCGCCGCAGTGGGCCAGCCCTATGCGCCCTGGGGCCCCGCAAGCCAAGAAAGCGTATAGGCGCAGCGCTCGCCCACGCCCTCGCCCTCGCCCGTCGCGAAACCTCTTTCCGCAGCCTCCCGGCCACAGGATGGCACGTTTCCAGACAACCAACTCCCAGGCGATGCGCGTCATCGCATAAGCGCGCGGACAAGCAGACAGACACGCATCGACGAGCGGCCACGAGGGAACGAACGCACGCTGAAGGGCTGCGCTTGCTGCATCAAAAATGATTTAATATTGCATCGGAATTGATGCAAATCATCCCAAGAATCCTGTGCTGGAGGGCGCCGATGAGAACCACGGTGACGATCGACGATGCATTGTATGAAAAGGCGTTGGAAGTCGCCGACCCCGGCATGGACAAAGCCGATCTCTTCCGCGAGGCCATCAAAACCTTCATCCGCGTGCAAGCGGCGAAAAGACTGGCAGCGTTAGGAGGCGAAATGCCCGAGATGCCCGACATCCCGCGGCGTCGGGAGGACGTGGCGTGAGCGCTGTGGTGGTAGATACGTCGGTATGGATCGATCATTTCCGCCACGGCAACCCCGCGCTGGGCAGCCTACTCATGCACGACAGAGTGCTCGTGCATCCACTGATCATCGGCGAGATCGCCTGCGGCATGCCGCCGCATCGCCAACGTACGCTCGGCGATTTGCAAAGCCTGCGGCAATGCCAGCTCGCCAACTACGCCGAAGTCATGCAATTCATCGAACGCGAGCGTCTTTTTGGCCTTGGTTGCGGCATCGTCGACATGCACCTGCTGGCTTCCACCTTGCTCACCAAAGGCGCGCGGCTTTGGACGTTGGATCAGCGGCTTCTCGCGCTGGCCAAGCGTTTCGACGCTGCCTATATGCCGCAGGATGTGTTCTCGCGCCAGCGACGATGACGCTGGCGGCAAGAACCGGCGCTGACGCAACCTTCATCATGCGCAGAAGGAACAGATCCTGTCGCTTCGCAAACCCATACGCGGCTCATTCCAGAAACCTCGGCCGCCTGCGACGACGGTTTAGCACGGCCTCCACATCGCGCACGGCCGCATCCGCCATGCGGCGGTCGCCGCCGCCGTGGCTCTGCCCTATGCACCCTGGGGCCCCGCAAGCCAGGAAAGCGTCGATGCGCAGCGCTCGCCCGCGAAGTAGCGCGCCAAGACCTCGGCAAAAATGGGTTCCCCCGAAACGGCCGAAAACAGCGTCATCGAAGATTTCAACTTGAGATCGTCCGGTGGCGGCAAGACCTCCGTGATCGAGGGCGCGGGCAAAGCGAGCAGCGCTCGGGCGCACGCGCGCAGGCGTGCGCCCAGCAGCGGGTGCGCGAGATAGGCGATGGCCTCCTCTCGGCTCCTGATCGCAAAACGCTGCGCCATGGGGCTTTTCCCCAAACCACTCGCCTGCGGAAAGATGAACCACATCCAATGGCTTTCTTTCCTGCCGCGACGCAGCTCGGCAAGCGCCTGCTCATAAACACCTTCCTGCGCCGCGAGGAAGCGAGCGAGATCAAAAGTAACGCTATCCCCTGTTATTGCTTCTTCGTGTTTCTCTTGCGCGAGCGCCATGCATGCAGTCTCCCTTTCTCAACATGCATTCTGTCGGCCCCTGCTGCCGCACGCAGATCATGCCACAATTATCTCTTTATGCCCACGCGTATGTGAATCGCCATAAAAACAAGCAGCGATGCCGTGAGATGATGCAGCGCTATGCTCCGGTAATCATGGCGACAGACGCGGCGCTTTTACCTGATTTCCCGCAATAAAAAGTCTCGATAGAGCAACGATAGCCTCAGCAGGTATCGTTGAAATCGCTTAGCGAAACCTGTCTTCTCCAGAGGCAGAGAAATCGTGGGGCCACGAATGGAGAAATCGAGCGATGCCGCCGTGCGCAGGGTGCTCCCTGACGCGCTTGACGCCAAAAAGCCGATGAGCCTAGCTAGACGGTCGGCCATTGTTCGAAGCCTTCGAACTCGCCGCTTCCAAGCTCCACGTCGACGTGGGCGACATGAGCGCGCGGAGGTCCTTGTCGCACCCAGGTCAGCATGGCGGCAAGCTGTTCGGGGCTTCCCTGGATCATCGCTTCGACCCGGCCATCGTGCAGGTTTCTGACCCAGCCGGTCACGCCAAGCCGGCGCGCCTCCCGGGCCATGCTGGCGCGAAAGCCCACGCCTTGCACGCGGCCTGAAACGAAGAGATGGCGAACCTCGCGGCTCATTTGACAATCATCCCAGGTTGCGCGCCCGCATCCGCTGCGAGCAGGAAAAGGCCCGGCGTCTCTCCCGTGGGGTCGGAGGCGGCGAGCACCATGCCTTCGGAGACGCCGAAACGCATCTTGCGCGGCGCGAGATTGGCGACACAAACCGTAAGCCTGCCGACCAACGAGGCCGGATCGTAAGCGCCTTTGATGCCTGCGAAGACTTGCCGGCGTCCGAGCGGCCCAAGGTCGAGCACCAGCCGCAACAGCTTGTCTGCGCCCTCGACGGGGCTTGCCTCCACGATGCGGGCGATGCGCAGATCGACTTTGGCGAATTCCTCGAGGCCGATGGTCGACGTCGGCGCTTCTCGGGCCGCGGTCTCCGCCCGCTTGTTTTCTGCATGCTGTCGATGTTCGCCGTGGCGCGTCGGCGCCGGCGGCGCCTGCAGCGTCTCGCGATTCGCCGCGAGCAGGGCGTCGATCTCCTTGCGCTCGATGCGCCGCATCAGGTGTTCGTAAGGCTGAATCAGATGCGCAGGCGGCAAAGCATGAGCGGCGTCCTTCCAGGTCAAGGGAGCGACGTTGAGGAAAGCCTCGGCGCGACGCGCGAGATGCGGCAACACCGGTTTGAGGTAGATCGTGAGCAGTCGAAAGGCATTGATTAGCAGCGAGCAAACGATATGCAGCTCGCGTTCTTTGCCCGCTTCCTTCGCGAGCTTCCAGGGCTGCTCGCGGTCGGCGTATTGATTGACGTCGTCGGCAAGGGCCATGATGCGACGAATCGCGCGCGCGAAATCGCGGTTCTCATAATGGGTCGCGATTTCAATTTCCGCACCGAAAAGCGCCGGCAACGTCGTCCTCAGGCGCGCCGTCATCTCCTCGTCGAGCAGGCGGCCCGCGAAACGTTTGGCGATGAAGCCGGCCGCACGCGCCGCGATGTTCAGATACTTGCCCACGAGGTCGCTATTGACGCGCGCGACGAAGTCGTCGAGATTGAGATCGATGTCTTCGAGCGTGCCGTTGAGTTTCGCCGCGAAATAGTAGCGCAGCCATTCGGGATCGAGTCCTTGCGCGAGATAGCTTGCGGCCGTGATGAAGGTGCCGCGGCTCTTGCTCATCTTGGCGCCATCGACGGTCAAAAAGCCGTGCGCGAACACCCGGGTCGGCGTGCGGTAGCCGGCAAAACGCAGCATGGCCGGCCAAAAGAGGGCGTGGAAATAGAGAATGTCCTTGCCGATGAAATGATAGAGCTCCGTCTGGCTGTCGGCCCGCCACCATGTCTCGAAATCGAGGCCTTTCTGCGCGCATAAGTTCTTGAACGACCCCATATAGCCGATCGGCGCATCGAGCCAAACGTAAAAATATTTGCCGGGATGGCCCGGGATCTCGAAGCCGAAATATGGCGCATCGCGCGAGATGTCCCAGTCGGTGAGCTTGTTTTCGCCCTCTTCGCCTAGCCATTCGGCCAACTTGTTGGCTGCCTCCTCCTGCAGGTGTCCTGCGCGTGTCCATTGCCGCAAGAAGGCTTGGCAGCGGGGGTCGGACAATTTGAAGAAGAAATGGGTCGAGGCGCGCAACACGGGCTGTGCGCCCGAGACGGCCGAATAGGGGTTGACCAGCTCGGTAGGCGCATAAGCGGCGCCGCACGCCTCACAGGAATCGCCATATTGATCCTTGGCGCTACAGCGGGGGCATTCGCCCTTGATGTAGCGATCCGGCAGAAACATATTCTTTGCCGGGTCGTAATACTGCTCGATCTCACGCGCTTCGATCAGGCCAGCTTGGGTCAGTTTGGCGAAAATGTCTTCGGAATAGAAACGCGTTTCCGGCGAATGCGTGGTGTAGTAATTGTCGAACGCGATGTGAAAGCCGGCAAAATCGCGCAGGTGCTCGCCATGCATGCGCGCAATCAACGTCTCGGGCGTCACCCCCTCCTGCTCGGCCCGCAGCATGATCGGCGTGCCGTGCGTATCGTCCGCGCAGACATACCAGCACTCGTGTCCGCGCATCTTTTGAAAGCGCACCCAGATGTCGGTTTGCACGTATTCGACGAGGTGACCGAGATGGATCGCGCCGTTCGCATAGGGCAGCGCCGAGGTCACGAGAATTTTGCGCACGGACATGACAGAACCCTCGAAAACAAAACGTCGATTTTAGCGAGTCGCCTCTTCGAGCGCCGTAAGCCTTGCCAGCGCTTCCTCGCGGCTTTCTCCGCAGATTTCCGGGGAAGGCTGCAGGCCGCTACAGCAGAGGGGCCGCTCTGGCCTGCCATAGAGACGGCAGCGCCCATCCGGCGTCAGATACGCGCACGGTATGCCGGCTGGCTTGGAAAGCGAGGAAATCGACGGCGCTATGCAGCAGGCGCCGCACCCCGGCCGACAGGCAAAGGAAACGTTGGCGTCCATACGTGGATTTTCGCTTGAACGGCGTTTTTTTGCCCACATTTGTGCTTGTTACAATCTCCCTACCCCACAGTTCGAGGAATCACGCCATGGCCATCACCGAACAAAGCGTCCAAGACGCCCTCAAACGCGTCATCGATCCCAATACCGGCAAGGATTTCGTGACCAGCCGCTCGGCCAAAAACATCAAGGTCGAAGGCGACAACGTCTCATTGGACATCGAGCTCGGCTATCCTGCCAAGACGCAAATCGAGCCCATCCGGACAATGGTTTGCGACGCCTTGAAGGCAGCGGGCGCCGCCAATGTCTCGGCCAACGTCTATCAGAAAATCGTTTCCCATGCGGTGCAAAAAGGGGTCAAGCTGATTGCCGGCGTCAAGAACATCATCGCCGTGGCCTCCGGCAAGGGCGGCGTGGGCAAATCCACGACTGCCGTCAACCTCGCGCTGGCGCTTTCTGCCGAAGGCGCTCGCGTCGGCATTCTGGACGCCGACATCTATGGCCCTTCCCAACCTCAGATGTTGGGCATTCCCGACGAGCAACCGCAGTCGGCCGACGGCAAGAAGCTCTTGCCGCTCATCGCCCATGGCCTGCAAGCGATGTCGATCGGCTTTCTCATCGATCCGGAAACGCCGATGGTCTGGCGCGGGCCGATGGTGACGCAAGCGCTCGTGCAGTTGCTCAACGACACCCAGTGGCAGGATCTCGATTATCTGGTCGTCGATCTGCCGCCTGGGACGGGGGATGTCCAACTCACGCTCGCGCAGCAGGTGCCCGTGACGGGCGCAGTGATCGTGACCACGCCGCAAGACATCGCTTTGCTCGACGCGCGCAAGGGGCTCAAGATGTTCGAAAAAGTGGGCATCCCGATCCTCGGCATCATCGAGAACATGAGCATCCACATCTGTTCGCGCTGCGGTCACGAAGAGCATATCTTTGGCGAAGGGGGCGGCAAGAAAATGTGCGAAGACTACGAGGTCGAATTCCTCGGCGCGCTGCCGCTGGACCGCACGATCCGCGAGCAGGTCGACGGCGGCAATCCGACCGTCGTGGCTGCGCCTGATAGCCGCGCCGCGCAAATCTACCGCGAAATCGCCCGGCGCATCGGCGTCAAGATCGCCGAAATGGCGAAGGACCACTCGGCCAAATTCCCCACGATCGTCGTGCAAAACACTTGATGCGCCGGCATTTTGTGGTGTAATTCGCAACGCCCCCGCCCTTGGGGGCGTTCTCTTTTGCTTGTGCGCGATGAGCATCAAATCCGATCGGTGGATCCGCCGCATGGCCCAGGAATACGGCATGATCGAGCCCTTCGAGCCGTCCCTGGTGCGCGAAGTCGAGGGCCGTAAGATCGTCTCTTACGGCACCTCCAGCTATGGCTACGACATTCGCTGCGCCGACGAATTCCGCGTCTTCACCAACATCAACTCCACGATCGTGGATCCCAAGGCCTTCGACCCGGATTCCTTCGTCGAAGTCTCGGGCAAGGGGTTCTGCGTGATCCCGCCCAACTCCTTCGCGCTGGCGCGCACCGTCGAATACTTCCGCATCCCGCGCAACATCTTGACCATTTGCCTCGGCAAAAGCACGTATGCGCGTTGCGGCATCATCGTCAATGTCACGCCTTTCGAGCCTGAGTGGGAAGGCTACGTAACCCTCGAGTTTTCGAACACCACTCCCTTGCCCGCCAAGATCTACGCCCACGAGGGCGTGGCGCAAGTCGTGTTCTTCGAAGCCGACGAGGTCTGCGAGGTTTCTTACAAGGATCGCGGCGGCAAATACCAAGGACAGACCGGCGTGACTCTGCCCAAGATCTGACTCCGAGCGCCGCGAGCGTTTCCCCTTCCCGGTCATCCGTCGAGATTCGAAAGCCATGCGTTTCCACTTCCCCATCATCATCATCGACGAGGATTTCCGCTCCGAAAACGCCTCTGGCTTGAGCATCCGCGTGCTCGCCAAAGCCATCGAAAACGAGGGCATGGAAGTACTCGGCGTGACAAGCTATGGCGATCTCGCCTCTTTCGCGCAGCAGCAAAGCCGGGCCTCGGCCTTCATCCTGTCGGTCGATGACGAAGAGCTCGCCAATGAAGAGGAGGAGACGATCGCCGAATTGCGCGCCTTCGTCTCCGAGATCCGCTTCCGCAACGCCGACATTCCCATTTTTCTGCACGGGGAGACGCGCACTTCCCGCCATATCCCCAACGACGTCTTGCGCGAGCTCCATGGCTTCATCCACATGCACGAGGACACGCCGGAATTCATCGCTCGCCATGTCGTGCGTGAAGCGCGCGCCTACCTCGACTCCCTGCCTCCGCCCTTCTTCCGCGCGCTCGTCCACTATGCGGCGGATGGCTCCTATTCCTGGCACTGCCCTGGGCATTCGGGCGGCGTCGCGTTCTTGAAAAGCCCGGTTGGCCAAATGTTCCACCAGTTCTTCGGCGAGAACCTCTTGCGTGCCGACGTCTGCAACGCCGTCGAAGAGCTCGGTCAGCTCCTCGACCACACTGGGCCCGTGGCCGCCGCGGAAAGGAATGCGGCGCGCATCTTCAACTGCGATCACCTCTTCTTCGTCACCAACGGCACCTCGACGTCCAACAAGATCGTCTGGCACTCGACGGTTGCGCCAGGCGACGTCGTCGTCGTCGACCGTAACTGTCATAAATCGGTGCTGCATGCGATCACGATGACCGGCGCAATCCCGGTGTTCTTGATGCCCACGCGCAACAACTATGGCATCATCGGGCCGATCCCGAAAGAAGAGTTTCGTTGGGAAAACATCAAGAAGAAGATCGACGCCAACCCGTTCATCCTCGACAAGAACGTCAAACCGCGCGTGCTCACGATCACGCAGAGCACCTATGACGGCATCTTATACAACGTCGAGGACATCAAGCAGATGCTCGACGGGCACATCGACACGCTGCACTTCGACGAGGCCTGGCTGCCGCATGCAGCGTTTCACGATTTCTATGGCGACTACCATGCGATCGGCGCCAATCGTCCGCGCTGCAAGGAATCGATGGTCTTCTCCACGCAGTCGACGCACAAACTCCTTGCAGGGCTTTCCCAGGCTTCCCAGATTCTCGTTCAGGATGCGGAAAACCATAAGCTCGACCGCGACGTCTTCAACGAGGCGTTTTTGATGCACACGTCGACCTCGCCGCAGTATGCGATCATCGCTTCCTGCGACGTCGCCGCGGCGATGATGGAAGAGCCTGGGGGCACCGCCTTGGTCGAAGAATCGATCATGGAGGCGCTCGAATTCCGTCGCGCGATGCGCAAAGTGGACGAGGAATGGGGCACGGATTGGTGGTTCAAGGTCTGGGGCCCGGACGACCTGTCCGAAGAGGGCATCGAGGAAAGAGACGCCTGGATGCTCAAGGCGGGCGAACGCTGGCACGGCTTCGGCGACCTCGCCGCCGGCTTTAATTTGCTCGACCCCATCAAGGCCACGGTCATCACCCCTGGGCTCGACGTCGACGGGGATTTCTCCGATGATATCGGCATCCCAGCGGCGATCGTCACCAAATATCTCGCCGAACACGGCGTGATCGTCGAGAAAACCGGGCTTTATTCCTTCTTCATCATGTTCACGATCGGCATCACCAAAGGCCGATGGAACACGTTGGTCACCGCCTTGCAGCAGTTCAAAGACGATTACGACAAAAATCAGCCTTTGTGGAAGGTGCTGCCCGAATTCATCGCCAAGCATCCCCGCTATGAGCGCGTTGGCTTGCGCGACCTCTGTCGGCAGATCCATGAAGTCTATAAAGCCAACGACATCGCCAGGCTCACGACCGAGATGTATCTCTCCGAAATCGCGCCCGCCATGCGGCCCTGCGATGCGTTCGCCAAGATGGCGCATCGCGAGATCGACCGCGTGCCCATCGACGACCTCGAAGGGCGCATCACGGCCGTCTTGCTTACCCCCTATCCGCCTGGCATTCCGCTCTTGATCCCCGGCGAGCGCTTCAACGCCACCATCGTGCGCTATCTCAAATTCGCGCGCGAATTCAACGAGCGCTTTCCAGGCTTCGAGACCGACATCCACGGCCTCGTCAAGGCGGAAGGAAACGGCTATTACGTCGACTGCGTGCGCACGTAGCTCACGAAAGCGAAACGCAATCCCGAAACAGAAACCTGCGGCGTGCGCCTTAGTTCCCGCCATGCGCTACGCGTGAAAGCGGGGAAATGCGCATCCCCCTCGAAGTCGGCGTCGATTTCGGTAAGCTCCAAACGCTGCGCGTAAGGAAGCGCCTGGGCATAGAGCTGTGCGCCGCCAATCACATAAGCAGTCTTGCCTGCCTCGACTTTGGCCAGGGCTTCCTCGAGCGTATGGGCAAGGCAAGCGCCGCTTGCGGCGTAGTCGCGCGCGCGCGTCACGACGATGTTTTGGCGGCGAGGCAAAGGGCGGAAGCGGCTGGGCAGCGATTCCCATGTCTTGCGCCCCATGATCACCGCCTGATCCAACGTCAGCGCCTTGAAATGCGCGAGGTCCTCCGGCAAATGCCAAGGCAAGCGGTTTTCCTTTCCGATCACGCCATTTCTCGCCACGGCGGCGATGATCACGACATCCATGGCGACTCGCCCAGCAATGCGCGAAACAGAGCTAGATAGCGGCGAGCTGGCGCATCCCAGCCATAGTCCCTGGACATGCCTACGCGTTGCAGTTGGCGATACCCCTCAGGCTCTTCGCGCCAAAGGCGCACGGCGCGCGTAAGCGCCGCAAGAATGGCCGTGGGGGAAGCCTCTGGGCAGACGAAGCCCGTGGCGAGCCCCGCCGCGATGTTCTCGGGCGTGGCATCGACGACGGTATCCGCCAAGCCGCCGACGGCAGTCACGATGGGCGGCGTGCCATAGGCCTGGCTATAGAGTTGGTTGAGCCCACAAGGTTCGAAGCGCGAGGGCATGAGAAAGAAATCCGCGCCCGCCTCGATGCGGTGTGCGAGTCGTTCGTCATAACCAATGGTGACACCCACATTGGCTGGATGTCTGAGCGCCAACGCGCGGAACGCCACTTCGATGGCTGCCTCGCCCGTTCCGAGCACGATGAGTTGCGCCGGCAATTCGACAATGTCTTCGCCGATCTGGGCGACGAGGTCATGGCCTTTCTGGTGGGTAAGGCGGCTGACGACGCCAACGAGAGGAACGTCCGCGCGCGAAGCCAGGCCATATTCGGCGCGCAGTGCTTCGGTATTTCGCCGCTTGTCGGCTAGCCGCTCGAGATCATAGGGGGTATCGAGATAGACATCGCGCGCAGGATTCCAGATCTCGGTGTCAATGCCATTGACGATGCCGACGAGATCGGCCGCACGCGCGGCAAGCAATCCGCCCAGTCCCATTCCCCCCGCCTCGGTGGCGATCTCGCGTGCATAAGTGGGGCTGACAGTGACGAGCTTGTCCGCGTGCCGGATGCCCGCCTTGAGGAAAGAAATCTGACCGTAGTATTCGACGCCGTCGATGTGCCAATCGCGGGCGAACAGCCCCAGTTCATCGAGATATTGGGGCGGGAAAACGCCCTGAAAGGCGAGATTGTGGATCGCGAGCACGCTTTTCGCGCTCCCCGCAGGCTCATAGAAGCGCAAATAATAGGGGGCGAGCGCGGCTTGCCAGTCGTTGGCGAACAAGACATCGGGACGCCAGGCCAGCGGCGAAGCCGGGCTGGCGAGGCGCGCAGCGAGGCGAGAAAGTAGCCCGAAGCGAAGATGATTGTCGAGCCAATCGCGGCCCTCCGGGCCCAGATAAGGATTGCCCGGCCGGTCGTAGTAGTCGGGACAGTCGAGCAGCCACACGCAGAGATTAGGCGCCAACGAGGCCTCATAGAGCTCGGCGGCTGCCATTGCGCCGCCTAGGGAGGCAAAGCGCTCGAGAAAGCGCCCTGTGGCCTGTAGCGAGCGCAGCGCCGGGTAACGCGGCACAAGGATGCGTACGTCAATGCCCAAGCGCGCAAGCGCCGCCGGCAGCGCCCCTGCGACGTCGCCAAGCCCCCCCGTCTTGACCCAGGGCGCAATCTCCGAGGCGACGAACAAGAGTCTCATTGCCGGCATGCCTCGAGGAGCCCAGCCGTCGAGGGATCCACCCCGCCGATCGGCGCCTTGCCCTCGAGCATCGGAAGCAGCCTCCCGGCGATTTCTTTGCCATATTCGACGCCCCACTGGTCGAAGGCGTTTATATGCCAGAGGCAACCCAGAACGAATACCTTGTGTTCATAGAGGGCGATCAATGCGCCAAGTTCGAAGGGATCGAGACGGGGCAGGAGCAGCGTCGTCGACGGCCGATTGCCTGGAAACGTCTTGTAAGGGGCAAGCGATGCCTGCGCGCCGGCCGCCGCGAGCTCGGCGCGCGCTTCGCTTTCGCTTTTGCCCCACATCAGCGCCGCGCTTTGCGCAAAGCAGTTGGCGAGCAGCTTTTCCTGATGGCCGGCAAGCGGAAAATCCGCTTTGCGCACGGCGATGAATTCGCACGCCGCGGAGAGCGTGCCCTGGTGTAGCAGCTGATAGAACGCATGCTGGCCATTGGTCCCGGGCTCGCCCCAGACAATGGACTGCGTGGCATAGGCTGTCTCCTCGCCATCGCGATCGATGCGCTTGCCGAGACTTTCCATTTCCAATTGCTGCAAATAGCGTGGCAGAAGCCCTAGCGAGTGGCTGTAGGGCAGCACGGCGCGCGTGCAGATGCCCAAGAAATCGGTGTTCCAGAGATCGACGAAAGCGAGCAGCGCCGGCAAGTTTTCGTCCGGAGGGGTGGTAAAGAAATGTTCGTCCATCGCACGGGCGCCGGCGAGCATTTCGGCAAAGCGTTCATAGCCGATCGCCAGCGCAAGCGGCAAACCGATGGCCGACCACAGTGAGAAGCGCCCGCCAACCCATTCCCAGAAAGCGAACGCGTGGGCCGGATCGATGCCAAAGGCCGCCACCTTGTCGAGCGCCGTCGAAACGGCGACGAAATGTCGGGCAACGGCCGCCTCATTGAGCGCGCTGGCGAGCCATGCGCGCGCGCTCAGGGCGTTTTGCATCGTCTCTTGTGTCGTGAAGGTCTTGCTGGCGACGATGAACAGCGTATGCTCTGGACGCAGCGACGCCAGCGTCGTGGCAAGATCGGCGCCATCGACGTTCGCCACATAATGCACGCGCAGATGCGGCAGCCGATAGGCGGCGAGCGCCTGGGTGGCCATGCGTGGGCCGAGGTCGGAACCGCCGATGCCGATGTTGACGACATCGGTGATCGGCTCTCCGGTAGCCCCCCGCCAACGGCCCGCATGCACGTCCGCACAAAACGCCCGCATCTTCGCGAGCACAGCCGCGACTTCGGCTCTCGGCTGCGCCTCCCGCAGCGCAATGTGCAAGACGGCGCGGCCCTCGGTGTGATTGATCGTTTCTCCCGCGCGCATGCGCGCTATCCAGCCGGGAACGTCGGCTTGCGACCAAAGCTCGCCACAGAAGGCGAGAATGCGCGCATCGAGCCGCTGCTTCGAGAGATCGAGCAGCCAATCGCGCCAGCGGCGGGAAAGGCGTGAAAAACGCGCGGGGTCATGTGCGAACGCCTCGCGCAGCGTCAGCGCCTGCCATCGTTCCGCTTCGCGGCCGAGTTCCTGCCAAGCAGGAGAGGAGAGGATCGGATTCATGCGTCTTTCATAGCCAAAGCATCATACCCATTTCGAAGGGATGCGTGAGCAAATCGTGATGAGGGTAGACGCGGATGCGATAATCGAGCTTGCCGCAGACATCGGGGACAAAATGGATGCGATAGCGCGCTTCCCCCGTTTCCATGACATCGACGTATTCAAGGAACAATCGTCGCGGCGGCTTCGAATGCACGCCAGCAGTGGGGCGCATCAACAACATTTCCACCGCCAGGTCGTCGGGATCGAGCCCGCCCAGACGTACGGCCACCTCGATATCCATGCTTTCGCCGAAGGGAAGGCGTTTCTTGGGCTCGTCGAGGCGACGAATCGCGACGGATGACCAAGCGCGGCGTACCTTTTCCTTCCACTCGGCCAACTTTCGCGCGGCGGCGAAGCCCTCCGCGCTTTTCAGGCGCCACTGCCTGTCGGCAGGTGCATAGTAATGTGCGATATATTCGCTCAGCATGCGCTGGGAATTGAAACGCGGGGTGATCGTCGCCATCGAGCGCTTGGCCATCGCCACCCAGCCTGGCGAATACCCCATCGGGCCGCGCGCGTAGTAAAGCGGGATTACCTTGTCCTGCAGGGTCTCATAAAGCGAGCGCGCCTCTTCGCGGTCGCTGCGCTCCTGGTCATAGACATTGGACGCCGGCTTGATGGCCCAGCCATTCGCGCCTTCGGGCGTCTCCATGAACCCTTCGCCCCACCAGCCGTCGAGCACGGATAGGTTGATCACTCCATTGATCGCCGCCTTCATGCCCGAGGTGCCTGACGCCTCGAGCGGATAAATCGGATTGTTGAGCCAGACATCGACGCCGGAGACAAGGCGCCGCGCCAGCCGCAGATCATAGCCTTCCACGAGCAGGAAATGCCCCTCGAATTCGGGCAGTTGGGAGATCTCATGAATGCGGCGAATGAGCTCCTGGCCGGGCTGATCAGCCGGATGCGCCTTGCCCGCGATGATGAAGAGAACGGGACGCTCGGGATCGCAGATGATGCGCCGCAGGCGCTCTGGATCGCGGAAGAGCAGCGTGGCCCGCTTGTAGGTCGCAAAGCGACGCGCAAAGCCGATGGTCAGGACATTGGGATTTTCCGGATCGGCGAGGCGCAAGAGTCGGTCGATGTGGGCTTGCGAATACTGGTTGCGCGTCATCTGCTGGGTGATGCGATAGCGCACCAAATGCAGCATCTGCGCCTTGATCGACTGCCGAACGCTCCAAAACGTGTGGTCGGGAATGTTCTTCACCTCCCGCCAGCAGGACTCGTCGGTGAGCCGCTGGCGCCAGGCGGGACCAAGCACGCGGTCGAAGGTGTCATGCCAGAGATCGGAAAGAAAAGTCGGCACATGCACCCCATTGGTCACGTAGCCGATCGGATTTTCCGCAGGCTCCACTTGGGGCCAGAGCGCTGCGCAGATTTCCGAGGAGACGCGGCCATGGATGCGCGAAACCCCATTCTGGAAGCGCGATCCGCGAATCGCCAAGGCCGTCATGTTGAATTCCGGATCGTTGTCGATGCGTCCGAGCGCGAGCAATGCGCCGATTTCGCAGCCCATGTCATGACAACACTCCTCGAAATAACGGCGGATCATCTCCTCGGAGAAATGATCGTGCCCCGCCGGCACCGGCGTATGCGTCGTGAAAACCGTATTGCTGGCCACGGCTTCCAAGGCGGTGGCGAAGTCGAGGCCTTGCATGATCAATTCGCGCATGCGCTCGAGCACCAAGAACGCCGCATGTCCCTCGTTGATGTGCCAGACCGTTGGCTTGACGCCCATGGCGGCGAGCGCCCGCACCCCCCCCATGCCCAACACGATCTCTTGTTCGATGCGCGTGGTGCGGTCGCCGCCATAGAGGCGGTGGGCGATGTCGCGATCATGCGGCGAGTTTTCCGGCACATCGGTGTCGAGCAGATACAGGGTCACGAGGCCGACGCGCGCACTCCATACCTTGACGCTTACCTCGCGTCCCGGCAAACGCACTTTCACGTGCAGCTCGGAACCATCGGCAAGCCGCACGGGCGAAACCGGCAAATCGTCAAAGTCGGCGTCGTTGTAAAGCGCATGCTGACGCCCCTCGCCATCGATGGTCTGCAAGAAATAGCCTTGCCGATAGAGAAGGCCCACGCCAACGAAAGGTAGCCGCATATCGCTTGCCGTCTTGCAATGGTCGCCGGCGAGGATGCCGAGACCGCCGGAATAGATCGGCAAGCTTTCGTGGAAACCGAACTCGGCGCAGAAGTAGGCGACCAACCCCCCTTCGTCGAGATGGGGGCCATGCTCGCGGCCCACGCTCTCATGGTAGGTGTCATAGGCGGAGAGGACGCGGGCAAGCGCTCCAAGGAATACCGGATCGGCCGCCGCCTCTTCGAGACGTTTTTGATCGACGCGCTTGAGAAACGCCTTTGGGCTATGGCCGACGGCGCCCCAGAGCTTCTGCCCCAACCGCGCGAACAGGCTGCGGGTGGGCCGATCCCAGCTATACCAGAGATTGTTGGCGAGTTCTTCGAGGCGCGAAAGCCGTGCGGGCAGTTGCGGATTGATTTCGAGTTGATAAAGGGTGCCTGGCATGGATCAAGCAAGCGCGAAAAAGGAAAAAAAGAATGTCTCAGCGCCCTTTTGCATGCGCGCGAGCGCCTTTGGGATTCTACGCAGAACGAGGCAGCGGCGGATGGTGGATGTTTTGGCCCAACATCTCGGGGGTCACGAGCACGATGCCCTTGTCGGTGACGCGAAAGCGTCGACGATCGGCGTCGAGATCGAAACCGATTTCCATGCCGTCAGGGATCTTGCAGTTTTTATCGATGACGGCGCGTCGAATCTTCGCATGGCGGCCGATATCGACGTTGGGGAGGATCACCGAATCCTCCACGCTCGCCCAGCTATGCACGAACACGCGCGAAAAGAGCAGTGAGCGGCGCACGAGGGCGCCGCTGATGATGTCCCCTCCGGAGACGAGCGAATCGATCGCCATGCCGCGCCGCCCCTCGTCGTCGAAGACGAATTTAGCCGGCGGCAGCTGTTCCTGATAGGTCCAGATCGGCCACTCTTGGTCATAAAGATTGAGTTCCGGCGTGACCTTCGTCAATTCGATGTTGGCTTCCCAGTAGGCATCGATGGTGCCGACATCGCGCCAATAGGGCGTGCCGCCTTTCGGCATGCCGACGCAGCTGGTGGCAAAGTCATGGGCGAAGACGCGATGATGGGCGACGCAATGAGGGATCACGTCCTTGCCAAAATCATGGCTTGAGGCCGGATTCGCGGCATCGCGTTCGAGCTGCTCGTAAAGGAATTCAGCGGTAAAGACATAGATGCCCATGCTCACGAGCGAGCGCTCGGGCCTGTTGGGGAGGGCGGGCGGGTTCTCGGGCTTTTCGAAGAAATCGATCACCCGGCCCTGCTCATCCACCTGCATGACGCCAAAGGCAGAAGCATCCTTGCGCGGCACCTCGATGCAGGCGATCGAAAGATCGGCGCCCCGCTGCACGTGTTCGGCGAGCAGCTTGCCATAGTCCATCTTGTAGATGTGATCGCCGGCGAGTACGAGCACATATTTGGGCTCATTGCGGCGCATCAGATCGAGGTTCTGATAGACCGCATTGGCCGTGCCCAGATACCATTCCTCACCGAGCTGCTGCTGCGCCGGCAAGAGATCGATGGCCTCGCGGAAGCGCCCATCGAGAAAGCTCCAACCGCGCTGCAGATGGCGGATCAAGCTCTGCGCCTTATATTGGGTCGCCACCCCGATGCGGCGAATCCCCGAATTGACGCAGTTGGAAAGCGTGAAATCGATGATGCGGAACTTGCCGCCGAAAGGCACCGCCGGCTTGGCGCGCCAATCGGTGAGCTCCTTGAGGCGACTGCCCCGTCCGCCCGCCAAGACGAACGCGATGGTATGACGCGTGAGCTGGCTGACGAAGCGACCCGCCCCCCCCGTATAGGGATCGGTTGGTTGTGTTTCCTGCCGCATGACAACTCCCTGTGGTCGATGACACACCCGCCTTTTGTCGTCGTCTCCCTCTGGCGGGCGGGAGTGCAGAGCGATTATGCCCCAAGTTTCCCTTCGGCGATCAAACGCTCGATTTCCGCTTCGGCCTCGACCCAATCCTGAAGCGGATCGCCACAGAACCCCTTGCGCTCGGCGATGTAATAGGCCGCCACTTCGATGTAATGGCGTTTTTGCTCGGGACTCACAGAAACGCGCGCGCCTTCCTCACTTGGAGATTCCTTTCTCACTCGGCTGGAACGGGGCTTCGTCACGGCGGCCGTCTTTTCGCTTTTCTCGACCGCCTGCGCCTCTTGGGGCGCTTTTTTGCGCACTTTTTTCTCGACTGTAGTCTTGGGTGCCGCAGATTTCGCAGTCGATGCCATCGTCACTCCTCCTCTTGGCTGATGATCTCCAAATTTATTTATAGTATCTTTTTGTGACGCCTTCTTGACCTTTGTCAACAGACATCCACCCTCGACGCCGCGCATCCTGCCGGCGTTTTCCGCTTGCACAAAGCGCCTTGCTACGGCCTCGCCAGCCCTAAGAGCAGACAAAAAAGGCGTCACACCGCCACGGGCGCGGGGATATGGGGATGCGGGTCATAGCCTTCGAGCGTGAAATCTTCATAACGGAAGGCGAAGAGGTCCTTGACGTCGGGATTGAGTCGCATCCGCGGCAAGGGACGCGGCGCGCGCGTAAGCTGCAAGCGCGCCTGCTCGAAGTGATTGGCATAGAGGTGAGCGTCTCCCAGCGTATGGATGAATTCGCCGGGCTGCAGCCCACAGACCTGCGCCACCATCATCGTCAGCAATGCATAGGAAGCGATGTTGAAGGGCACGCCAAGAAAGATGTCGGCGCTTCTTTGGTAGAGCTGACAAGAAAGCCGACCATCCGCGACATAGAACTGGAATAACGCATGACAGGGCGGCAGAGCCATTTTCGGCACATCGGCGGGATTCCAAGCGGTCACGAGGTGGCGGCGGGAGTCGGGGTCCTTTTTCAATCCTTCGATGAGCAAAGCGATCTGGTCGATCTCTCCCCCCTCGGGCGTGCGCCAATGTCGCCACTGATGTCCATAAACGGGGCCGAGATCGCCCTTCTCATCGGCCCATTCATCCCAGATCGAGACACCGTTTTCCTTCAGATAGCGAATATTGGTTTCGCCGCGCAAAAACCACAAAAGCTCATGGATGATCGATTTGACATGGAGTTTTTTGGTGGTCAGGAGCGGAAAACCCTCAGCCAAATCGAAACGCATTTGCCAGCCGAAGATCGAGCGCGTGCCCACGCCCGTGCGATCGGCTTTATCCACGCCGTGCTCGAGCACATAGCGCATCAGTTCGAGGTATTGACGCATGATGAATGCCTTGAAGTATCGCCGATGGACAGTCACGCCAGCCGGCGTACGGATTTTGGCCGGAAAGCCGCGACGACATCAGCATGGGTGTCTACATAAGGGCCGCCAATCAATTCGAGACAATAGGGAACGGCGGCAAAGACGCCGGCGACGACGGTGCGCCCGGCGGCATCTTTGACGCCTTCGAGGGTCTCGCGGATCGATTTGGGTTGGCCAGGTAGATTGAGGATCAAGCTCGCGCCTTTGTCGTGGTAACGGATCGCGCCCACCTGCCGGGAAAGGATCGCCGTCGGCACGAAGTGCAGGGAAACCTGACGCATCTGCTCGCCGAAGCCCGGCAGCTCGCGATGCGCAACGGCCAAGGTCGCATCGGGCGTCACATCACGCCGCGCCGGGCCCGTGCCGCCCGTGGTGAGCACCAAATGGCAACCCAGGTGATCGCAGAGCTCGATCAGGGTCGCCTCGATCAGCGCACGCTCATCGGGTATCAGGCGTTTTTCCAAGCGCCAGGGCGTGGCCAGCGCGCGCGCAAGCCACTCCTCGAGCGCAGGCAGCCCCTTGTCCTCATACACGCCGCTCGAGGCGCGATCGGAGACCGAGACGGCGCCGATCAGCAAGGTTTGCTCAGCCATCGGCATGCTCCATCAACAAGCGAAACAACGCGCGATAGGCGCGCGGCGGTTTGGCTTGCGCCCTCTCCAACAAGGCCTCGCGGCGCAGACGCAAGAGTTTGGCCCGCTCAATACGCGGCTGCCGCGCGGCGATTTCGTCGATGACCTTTTCGTCGGCCAACAAACGCTCTCGCAGACGCTCGACGGATTGGTGGCGCGCAATCGAGTAGGCGGAAGCTCCCCTTGCCTCGTCAAGCGCCGCGGCAATCGCCTCCGCGTCGAGTGTGCGCATCAGCCGGCCGATATACTGAAGTTGCCGGCGGCGTGCTTCGCGCGCACGAAAGCGGCGCGCGTCATGGACGGCTTGCGCCAACGCCTCGGGCAGCTCGAGGCGCGCCAGCACCGCCTCGGGAAGATCGACGAGCGCTTCGCCCAATGCCTGGAGGGCATGCATTGCGCGCTTTCGTGCGCTCTTGCTTGGCCTTTCGTCGAGCTCGCTCACGGTATGATTATAGCCTTGCGATTTTTCGTGTTCGCCCATGGCTCAATTTTCGTTTTCCGAGGAGTCCTTACGCGCGTTGGCGCTCGATGCCCTCGCCCTCGCGAAGCGGGGAGGCGCTACCGCCTGTGAAGTGGATGTCTCCGAAAGCCTCGGTCAATCGGTGACCGTGCGCAAAGGTGAGGTCGAAACCATCGAGTTCACCCACGATAAGGGGTTGGGCGTGACCGTCTATCTCGGTAAACGACGCGGACACGCATCGAGCGCCGATTTTTCGCCCGCTTCGCTTTCGGCGACCATCGAGGCGGCATTGGCCATCGCCCGGCATACGATGGAAGACGACTGCGCCGGTTTGCCGGATGCCGACGATCTCGCGCGTAACTGGCCCGAACTCGATCTCTACCATCCCTGGGAGATCTCCAGCGAAGAGGCGATCGAACTCGCGCGCCGCTGCGAGGCGGCTGCTTTCGACGCGAATCCGGCGATCGTCAACTCGGAAGGCGCCACGGTCTCTACCTCGGCCGCGCACTTCGTGTTCGCCAACAGCGAGGGTTTCCTCGGCGGCTTTCCTTCGACGCGGCATTTCATCGGCTGCACGCCAATCGCAGCGCACGGTGCAGACATGCAACGCGACGACTGGTATTCCATGCATCGCGACCCGCATGACCTCGCCTCGCCCGAAGCGGTTGGCGCCTATGCCGCAATGCGTGCGGCTTCTCGCCTTTCCGCGCGCAAGCTTTCCACCCGTCAATGCCGCGTGATGTTCGAAGCGCCGCTCGCCACTGGTCTGATCGCGAGCTTTGTGCATGCGGCTTCCGGCGGCAGTCTCTACCGCAAGGCCAGCTTCTTGTACGGCGCGCTCGGGGCGCGCATCTTTCCTGCTTGGATGCGTATCGAAGAAGCGCCGCATCTGTCCAAGGGACTGGCCTCCGCCCCCTTCGACGACGAAGGCGTCGCCACCCATGCGCGCTGCATCGTCGCAGACGGCGTGCTGCAAGGGTATTTCCTCTCCACTTACACGGCGCGCAAACTCGGCATGAAGACCACGGGCAACGCCGGCGGCAGCCACAATTTGCTGGTTTCCCCTCATCCCGATGCGCCTGCAGATTTCGCAGGCCTGCTCAAAGAATTCGGCACAGGGCTCCTCGTCACCGAGCTGCTCGGCCACGGCATCAATTACGTCACGGGGGATTATTCGCGCGGCGCGGCTGGCTTCTGGGTGGAAAACGGGGAGATCGCCTATCCGGTGCAGGAAATCACGATCGCCGGCAATCTCAAGGAGATGTTCGCGGGCATCGAGATGATCGGGCGAGATCGCGTCACGCGCGGCTCACGCACGGTCGGCTCCATTGTGGTAAACCGCATGACGGTGGCGGGCGCCTAATGCGAAACTTCGGTGTAGGATGCGCCTACGCCCGAATGGGCTTCCACCCCCTAAGAAAACAAAGGAGAGAGGAACATGGAACGTCGCAAATTCCTGCAGCACGCTGGGCTTGCCGGTATCTTGGCCACGGGTGTGGCGCCAGCCGTGCATGCTCAGCAAACGCTCCGTTGGCGACTCGCCTCGAGCTTTCCCAAAGCCCTCGACACGATCTACGGCGCCGCGGAGGTGTTCGCGAAGAAGGTTAAGGAGATGTCGGGCGGCAAGTTCGAGATCTCCGTCCATGCCGCAGGCGAACTGATGCCCGCTTTCGGCGTCGTCGATGGCGTCCAACAGGGCACCGTGGAGTGCGCGCACACCGCGCCTTATTACTTCTTCGGCAAGGATCCGACCTTCGCGATTGGCTGTACGATTCCCTTTGGCCTGAATTCCCGCCAGATGACCGCGTGGATGTATGAAGGCAATGGGCTTAAGTTGATGCGCGAGTTCTATGCCCAATACAACATCATCAGCTTCCCGATGGGCAACACGGGCGCCCAGATGGGCGGTTGGTACCGCAAGGAAATCAAGGGACTGGACGACATCAAGGGGCTGAAGATGCGCATCGGCGGTTTCGGCGGCGAAATCCTCAAGGGCATCGGCGGCGTGCCGCAGAACATTCCCGGCGGAGAAATCTATCAAGCGCTCGAAAAAGGCACGATCGACGCCGCCGAGTGGGTCGGCCCCTATGATGACCTCAAGCTCGGCTTTTACAAGGTCGCCAAGTTCTACGCTTATCCGGCCTGGTGGGAGGGTGGTCCGCAGCTCGACCTTTATGTGAATACCAAGGTCTATGAAGCGCTTTCGGCCGAAAACAAAGCGATCATCGAATGTGCTGCGGCATTCGCTCACACGGAGATGCAGGCGCGATATGACGCCAAGAACCCGAAGGCATTGAAAGAACTGGTCGCCCATGGCACCAAACTCTTCCGCATGCCCAAGGACATCATGGAGGCCGCCTTCAAGTTCGCGATGGAGTACTACAACGACCTCTCCGCGAAAAACCCGAACTGGAAGAAGGTCTATGAAGACTATGCCGCCTTCCGCCGCGAACTGAACCAGTGGTTCCGCTTCGCCGAAGCGGGCTTCGACGACTTCATGCAGGCGCAAAAGCTCTGATCGCCTGCTGCGCGCAATCGGGATAGGGGCCGTCAGGATACCTGACCGAGCCCCTCCCCCACCAGCCGGCATGCGGGTCCCAGCGGCCGGTTCGAGAAGTTGGGGTCAGGAGGGTCGACTCTCGCCAGGAGGGCTTATAGCAGCCCTGGCCCTGTGTTCTCGATGTCCCGTCGCGGGCTGTTCGCTTCGTCGCTGACGGGATCGCACCTGGCTTTACCGTGCGCATCTCCCGCCCGCTCCGCTTGCGCGCACTTCTGATGCCTTGCGTTCAGCATCGACAGGGTCTCGAACTCTCCTTCTCGTTCGGCCCTTCGCCCCCTTACTGGCCGCTACTCCGGTCTCTGCCGACTTCTCGCTCCGCGTTGCCGCGTAGACCTTGCCGCCATAAGGCGGAGATCTCCCCGCGTAAGAACGCACTCCTTCACTGCACAACCGCCCGTGCCGGGCGCACACGAAAAAGCCGCGGCATGCCGCGGCTTTTTCGTGCCCTGCCTGTTGCGCGGCTCATCACTTCTTCTCGCGCGCCATCTCCTCTAATAGTGCCGCCGCCGGATCGCGGCGCGAGGCCGTCTCCTCTTTGTCGGCGGCGTCGCGCCCTGCCGCTGGCGCGAGATCTTCGTCGGGCTTCGCCTCCGCCTTTTTCTCTCCATAGTCGGAAGGCTCGACCGTGAGTTCGATGGCGTCGAGATCCACCGCCGCCTTCTTTTCTAGCGCCCCTGTCACCATCTGGGGGAATGCGATCACGAGGCCGACGACCATGAGCTGCATGGCGATGAAAGCGACGGCGCCCCGATAAATCTCGGCTGTCGTCACGGCGGCGATGCGTTTGCCGGTGACGGCATCGACGTAATCGTTCTTCGCCGCGATCGAGCGCAGATAAAAAAGCGCGAAACCAAATGGCGGCGTCAGAAACGACGTCTGCAGATTCATCGCCAGGATCACGCCGAACCAAATGAGATCGATGCCCATCCTGTCCGCAACAGGCGCTAGGAGCGGTACCACGATGAAGGCGATCTCGAAGAAATCGATGAACATGCCCAGCACGAAGACGAGCACATTGACGACCAGCAAGAAGCCGAGCTGGCCGCCAGGAATGTCCTTGAACAGCCGCTCGACGAAATAATGACCATCGGCGGCGTTGAAGGTGAAGGAAAACACCGTGGCGCCAATGAGAATGAACAGCACGAAGGTGGAGAGCTTGGCCGTTGCCTCCAGCGCTTCCTTGAGCAAGGGAAGCGAAAGCCGCCGGCGGGAGAGGGCCAACACGAGGGCGCCCACGGCTCCCATCGCGCCACCTTCGGTCGGCGTGGCCAGCCCGAGAAAGATCGTGCCCAACACGAGAAAGATCAGCACAAGCGGCGGGATCATCACGAAAACCACGCGCTCGGCCAAGCGTGAAAGCAGGCGCAGCCGTAACCAGCGATTCAGACTCGCGAGGAAGATGGAGAGGGAAGCGCCGATGGTGAGGCTCGCGACGATGATTTCATCGAGCGGGGCAGGCTCCTCACGCCCGATCCATGGGTTGATGATCTGCCCATGGAATGCGCCCCACGCAATGGCCCCGACAAGCGAAATGGCCAGCAATGCGAACAACGAGCGATGGCCGCTCGCGCCATCGTCCTCGCGCAAAGTGCGCGCTTCCGGCGGCAGGGCCGGCACCCATTTCGGTCGCAGCAAGGCGACGACAGCCACGAACGCTGCATAGAGCGCGACCGTCGAGAGCGCCGGTATCATCGCACCGGCATACATGTCGCCGACCGAACGGCCCAGCTGGTCGGCCATCACGATCAACACGAGCGAGGGGGGGATCGCCTGCGCAAGCGTGCCGGAAGCGACGATGACGCCTGTTGCGAGCGGCCGGTGATAGCCATAGCGGAGCATGATCGGCAAAGAAATGAGCCCCATCGCCATCACCGATGCGGCAACCACGCCGGTCGTCGCGGCAAGCAAAGCACCGACGAAGATCACGGCGAGCGCAAGTCCGCCGCGCACGGGGCCAAACAATTGGCCGATGGTTTCGAGGAGATCTTCGGCCATGCCGGAGCGCTCGAGGATGATCCCCATCAGGGTGAAGAACGGGATCGCCAAGAGCGTGTCGTTCTGCATGATGCCGAAGATCCTGAGCGGCAAGGCTTGGAACAGCGTGGCGGGGAAAAGACCGGCCTCCATGCCGAGAAAGCCAAAGAAAAGCCCTGTTGCCGCCAGGCTGAAGGCGACCGGAAAGCCGGTGAGCAAAAAAAGCAAAAGCCCCGCAAACAACAAGGGCACGAAGTTGGCGGCGATGAATTCCATCATTTGGCGCCCCCGTTCGCTTTCTCGAACTCGGCGAGCTCATCCGCGAGCTCTTCCGCGAGCGTAGCGGCCCCATGGGCATGCTGGGTGGGGTCGGGAATGAGTCCTTGCAAGAAGGCCACGCGTTTGATGAGTTCGGAAATCGCTTGCATGGCGAGCAAAACCATGCCCACAGGCACCATGAGATAAGCCGGCCAGCGAATGAGGCCGCCAGCATTCTGGGACATCTCCCCGCTCATCCAGGCATTGGTGAAGAGCGGCCAGGAAAGCGAGAAGATCAGGTAACAAAACGGCAGCAAGAAAAGGAGGATGCCGACGATGTCGATGATCGCGCGCAACGGGGGAGAAAACCGGCTCGAGACGAAATCGATGCGCACATGGGCGTTCTTGAGGAAGGTATACCCCGCGCCAAGCAGAAAAACGGCGGCGAACAGATACCATTGCACTTCCAGCATCGCATTCGAGCTCATCTGGAAAGCTTTGCGCACCACGGCATTGCCGGCGGAGATCAGCACGGCGGCAAGCACGAGCCACATCAGGATGCCGCCGATTCTTTGCGAGATGGCGTCGATTGCATGCGCGAGTTTCAGCAAAGTCTGCATCTGCGCGTTCTCCTCGTATTCTTCATGACCCCGTGGCTTACGCCGACAGGAAGTTTACGCGCAAAAAATCCCTCCTTTGGCGTCATTGCGGAAATCCACAAATTCCCTCTCGACTGTACAAACGCGCTATAGTCTTCTTCATGCGCGCCGCTCGTTTCTGTTTCATCCGGCATGGCGAAACCGACTGGAACGCCGGCCGTCGTATCCAAGGCCAGATCGACATACCGCTTTCGGCGCAGGGACATGCCCAGGCGCGCGCAACCGCCGCGGCGCTCGTCCAGGAGGAATTCGCGGCAATCTACTCGAGCGATTTGGCGCGAGCACGCCAGACCGCCGAAGCCCTCGCGCACTTGAAGCACCTGCCCGTGCGACTCGAACCCCGACTGCGCGAACGCTGTTACGGCGTTTTCCAGGGGCTTACGCACGCCGAATGCGCGCAGAGGCACGCGTCGGCCTATGCGCGACATCTCGCGCGGGAAGCCGATTTCGCGCCCGCGGGCGGCGAAAGTCTTTCCGCTTTCGCAGATCGCGTCACCACCACCTGCCTTGCGCTCGCCCGCCGCCACGCTGGCGAGGCCATCGCCATATTCACCCACGGCGGCGTGCTCGATATCGTCCATCGCCGCGCGACAGGCCGACCCCTGACGACGCCGCGCGACTTTCTGATCCCGAATTGCGGCATCAATTGGATCGCCATCGAGGACGATCACTGGACGCTGCTTTCCTGGGCCGAGCGCGACCACCTCGAGGGCGGCTACGACGAATCTCATGACAAGGGTTGAACCAGACCTTGAAGGGTGAGTGGACAATCTGGGATAAAATTTCCTTTTCGACCCAGGAAATGCCATGTTCTCGCGCAAAAAGAATCTCGCTTGCGTCGATGCGGAAATCTTTGCGGCCATCGCCGCCGAAAACCGACGCCAGGAAGACCACATCGAGCTCATCGCCTCGGAAAACTATGTCTCTTGGGCCGTCATGGAGGCACAAGGCTCACAGCTGACCAACAAATATGCCGAGGGTTACCCGGGCAAGCGCTACTATGGCGGCTGCGAGCACGTCGATGTCGTCGAGCAGCTCGCGATCGAACGTGCGAAAAAGCTCTTTGGCGCGGAAGCCGCCAATGTGCAGCCGAATTCTGGCTCCCAAGCGAATCAAGCGGTATTCATGGCCTTCTTGCAGCCCGGCGATACGATCCTGGGCATGAATCTGGCTATGGGTGGACATCTGACGCATGGCTCGCCAGTCAATCTGTCCGGCAAATGGTTCAAGGTCGTGCCCTACGGTCTCAACGAAAAAGAAGAAATCGATTATGAGCAAGTCGAACGCCTGGCGCACGAACACAAACCGAAATTGATCATCGCCGGCGCCTCCGCTTACTCACTGCACATCGATTTCGAGCGATTCGCCAAAATCGCGAAGTCGGTCGGGGCGATCTTCATGGTGGACATGGCGCACTATGCAGGTCTCATCGCCGCAGGGTTCTATCCCAACCCCGTGCCTCATGCCGACGTCGTCACGACGACCACGCACAAGACCTTGCGCGGCCCCCGCGGTGGCATGATCCTGATGAAAGCCGAACACGAAAAGGCGATCAACTCGGCGATCTTTCCGGGACTGCAAGGCGGGCCTTTGATGCATGTGATCGCCGCCAAGGCAGTCGCGCTCAAGGAGGCGATGAGCAAAGAATTCCGCGCCTATCAAGAACAGGTCATCGAGAATGCCCAAGTGATGGCCAAGACCTTGAAGCAAAGAGGATTGCGCATCGTTTCCGGCCGTACCGAGAGCCATCTGTTCCTCGTCGATCTGCGCGCCAAGAACATCACCGGCAAGGACGCCGAGGCGGCGCTCGGACGCGCGCACATCACCGTGAATAAAAACGCCATTCCCAATGATCCGCAAAAGCCTTTCGTCACGAGCGGCATTCGCATCGGCACGCCCGCGATCACCACACGGGGGTTTACCGAAATCGAAGCCGAGCTCGTCGCGGAGCTGATCGCCGATGTTCTGGATGCGCCGCAAGACGAGGCCGTGCTGACTCGCGTGCGCCACGAAGTCGCTGCGCTGTGCCAGAAGTTTCCGGTCTACGGGGACTGAAACGATGCGTTGCCCCTTTTGTGGGCATGACGAGACGCAGGTCGTCGATACGCGGGAAAACGAGGAGGGCGACACCGTTCGCCGGCGGCGGCGTTGTGGACGCTGCGACAAGCGCTTTACCACCTACGAGCGCATCGAGCTGATGTTGCCGTGGGTGGTGAAGAAAAACGGCAGTCGCGTCGAATATGACCGCGAGAAACTGAAAGCCAGCATGCTGCTCGCATTGCGCAAACGCCCCGTGACGAGCGAGGCCGTGGATGCTGCGATCGCGCGCATCGAAGAAAAGTTGAGGCAGAACGCCGAACGCGAAGTTCCCTCGGAGCGCATCGGCGAACTCGTGATGCGCGAACTCAAGAAGCTGGACAAGGTCGCCTATGTGCGCTTCGCCTCGGTCTATCGCAATTTCGCCGACGTCGATGAATTTTCCGAAGCGATCCGTGAGGTCAAGCGCCCGCGCCCGAGGCGCACACCGCGATGAGCGAGCAGGCATTCACCCTCGATGATCACCGCTTCATGGCCGAGGCCCTGCGCCTGGCCGAGCGTGGGCTTTTCGGCACGAGCCCGAACCCTCGGGTCGGCAGCGTCGTGGTCAAAGACGGCCAGATCATCGGCTCTGGCTGGCACGAGCGCGCGGGTAGCCCTCATGCCGAGGTCGTCGCGCTCGCCGATGCAGCCCGGCGATACGGCTCCCAGGCCACGCATGGGGCGACGGTCTATGTCACGCTAGAGCCCTGCGCCCACCATGGCAAAACGCCGCCCTGCACCGACGCCTTGCTCGCCGCAGGCGTTGCGCGCGTGGTCTGCGCCTGCGAAGACCCCAATCCCTTGGTGGCCGGACGCGGCATCGCCCTGCTGCGCGCCGCGCATGTGTCGGTCGCATGCGGCTTGATGGCGCAAGAGGCGCGCGAGCTCAACGTCGGCTTCTTTGCACGGATGACCCGCGGTCGGCCATGGGTGCGCCTGAAAATCGCCGCCTCACTCGATGGCCGTACTGCGCTGGCCAATGGCGCCTCGCAATGGATCACGAAAGAAGCGGCGCGGCGCGACGTGCATCGCTGGCGCGCGCGTAGTTGCGCGATCCTGACGGGCATTGGCACCGTGCGCGCAGACAATCCGCGCCTGACCGTGCGCGGCCTCGACACCCCCCGCCAACCTTTGCGCATCGTCTGCGATAGCCGTTTGTCGCTGCCGCTCGACGCCGCTGTGCTCGAAAACGGCTGTTTGCTCGTCCATGCGCAGGCCGACCCCGCACGCATGGCGACGCTCGCCGCACGCGGCGCCGAGCTGCTCGCCTTGCCCGCCGCCGATGGACGCATCGATCTCCCAGCGCTGATGCAGGAGCTCGCCCGCCGTCAGATCAACGAGCTCCTCGTCGAGGCCGGCGCAACACTTGCCGGCGCCTTGCTGCGCGCGCGGCTCGTCGATGAATTGCTGCTCTATCAGGCGCCTCTTTTGCTTGGCGATCACGCGCGTGGCATGGCCGATATCGGCATCCTCGAATCCCTGAGCGAGGCCTTGCGCCTTCGCATCGTCGAGCGCCGCTGGGTCGGAGACGACCAACTGATCAGGGCGCGCCTCTGAGTGCGCCTTTTTCGGTTGGATCAACGCCCAGCGATCTCTGCCGACAGACCGGGCAGTCGGGATCGCGTCGCAGGGCAACCACACGCCAGTCCATGTTCAGGCCATCGAGCAACAACAGGCGGCCTGCCAAGGTTTTGCCGCAGCCCGCGATCAGCTTCAAGGCCTCCGCCGCTTGCACGGCGCCAATGATGCCCGCTATCGGCGCAAAGACGCCCATCACGGCGCAACGCAGCTCCTCGACGTCCTCGGCTTCGGGAAACAGGCAGTGATAGCAAGCGGACTCGTCTTTGCGCAGGTCGAACACCGCAACCTGCCCGTCGAAGCGGATGGCGGCTCCGGACACCAGAGGCTTGGCGAATTTCACGCAGGCGCGGTTGATCGCATGGCGCGTGGCGAAATTGTCCGTGCAATCGAGCACGACGTCGGCGCACGCCACTTCGGCTTCCAATCGCGAACCTTGCAGGCGCTCGTGCAAGGGCACGATACGGCAGTCCCGATTGATTTCGGAAAGCGTCTGCGCACCAGAGACCACTTTCGGGCGCCCGATGGCGGCGAACCGATGGAGGATCTGACGCTGTAAATTGGTGGCATCGACCTCGTCCCCATCGGCCAGAACCAAGGCGCCGACGCCGGCGGCGGCGAGGTAGAGCGCCGCGGGCGAACCCAAGCCGCCAGCGCCGATCACGAGCACGCGCGCGGCACGAAAGCGCTCTTGTCCCTCGATACCGATCTCGGGCAGCAAGATGTGCCGCGAGTAGCGCAAGAGCTCCTCGTCGGTCACCGCGGCATCCTCACTTGTACTCTCTGAGCTCGGGCGGCATGTCGTCGTGGTCGCCGTGCGCGTGATGCTCCCAAGCCTTCGAATAGACTTCGTGCGATTGCTTGAGCAAGCGCTCCGGCTGCGCGAGGTTGCGCCGCTGCGTGGCCTCGCTGAAATAGACCAACGCGCGCACCAGCTTGGCATAGAGGCTGTTGTCGAGGTGAAAGCCCTTGTCCTCGAGATATCTTTCCAGCGCCTCAAGCGTGTAGTCGGTGATCTCGTAAGCCACCACCAGCACATGGGGTGAAGCGCCTCGATTTACTTCGAGCCCCGGCAAGGTCGAAAGCAAGGCCTCTGCTTCCGACGTCTGCGAGGACTTCAGGCGACAAAAGCGGATCTCGCGCAGCTTGCGCAGGCCGAGCGGCGCGCTCAACGGGTGTGGCCTCGTGATGCCCCGTGCTTCGTCGCGCAGCCGTCTCGCCCGCTCAGGGTTCATTTCTTCACCACTTGCAGAGCCTTGAGGACGGTCAGCGCTTGTTGGAATTGATAATCGTCTTTGCTGGCGAATTCGAACGGCTTCACGGCGGGCGCCTCGTCTTCGCGGCTGCCTTTGTCACTGGGCTTGTCTTTCTTCGGCGCGGGCTTTTCCGCTTCCTTGTCGTTGGCCAAGTGGCGCTCGAGATCGGCCTCGCGCAGGCGCTCACGGGAGCCGCCGTTGGGAGACTCTTCGACGATCACGTCCGGTACGATGCCTTTGGCCTGGATCGAGCGGCCATTCGGCGTATAGTAACGCGCGGTCGTGAGCTTGATCGCCGTCTTGTCCGAAAGGGGGAGCACCGTCTGCACCGACCCCTTGCCAAAGGTTTGCGTGCCCATCACGATGGCGCGCTTGTGGTCTTGCAAGGCGCCAGCCACGATCTCGGAAGCGGAGGCCGAACCGCCATTGACCAAGACCACCATCGGCACATCGCGCGCAATCGCCGGCGCTTTCCGCACATAGTCTTCACGGCCGCCGCGCAGATAGTCGGCGGGCGAGGCGGTGTAACGGCGCTTGGCGTCTTCGACACGGCCATCGGTGCTGACCACGGCGACATTCGGCGGCAAAAACACCGCGGCGACACCGATCGCCGCGTGCAAAAGCCCACCGGGATCGTTGCGCAAATCGAGAATCAGCCCCTTCAGCCCCCCACCTTTGGCGTCTTGCTCGGCCTTGACGAGCTTTTCAAGGTGCTTGACGACATCTGGCCCCGTTTCTTCCTGGAACTGGGTTACGCGCAGGTACCCAAAGCCGGGCTCGATCCATTTCGACTTGACGCTTTGCACTTTGATGATGTCGCGCACGATCACAAGTTCGATCGGCTTGGCCTCGCCTTTGCGCAGGATGGTCAGGCGAATCGAGGTCTTGGGTTTGCCGCGCATCTTCTTCACGGCCTCGGAAAGCGTCAGCCCCTTGACGGGCGTATCGTCGAGTTTGATGATCAAATCGCCTGCCTTGACCCCCGCCCGGTGCGCGGGCGTGTCTTCGATCGGCGCAATGACCTTGACAAGACCATCCTCCATGCCCACTTCCAAACCCAGGCCGCCAAACTCACCCTGGGTCGAGACTTGGAGTTCGCGGAAGGCTTCCTCGTCGAGGTAGCTCGAATGGGGATCGAGATTGCTGAGCATCCCCGCGATGGCGTGGCGGATCAGGGTCTTGTCATCGACCGGCTCGACATAGCCTTGCTTGACCGCATTGAAAACGTCGGCAAAGCTCTTGATCTCTTCGATGGGTAAGGGGCTCGCGCCGTCTTTCTGCGCAATTGCGGAAAAGTTGAGCGACAAAGCCACGCCGGCGATCAAACCGATCACGAGCGCGCCAAACTGTTGCCACCGATTGCCCATTGCTTGTCTTCCCCCGCTCATTCGCCCAACCATTCCTTAGGGTTTACGGCTTGGCCACGATGCCGTATTTCAAAGTATAAACCCGTTTCCGCAAAGGCTCCCGTATTGCCTGCGGTGGCGATGGTTTCACCGCGTCCGACCTTTTGACCAAGAGACACGCGCAAGGTTTGCGCATGCCCATAGACGGACATCAGCGCATCGCCATGATCGATGATCGCGACATGCCCATAGCCGCGCAGCCAATCGGCGAAGACGACGACCCCCGCAGCCGCGGCGCGCACCGGCGCGCCTTCCTCGGCACGATAGAAAAGGCCTTTCCAGCGCGTTCCTTCCGGCCTTGGTGCGCCATAGCGCCCCACTACCTCGCCGCGCACCGGCACGAGCATGGGTTGCGCGCCGCGCTCACGAGCCGAGGGCGGCCTCACCGTCGCCTCGGCCGGCGCCGGCGGCTCTTTGCTTGCCAAAGGAGGTCGGGCTGGCTTCGCGCTGCGGCTAAGACGCGCGATGAGGCGCGCAAGGCGCGCTTCCATCGCGCGGAGATTGGCAAGCGTTGCACGAGTGTTTTCGACTTCCCGCTCCACGAGGGCCAGCGCCTCGCGCCGCTTTGCGCGCTCGTTTTCCAACGCTCGGCGCTCTGCCTGTTCCGCATGGGCAAGCCGCTCTAATTCGTCGCGCGCTTGCCGAATCCTCGCTTCCGTCGCCTGCGCTTCGTCCCGGGCGCGGTCGAGGCCTTCGAGGCGCTCGGCAACCGCGGCGTAAAGCAACGCGGCTTCGGCCTCGCGACGCGCTGTCTCGCTGTCTTTGCCCAGCCCCAGCAGCGGGATGAACGGCGGCCTCGGCGAAAAAGGCGGCGATGCGCCCAGGGCCTGGGCAAGGCGCACACGGCCTTCGCTGCTTTTGCGCTCGAGCTCAAGGCGCCGACGCTCTTGTTGCGCGAGCTCGCGCTCGACGATTGCGCGCCGTTTTGCAATCTTCTCGAGCCGCCGCTCGATGGCGGCCATCGCCCGCTCCGCGCTGGCAAGTCGCCGCGCCGCTTCTTTCTTCTCGTTCTCTTTTTCTGTGAGGCGCCGCTCGACAGCCGCACGCTCGTTCTTGATCGCTTCGAGTCGCCGCTTCTCGTCGGCTAGGGCGCATCCAGCGCCCAGCATGCCCAAAAGCGTCAAACACGCCGCGAGCGGGCGCCTCACGCGTGCGCTTTCCCCTGATTCGCCACCGCCGCGACCGCCTGCGCGATGGTTTCCGGATCGGCGAGATAATAGCTTTTGCGAGGTCGCAAGTCGGCATCCAGCTCATAGATGAGGGGCTGGCCGGTGGGGATGTTAAGGCCGACGATGTCCGCATCGGCGATGCCGTCGAGGTATTTGACGAGCGCCCGCAGACTATTGCCATGCGCCACGATCAACACGCGCTTGCCACTCTGGATGGCGGGGGCGATCACGCCATGCCAAAAAGGCAAAAAACGCGCCACGGTGTCCTTCAGACATTCGGTGGTTGGATACTCGCCCGGGGCCAGGTCGCGGTAACGGGGATCATGGACTTCATAGCGGGGATCGCAGGGATCCAGCGCCGGCGGCGGCACGTCGTAGGAGCGGCGCCAGAGCAACACCTGCTCTTCGCCGAATTTAGCCGCGGTCTCGGCCTTGTTGAGCCCCTGCAAGGCGCCATAATGGCGCTCGTTCAAACGCCAGGAATGCGTCACCGGCAGCCACATGCGATCGAGCTCTTCGAGCACGATCCAAAGGGTCTTGATCGCGCGTTTGAGCACCGAGGTATAGGCGATGTCGAAATCGAAGCCTCGTTCCTTGAGCAGCGCGCCGGCTGCTTTCGCCTCGGCGATGCCCTTTTCCGTCAAGCCGACGTCGGTCCAGCCCGTGAAACGGTTTTCCTTGTTCCAAATGGATTCGCCATGGCGCAGCAGAACGAGCGTGTGGGTGATGGTCATGATTGCGGTGCAGAAAAAGAAGACCCGCGAATGATAAAGCCTTTCGCGCTCGGCCAGGCTCACGCGCCCGCGGCCTGTGTAAAATCCCCTATGACAGTCTAGGCCCTCGGAAAGGGGGGTAGCGATGGAGCGGGCCATTCAAGAATTGATGGAGCACGAGGAACAAGTCGAGACGGCAGCGCGCGCCTTGAAGGCGATTTCCCATCCCTTGCGTTTGAAGATCCTCTGCGTGCTCGGCGACAAGGAAATCTGCGTGCAGGACATCGTCGACGCCGTGGGCACTTCGCAAAGCAACATCTCACAGCATTTGGCCATCTTGCGCGACAAAGGCGTGTTGGCCACGCGCAAGGACGCCAATCGAGTCTATTACCGCGTGGCCGACAAGCGCACCTTGATGCTCGTGGCGATGATGCGAGAGGTCTTTTGCGGCGTGCTGTCTGGCGAAAAACATGTTTGATTTTTCAAGGTTTTTGTGAAACATGTGGGAATTTCTGCAACACAACTGGTTCTGGGCGCTCCTTGCCGCCGTCTCAGGCGCATGGCTTCTCTGGCAGATCCTTGCCCAAAGCGGCGGCGAGGACGTCTCGGTCGCACAGGCCACGCTGATGATCAATCGCGAGGACGCGCTCGTCGTCGATGTGCGTGAGTCCGCCGAATGGTCCGCCGGCCACATCCCCCATGCGCGCCACATCGCCCTCGGCCAGCTGGCAAGCCGTCTCGCCGAGCTCGAAAAATACAAGGACAAACCCGTGATCATGGTCTGCGCCTCGGGCAACCGCTCCTCGTCAGGCTGCAGCATTCTCAAGAAAGCGGGGTTTTCCCGCGTCTTCAATCTTTCCGGCGGCATGCGCGCCTGGATCGAGGCAGGTCTGCCCGTTGCGAAGAAATGAAAGGATCGCCGATGCCCAAAATCGAAATGTATACCACTGCCGTGTGCCCCTACTGCATGCGCGCAAAAGAACTCTTCAAGCGCAAGGGGTTTGCCGAGATCGAAGAGATCCGCGTCGACCTCGATGCGGCAAAGCGCCAGGAAATGGAAGCGCGGGCGCCAGGCGCGCGCACGGTGCCGCAGATCTTCATCGACGGCCGCCACATCGGTGGGTGCGACGATCTCTATGCGCTCGAGCGGGAAGGCAAGCTGGACGCCCTGCTCGCCACCTAACCCTTCTTTACTCTCCAAAGGAAATCTGCCATGAATGCCGCCCCGCAAGAAACCGAGACGCCGGTCTTCACCATCGAGAAAATCTATCTCAAGGATCTCTCGGTGGAAGTGCCCAACGCGCCCCATTGCTTTCTCGAGCGCGACCCCGCGCAAGTCAATCTGCAAATGCAAACCCAAGGAGAGGCCATTGGCGAGGGCATTTTCGATGTCACGCTCACGCTCACCGTCACCGCCCAGATCGGCGAAAAAACCCAATTTTTGATCGAAGCCGCGCAGGCAGGCATCTTCCAAATCCGCAACGTCCCGACCGAAGAGCTCGAGCCAATCGTCGCCGTGGCCTGTCCCAACATTCTGTTTCCCTTCGCGCGCGAGACCGTCGCCGACGCCGTCACGCGCGCGGGTTTCCCGCCAGTGCTGTTGCAGCCCGTGAATTTCGAAGCCGTCTATCGCGAGCGCCTGGCTCAGCGGGAAGCGGAAGCCATGGCGCAGCGCGGGCCGCACGAAGTGCCCATCGAATGATCCTGCGTTTTTTGCCGATCATCGCCTTGCTCTCCGCGACAGCCCACGCGCTCGAGTTCCGCAGCGTCGAGGCGCCCGCAATCCTCTATGACGCACCTTCGCTGAAGGCCAAGCCTCTTTTCGTGATCCCTGCAGGCGCGCCCGTCGAGCTCGTCGTCGAGTTGCCGAATTGGGTCAAGGTGCGCGACGTCAAAGGAGACCTCGCCTGGATCGAGGCCGCGCGGCTGTCGACGCGTCGCACTGTGATCGTCAAAACCGAACGCGCCGAAGTGCGCACCAGCCCGGATGTCAAGGCGCCGGTGCTCTTCGTCGCCGAAATGGATGTCTGGCTCGAGCGACTCGAGGCCGGACCGCCTGGCTGGCTCAAGGTGCGGCATGCCGACGGCGAGACAGGCTTCGTGAAAGTCAGCGACGTCTGGGGGCCATGATGCGCATCGCCGTGCTCGGCGCCGGCGCTTGGGGCACGGCCCTGGCCGTGGTCTATGCACGAAGCGGCCACGCGGTGCGCCTCTGGTGCTGGCAAGAAGATGAGGCCCAGCGGCTGCGCTCGGCGCGTGAAAACGCGCGCTACCTCCCCGGTTTCCCATTCCCGGAATCTCTCTTCGTCAGCGCCGATCTCGCCGAGACCCTCGCTGACGCCGAGATTGCCCTCATTGCGACGCCCGTCGCGGGACTGCGCGCGGTCGCCACGCAATTGGCGCAAAAGCATCCGCAGCTGCCCTTCCTGTGGGCCTGCAAGGGGCTGGAGGCCACGAGCGGCTTGCTCCCGCATGAAGTGGTCGCCCAGGCGCACGCCCAGGCACGGTGCGGCGCGCTCACCGGTCCGAGCTTCGCGCTCGAAGTCGCGCGCGGCCTGCCGACGGCGGTCGCCGTCGCGGGCGAGGATGCAGGCTTCGTCGCGGAATGCGTAAAGCGCCTGAATCTACCCACTCTACGACTTTACGCGAACGCCGATCTCGTCGGCGCTGAGATCGGCGGCGCGGTCAAGAACGTCATGGCCATCGCTGCCGGCATCAGCGATGGCCTGGGCTTGGGCAACAATGCGCGCGCGGCTTTGCTCACGCGGGGGCTGACGGAAATCACCCGCTTCGGCGTGGCTTGCGGCGCTCGTCGTGAGACTTTCATGGGGCTGACCGGCTTGGGCGATTTGATCCTCACCGCCACCAGCGACCTTTCGCGCAATCGGCGTGTGGGCCTTGCGCTCGCCGAGGGCAAACGTCTGCCGGTCATCCAAGAGGCGCTCGGCCAGGTCGCCGAGGGCGTCGGCACCGCTTTCGAGGTGCGCAAGAAAGCGGCTCTGCTCGGCATCGAAATGCCCATCACGGAGGCGGTCTGTCAGGTCATCGAAGGGCGCCTCTCCCCCGCCGCCGCGGTAGAGAGACTGATGAGCCGGCAACCCAAAGCGGAATGAGGGTGATGCTGTCAGGCGCCACCGGAAAAACCGTTTTGCCGCCAGGCCTCGAAAGTCGCGACGGCGACGGCATTGGAGAGATTCAAGCTACGGTTGCCCGGCCGCATGGGAAGCCGCAGACGGCATTCGGGCGGGAAACTCGCCAGCAAGTCTTCCGGCAATCCACGTGTTTCCGGGCCGAATACGAGCGCATCCTGGGCAGCAAAGGCGACTTCGTCATAACGGCGGCAGCCACGCGTGGAAAATGCAAAGAGGCGTACCGGTCCCAAGGCGGCGCGACAGCTTTCCCAATCCCGATGCACCGCAAGCGTCACGAATTCATGGTAGTCGAGGCCCGCGCGCCGCAGCGACGCATCGTCGATGGAAAAGCCAAGCGGCTCGACGAGATGCAAACGGCAGCCCGTATTCGCGCACAGCCGAATCACATTGCCGGTATTGGGCGGAATTTCCGGTTGATATAAGACGATCTGGAACATCGCGGATGTGGCATCGTAATCTCTCCTTTTCATAAGCTTACCGCGTTCATGGCACGCCCGGAAAAAATTCGTCTCGGCGACCTGCTCGTGCAGCAGGGCGTCATCACAGCCGAGCAGCTTGGTCACGCGCTCGAAGAGCAGAAGAAGAGCGGCCGCAAGCTCGGCCGCGTCTTGGTCGAGGCAGGCTACGCCAGCGAAGAAGGTATCGCGCGCGCGCTCGCGCGTCAGTTGGGTGCGGAATACGTCGATTTGCGGCAATTCCAGCCTCGGCTCGATCTCGTCAAGCTCTTGCCCGAGGCCCAGGCGCGCCGCTATCGAGCGCTGCCGCTCGATGAAAAAAACGGGCTCTTGCGCATCGGTATGGCCGATCCCACCGATTTGGCCGCATTCGACGAAATCGCGCGCATCACGCGTCGCAATCTCGATCTCGCCGTCGTCGCGGAAGGCCAGCTTCTTCCTTTGCTTGACCGCGTCTATCGCCGCACCGAGGAAATCAACAGCCTCGCCCGCGACCTCACCGAAGAAATGGGCGAAATCCCGGTCGAGTTCGGCGCACTGTTGGGGATTGCCCCGGGCGCCGAGGACGCGCCCGTGGTCAGACTCTTGCAAACAGTCTTCGAGGAAGCGCAAAAGACCCATGCGTCGGACATCCACATCGAGCCCCAGGAAAAGTCCCTCGTGATCCGCTTCCGCATCGATGGCGTCTTGCACGTGCAAACGGAAGCCGATCTCAAGATCGCGCAAGCCGTCGTCTTGCGGCTCAAACTCATGTCGGGCCTTGACATCTCGGAAAAGCGTCTGCCCCAGGACGGTCGGTTCAATATCAAGATTCGCGGCGCCAATGTCGATGTGCGCATCTCCACCATGCCCACGCAATATGGCGAATCGGTCGTCATGCGCCTGCTCGCGCAAAACACTGGCCTTCTTTCGCTGGATCGGCTGATGATGCCGCCCAAAGTGCTAGCGCGTTTTCGCCATGCGATCCACCGGCCTTCCGGCATCGTCCTCGTGACCGGCCCGACGGGCTCAGGCAAGACGACCACGCTCTACGCCGCCCTCAACGAACTCAACACGCCCGAAAAGAAGATCATCACGGTCGAGGATCCCGTCGAATATCGCCTGCCTGGCCTCAACCAAGTGCAAATCCAGGAAAAAATCGACCTCACCTTCGCCCGCGTCCTGCGTTCCGCATTACGGCAAGACCCTGACATCATCCTCGTGGGCGAAATGCGCGACCAAGAAACCGCCGAAATCGGCATGCGCGCGGCGATGACCGGCCATTTGGTGCTTTCCACCCTGCATACCAATGATGCGCTCTCCACGCCGGTGCGTCTGCTCGACATGGGCGTGCCGCGTTACATGGTGGCGCTCTCGATCCAACTCGTACTCGCGCAACGGCTCGTGCGCGTGATCTGCCCGAACTGCCGCGAGCCGTATCTGCCTGAGCCCCACGAGCGCGAATGGCTCAAGTACGAGCTCGGGACAGCCGGCGATGAGCATCGCTATTTCAAGGGCCGCGGTTGCGCCCACTGCGCCAACACCGGCTATGCAGGCCGTCAGGCCGTCTATGAATTCCTGGAGATGACCAACGCCCTGGTCGAGGCCGCAAACCGCGGCGACCCCAACGAGTTCATGCAGCTCGGTCGTCAGCAGATGGCCGGCAACACCTTGCGCCGCGACGCAGTGCGGCTCGTGCTCGAAGGGCGCACGACGATCGAGGAAGCGATGCGCGTGGCGACCCAGCTGGAGGAATGACATGCCTGCCTTCGCCTACCGCGGGCGCAATGCGTCGGGGCAAGAAGTGCGTGGCGAGCTCGAAGGAGTCTCCGCCGGCGCCATCGCCGACCAACTATTCGCGCGCGGCATCACGCCGCTCGAGATTCGCGCCGCCGCCACACCGGCGCAAAAGCCCGAAGCGAGCGCGCAGCGCGCGTGGTTCGCGCCCAAGGTTACCCATCTCGAGGTCATGCTCTTCACGCGCCAGCTCTATACCCTGATGAAGGCGGGCGTGCCGATCATACGCGCGCTCATCGGCTTACAAGAGTCGAGCGCCAATCCAGCGATGAAGGCGATGCTTGCCGACGTGCGCGAAAGCCTCGATTCTGGGCGCGAGTTTTCGCTTGCGCTCGCGCGGCATCCCAAGGCATTTTCGGCCTTCTATCTCGCGATGGTGCGCGTGGGAGAAATGACCGGCCGCCTCGAAGAGGTCTTGCTGCGCCTCTTCGATCACATGGAATTCGAGCGCTATATGCGCGAACAAGTCAAGGCGGCGCTGCGCTACCCGGCATTCGTCGTGGCCGCCATGATCGCCGCACTCGTCGTCGTCAACCTCTGGGTCATTCCCGCTTTCGCCAAAGTTTTCCAGGGCTTCGGCGCCGAGCTCCCCTTGATGACGCGTCTTTTGATCGGCTTTTCCGATTTCATGGTCGCCTGGTGGCCGTGGCTTGCCGCCGCCGCCGTGGGCGCCTTTTTCTCCTTCCGTGCGCTCACGCGCAGCGGCCGCGGCAAATATCAGTGGGATAGGATCAAACTGCGCCTGCCGATCGCTGGAGCCATCGTACGCAAGGCCACGCTCGCGCGCTTTGCGCGAAGCTTCGCGCTCGCCTCGCGTTCCGGCGTGCCGGTGATTCAGGCGCTTTCCACCGTCGCGGCGACCGTCGATAACGACTTCATCGCGGAAAAAATCCAGGCCATGCGCCATGGCATCGAACGCGGCGAATCGGTGCTGCGCACCGCCATTGGTACAGGCGTGTTCACGCCCGTGGTGCTGCAGATGATCGCCGTGGGAGAAGAAACGGGCGCGCTCGATGAAATGATGGATGAAATCGCCGCACTCTATCAAGGCGAAGTCGAATACCAGCTGAAGAATCTCTCGCAACAGATCGAGCCGATCCTCATCGTAATCCTCGGCGTCATGGTGTTGATCCTTGCACTGGGCATCTTCCTCCCCTTGTGGGACCTCGGCAAGGTCGCGCTCAAAAAGTAAACGTCATCGAAACGAGCTAGAATCACGGCATGAACGCGCCTCTGGCCGCCGACTGGAAAAACGCCTTCGAAGAGATCGTCGCCGCGCTGCCCGACTGCGCGCAGCGCATCTATGGCGATCGGCTGAAGGCGCTCGTGCTTTTCGGCTCGGTGGCGCGCGGAACGCAGCGCCCGGATTCCGACATCGATCTTTTGCTCGTGTGCGAGCCCCTGCCGCCGCGCAGACTCTTGCGCATCATCGAATTCGAGCAGCTCGAAGCGGCGCTGAGCCCATGCCTGGAGGCCGCCCGCCGCCGCGGCGTCTACACCGCCCTCTCGCCCATCCTCCGCACGCCAGCCGAGCTCCAAGCGGGCGGCTTCGTGTTGCTCGACATCCCCGCAGAGGGGCGTTTCCTCTACGATCGGGAAGGCCTCGCGCGCGCCTTTTTTCGCGCGCCTGGCGGCATGGCTCGCCGCACAGGGCGCGCAGCGCCGCCAGATATCCGGCTCGTCCTATTGGGTGCTCAAACCCGATGCGCGCGCCGGCGATCCCATCGCCCTCGCGCCATGACCACCGACGAGCGCGCGCGCGATTATTTCCGCCGCGCACACGTGCGCCGTGCAGCGCTCGATCTCTTCTTGCGCGCCGGAGAATATGCCGACGTAGTGCGCGAGGCGCAAGAGCTCGTCGAGCTCGCGCTCAAAGGCATGCGGCGCTGGGCCGGCATCGATCCTCCGCGTTGGCACGACGTCGGCGCCGTGCTTCTGGAGCATTGTCAGCGTTTCCCTGCTGCGCTCCAGGCGCAATTGCCAACCTTGGCGCGGCTTTCCGCAAGGCTGCGCAAAGAGCGCGAAATTGCTTTTTACGGCGAGATCGATCTCGTGCCCGGCAAGACCTATGGGCGCGAGGACGCCCTTGCCGCCCTCGAAGCCGCCGATAGCGTTCTGGCTGCGCTCGAGCATTGCTCAGAGCATGCGTCTGCTCCTCATGCACGAACCCCCTGAAGGCGTTCTGCGCTTGCCGCTCCCACCGATGCGCCAAGGCTCACGCCCCTCGTTTCTTCCCCGAGGAGGGGTTCGACAAGGTCGCGATCCAACCATGAAAAGACAGCGCGGGGCGTCCGCGTTCGAATTCGTCGTCGCCACGCTCATCATCGTCGTGCTGGCGGCGGCGCTCCTGTCGCGCTTGATCGAGGTCGCACAAGAGCAGGAGCGGCTCGAAGTGCGTTTGACGCTGCGCCACATCGAAACGGGCATCAAACTCGCCATCGGCGAAAAACTCATGCGTGGCGAGGATAGCCGCCTTTCCGAGCTCCTCGAAACGAATCCACTCACTTTTCTCGCCCATGCGCCGGCAGCACGGGGACAGCCCGCGCGTTGGCGCTACGACGCCGCCCGTCGTGAGCTCATTTATGAGCCACGCCAGCCGCAGGCATTCTCGGGACAGACGCGCCTTACCTGGTGTTACCTCGGGCGCCGCGACGAACAAGGTCGCCTCGTGGGCATCGGCTTGGAAGCGCTCAAGTCATGCCCCCCGCAACCGTAAACTGGTATAAAACGCAAGGGATAGGCTAAAATGTTCATTATGCCCGGCAATCGACCCCCCAGTCGCGGCTTCACGCTCATCGAGCTGATCATCGTCATCACCATCGTCGCAATCCTCGCAGCCGTGGCGATGCCGCGCTTGATCGACGCCCAGCGCGATGCCCGCATCGCCAAGGCCAACGCACTCTATGGGTCGTTGCGCGCCGCCGCAGCCCTGGCGCGCTCGCGCTGCGAGCTCGATCTCGCAGCCACGGCTAGCACACTTCCCGCCGCCAATTGCCAGGCCTCGCCTCCCAAAGTCAACATGGACGGCAAGGCCATCGACATCGTCAATCGCTATCCTGCCGCCACTGCGACAGGGATCCTCGCCGCCGCGGACATCCAGCTCGCCGCCGATGGACTCGTGATCGGCACGGATGCCTGTCCGAGCGGAGCGCTCTGTCTTGACGTGATCGGCGGCACCGTCCCGAACTGCCGTATCATCTACGAGCCCGCCACGATCACGGGCACACTCATCACGGCGCCCACCATTTCCGTCGTCACAAACGGCTGCTGAATCTTTTTCTCACTCAGGAGGACCCTCATCATGCATACCCACCACTCCAAAGGCTTTACCCTCATCGAACTCGTCATCGTCATCGTGATTCTCGGCATCCTCGCCGCAACGGCCCTGCCGAAGTTCGTCGATCTCAAAGGCGATGCGGCTCAAGCGGCTGTCAAGGGCGCCGCCGGCGCGATATCCAGCGCGGCCGCCGTCAACTACGCTGCGGTCGTTGCTGGCAATACAGGCTCAGTGGCAATTAATAACTCAGCCAACACCTGCTCGGTCGCCATCAATAGCCTGCTGCAAAACGCCGCCGCCGACTTTACCACTGAAAGGGAAGCCTCGGCAGGCCAATTCAGGTATAAAAATGTTGCGAGTACCGGCAGCTGCGCGGCCGGTAACACGGTTGCCTGCGTCATCACCTCGAATGCCGATACCTCGAAAACCGCTACCGCCACGGTCATCTGCACAGGCTGATTCATCCAAAGCAGAGGGGAACGCGGGGCCACAGAGCCCCGTTTTCATCTGGCCCACATGGCGGAACACGCTAAACGACTCGCTGCCTGGCTGGAGTTGTGGCAGCAGGCGCTACCCAAAGGGATGGGGAGAAAGCCCAAGCCGAGGGATTGGGAAGCGGCAATCGAATGCTTCATCGCGGCGCTAAAGGCCGAC
>JAOADW010000031.1 GCA_026417115.1 Rhodocyclaceae bacterium
ACGAGATGGTCTGGATGGTGCCATTGATGCCGCCGGCGGTGGAGGTGAAGACCTGCAGGCTATAGGAGCCGGATGCGCCGAAGGGGAGGGGGGTTTCGGTGCGTGCGGAGGCCTTGACGCCGGTGGGGGGGTTGTTGTTGATCTGGGTGGCGATGTCGCGTGCGGAATCGCCGGTGGTGACGGCGATGGTGGCGGAGCCGTTGGGGCCGTTGATGGTGAGGTTGCCGCCGGAAGAGACGACGACGCCGGTGATGGCCGAGCCGGTGCCGGTGCCGGACGCGGCGGTGGAGTAACTGGAGTTACCGATTTGATAGGTGCCGTATTGGGTGGTGCGGAAATCGGCGGTGGTGGCCGTGATCGTCTGATTGGCATTGGCGCCGACTTGATAGGTGGCCGCGCCCAGCGAGCCATCGAGGAGCTTCAGGCCGTTGAATTCGGTCGCGACCGAGAAGCGCTGCAGCTCGGCGACGAGCTCGGTGACTTCGGCGTTGAGGGCGGCGCGGTCGGAAGCCGAGTTGGTGGCGTTGGCCGACTGCACGGCAAGTTCGCGAATGCGCTGCAGGATGTTGCCCATCTGCGAGAGCGCGCCCTCAGCGGTCTGCGCGAGCGAGACACCGTCGTTGGCGTTGCGGCGCGCCTGATCGAGGCCGCGGATCTGGGCCGTAAAGCGCTCGGAAATGGCAAGACCGGCGGCATCGTCTTTGGCCGAGTTGATGCGCAGGCCAGAAGACAGACGCTGCAACGAAACTTGTAGAGCATTGCCCGTGCCCATGAGATTGCGCTGGGCATTGAGGGAGGCGATGTTGGTGTTGATCACAGTGGCCATGGTGGACTCCTCTGACGATAAGGGTTGGTTCGACGGAGGCGAAGGCTCGCCTCTTGAGTCCGTTTACGGGCCGGGCGGGAAAAACTTTAGGGAGAAGTTTGAGGGACTCCCTGCGGGAGCGGGACTCCTCGATGGGATTGGTCTGCCATCGTGCCGATGAGGCGCGGCGGGCCGCCTGCAAGAGTGTCGGTGGCGCACGGCGATGCGCCATGTTTCTTGTCGATGAAATAACGGATGCCCGCGAGATAGCTTTGCGCCACCTGCGCCATGTGGGTGAGGAAGGCGTCGGAATAAGCGCGCGCGGCGGCGCCGACGCGCGCGCGGAAATCGGTGTCGTCGATGAGTCGGAGGGCAAGTTCGCGATAGCTTTTTGTCGAGTCGGCGACGGCGAGCGTGCCGAGGTCTTCGCCAAAGATCGCAAGCGCCTGGCGGCGTGCGGGATCATCGGCATCCAATGCCAATAGGGGTTCGACCGAGCATTCGGCGATCGAAAGAGCGTTTTGATGGCGCTTTCCGGTTTCGTCGAGGTAATGGGTCGCCATCATGACATATGCGCGGCCGCGGTGCCAAGTCTGGCGCATCGTGAGTCCGCTGGCGAAGGGAAAGGGGTCGAGATGGATATCGAGCGCTTCGGCCCAGGTTACATAATCGACATAGCCGGCATAATGGCATTGTCTTTCGATGCCGCGATCGCGCAACTTGGCGAGGATCTGCGCATCGGGCAAGTAATCGGTCCAAACGAAGAGGGCATTGGGGCGCGCCCGCAAGATGTCGGCGACGGCATCGAGAAACGGGTCGGTGAGCTTTGCTGCGCGGGCGATGGCGCCCAGCACGACGCGTTTGCCGAATGAGGCGCGGATGCGTCGGGCCTCGGCAAGCTGCCGGGGCGAAGGGTCGCGGGCGGGAATCGAGTTTGGGTAAAACCACCATTCGACGCCAGCGAACGTTCCCGTCCCGGCTCTGCATGGATGCGTCGAACGTAGGTAACCATCCAAACAGGGGAGGGAGATGCCGAGATGGGCGACCGACTCGAAAAGACGCGCGGCCACGGGCAGGGCAGGCGCAAGCATGGCGCAGAAAGCCGGCGATGTTCCGTAAAATATGGCGATATCGATGGCGTCTTTTTGCAGCGTGGCGGCAGCCCATCTGGCCAACGAAACCATGGGGTCGTGGGCCGCGGACGGCGGAGGGAGAAGCACGGTTGCCCCGATGGCGGCAAAGCGCGCCTGGATCGTTTCCGACGCGCCGCCGCAGGCCAGTACCCAGACAGAGGCGCCTACCGCCGACAACGCCTGGCAGAGGCCGAGCAACACATGATCCGGCGCCTCCTCGTGCATGGCGTGCTCGACGAAATACGCGAGGCGCAGCGGAGAGGCGGGCGAGGGCGGTTTTCTGGCGGGGAGAGCGGCTTCGTGAGCGAGATGAGGAAGAAGCAGATCGGTTTGCCGCTTGGCCCATTCGGCGAAACGTGCAGGAGTAGGCTCGGCGCGCACGAAGTAGTAACTCCAGCCAAAAAGCCAATACGCGCGTGCCCAGCGTTTTTGCGCAAGCAGCGCGTGCGCGGCGGGCAAGAAATATGCCTCGAAAAGCTGGCGCAAGGCGTCGGCATCGCGCGCTTGGCTACGGGCCTCGATCGCGAAGACCTCGAAAAACAAGGAAAAGCTCACGTTTGCCGGCGTCTTCGTCGAGCCCATGAGGGCAAGGAAATCTTGAGGAGTGAAGGCGGCGGCCAGAAAGTCGAGGCTTGCGAGCCGATTCTGCAGGAAACGATATTGCCAGGCTTGCATCAGGCGCAGGGCCGCCCAGCGGCCCACGGCGTCGGGGCGGCGCGCGCGAAACGCCGCCATCTCGGCAAGCCAGCCGGATTCATCGGCTTGGCATTGGGAAAGCAAGGCGCGCAAGGGCTTGGCCTCTTCATAGAGACAACGCAGAGTGTCGGCTGCGGCAGGAGAAAGCCGATTGAGCCACGACAGCGCTTCTTGCTCGCGGCCACTCAGTAAGAGGGCCAAGCAAACGATTTCGGGATCGGATTGGCCGAGCTGAGCGGCGGCCAGATAATCGTTTGCCGCTTGCTTGAAATGGCCCTGGCGCAAGGCGATTTCGGCGCGGTTGAGGAGGAGGTTGGGGCGAGACCGATCATTTGCTCGCTCAAGCAGGCGCTGGGCCTCGGCGAGGTTGCCGCTGCGGAGAAAGAATACGGCCATGTTGGCAAGCAGAAGAGAATGACGCGTTTTTGCGGCGAAACGCGGCCACATAGCGAGGCTGCGTCCCGGCTTGCCCGTATAAAGGGCCGTGGCGACATAATCGCAGAAAAGCGCTTCATCTTCCGGGCAGAGTGCGAGCGCTTTTTCCAGGCAGTAGTGGGCGTCCGCCCAACGCTGAGCGGCGAGATCGATCTCGGCGAGTTGGCGATAAAGCGCCAGGTCCCCCATTTCCTCGATGACGAAATGGCGCAAGACATCGCGCCCACGCCGGGATTGGCCGCACCGTTCCCAATACCCATAGGCATCGCGCGCCAGAGCTGGGGAGGCAAGCTCTCTTGCGGCGGCGCTCAACGCTTCGGCGGCGAGGCGGGGATTGCCCAAGGTGGCCACCCCCTCGGCGAGGAGCCGCCAGCCTTCCTCGTTGCGTGGATGTTGCGAGACGAAATCCTGCAGGGCGAGGACGGCCTCGTGTATGTTGCCTTGTGCAAGGCGCTTGCGGGCAGTAGCTAGGAATTCAGCCTCGTTCATGCTGATACCAGGCGATTATGGTGTCGGCGACTCGTTTCTGATCTTCTGTGGAGAGCTCATAGAAAAGCGGAAGGCGCAGAAGACAGGCCGAAATGCGCTCTGTGACATCCATGCGAGAACCCGTACGGCCAAGACGCCTCCCTGCGGGCGAAGCGTGGAGTGGCACATAATGGAAAACAGCGGAGATGCCGTTTTTTTTCAAATAGGCAAGCAAAGCCTCGCGTTCTTCCGGGAAACGAGCGACGAGCGCGAACAAATGGCCGTTGGGGCGGCAGTGGGATGGTATGTGTTGTAGACGGTACCAACCGGCTTCTTCGCCGCAGGAAAGCAACTTTCGATAATTTTCCCAAAGCTGCAGGCGCCTCACGGTAATGGTTTCGGCTTGTTCGAACTGCCCCCAAAGAAAAGCGGCGACAAGCTCGCTGGCGACATAGGAAGAACCTAGTTCGATCCACGTATATTTATCGATGAGACCTGCCAAAAACCGTTCGCGGTCAGTTCCTTTCTGACGCAGAATGGCGGCGCGTTCGCTCCAGTCCGCACGATTGACGAGCAGCGCGCCGCCTTCGCCGCTGATGAGGTTTTTGGTTTCATGAAAGCTCAGACAGGCTAGATCTCCAAAGCTGCCGAGCGGACGATTCTGATAATGAGCGCCAAGAGCATGCGCTGCATCCTCGATGAGCGTAAGACCGTGTCGATCGGCGATTTCCCGCAACGCCGTCATCTCGCAGGCGCAGCCGCCATAATGAACCGCGACGATTGCACGCGTCCTCGGTGTGATTGCAGCTTCTACCATGCGCTCGTCGAGATTGAAAGTGTCCTCGCGAATATCGACGAATACCGGCGTCGCACCGCGGAGCGCAAACGCGCTGGCGGTGGTGACGAACGTGAAGGAGGGCATGATCACTTCGTCGCCGGGCGAAAGATCGAGCAGAAGAGCAGCGAGCTCGAGTGCCGCCGTGCCGGAAGGGGTCAGCAGGGCGCGCTGACTACCATGATAGCCACAAAGCCACTGTGCGCAGCGATGGGTATAGTGGCCATCGCCCGACAAATGTCCATTTAAGACCGCCTGGGCGATGTGGTAAAGCTCCTTGCCAGCGATGAAAGGTTTGTTGAAAGGAATCCTGCTAGACATCGTGATCGTGACTCCAGACGGCCCAGCCGAAGCCGCTGCGACCGTAGCCATTTCCACAATAAAAAAGATAGCGCTGATCGTCGAAATCGATCACGGCGGGATAACAAACTTCACGGTCTTCCCACGCTTCCCGGCCGGGTTCAAGGCCAGCTATCTCGTCGGCTCGCTGCCAGCGGAGTCCATCGTCCGAGCTGGCATAGCCAATGCGGTAGCCATCAGCCGTTTTTACAGAAAACCAGAGCTCGTATCCTCTATGGGAGCGTAGCAGACAGGGGCGGGCGTGGGCTATTTCGCCTGGAGCCAAGGGCAAAAGCGCCCTACCCGTCGGTCGCCAACAGAGTCCATCATCGGAAGCAGCGGTGCGCAACTCATGCAACATCGTGTGCCGATCCAGCCAACGAATAGTCGCGCCATAAATCATCGACCAGCGCCCATCGTTCTCGCGCCAAATCCATGGATAGGAGAGGGAATAGGGGTCTTCTCGGCTTCTGCCCAAAATAGGCGCGATGCTGTAACGCTCGAAAGGGCCCCATGGCGACGCGCCGATTGCAAGGCCAATGCTGTTGTAGTAAGCGCTGCGACCGGAAAGCGTCCATCCAAGATAGTAAAGGCGCCATTGCCCTGCTTCATCGGTGAGGCAGTTACCGACGGAAACGCCCGATTCGTCAAAAGCACCAAGCTCTCCCGGAGAGAGGATGGGAGAGGGGAAAAGCTCGATCGTTCCCTGCGGATGGGTAGGGGGAAACGACAAGACGGCGACATGCGCGCGGTTGTCTGCATCGCGGACGTTGAAAAGCACGCCAAGCTTCTGGCTGCCAGCGAGAAAAGGGAGTGGGTTTGCTGCATGGCTGACAAGCCATGGGTATTGGCGTTCGGCGTGAAAAAGCCTGCCTAGCCGTTTCCAGCTCATTGCGTCTGTAGCCTGTGGTAGCGGGCTTCCCGCCAGGCCGTGCCGTCGGCATGAGTCTGATAGGTTTTGCCCAACAGGGTATGCAGTCGTGCATCGGCGTGAGGCAGGCGTTCCAATAGGGGTCGAAAGTCATAAAAGGGTTGAAAGACGGGCGTTGCATAGATGTGATTGAGCGCGCGTCGCGGTGCGCCGCTCGCATTGTCACCCGCGCGGTGCCAAAGCCAGGAATCAAAAACCAATACGGAACCTGCCGGCACGAGCGCAGCGAAGGCATGTTTCTCGCAGTAGCGCCAGCTCGGCAAAGGGTCGAGGCGGTGACTGTGCGGCAGAATCAAGGTTGCGCCGTTGTCCGCACGGAAATCGTCGAGCGCATAGAGCGCGTTGAGTGTTGCGGGGCGATTTGGCATCCACCGCTGGTAAGGCAGATCACGATGCCAGCGCGTCTGGGGATGGTCGGGGACGTTGTTGAGAATGCCATTTTGGAGATAAAGCACCGGGGGAGCGGCGAGCACGTGTTCCACCAAGGTCAGCAGGCGCTCGTGGGCGGCGAATCTAAGAAAGAAATCGTCTTCAAGCAAAGGTGCGCGCACGGTGAGCTCGTCGCCAATTTCTTTGAGTCGCTTTTCGCCGAACGCGAGTGCTTGCTTCTCGTAGAGGGCATCTAGCCGCATGCGCGCCTCTTCGAGCGTGTCGGCGGTAAACATGTCATGCACTACGGTATACCCCTGGACGCAGATCTCCTCTGCGGCTTCTTCGATCCAGCTTGACGGCTCAGGCGAGATGAGTGGTGCCCCATATTGATTTCTCATATATCCTCCTGCAACACGGGTGGTTCGTCAGAATGTGCGAAGGCGCCACGCAGCCGGCTGCTGGGAAACGGCGCTAGGCGGGAAGAGACGGCTAGCAGCACGCTCGAAGCCGGCAAGGACCGATCTACGAGACTGCCGGCACCGATCACGCAGTCATCGCCGATCTCGATATGGTCGTGTGTCGCAGCGTTGACGCCGAAGAAGCAACGCTTACCAACCTTAACGCCGCCCGCAATGACCACGTGCGAGGCGATGAAGGTATGGTCTTCGATGACGACGTGGTGGCCGATATGGTTTCCACTCCAAAGAAAGACATTATGACCTATGCGCACGAAAGGCTGTATGACGTTGTTTTCCAAGATGAAGCAGTTTTCTCCGTGAGCGAGTCCTGGCCAGACAGTAGCGCGAGAGCTGACATAGCTCGCCATACGATAGCCCTTGGCTTTTGCTTGTCGACATTTTTCGGCACGCAGACGGTTGAGGCGGCCATAGCCGACGGCCACGAAGAGATCGTGGGTGGAAGGCGGGAATTCCTTCTCGATATACTCGAAAGGCATTACTGGCAGGCCATGCCATACGCTTTCCTTCAGATGACTAGCATCTACCGTGAATGCAGCTACTTTGCGGCTGCTATCGTGGCGAAAATAGAAGCAGGCGATTTCCGCGAGTTCACTGGCGCCGAAAATGACGAGGGGGCGATCACCCCTGGCTTCCATGGCCGTGGTGTTCATGTTTGTGATGCGGATGGAAAATGAACGAGCAAAGTGAATTCCCAGAGATCGTAATCATGCAGAAGGGCAACGTGACGAGACAGGGCGAGCGCCCAAGCCAGCCATTGCGTTGGGTCGGCATAATAGAGATCTGGCCGCATCTTATCTTTATCGGCACGTAGAGTGAGAAAGTTGAATGCTAGGCCGCGGCGAGCTTGCTTGACGAGTTGCACAGCGACATCGATGCACCAAGAGTGCCAGCGCGCATAGGGAATATCCATGCGCACGTTAAAAATGCCGCTGGCTACGACGTAATCGAAGACGCCGTCGATCGCGGCACCTTGTGCAAAAAAAGCCTGTTTGTCTCTCCCATGTAGCTTTTGAGCATGCTCGATCATCGTGGCGGAGAGGTCGATACCGTGATAGACGCAATGGCGATAGCCATTCTTGCGCAGATGGGATAGCAGAGCGCCATAGCCACAGCCGACGTCAAGCAAAGATATTGGCGTATCACGAGGCAACAGACGCTCGAACTGTGCGAAGCGCAATCGCTGGGAGACTTCATCCTTCCAATCCACCCCCTGAGCGCATGGGCCATAGAGACGTATCTTCTCTTCGTAATACTGCGCGATCTTGGTGGCAATGTCCTCACTCATTTCGCATCCGACTCAAGGTAGTGCAATGCTTCAGAGCCTACGCAAAATAGGAGGTCTAAAATTGAAACATGATGCTCGAAGGCACCATGGGGTTGGTCATAGACCGGATACCCCGAATAATCGATGTATTCTACTGTGATGCCAGCGGCGCGGAATCTTTCTTCGTCGAGGTAGCTGCGTGCGCGTGGGCCGGACAGATAGTGCGTTGCGCCTGCGGCCTGGCAGAGAGCGATGAGGCGCGCATTGGCGTCGCTTGCCTTGACGCCATAGCGGCTCGAAAAGCATAGCGGTGTGGTAATGCCAAGTCGCTGGCAAAGAGCGGAAAGAAAATGGTAGTTGATGTCGGAAAGCCGCTGGAAGGAGCATTGTCGATAGAGCGTGGCGACGAACTCGGCCTCTTCGCGAAAGTAACGCGCCGTCCGGTAGGCTTGCCGCAACTGCTCCCAATGGCGATGGCGCCAACTATCATCGACCGTTTCCATTTCTTCGATGCGGGCGTGATAATGCCCTTTGTTCTTCAGGGGTATGGTCAGCCAGACGAGCCCCCGTGCGGTTTTGATGCGGTTGCGGTTGCGCCAGTCGCGACGCGTGTATTGCACGTCGTCGAGCAGAATGAATTCGTCGCTTCGGCGGATGAGGTCGAAATAGCCTTTCCAGGGAATGTAGGACGATTGGACGATGGCGACGGTCTTGCTCACGTCAGAAATCGAACCACGCAGAACGCCATTCTTCGAGGTGATCTTGGAGGATCCAATGGCGGAGCACGTGCGCACGCAGCGCATCGCCACGGCGCGCGCATTCATCGAGGTCATGGATATGAGCGCGTAGGGCGGCAAGCCAGTCTTTGTGCCGGTTTCTGACCAGGGTGACGCCGGGAAAATCGCGCGAACGCCGATAGGGACCGAAGTCCGAGGCAATCACGGGGTAGCCGAGAATGCCATACTCGAGCAGCTTCAGATTGCTCTTGCAGTCGTTGAATTCGTTTTCCGCAATCGGCGCGATGGCGAGATCGAGGTTCAGGGAAGCAAGCTTGGCAGGGTAAAGCGGCGTATCGACGCCGGCGTGGGCTTCGCTCAGGTAGGCGCGAAATTCCTCCCGCACCATGCCGAGGAAAACCCATTCGACTTCCTGGGCGGTTTCTTTGATGAGATCGATCACGAGCGCGAGATCGCCGCCGTGAGAAATGCCGCCGGCCCAGCCGACGCGCGGTTTGCGTCCCGCCCGGCGTCTTGGCGTGAGGTGGCCCCATTTTTCGATGTCGATGCGGTTGGGCACGACGCGGATATCGTCGATCAGCGTGCGGTAGGCTTCCTTCAGCGGTTCGGTCGTCACGATGAAGCGGTCGCAGAGGGCCAGCCCCTGGCGCAGCCGTTTGGCGATGTCCTTCGGCATGTGGCTTTTGTGATAGCTTTCCAGCGGCACCTGGGTGATCAGGTCGTCGAGCTCGAAAACGAGCTTGAGGTCGAAGAAACGCCGGTAGTTGCGAATGAATTCGAGTTGGCGATCATCGACTTGCCTTTGCAACAGCAAGGTGTCGGCGGCGAAGATCGCCATGTCAAGCGGATCGTAGTGGCTAGTGCCGAGATAGCCATCGATGAGGCCGGCTTTTTGAGCGGCGCGGAAGGGCTCGATCACGCGGTAATGGCCGCATCCCATCAAATCGGCAGGGAAGGCCATGAGCTTCGGCAGGGGCTTCCACGGTAAGCCCAGGCGTGAGACATGTGGGTGTTCGCGCAGCGCAAACGGCGTGATGCGGCTGGCGTTGGGGTTGTAGGCGGGGTCGCGCGCGAGTTGCGGCAACCAGCGTTCCATGAGCAGCGACTGATCGGCCTCACGGATGGGACGGAAACCACCGTCAGGGCAGATGAGGGTGACGTAGGGCCACCAGAGGTGATGCAAGCCGCGGGCGCTTAGGCGCAATGCAAAATCGATGAGGGCGCCTGCGGGCTCCATCTGTGCGTCGAGGCCATCAACCGCCAACCAATGTTTGCGGGCGAAGAGGACGGCTTCGGCTGCGAGAGCCGAGGGGTTTTGCGGCACGAGCAGACGCCCGAAGTGGCCTGGCGAAGCGAAGCCTTCGCCGCTGCCGAGCCCTTGGGCGAAACCTTCCATGCCCAAGAGCAAGGCATTGCCGATGAGCCGCCCTTCACGATCGACGAGCCGAGGCGCGACGATGCCAATATCGGGGCGCAATGCCTCGGCGGCGAGTTGGGCAAGCCACGAGGCGTCGCTCGGAATGGCGTCGGCGCGCAAGAGAAAAACCAAATCGGCGTCTGACTGCGCGATGGCGGCGTTCAGGCGCGCCGTCGCCGATAAGTCGGGGGGATGGGCGAAAATGAAAAGTCCGGGGGGGGCGTCGGCATCCCGCTCAGCAAGCCATGTGCGCGTTTCCGTTGCCAACACCTCGGCGACGAAAATGACGAGGTCCACCTGCCGATAGTCGCGGCGGCCCCAGGTTTCTTCGACGAGGCGCTGCATCGTGGCGAGGTCAGCGACGGCTTCGACGATCAGGAGAATCTTTGCCGTTTCCACGCGAGGCGCTTCGATGCGTGCGGCAGTGGGGAGCCAGCCCGGGCCGATTTCGGCGGCAGGGAGGATTTCTTGCAGGACAGGCTCATAGGGGTGGCCGTGCAAGCGCCGATTGAGGCAACGTCGCGGCTCTCGGTGAAAGAGGATGTCGGGAATGTGGCCGAATGCGCTCGCTCCCTGCGCGTGAAAAAGCCGCAAGGCGAAGCCTCGCAAGGGATTGTCGTCGGAAAGATGCAGACCGCCGAGCGCCCGCAGTGTTTCCCGTTTCCAGGCGATGGCATCACCGAGATAATCGAAGGCAAGGAAATAGTCGGGCGCGAAATCTGGCTTCAGATAAGGCTGTTCGGGTCTTCCGGCGGCGTCGAGACTGCCTTCGTCGGCATAAAGCAGAGCAGCCCGAGGATGGCGGGTTGCATATTCGGCAAAATAAAGCAAGGCATGCGGCACAAGCTCATCCCCCGCTTCGAGGATCAAGCACCACTCCGCTTCGCTGTCTTCAAAGCACTTGGCGAGCTCTCGCCAATAGGCAGCCGCATCCGTCTGCACGACTTTGAGCCAGCGGAGCCGGGCATGGTTACGGAACGCGGGCGGCGCCTCGCTAGGCGCCAGCACGGTCAGCGTGAAGCGGTCATAAAGCCAACTGGCTGCCGAGGCGATGGTGCGTCCCAGGAGCGCTTCCTCTCCGCCATGAATCACGAAGATGGCAAAAGCGGGGGCCTCTGTTTGCGCAAGCCAAGCTTCAAAGGCGCGCGCCTCGTGTTCGAGTAGCCGATGGCAGGCGAGGAATTGCCAGTAATCGGTCTGCTGGCCTCGCCAGAAATAGCAGCCCATGCGCGGCGGCATATAGCCGACAAGGCGGGGCTTGCCTTTCTTGGCCGTGACGAAAAATTGAGCGCTAAAGAGTTCTTCGAGATCGTCTGCCGTCAGATTGCGCAGCAAGAGCTTGCCCGTATCGAGGGTGGCGGGCAGCGTTTGCCGCGCCTGCTCGTAGAGGGCGTCCAGTGTCGTATCCCGGCCATACTGCAAGGAAACGATCTCGTAGCCAGTTTCGTAAAGAAAACGCTCGAGTTCTTTGCGCGTGAAAAAACGCAGGTGGGTGACGTCGAGCACGCCGAAATCGGCATACCGGAAGTATCCATGCGCGAGATCATCCAGCAGCGGCAGATAGCGCAGATTGGGAATGCTGATGACGAGCCGGCCCTCTTCGCGGAGATAGTCCTTCAGCCGCACGACCGCCGACCACGGGTCATACATATGTTCGAGCACGTCGGCACACAGCACGAGGTCGAGCGAGGCCGGGGCAAGACCCAAAGCGTCGAGGTCGATGTCCTCGAATTTGCCTACGGCGACATGATCGAGGCGGGTTTGGGCAATCGCGGCTGCCGATCGGTTGAGTTCGATGCCCCAGGTTTCGCAGTGAGGATGGCGGGTCTTGAGATAGGCAAAGGTTGCGCCCGTTCCGCAACCAATGTCGAGCGCTTTCCGGGGCGAAAAATCGAGCGCGTCGATCAGATCCCGACGCGCATTGTCGTGGTAGCCGCTGGCTTCCAGGTCTTCGACACCCAGGCAACGTTGCCAGACGAAGCGTTTCTCTTCGCTTTGAGGCATGGTTTCGGCTTACCGCTGCAATGGTCTGGTTACAGCCCTTCGGGATCGGTCATCGTTGCAAGAGCTGCAGGACATTCTGCGGCAAGGCGTTTGCCTGCGCGAGCATGGCGATGCCGGCTTGCTGCAGGATCTGCACGCGCGTGAGGTTCGCCGTCTCGGCCGCGAAGTCGGCGTCGCGGATGCGGCTTCTTGCTGCCGAGAGGTTCTCCGAGGAGATCTGCAGGTTGGCGATGGTCGCCTCGAAGCGGGACTGCAAGGCGCCGAACTTCGCACGCTGGGCGTTGATCGCATCGATCGCCGAATCGACGGTGCGCAAGGCCTGGGTCGCGTTCGCCACCGTCGA
>JAOADW010000034.1 GCA_026417115.1 Rhodocyclaceae bacterium
TATCTGAAACGGCTACCCGCCGATACGATCAAGATCGATCAAAGCTTCGTGCGCGATGCGCTTTATGAGCCCGACAGCCTTGCCCTCGTCGAAGGCGTGATCGGTCTGGCCTCTGCATTCGAGCGAGCCGTCATCGCGGAAGGCGTGGAAACGAACGAGCATGCACGCCTGCTGTTGATGCTGAACGTAGACCAGATGCAAGGGTATGCCATCGCACCGCCGTTGCCGGCCAACGAGCTCGCCGCCTGGGTGCGCACTTGGCAGCCTGAGCCTTCCCTCTTGCCTTATCGGCGGCGACGCTGGGATGAAAGCGTACGCATGCTGGTCACCGCCGAAACTTCCGTTCGGCATTTCGTCGCGAACATCGAGCGCGCTCCAACTCGATCGTGCGCTGCCAACGGGTCTCACCGATATAGACGCCTGTTTCTTTGGCCGATGGTATGCGGGCACGGACTGGACTCAGCATGCGCAAAAAGACCTTTTCCTGGCCCTTGCCCCCCTCCATGCGGCGCTTCACGAGGCGGCCACACGGCTTTGCCATGCCGTTTCTTCAGAGGCCACCCAAGGCCTCTTTCGGGAACTCGAAAGCGCGGCGGGCCGCCTCATCGCGCAGCTGCAACGTTGTGAGCTGGCGCTTGGCCGGCCCTCCGGAGAAAGCGCCTAGGCGTCGCCTTTCTCCTCGGCGGCTTTCGCCTGGGGTAGAGGGAGGATGAGGTCCATGGAGTCCCAATCTTCGCCGAAGATCTCCACGGGATGCATGGCGCGCTCTGTGCCATTGCCGCAGCTCATGCGCTCTGCCGGACAAAAACGCTCGCAGCCCCAGCAGATGCGCTCGGGATGTTTGGGCGCCCGCGGAAAGGATTTCTTCATTCCCGCATTTTGCCAGGCGGCTCGATCCCCTTGGCGACCACCCGCGCGCCCTCGAAGACGAGCCAGCCTTCCCGTCCGTAGTGGGGCAAGGGGCGCACCAAGGCCGAAAGCGCCGCCTCGTCGCGCACGCGTATCGCGAGATAGGGCGTTTTTTGCTTCGTGCGTCCTGCCCAGACTTCGGCGCTGCCGGCAGAGGGCAAACGCGGCGGCGCAGGCAAATGATGGCGCGCCAACCACGCCTCGAGGCTTTTCGGCATGCCGATCACCACGAACGGCCGTACTCCCGGCGCACTCACCCGCTGGGGCGTCTGATCATCGAGAAGCCGGGGCAGCAGCGCTTGGCTTGCCGCTTCGAGTTCCGCATCGAGCACGACGACTTCGACGCGTGGCGCGATCAGGGTCTCGCGCAAGATGGGCGGCAACTCTTCGGCCGGCAGCTTGCGCCAAAGCCGATAGTCGCGATCGCGCGCTATCGCCTCGGCGGAAAAGGAAGGCGCTTCGGCTTTTTCCACCCATTGCGCGAAGAACGATCGCAGATCCTGCTGTGCCGCCTCCGAAAAAGCGGCTTCGAGATCGCGCCAGCTCGCGGTTTGGAAACGATGTCGTTGCCAAAAGAGCCTTATCCCCCGCTGGAAGGCTTCCGCTCCGATCATGTCGCGCAGCATCAAGAACACCATCGCTGCCTTGTTGTAACCGATGATCGAAGCGATACCGTGGCCGCGTGCGGTGAAATCCTTGAGCGCAAACTCCTCTTTTGCGGGCAAAGCGGCGTAGTCGCGAAGCCAGCCAAGCCGCATCTCACGCGCCGCCAGTTCGCTTTCTTCTTCCTTGAAGGCATGATCGGCCATCAAGGTGGTCAAGCCCTCGCTCCAGTTCCCTTGTCGCCAATCCGGATAGACGCCATTGCCCCACCAGTTGTGCAGCACCTCATGCCTGAGGGAGCTTTTCCGGATGAACGGCAATTTCACCACCTCGCGTCCGAGATACGTCAGCGTCGGCATGCCAAAGCCCGTGGGCGTCGGGCTTGAGACGATGGAAAAGCTTTCGAAGGGGTATGGCCCGATTTCTCGACTGTAACGCTCCAGATAGCGCGCCGCATCGTCCAGATAAGCCCGCGCGAGATCGCGAAGCTCGGCATGGAAATAAGTGCGCAAACGAATCTTTCGCCCCTCGAGCGCAAGCCAGCTTTCCTCGATGACATAGGGGCCCGCCATGAGCTCTATGCCATCCGCCGGCCATGGAAAGTCAAAGCGCGCGCGATACCCTTGCCCCGTCTCTCGTTCTTCCAGCAACGTGCCCGGCACGAGGCCTTTTTGGCCTTTGGGCAAGGAAAGCGACACCCGATAGGTGAAGAATCCTTCTACTTGGGGATACCAGGCGGACGAAGCCGGCAAGAAGCTGCCTTCCGGCGCGCTCGTCGCCAAGGGCCGCAGCGCCTGGCGATGATCAAGCACGGGCGTTGCAGGCAGTTGTGCGCGGTAGCGCAATTCGATGCGGCGCACGCCGGCAGGCACCGAATACCAGCCCATGCGGTCAGGAGAGGGCCGTATGCCCTGGGGCCGGCCTTCGGTACGAAGCTCGATGATTTCGAAAGCGGGGGACAGCCGGAAGGCGCTGATCGCCTGCTCGTCCGTCAGGATCGCATGCGCCGTGAAATGGCGCGTTTCCGGGTCCAAGCGCAGATCGAGCTCAAGCCTAGGCAACGCCTGGGCGCCGATAGTCCACGTCGCGAATAGGCAAAGAAAAATGCGCTTCATGGTTCGGCGGGAAATTTCGCCACGAGCTCGAGGGTGACCCCACCCCGCTTGACCGTCAGGGGCAGCCAGGCGCCAGCCGGCATCGCGCGCACCATTTGACGCAAGGTTTCGATCGATTTCGCCGGCTGACCTGCCACGCGCGTGATCACGTCGTTCTTCGTAAGCCCTGCGGCTTGGGCGATGCTGCCTTCGCTGACCTCGCGGATGCGCAAGCCTTCGTCTTTGTCTGCCTCGAGCGTGACGCCCAGACGCGGCGCATCGCTTTTCGTCGGCGCAATCATGAACAGCGCATCCGCGAGCGTCGGTTCGAGTTCTTGGCAGTCCTGGCCGCGTTCCCACGGCAACAAGGCGCCCACGTCAACGATACCGAGATCCTTGAGCTGATGAGCGATCCCGTGGCCATGGCGCACATGGCCGGCGCCGACGATCCCGACCACCAAGGCGTTGGGCGTTTTCCGCAAAAAATCGGCGATGCCCTCGGCCATTGCGCGATCCCAGGCCGTTTGTGCTTCCACGAAAAAGGGGAAGGCTTCCTCCCCGCGCGCTTTCGCGGGATGGTGATCGAAGACTTGGCGTAGCGCCTTGCGGTAAGACTCGCTGGGCGGCGCCGGCCGCGTAAGACCTTCTTTTTGGGACGTGGGCACTCCTTCCCAGCCTTTTTGCCCAATCGCCTCGATCAAACTCCGGTCGACATTGACGGCGAGCATCGGCAGCCGCTGCATGCGCGCGAAATGGAAAAGCGGCAAATAATCACGCGCATCATAGCCCCAAACCTTCTTCCATTCGCTTTGACGCAAAAACTCTTCCTCCGAAAGCTCGCCCGCCACCCAGCGATCGAGCACGGGTTGCAGCCGGCGCGGAAACATCTCCAAAGCCAGAGCCATCGTGGGGCGGCGCGCATGCAGTTGGATCAGGGTATAGAGCTGCCAGCGATGATCCTCGGCGCTGTCATGGCGCTCTCCGAGCAAGACGACTCTTTTTCCCGCCATGCGCTCGAAGAGCACCGACGGCGAAAGAAGGGCGCCGCTGGCGGGGGCAAACCACTCCCCCGGTTTCGCCTGGCAGGTATTCGATCTTGCCTGCAAACCGAGGACCCCCATCAGCAAAGTCGCCACCGCGGCAGCGATGAGAACGATTAGGCGCATCGTGGTCTAATGGATGAAAGACTCGTCAAACGGTGTGGGGGCATGGCCATTCGATTTCAATCCTCGGCAGGGGAAAGCGGGCTAGGCCCTCACCCTTTCGCGCTTTGAATCTTGAATGAAGCAAATCGTTCTGATATGGCTTTGCGGGGGGATCATCATGAGCACGCACGCCGCCATGGAAACCATCGTCCTCGGCATGGGCTGTTTTTGGGGCGCCCAGCGCCGCATGGAGCAACTTTCGGGGGTGGTGGCCGTCGAGGTCGGTTACGCCAATGGCGACATCGAGGGCCGCTATGAAGCGATCTTGCAACACGAGCGGCTGCTGCGCCAAGGATTGACGCACAAGCGTAACCACGCTGAAGTGGTGAAGGTCACCTTCGACCCCGCCCGCGTCAGCCTCGCACGGGTACTTGCCCACTTCTGGGAAAACCATGATCCGACCCAAGGCGACCGGCAGGGAAACGACATCGGCAGTAACTACCGCAGCGCCATCTATACGACGGACAAAAGGCAGCTTTCGATCGCTTTGGAGACGCGCGAGGTCTATCAGTCGGCGCTCACACAGGCTGGCTTCGGGCCGATCACCACGGAAATCGCGCCGCTTTTGCGTTATGTGCGCGCCGAAGACTACCACCAAGACTATTTGAAGAAAAATCCCGGCGGCTACTGCGGTCTCGGCGGCACCGGCGTGCGTTATCCCTGGCGTCAGGAGGAGGCGACGCCGCCCTCGGCTTCCCCGCTCGTGGGCGAGAAGCTCGCCTACGCGCGTCAGCTCGTCGTCTTCGAAGCCGAAGCATGCCCCCATTGTCGGCGATTTGCCCAGGAGATCCTCGCCGATTGGCGCGCCCCCGTCCCGCTCGCCCGAACTCTCTCGACCCAGGCGCCGAACGGCTGGACACTGGAAAAACCCCTGTTCGCGACCCCGACCATCGTGCTCTTCGAGAATGGGCGGGAGGTTTCGCGTTTCACGGGCTACAGCAGCGAAAAAGAGCGTTTCTGGCAATGGCTCGGCCACCATCTGCTCACGCCAGAGCAACGCAAGATTGCATTCGCAGGGGGCACCGAGCGGCCCTGGACTGGCTCGCATCTCGACGAAAAGCGGCCGGGGACCTTCGTCGATCCGATCACCGGCGCACCGCTCTTTCGCTCGCAAGCAAAGTTCGACAGCGGCACCGGCTGGCCGAGTTTTTTCGAGCCCCTCCCCGGTGCCCTCACCTACCACGAGGATCATTCCTTTGGCATGAGGCGCATCGAGGTCCGCAGCGCTTCTTCGGGCATTCATCTCGGCCATGTGTTCGACGACGGTCCTCCCCCCACCGGCAAACGCTACTGTATCAACGGCAACGTGCTGAGATTCGTGCCCGATTGAAGGCGCGCCTTGCCTCCTCTCCCTCATCGCCAGCCCAGATCGAAGCGGTCGAGCATCATCACCTTATGCCACGCGGCGATGAAGTCGGCGACGAATTTCTCGTCGCCATCGGCGCTTGCATAGACTTCGGCGATTGCGCGCAGCTCGGCATGAGCGCCGAAGATCAGGTCGACGCGGGTAGCCCGCCAGCGCAGCGCTCCGCTTTGACGCTCGTAACCCGCGAAAAGATGCTGATGAGCATCGACCGGTTCCCAGACGAGGTTCATATCGAGCAGATTGACGAAGAAATCATTGCTGAGCACGCCCGGCCGCTGCGTGAATACGCCGTCTCGACTGCCGCCATAATTCGCCCCCAGCACGCGCAAGCCGCCGACCAGCACGGTCATTTCGGGCGGCGTCAGGGTCAATAGCTGAGCTTTGTCGACAAGCCAATGTTCGGCCCGCACGCGCGAGGGCGCCTTCAGGTAGTTGCGGAAGCCATCGGCAAAAGGTTCCATCACGGCGAACGCGTCGACATCCGTTTGCTCCTGCCGCGCATCCATACGCCCTGGAACGAAAGGGACGGGAAGCGGGATACCCCCATCCGCCGCTGCCTTTTCCACGGCAGTACAGCCGGCCAAGACGATCAAGTCTGCAAGCGAAACCTTTTTGCCGCTCCTCTCCCCTTTTTCGAAGTCCTGTTGAATCGCCGTCAAAGTCGTCAGCACCCGTGCCAGGCGTGCAGGCTCGTTGACGGCCCAGTCCTTTTGCGGCGCAAGGCGAATGCGCGCGCCATTGGCGCCGCCGCGTTTGTCGGAGCCCCGGAAAGTCGAGGCTGCCGACCACGCCACATAGACCAGATCTGCGATCGAGAGCCCGCTTTGTTGGATTTTCCGTTTCAGGGCGGCAATGTCTTCCTCGTCGATCAAGGGATGGTCGCGGAGTGGAATCGGATCCTGCCAGATCAGGTCTTCGGCCGGCACCTCCGGGCCGAGGTAGCGGCTCTTTGGCCCCATGTCGCGATGGGTCAGCTTGAACCAAGCCCTTGCGAACGCCTCGGCGAACGCCTCGGGATGAGCGAGGAAGCGGCGCGCGATGCGTTCATAGTGCGGATCGAAGCGCAGAGACAGGTCGGTCGTCAACATCGTCGGCTTGTGTTTCTTTTCAGGATCGAAAGCATCCGGAATGACCTCGGGTGCATCTTTCGCCACCCATTGGTAGGCGCCGGCCGGGCTCTTGGTCAGCTCCCAATCGTAGTGGAAGAGGATTTCGAGGAAATCGTTGCTCCACCGCGTGGGCGTTCTCGTCCAGGTCACTTCGGGACCACCCGTGATGGTATCGGGGCCTTTGCCGCTCCGAAAACTACTCAGCCAGCCCAAGCCCTGCTGCTCGATGGGGGCGGATTCCGGTTCAGGGCCGACATGAGGCACCGGGCCCGCGCCATGAGCCTTACCGAACGTATGGCCACCCGCGATCAGGGCCACCGTTTCCTCATCGTTCATGCCCATGCGTCGAAAGGTTTCCCGAATGTCGATTGCCGCGGCCACGGGATCGGGCCGACCACTAGGCCCTTCGGGATTGACGTAGATGAGGCCCATCTGCACGGCGGCGAGCGGGTTTTCCAGCTCGCGCTCGCCATGATGACGCTTGTCTTCCAGCCACTGGCCTTCGACTCCCCAATACACCGACTCATCCGGCTCCCACGCGTCCTTGCGACCGCCGGCAAAACCAAAGGTCTTCAGTCCCATGATCTCCAGGGCCACGTTTCCTGCCAAGATCATCAAGTCGGCCCACGAGATCTTCTTGCCATACTTTTGTTTGATCGGCCAAAGCAGCCGCCGGGCCTTGTCGAGGTTGGCATTGTCGGGCCAACTGTTGAGCGGGGGGAATCGTTGTTGACCGGCGCTAGCTCCCCCGCGACCATCGCCGATGCGATAGGTGCCCGCGGAATGCCAGGCCATACGGATCATCAGCGGCCCATAATGCCCGAAGTCGGCAGGCCACCAGTCTTGGGAGTTCGTCATCATTTCTGCGAGGTCGCGCTTCACAGCGGCGAGGTCCAGACTGAGAAATTCCTGGGCGTAGTCGAAATCGGCGCCCAACGGATCGGAAACCGGCGAGTTCTGGCGCAAGACCTTCAGATTCAAGCGATCTGGCCACCATGCATCGATGCGCTTCGCTTCGTTCGGCGCATGGTGGAAGGGGCAAGAGGCAGCGTCTTTCATGGTGTTTTCCTTTCGGTCGAGAACTCCAGAGGTCGTGCTTGTACTCTAGCCAAGACCTTGTGATTTCTTAAATTGATCTTTTATTTTGTTTGAATTGTTCGAAACTATTGGCAATCCCAAAAAAACGGCGTCGCCGCCGCGACGCCGTATCCACTCGAGAGAGTAGGCGAGAATCTTCACTTGCCGAAGGGCTGTGGCCTGGGTGTCTTGTCAGAAGACGGGGGCAAGATGGGCAAGGTGAATCTGGGTTGTTCGCCGGTCAGAGTTTTCAAGAAAGCCACGATCTGGGCGTTTTCCTTCTCGGTGAATTTGCGACCCAGTTGCAATCTCCCCATGATGTCGACGGCTTCTTTGAGCGTCCATACGGCGCCGTCATGGAAATAGGGATAAGTCAGCTCCACGTTACGCAAAGTGGGTACCTTGAAGCTGAAGCGATCGGCATCTTTGCCGGTCACCGCTACACGGCCTTCCGCTGGGCTCTTCGCTTTATAGGGTTCGACGATGCCCATCTTCTGGAAAGAAGTGCCGCCGAGGTTTTCACCGTTGTGGCAAGCCACACAGCCGCTTTCCTTGAAGAGTTTCCAGCCGGCGAGTTCATCTGCCGTCAGCGCATCCTTTTTGCCGAGCAGCCATTGATCGAACCGCGAGTTGGGAGTGACCAGCGTTTTTTCGAATTCGGCGATCGCGGTCGTGACTTGGTCGATGTCGATCTTGTCTTTCCCGAACACCATCTTGAATTCGCGCACGTATTCTGGGATGGTTTCGAGCACATGGACCGCGAGCTCATGGGTGAATGCCATCTCGCCCGGGTTCGCGATCGGGCCGCCGGCCTGAGCCTTGAGGTCGGGGGCCCGCCCATCCCAAAACTGCGCCACGTTGAGGCTCGAATTGAGCACGGTGGGGGCATTGATCGGCCCTTGCTGCCAATTGTGGCCGATCGAAGTCGGCAGGTTATCGGCGCCGCCCATCGACAAGTTGTGACAGGAATTACAGGAAATGAAGCCGGATTTCGATAGGCGAGGATCGAAATACAGCTTCTTGCCGAGTTCGGCCATGCCGAGATTGATCGATTTTGGTGGCTGTATGGGCTTGACCAGTTCTTCGGCCGCGAAAGTCGGTGCGCCGATGGCGCCGATCAGGGTCATGGAAATGGCCAGGGTACGCAATTTCACTTTCATGAGGGTCCTCCTTCCAAGGTGAAAAAACTTGTCGCAGCCGGAAAGATACCCTTACAATGAATGGGGATGTTGACATAAGTCAATGATTTTATTATAGTTTTTGACTATTCGCCGTATAGTCCCCCGCTATAGCCATGAAACTTTCTGCCCTCCGCTATCTCGTCGCCTTCGCCGACGAAGGCTCCATGATCCGCGCCGCCGAACGTTGCCAGGTGAGCCAGCCAACCCTCTCGGTCGCCCTGCAAAATCTCGAGCACGAGCTCGGGGTGGCGCTCTTCGAACGCCAGAAGGGACACGTGGCGCTGACCGATCTTGGCTGGCAAATCGTGGCTCAGGCACGCAAGACGCTCGATGAGGCGCGGCGCATCGAACTCGTTGCCCAGCAAGGCAAGAACCCCTTGGCCGGCGTTTTCCGCCTCGGCGTCATCCACACCATCGGTCCTTACCTGTTGCCCGAACTGATCGCCGCCTTGAAACAGACAGCCCCAGAACTCCGCTTGTTCGTCGAGGAAAGCATGACCGCGTTATTGGCGGACGCTCTGAAATACGGCACGATCGACGCCGCCCTCATCGCCCTGCCTTTCGACATTGCGGGCATCCGCATACATCCTCTCTATGACGAGCCTTTCGAAGTGATCGTCCCACGCGGCCATCCGTGGGGCCAGCGCAAGGCCATTTCTGCGCGTGAGATCAAAGGCGAACACGTGCTGGTTCTGAAGGCGGGCAACTGTTTTCGCGAGCAAGTCCTCGATGCCTGCCCGGAGATCAGCCATGCCGAAGGCTCCACGCACGAAGGACATTCGATCGAAACCGTGCGCGCCATGGTGGCCTCTGGTTATGGCGTCTCCGTGCTGCCGGCAAGCGCGCTTTCTGGCGTTTTCCGCAATGATTGGATCGTCGCAATTCCCTTCGAAGAGCCAGCACCCTCCCGCCGTGTCGCGCTCGCCTGGCGTCAAGGCTATACCCGTCCACAAGCGATCGAAGCGATCATCGAGGCCGTGCGTCGCATCGACAATCCTGCCTACCGGCCTGTCTTATGAGCCTCGGGCATCCCCCTCTGGCAGCGGTGTTCAAAATTCCCAAGCAAAACCGAGCTGTCCGAAACGCCGGTCGTTGCCGCGCCCCAGCGCGCCAGAAAGCTTGAATCCTTCGCCGAGCGCATAGCGCATGCCAATGGCTCGATCTGGCCGTGATTTTTCTTGCCCGAAGATTTCCGCGACAAGCTGCCATCGATGCGTCAAAGGCCATTCATAGCCCAGACCCCAGAGGGCAAGCACGCTGCGCTCGGCCTGCAGGCGCGCACGCATCAAACCGAGATTGGCGTGCAATTTCTCGCCCTCGGGGCGCACCCACGTCGCCAGCGCCATAAGACTCGCGTTTTTTTCATTCCAACGGTCTTGGCTGACGCGACGATCGATGTGCGAATGTTCCCAGAGCGCGCTCATGGCAAGCGACCACCCCGTCTCTTGTCGCCAGAACGCCCACTTTACGCCCAGGGCCGCGCTGGTTCGCTGCGTCGCTGGGCTTTCGCTGTGATCGTGAGTCTGCGCAACACCCAGCAGCAGTTCGAGATCTGCGCGCGGAGAAACGCCAAGCAGGGCTTCTGGGCCACGAATCCGCCCATTGCGCACCATCGCCGCTTCGATTTTCCTTTTGCCGCTATCCATCACGGCGGCATCATCGACGTTCATGGGCGGCTCCGCCTTCGCTGCCGCCATCCACAAGACAAGGAACACAGCAAGAAGCCGCCAAGAGCCGGTAGGCCTCCTCTCCCTCGGCCCAGCCCCCTTCTGCCGGCTGCTTACGCCAAACTGGCAAAGCCCATACCCGCCTTGGCGCCTTCTCAGCATTCGCATGGTCGCACCCCTTGAAAAAAAGAGAATGATTCTCATTCTATATGAGAATCATTCTCGATTGCAAGCGACTCCCCAGTATAGTCAGGCTTTATGACAGAAATCGAGAAGATTCACTGGCGCTTTCCCTAAGCGCTCCCTAGACTGCTAGCGTGGAGGTCAAAATGCGTTTCTTGTCCGTGCGTTTCTGGTTGGGTTGTGGCATCGAGCTCGCCGGCCTCTGGGCGCTTTTGAGCCTTTTGCTTTTTTCCTAGGCAACGGCATGAACCCGGAAGCGCGCACTCTGCAGGGCGGCTATGGCGCTGAAGCCCGCGCCGAGGCCGTGCATCGCCCTTGGCTTGCCGGCGGCTTGGGCATCAGCGCGCTCGCGCTCTGCGGATTGCTGATCGCAAGCCTATTCTCCGCGACGGGAACCGGCCATCCCTCGGGTTTAGCTTGGGGCATGGCAGGAAGTTTGCTGGGTTTTCTCGCCACGACGACAGGCGCCCTGCCGGCGCTGATTCTACGCCGCTTATCGACGCTTGCCGAAGACGTCTTGCTGGGCGCCGCCGCCGGCATGATGCTGGCCGCAAGCTTCTTTTCTCTGCTGGCGCCAGCGCTCGCCGCCGCCCAGCGGATCGAGGCAACCACCGCTCTAGCCGTCGCCTGGGTCGTCGCGGGATTGGCGCTGGGCGCCTTACTGATGCTGGGATTGGATCATTTCATCCCCCACGAGCACGACAAAAGCGGCCCCTGTGGCCCCGCGCACGAACGCTGTCCGCGCCTCTTGCTCTTCGTCTTCGCCATCGCCTTGCACAATTTGCCCGAAGGCTTGGCCGTAGGGGTCGGCTTTGCGCGCGCGGATTTCGAGGTTGGCCTGCCCCTGGCGCTCGCCATCGCCGTGCAAAACATACCCGAAGGGCTCGCCGTCGCCATCGCGCTGCAAGGCGCCGGCCTCTCGCCCGGGTGGTCCGTGTCGATTGCGGCCGCCACGGGGCTCATGGAACCTTTGGGCGCGCTGCTTGGCTTTTGGCTCACGGGCGGCTTTTTAGCCGCCTATCCCCTGGGTCTGGCGCTCGCCGCAGGGGCAATGATCTTCGTCGTTTCCCACGAGGTGATTCCCGAAACCCATCGCAATGGCCACCAAACGCCCGCAACCCTGGGGCTTTTGGCCGGCTTCGCGCTGATGCTCGTCCTCGATCAGCTGCTCTAAGGCTAGCCCCCGAGCAAATTGGCCACCACCTCCGCCACTTCGCTGGCCAAATCCGGCTGGCGTGCCAGCGCGTCGAGTGCAGCCTGCGCTTTTTCGCGCCGCCCAGCGTCATAGATGCGCCAGCGATCGAAGGCGCGCACGATGCGCGCCGCCACTTGCGGATTGAACTGGGCGAGCTGCGCCACGACCTCGACGGCTAGCGCATAGCCGCTGCCGTCGGCGGCATGAAAGGCGCGCAGATTTTGTGCGCAAAAACTGCGCACCAAGGCATAGACTTTGTTCGGATTCTTGAGTTCGAAGGCGGGATGCGCCATCAGCGCTCGCACCGTGGCGGCCGTGGCAAGCCGTGAGACGGCTTGCACCGAGAGCCATTTATCGACGACCAAGGCTTCCTCGCGCCAACGCTCGTAAAACGCCGACAACGCTCTCTCGCGCGCCGGCAGATCATAATGCGTGAGGATCGAGAGCGCAGCATAGACGTCTGTCATGTTGTCGGCGCAGACAAGCTGCGTCCATAGCCGCTCTTCCTGCGCCTGGGCATCGGCTTCCGCCAGCAGCGCAAGCAGGGTATTGCGCAGTGCGCGCCGACCGACGTCGGCGCTCGTGAAACGATAAGGCCCTACCGGAGCCAGCCTCTGCCAAAGCGTTTCCATCCGCTCGTAAAGCCGCTGCGCGAGAACGCGCCGCAAGGCGATGCGGGTCGCATGCACCGCATCGGGATCGACGATTTCGCCGCGTGCGGCGATTTCCTCGCTCAAGATCGATTCGCTCGGCAATTGCAAGGCTTCGGCGACGAAGGCCGGATCGCACTCGCCATCGTCGAGCAGGCGCGCGCAGGCGTCGATGAGGCGGGACGGAACCCAATCGCTGTCTGCGCCGCCTCTCGAAACGCCGGCAAGCAACACACGCGTCATCAAGCGTTGGCCGGCATCCCAGCGGTTGATGGCGTCCGCATCGTAGGCGAACAAGCAAGCGAGCTCCTCTTCGCTTTGCTCGAATTCGAGATGCACGGGCGCCGAGAAATCCCTGAGCACCGAGGCCACGGGCGTCTTTTCGACGCCCTCGAAGACGAAGGTTTCTTCCTCCGCAGTGAGGGAAAGCACCCGCGTGCCTTCGGGCAAGAGCTCTTCGCCCGCGGGGCCTACGAGCCCTACCGCCACGGGGATATGCAGAGGGCCTTCCTCGACGGGCAGCCCAAGCTCGACAAGCCGTCGCTCATAGGCCGTGGGACTATGCTTTTGCCGCAGGGTCAAGAAATAGCGCTGGCTTGCCGCATCATAACGTCCCGAAACGATGAGCCGTGGGGTGCCCGCGCGCCCATACCAGCGCCGGAATTGCGCAAGATCCATGCCGGATGCCTCTTCCATGGCGGAGACGAAATCTTCGCAGGTCGCCGCCGCGCCATCATGCCGCCTGAGGTAAAGGCGCAAGCCCCGGCGAAACGCCTCGCGTCCGATCAGGGTCTCGAGCATGCGCACCACCGCCGCCCCTTTTTCATAGACGGTGGCCGTATAGAAGTTGTCGATTTCGGCATAAAAGGCTGGACGCACCGGATGCGCCATGGGCCCGGCATCCTCTGGGAACTGGGAGGTGCGTAGGAGCCGCACTTCTTGGATGCGCGAAACCGCGCGCGCATGCACGTCCTCGCCGAAACGCTGATCGCGATGGACGGTCAATCCTTCCTTGAGCGTGAGTTGGAACCAGTCGCGACAGGTCACGCGGTTGCCCGTCCAATTGTGGAAATATTCGTGTGCGACGACACGGTCGATGTTCTGATAATCGGTATCGGTCGCCGTATCAGGGCGCGCCAGCACATATTTGGTGTTGAAGACGTTCAGCCCCTTGTTCTCCATGGCCCCCATGTTGAAGTCGCCGACTGCGACGATCATGTAATGATCGAGGTCGCATTCCAAGCCGTAGGTCTCTTCATCCCAACGCATCGCCTTCTTGAGCGCGGCCATCGCATGCTGGCATTGATCGCTCTTCCCTGGCTCGACATAGACAGCAAGCCGCACACGTCGGCCAGAGGCCGTCACATATTCGTCCTCCAGCACATCCAGCTTCGCCGCAACCAAGGCAAAAAGGTAACTCGGCTTGGGGAAAGGATCGATCCACAACGCCCAGTGGCGGCCCTGGGGCAACGTGCCCGTCCCCGCGAGGTTGCCGTTGGACAGCAACACCGGTAGCTTTTCGCGGTCCGCTTCGATGCGGCAGGAAAAGCGCGCCATCACATCGGGCCGGTCAGGGTAAAAGGTAATCCGACGGAATCCTTCCGCCTCGCACTGGGTGAAATAGCCGTCTTTCGAGCGATAGAGGCCGGAAAGCGCGAAGTTGTGGTCGGCGTCGACGCGCACGACCGTCGTGAGCATGAACGCATCGGGCAAGGGCCCCGCAAGTCGCAACCCCTCCTCGGAAAGCACGTAGCGCGAAGGGGCGAGCGGCTGACCATCGAGCGCGATCGCTTCGAGCTGCAGGGCCTCGCCGTGCAAGCGGCAATCTTCTTGCGGGTTCAGGGGATTGCGCACGAGTCTCAGCCGGCTTTCGATGCGCACATAGCCAGAAAGGAACGAGACATCGAGCTCGATCGTATCCACGCGCCACGCCGGCGGCTCGTAGTCTTTGAGAAACACGAGTGGAGGAGGATTCTGCGTCATGGCTGTCCTTTGTCGCCCTTGCTTTGTCGCCCTGGAAAGGCGCAAGTGTAATGGGAAACCCTGCGGCCCCGCGTTCTTGCGCCGGAAAACCCGGCGAAACGCCGTACGTGGGCTAGAAAGGCAAGGCGATTTAGGAAAGCGATAGAAACCCACGAGAAGCTCATGAGAGAGAAAAGCGGCGCCATGCGAAAGGTCCCCGGACGCTGCCGGCTTCGCCGCCGCGTTGCGAAAAGACCCTGTTTCCGCGCATGAATTGAGGTTAAATTGCGCCATGCGCCTTTTTCGCCTCGCCAAGATCGTCCGCGTGGGCCTCAAATACGGCCTCGACCGTTTGATCGTCGAACACGATCCCACCGGCCGGCTTGCCTGGCCCTTGTCATTTCTCGCCGCCGCCTTGTTCTGGCGCGATCTCTCCGCGCCGCGCGCGCTTCGCCTACGGCGCGCCCTCGAAGAGCTCGGCCCGATCTTCGTCAAGTTCGGCCAAGTGCTCTCCACGCGACGGGATCTTTTGCCCGAAGACATCGCCGACGAATTGGCGCTCCTGCAGGACCGCGTCCCCCCTTTTCCAAGCGAGGCGGCGATCGCGACCATCGAGGCGAGCTTCAAGAAGCCGCTCTCCGAACTCTTCGCCGAATTCGAGCGCGAGCCGGTGGCGTCGGCTTCGGTGGCGCAAGTCCATTTCGCTCGCCTGCACGACGGCCGCGAAGTCGCAGTCAAAGTGCTTCGCCCTGGCATCGAGCCCGTGATCGCGCATGATCTCGCCTTGCTCGACGCCTTCGCCGGCTTGCTCGAACGCTTCTGGCGCGATGGCAAACGGCTCAAGCCGCGCGAGGTGGTCGCCGAATTCGCCAAGCACCTCGCCGACGAACTGGATCTCATGCGCGAGGCCGCCAACTGTTCGCAACTGCGGCGCAATTTCGCCGATTCCGCATTGCTGCTGGTGCCCGAGGTGTATTGGGATTACTGCGCGCGTGCGGTGATGACCATGCAGCGGATGGCGGGCATCCCCATCAGTCAGCGCGAACGCCTCCTCGAAGCAGGCGTCGATTTGAAGAAGCTTTCCCGGGCGGGCGTGGAGATCTTTTTCACCCAGGTCTTTCGCGACGGCTTCTTCCACGCCGACATGCATCCCGGCAACATCCTGGTGTCCATCGACGCGGCCACTTTCAACCGCTACATCGCGCTCGATTTCGGCATCGTCGGCACGCTTACCGAGCGCGACAAGAATTATCTCGCAATCAATTTTCTTGCTTTTTTCCGGCGCGATTACAAGCGTGTGGCCGAAGCGCACATCGAATCGGGCTGGGCGCCTGCAGAGACGCGCGTCGATGAACTCGAATCCGCCGTGCGTGCAGTCTGCGAACCGATCTTCGATCGTCCCCTCAAGGATATTTCCTTTGGCAAGGTGTTGTTGCGGCTGTTCCAGACCTCGCGCCGCTTCAATGTCGAAATCCAACCACAACTCGTGCTGTTGCAGAAAACCTTGCTCAACATCGAAGGCCTCGGTCGCCAGCTCGACCCCGAGCTCGATCTCTGGGCCACCGCCAAGCCTTTCCTCGAACGCTGGATGGCCGAGCAGGTGGGGTGGCGCGCTTTGCTTCATCACCTTCGTCATGAGTCCCCCCACTGGGCGAAGATCTTGCCCCAACTGCCTAGGCTTGCCCATCAAGCGCTCACGAACGGCGCCCATCTCGCCAACGGCGTCCATGAAGAGATCGGTCAATTGCGCACGGCGCTCATACGCCAGCGGCGTCTTGCCTGGGCGGCCTTGGTGCTTGCTCTTCTCTCGTTGCTCCTGCCCCTCCTCACCTGACCCTCCTGGAAGCCCCTATGCTGCTCTGGTTCGTGATCCTCTACCTGCTGGTTTCAGTCGGCATCGGCCTTTTCGCCGCCACCCGCGTGCATAACGCGAAAGACTACGCGGTCGCAGGTCGCTCCCTCCCGCTGCCCGTGGTCACGGCGACGGTGTTCGCCACCTGGTTCGGCGCGGAAGCCGTCTTCGGCGTCTCCGCCACCTTCGTCAAGGAAGGGCTAACCGGCGTCGTCGCAGACCCCTTCGGCTCTTCGATGTGTCTGATCCTCGCCGGAATCCTCTTCTCCCGTTATCTCTATCGCCTCAACCTGCTGACGCTGGGCGACTTCTACCGCCTGCGTTACAACCGCACGGTCGAGGTGCTCACGACGATCTGCATCGTCGCCTCCTATCTGGGCTGGGTCGCCGCCCAGATCAAAGCCTTGGGGCTCATCTTTTACATCGTCACCGATGGCGCCGTCTCCCAGGAGACCGGCATGATCCTGGGCGCGGCGATCGTGCTCACCTATACGACCTTCGGCGGCATGTTCTCGGTCGCCTTCCTCGATTTCGTGCAAATGGCCGTCTCGATGGGAGGGCTTCTCTTCATCGCCTGGGTTGCCTCCGGCAAAGTCGAGGGAGGCACTGCGGCCGTGATCGATCACGCGGCGCTCGCCGGCAAGCTCGATTTCTTCCCAGAAGCCGACCCTTGGAAATGGATCGCCTTCCTGGGTGCCTGGGTGACCATGATGCTCGGCTCGATCCCCCAGCAAGACGTCTTCCAGCGCATCACCTCGGCGAAAAGCGCGCGCGTCGCGCTTTGGGGCTCGGTGATCGGCGCCTCGATCTATTTTTGCTTTACCTTCGTGCCGATGTTCATCGCCTATTCGGCGACCCTCATCGACCCCACTTCCTTCAACAGGCTCGTCGAAGAAGATTCGCAACTCGTGCTGCCCACGCTCGTGTTGCAGCACATGCCGCTCGCAGCCCAAGTGCTCTTCTTCGGCGCTGTGCTCTCGGCCATCATGAGCTGCTCTTCGGCCACTTTACTCGCCCCGTCCGTCACCTTCGCCGAAAACGTGATCCGCGCATTTTGGCCGAGAATGAGCGATCGGCAATTCCTCTGGACGATGCGAGTCACGCTCGTCTGTTTCGCCGCCACCGTGCTCGCTTTCGCCCTGCACTCCGATTCGACGATCTTCGAAATGGTCGAAAACGCTTACAAGGTTTCCCTCGCTGGGGCTTTCGTGCCACTCGTCGTCGGCATTTTCTGGCGGCGAGCGACGACGCAAGGTGCCCTGGCGGCGACTTTCGGCGGGCTTGCCGCTTGGATCCTCGTGGAAATCCTCGTCGGCGAGAAAAGCCCCGTGCCGCCGCAACTCATTGGCCTTGCCGTCTCTTTCCTCGGCATGTTCGCAGGTTCCTTGTTGCCCCAATGGGTCGGCCACAAGGTCCCTGGCCGGCCCTTGCACGAACTCGCGCATCAGGCGGCAAGGGGAACCCACCATCTCGAGGGACGGCCACATCGCCATTGACGAGGGAAGGGGCTCGACGCCATGGCGCTCCTCGAACTCCGAAACATCACGCGCCGCTTCGGCGCGCTCGAAGCGGTCAAAGATGTGTCGCTGGCGATCGAAGCCGGGGAGTTCTTCACGCTGCTCGGCCCTTCGGGCTGCGGCAAGACGACGATCTTGCGCATGATCGCGGGCTTCGATGCGCCCGATGCCGGTGACATCTTGCTCGACGGCGCCTCGCTTTCTGGCGTCCCCCCAGAAAAACGTCCGCTGCATACGGTATTCCAAAGCTATGCGCTCTTTCCGCATATGACGGTGGCCGGCAACCTCGCCTTCCCGCTCGAAATGGCCGGCGTGGGGCGTGCTGAAATCGCGCGCCGCGTCGGCGAGATGCTCGCCCTGGTGCATCTCGAGGACAAAGCGGATCGCTATCCCCACGAGCTTTCGGGCGGTCAGAAGCAGCGCGTGGCGCTGGCGCGCGGGCTCATCAATCGGCCACGCCTGTTGCTGCTCGATGAGCCCCTCGGCGCCCTGGACGCCAAGCTGCGCCTCGAAATGCAAGGCGATCTGATTCGGCTGCAACGCGAGGTTGGCATCACCTTCGTGTTCGTCACCCATGCGCAGCAGGAAGCGTTGGCCTTGTCACACCGCATCGCCGTGATGCGCGCCGGGCGCATCGAGCAATGCGCCACGCCAGACGTCCTCTACACCCAACCGGCCAACCGCTTCGTCGCCGACTTCATCGGCCGCATCAATCTGATCGAGGCAGAAGTCATCGCTCTGACGCCTGAGGGCGCACGCTTGCGCAGCGCGACGCTGGGCGAGCTCCTCGTCGCTCCTCCGCCCGCCTGTGCGCTGGGCGACCGCGGCGCCTTCGCACTGCGGCCCGAGCGTGTATGCATCGCCGCGCCGGGCGAAAGCGTCGAACTCGACCAACGCTATGCGGGGCGTATCCGGTCCGCGCTTTATGTCGGCGAAACCACCCTCTATCAGATCGCCCTCGAAAGCGGGCAGATCATCGAGGCGTTGGAGGCCAATACCTCGCCCGGCCGCGCCAGGCGTTATGAGGCCGGAGATCCCGTCATCATTGGCTGGGCGAAAGAGGCAGGGGTGTTCCTCCATGACGAAAGCTGAACGCGCGATGCGCTGGTTCGTCACCTTGCCGCCGGCAGCATTCTTGCTCGTCTTCTTCCTTGCGCCGGCGCTGATCGTCGTCGTTGCAAGCTTCCGCGAACCCGGAGAGTTTGGCGGGCTTGCGCCCTTCACGCAGCCCACGGTCGAGGCCTATGCTTTTTTGCTCGGCGACCTGGTGTATGCCGAGATCTTCGCCCGCTCTTTCTTCGTCGCCACGCTGACCACGCTGATCTGTCTCGCGCTTGCCTACCCCTTGGCGTGGCTGATCGCGCAAAGCCCTAAGAAACGCCGCGACCTCCTCGTGCTCCTCGTGATCCTACCCTTCGCGAGCAACTTCCTCGTGCGCATCTACGCCTGGATCATCCTGCTGGGCCCACTCAATCTCCTCTATACGCCGATCGCCGTCGTCCTGGGCATGGTCTATGTCCATCTACCCTTCATGATCCTGCCGCTTTATGCAAATCTCGAAAAGCACGACGCCGCGCTCCTCGAAGCGGCGCAGGACCTCGGCGCTTCGGCCTGGACTCGTTTTTGGCGCGTGACTTTCCCCCTTTCGTTGCCCGGCATCTTTTCTGGCTCCGCCCTGGTGTTCATCCCAGTGCTGGGCATGTTCGCAGTGCCCGAACTCTTGGGCGGCACGGGCGACATCTTGATCGGCAATCTGATCAAAGAACAATTCCTCGATAACCGCGACTGGCCGCTCGGCTCGGCCCTTTCGATCTTGCTCACCGTGCTGGTGCTGGCGCTGGCAGGCGTGGCCGCCTGGGCTGCACGGCGCGGCATCAAAGGCGCGGAGGCGCTGACATGAAACCGTGGCTGTGGGCGGCGACGCTTCTCGTCTATGCTTTTCTCTATGTGCCATTGGCCATCGTCGCGCTTTTCTCGTTCAACGATTCGCTGCTCAACGCGCAATGGGTCGGCTTCACGCTCGACTGGTATCGCAAGCTGTTCGCCGACGAGGCAATGCTCACTGCCGCTGCCAATTCGCTTTTCATCGCCTTGCTGTCCTCTTCGATCGCTACCGTGCTCGGCGCAATGGCTGGCATCGCCATGCACCGTTGGCGCACCCGCTGGCTGCCCCTGCTCGTGATCACGCCGGTGGCGATGCCCGAGATCCTGCTTGGCGTCTCCTTACTGCTCTTTTTCCGCCAAGTGCTCGATCTCACGCTCGGCTTCTTCTCGATCTTGATCGCCCACATCACCTTCTCGATTGGCTTCGTCGCCATCGTGGTGCGCGCACGGCTCGCCGGCATGGACGAAAGCCTCTTCGAAGCAGCGCGCGACCTCGGCGCCACCCCGTGGCAGACCTTTCGCCACATCACCCTGCCGCTGATCCTGCCTGCCCTCACCGCTGGTTTTCTGATGAGCTTCACCCTTTCGATCGATGATTTCGTCATTACCTTCTTCGTCGCGGGCGTCGGCGTCACGACGCTGCCCTTGCAGATCTACTCGATGATCAAGGTAGCCGTCAGCCCCGAAGTCAATGCCGTTTCGACGCTTCTGATGGCGCTCACGGCTACCCTGATCTTTTTCGCCACGCGCCTCGCGCCAGAGCTCCTCAAGGGGCAACGATGAAGCTCGGCTGGCTTGCTTTGTTTTTTTGGTTTGCGCTGGCGCAGGCCGAAGACGTCCTCTACCTCTACAACTGGAACAATTACATCGGCGAAGAGACGCTTGCGCGTTTCGAGGCGCGCTGCCGCTGCCGCGTCAAGCAGGATTACTACTCCGACAATGAAGAGATGCTCGCCAAGCTCGAAGCCGGCGCGGAGGGATATGACATCATCGTGCCAACGGGCAATGCCGTCGAATCGCTGATTCGGCGCGGCGCTTTGCGACCGATCGACAAATCGCGCCTGCCCCATTTCGAGAACGTCAAACGCGAATTTCGCGATCTCTGGTTCGACCCCGGCAACCGTTACTCGGTGCCCTACGCAACGTCAATCACCTTGCTCGGCTACAACATCGAAAAAATGCGAGAGCTCAACCTCCCCACCGACACCTGGGCGCTCATTTTCGAGCCGAAATATCTCGCCAAGATCAAGGGCAAGGTGACGGTGCTCAACTCGCAGCGTGAGCTGATGGCGGCGGCGATGAAGTATCTCGGTCATTCTGTGCACACCACCGACATCGCCGCCTGGGAAGCGGCCAAGCGCTTGATCCTCGCCGCCAAGCCCTATTGGGCGACCTTTTCCAATAGCACGTATATCAAGGATTTGGCCATTGGCAACATCTGGGTCGCCCATGGTTACTCCAATGACATGTTCCGTGCGCGCGCCGACGCCCAGGCGGCAGGTCGCCCATTCACCATCGGCTTCTCCACGCCGAAGGAGGGCGCAGTGCTCGCCGTTGACAGCTTCGTTTTGCACAAGAGCGGGCGGCGTCCCGACCTGGCGCACCGTTTCATCGATTTCATGCTCGAAGGCGAAAACGCCGCTGACGTTTCGAACGTGATCGGCGCCGGCAACACCAATGCCGCGGCCATGCCCTACATCAAGCCTGAGATCGCGCGCGAGCCCGCGATCTTTCCGCCGCCAGAAATCCTCGGCCGGCTCGAAATGCTGCGCGATTTCGACCCCAAAATGCGGCGGACGCTTGCGCGCATGTGGACGGAGATCAAAGTGCGCTAAACGCCTTGGCGATGACATAGAATGAAGCCTCCATGTGCCGACCACGAAGGAGCCTCCCATGAGAAAGACCCTCGCTGCCATTACTCTCGTCTTCGCCAGCTCTGTCGCATTCGCCGATGCAAAAAGCGAGTGTGAGGCCAAAGCCGTCGGCAAGGACGGCAAACCGCTCGCCGGCGCCGCGCGCTCCTCCTTCATGAAGAAATGCATGTCGGAAGCGACCGCTGAGATCCATGCAGCATGCGAAGCCAAAGCCGTGGGCAAGGACGGCAAACCGCTCGCCGGCGCCGCGCGCTCTTCCTTCATGAAGAAATGCGTCGCCGAAGGCAGTGCGGCGAAGTAAATCAGCGCCCCTCGACAAACGCCGCCCGCGCGGGCGGCACCTCCGTGTCGAAGGCGATATCGCCATCGGCGCGGGGTTCGCCGTCCGCCCGCAGATGCACGAAATCGTAAAGCCGCGCATCCAGGAGGTGTGAGGGCGCCACATGGGCCAGCGCGCGGAACATCGTCTCGATGCGCCCGGGATATTTTTTCTCCCATTCTTTGAGCATGCGGCCTACTGCTGCGCGTTGCAAGTTGGGTTGGCTGCCGCAGAGATTGCACGGAATGATGGGGAAATCACGGATTTTCGCCCAGGCGGCGAGATCTTCTTCCGCGCAGTAGGCGAGCGGCCGGATCACGATGTGCCGGCCGTCGTCCGAGACAAGCTTGGGCGGCATCGCCTTGAGCTGGCCGCCGTAGAAGAGATTGAGAAAGAAGGTGGCGAGAATGTCGTCGCGATGATGGCCGAGGGCGATCTTGCTGGCGCCGAGCTCGCTGGCGACCCGATAAAGGATGCCGCGGCGCAGCCGCGAACAGAGCGAACACGCGGTCTTTCCTTCCGGGATCACGCGCTTGACCACAGCATAGGTGTCTTCTTCGACGATGCGATAAGGCACGCCGCGTTCTTCGAGATAACGCGGCAGCACCTCGGCCGGAAAACCAGGCTGCTTCTGGTCGAGATTGACAGCGACGAGCTCGAATTTGACCGGCGCGCGGGTCTTCAACCCCAACAAGATGTCGAGCAAGCCATGGGAATCCTTGCCGCCCGAAAGCGCGACCATCACCAAATCGCCATCCTCGATCATCCGGAAATCGGCGATCGCCTGCCCAACCTGGCGATAGAGCCGCTTGGCGAGCTTGTTGGCCTCGAATGAGGCCTTGTGGAAGGCTTTGTAGGTCGTCATCGACACCCCTCGGGCATCCACGCGAGCGCATAAAAGAGCGCAATCGGCAGAAAAATCGCCAAAGCCCCATAGATATGCTTGAAGAACCGCACGGAAGGTGGCTCGGGAACTGGCAGCAGCGCCATCTCTTGAGGCAACAATGCGCCGCCGTGCCCCAGACGCGCGCCAGTGTCTTCGTCATAACAGCCCAGCGTCTTTTCGAAGCCGATCATGCGTTCGATGGTTCGCGCATAGAGGCGGAAGAGCATACGCACGAGCATAAAGCCTACGACTGCGAGAAAAGCGGCGATGATCAGCGCGGCGACGCGCTCGAAATGGACGGCCCGCTCCGAAGAAAACGCATAGGCTACAAACCCCAGGACAATGGGCACGATGAGGACATTCGTCTGCACTAACAACGCTTCGTAATGACGCGCCCATTGCTCGGCTTCTGCATAGAGCTGCCGCACCAGCGCCTGTCCCTCCGCGCTTTTTTCCTTCGTCATAGATGCGCCGTCCTCCCGCCGTCGACGTTGATCGTCTGCCCTGTCACATAAGGGGCGTCGAAAATCAAAAACCGCACGGCCTTCGCAATATCCTTCGGCGAGCCGATGCGTTTCAACAAGGTGTGCTCGATGATCGCATGGCGCTCCTCCGGCGGAAAATCGATGGTGTTTTCCGGCCATTCGATGGCGCCCGGCGCCACGGCATTGACGCGCACGTCTGGCGCCAGCTCGATGGCGAGCGCGCGCGTCAAGCCCGACAAGCCTGCTTTGGCGAGGCAATAAACCGAATAACCTTTGAGCGGACGCTCGGCGTGGATGTCCGTGATGTTGATGATCGTTCCCTGTGTCTCTCGTAGATGCGGCGCGGCTGCTTGCGACAAAAACAGCGGGCCTTTCAGATTGCTGCCCACGAGTTCGCTCCAGGCATGCTCGTCGATGCGCCCGAACGGCGTTGCGAAAAAACTCGACGCATTATTGACCAACGCGTCCAAGCGGCCGAAATGCGCGACTACCGCTTCCACGAGCGCCGGCAAAGCCTGGGTATCCACCAAATCGCCGCGGAATGTCGCCGCCGATCGCGGGCGCTCTCGATTGAATACGCTCGCCAGCCGCTCCGCCTCTTCGCTCGACGAGCGGTAATGCAGCGCAATGTTGGCTCCCGCGGCGAAGAGCGTGCGCGCGATTTCCGCGCCTACTCGCCTGGCCGCGCCTGTGATCAAGACAACGTGCGCCGTCATTCGATGCGACACGCCTCTGCAAACGACAGGCGCGGATTGCGCGGAAAGAGCTTGGCGGGGTCGCCGTGTCCGAGATTGACGAGAAACACGGATTTCACGGAGGTGCCCGCGAAGAAAGCGGCATCGACGAGCGCCTTGTCGAAGCCGCCCATCGGCCCGCAATCCAGACCCAAGGCGCGCGCTGCGAGGATCAGATAAGCGCCCTGCAAGGCGGCATCACGCAAGCTCGTCTCCTCGATCAGCGCTTCATTGCCGACGAACCAGGAACGGGCATCGGTGTGGGGAAACAAATAAGGCAGCTTTTCATAAAAGGCGAGATCGCGACCAATGATCACCGTCACGGGCGCGGCCATCGTCTTCTCGACGTTGCCATGAGCAAGCGCCGGCCTGAGCTTTTCCTTCGCCTCCTTCGACTTCACGAAGACGAAACGGGCTGGACAGCCGTTGGCCGCCGTCGGCCCCCATTTGAGAAGATCATAAAGGGCGCGCAACGTCTCGTCGGAAATCGGCTCCGGAAGAAAGCCATTGTGCGTGCGTGCAGCGGTAAAAAGCTGAGCCTGCGCAGCGAGAGAAAGCGGCGTGCTCATGGCGCGGTGCTCCTTTTGTCACGGGAAGCAAGCAGTATACCGAGCGCGCGTGCCGCAGCCGCGAGGCCGAAGGCCGCCGTCACCGTCATCGCCGAACCAAGGCCCGCGCAATTGAGCCCATGCAGGCCCGCCGGATGGTCGTCGATTTCGCAGGCGGCGTTTGGCCTGACGAGGGCTTCCGGCGAAAACACGCAGGGTACGCCAAAGGCGGCATGAGGCGCGCGGGGAAAGCCATGGTCGCGACGCAGCGCCGTCCTGAGCTTCGCACATAACGGATCGCCATGGGTCGCCGCGAGGTCCGCGCAGCGAATCTGCAAGGGGTCTTTCTTGCCGCCTGCCCCACCCGTGGTCACGATCGTTTGCCCCATGCGCACGCAATGCGCGATCAGCGCCGCCTTCGCACGCACCGCGTCGATGCAGTCGAGCACGAGCGATTGCGGAGGAACGAGCGCCGCGACATTCTCGGGGGTAATGAAGTCCTCGACGAGAAAGACCCTGCATTGCGGATGAATTTCGGCGATGCGCCGACGCATGGCCTCGACTTTCGCCATCCCGAGGGTCGATTCCAGCGCATGGGCCTGGCGATTGATATTGCTCTCCGCCACGTGATCGAGATCGATCAAGGTAAGCGCTCCCACGCCCGAGCGCGCCAACGCTTCCGCCGCCCACGATCCCACGCCGCCGAGGCCGACCACGCAGACATGTGCGGCGGCAAGTCGCATAAGGCTGCCTTCGCCATAGAGCCTTTCGATGCCGCCAAAGCGGCGCTGGGGCGCCATTTCATGCGTCATGAGTCTCCTCATTCGACGTCGATGCGTCTCACACACAATCGTCCGCGCCCATCATAGTAAAGCCAATGGAGGCGGCCTGCCGCATCGACCGTGAGCGGAGCGAAGATCTCTATGGTTTCCTTGCTCGAAGGCAGCCGCACCTCTTTGAGCGTCTCGCCGCGCGGTGAAAGCGCCAAGAGCCGCTCGCTCTGCCGCCGCCCTTTTTCGAAACGACCGACGAGCCAAATGCGCTCGTTGCGATCGAGCCAAAGGCCATGAATCAAGGCCAAGCCGGGCAAACGGAAAGCCAGCGTCTTCCCTTCGGCAAACCTGCCTTGCGGATACAGCGTCAGCTCCAAACGGTCGCGCGCGAGCCAGAAGTCTACCGGCAGCCGGCCATCGGCGCTGAAACCCGCGGGCACCCCGATAGGGCTTACCGGACTGCCCTCGGCATCGGTCATGCGGAGCGCACGGCGCCTCCCTGAAGCGGTCGCGAGTTCGAGCCAGATCCCCTCCCAACCAGGATAAGCCACCGCCCTCACGGCCAATACGGCGCCTGGCTCATCGATGTGCTTCGCGCTCAGCGGAAGGCGAGACAAAATCTTGCCGTCGGCCTCCAGGATGGTCAATTCGCGGCGAACCCAGAGATCGAGCAGTGCAAGGCGGCCATTGGGCAACACCGCAAAGGCTTCATCGCTGTCGCGTTCGAGCGCGATCACAGAAATCGCGCCGCCCCCGAACACCTGGATGCGGCGATGAAGCGCATCGAGCAAGTAGAGCCGATCGCCATGCGCATGGAGGCCGCGGGGTCCCTCCGGATTCGCTTCGGGCTGCCGAACGACGCCGATCTCGCCCAAGCCTGCGCCGGCAGGAAAACAAAGATCCTCCCCCGCGCGCCCCTCGGCGGCGATGGCGAACACGCTGAAGAAAAGACAAGCCCACTTGCGGTGCATGGCTGAAACAGGCGCGTCTTATGCCATCATAGGGCCCTCTTCCCCCTTTGAATCTCGATCATCATGCGATCCGTCCTGCTCTTCCTTCATTACGCGGGCGCCATCATATGGATCGGCGGCATGTTTTTCGCCCATTTCTGCTTGCGCCCAGCAGCGCTTGAACATCTTACGCCGGAACATCGTTTGCCCCTGTGGCAAGGCGTCCTTTCCCATTTCTTACCGCTCGCGGGCCTGGGCGTCTCAATGCTCGTGATCTCGGGCGTCATGCTCCTTGCGTCGGTGGGATTGGACGCGGCGCCAATCGGCTGGCAGGTCATGGCAGCCGTCGGCGCGCTGATGGCCGCCCTCTATTGCCTCGTCGCCTTCGTCTTCTTCCCGGCTTTCTCGCTCCAATGCATACATTCCGACTGGGTCAAGGCGGCCGCGGCGCTCGACCGCATCCGGCGCCTCGTGCTCACCAATCTCGCCTTGTCACTCGTCGTGCTCACGGCCGCCACCGCCAGTGGATGACTTCAGATGTCCATCCTGCCCGAACCCACCCCAGAGGGAAAAGCCATCAGTCAACAACTGGTCGGCGCGATCGCCGCAACGATCCGCCGCGCCGGCGGCTGGATCTCCTTTGCGGAGTACATGCAGATGGCGCTCTACGAGCCCAGCCTCGGTTATTATGCGAATGACCTCGCGAAATTCGGCGACGCGGATGCGGGTGGCGATTTTCTCACCGCACCCGAGATCACGCCGCTGTTCGCTGGCGCGCTTGCGGAGCAGATCGCCCAGATCTTGGGCGCGCTCCCCGCGCCCGTGTTGCTCGAGGTAGGCGCCGGCACTGGACGGCTTGCGGCAGACCTTCTGCTGGCCCTGGAAACGAAGCGGCGCCTGCCCGCCCAGTATGCGATCCTCGAAGTCTCCGCGACGTTGCGCGCGCGGCAAGAAAAAACCCTGCGCGCAAGCGTCCCGCATTTACTGGATCACGTCATCTGGCTCGAGCGGCTGCCCGAGCGCTTTTCGGGCCTCGTGCTCGCGAACGAATTCCTCGATGCGCTGCCCACCCATGCCGTTGCCTGGCGAGAATGCGGGCTCATGGAGCGAGGGGTCGCTTTCGACCCCCAAACGGGTTTTCTCTGGAAAGAACGGCCAGCCCCTTCCCATTTGTCCCGCATCATGGCCGCGCTGGCGGTCGCGCCCTATTACGAAAGCGAAGTCAGCCTCGCTGCGCGCCATTGGATCGCTGCTTGGGGCACGCGCCTGGAACGCGGAATCTTGCTCTTGATCGACTATGGCCTGCCTGCCCACGAGCTCTATCATCCGCAACGCCAGCGTGGCACGCTCCGTTGCCATTACCGTCAGCATACGCACGAAAACCCTTTCTGGTGGCCGGGGCTTTCCGACATCACGAGCCACGTCGACTTCACCGCCGTGGCGGAAAGCGGTTATGAGGCAGGCCTAGACGTGCTGGGCTTCACCAATCAGGCAAACTTCCTGATCGATTGTGGTCTTGGCGAATTGCTCGCCGAGCGCATGCGACGCGGCGGCCAGCAGTCGCTGCGCGCCCATGCCGCCGTGCAAATGCTCATTTCCCCGGCGGAAATGGGCGAGCTCTTCAAGGTCATTGCGCTCGGCCGCAACCTGCATCTGCCGCTCATCGGTTTTACGCGCGCCGACCGCCGTCATGCGCTATGAGCGCCGGCGTCAAAGCGCAAGACGATACAGACGCGCAAGAAACCCTTCCACATCGGCAGGCTGTGCTTCCTCTTTTCTCTCGACGAGCTCGAGGCCAAGCGGCTGCGGCGGCAAACATTCGGCATACATCACCTCTTCCGCGTAGGCCCCGAATTCGTCCCGTTCAGGAGCTTCTGTGAGCGCTTCTTTTTCACCACTCGCCATATCCATCATGATCACCATCTCTCAACCTCCTCTCACGAGGCATATTCAAAATAACGCATGCACCCGAAAAAAGTTGAGCCGCCCTTGCATTTTTTAGCCAGCACACGAGGGGCTGTCGCTTTTTCGCCACGGCGCCACCTTGATGAGCAACAGCATGCCGGGCACGGCCAAGGCGGCGCAAAGGAGGAAGAAGGCCGTCCACCCCATCGCCTCGACAAGCCAGCCGGTCGTCGCATTGATGAAGGTGCGCGGCGCCGCCGCCAGACTCGTAAAGAGCGCGAACTGCGTGGCCGTATAAGCCGGATGGGTCGCGCGCGCGATGAAGGCGACGAAAGCCGAGGTGCCCAAGCCCACGCCCAGGTATTCGAAGGCGATCACGCCCGCCAGACGCGCCCGCGCCGACCAATCCACCATTTCTTGCGGCCCCAGCCAGGCCAGCCAAGCAAAGCCGAAAATCGACACGAGTTGGACGAAACCAAAAACCCAGAGCGCCCGGTTGATCCCTAGACTCACCATCCAAAGGCCGCCGAGCAAGCCGCCGAAGATCGCGGGCCAGAGGGCCGCATGCTTGGCGATCAAGCCGATATCCGACTTCGCGTAGCCGAGATCGAGATAAAAAGGCGTGGCAAGCGCCGTGGCCATCGAATCGCCGAGTTTGTAAAGAAACAAGAAAGCCAAGATCATCAGCGCCTCTTTCCATCCTGCGCGCTGGACGAACTCGGCGAATGGCTCGACGACCGCGGCGCGCAGCGTCTTGGGCGCATCCCGGGCAAGCGCCGGCTCGGCGACGAAAAGCGCAAGCAGCATGCCGGGCAACATGAAGACCGCCGTCAGCGCAAACACGATCTCCCAGGGCCAATGATCCGCAAGGATCAGCGACAAAGAGCCTGGCACCAAGCCGGCGATGCGATAGGCATTGATATGCACCGCATTGCCCAGGCCCAGCTCCGCCTCGGACAGCAACTCGCGTCGATAAGCGTCGAGCGCGATGTCGGCAGTCGCCGAGACGAAAGCCAAGAGCGAAGCAAGCCACACGATCGCGCCCAAATGCGCCGTGGGCGAGAACCGCCCCAAAAGCGCAATCAAAACGAGCAGCGCAAGCTGTGTGATGAAAATCCATCCGCGCCGACGTCCTCGCGGCCAGATCGGCAACACATAACGATCCAGGAAAGGCGCCCAAAGAAACTTCCAGGTATAGGGAAACTGGATCAGTGCGAACAACCCGATCGTCGCCAGGCTCACCCCTTCGCTGCGCAACCACGCAGGGACGAGATTGACGAGCAAAAAGAGCGGCATGCCGGAGGAAAAGCCCGTGACCACGCAAATCAGCATGCGGCGAGAAAACAACACGGAATACCAGGCAGACGGCATGAAGCGATGCTAACAGCTTCCCCTGGGCCTCGGCGATAATGGAGCAAGAAAGATCCCCTTCTTTTTGGGAATCCGCCTGCTTGCCGCTACCCTTCACGTAAAAAAACGCGATACGGAGCCGCCCATGCGCCTGTCCGACGCTTTTCCCGTGCGTTACATCGAACCCGTTTGGCGCCCTCCCTCCGAGGCCGCGTCCCTGATCCTGCCCGTCACCGACGGCTGCTCATGGAACCGTTGCACCTTCTGCGAAATGTATACTGCGCCGCAAAAGAAATTCCGCGCCCGCAACGAGGCCGAAACGCTCGCAACGATCCGTCGCTGCGGCGAAGTCTTCGGTGCCGAAGTGCGCCGCGTCTTCCTCGCCGACGGAGACGCTCTCGTCCTGCCTACGCGCAGGCTACTCGCCATCTTACATGCAATCCGCATGTATCTGCCCGCCGTGCGGCGTGTCTCCTGCTATTGTTTGGCGCGCAACTTGCGCAAGAAAACGGTAGCCGAACTCACGGCGCTCGCCGAAGCGGGTCTCACCCTCGTCTATCTCGGCGCCGAATCGGGCGACGACGAAGTGCTCGAAAGCGTCTGCAAAGGCGAGACCTACGCCAGCACGCTCGAAGCCCTGCTCAAGCTCAAAGAGGCCGGCATCACGCGTTCGGTCATGATCCTCAATGGTCTCGGCGGTCGTCGCCTGTCGCAGCGGCACGCCGAAAACTCGGCGCGGCTCATCAACGCAGCCCAGCCCGAATACCTCGCCACCCTGGTCGTCAGTTTCCCTTACGGCGACGCCCGCCTTCGCGCGCATTTCCCGGGTTGGGAGCCTCCCTCCCTGCGCGAGCTGTTCCAGGAAATGGAAACCTTCCTCGCAGGATTGCAACTGACGCACACCGTCTTCCGCGCCGACCACGCCTCCAACTGGCTCGTGCTCAAAGGCGTCCTCGACGCCGACAAAGAGCGCTTGCTTGCGCAGGTGCGCCAGGCGATAGCGAACCCGGAGGAAGCGGGCCTGCGCCCCGCATGGGCGCGTGGGCTATAATGAACGCACGCGCCCGTAGCTCAGTTGGATAGAGTACAGCCCTCCGAAGGCTGGGGTCGGACGTTCGAATCGTCTCGGGCGCGCCAAACGCATGAGCTAATAGCGACTCGGCTTCCACACCGAGAGAAGGCAGCGCCCTCGGGAACTTTCATACTCGTTATAATGACGAGATTTGCCGCCCTAGAGGGCACATTCTTACGAGGGTCTGACGAAATGAACAAGCTGATTCGGCCGGCAATCATCACGGGGCTGGCGCTTCTCCCTGTCGTCGTCATCGCCATGGGCAGACCGCCGAAAATGGACGAGGAAGCGGCGAACTTACGCATTCAACCGGTCGCGAAGGTCAAGCTTGCGCCGGCGACGAGCGCAGCTTCCGCCGGCAACCGGAGCGGCGAGGAGCTCTACAAGGCGGTATGCGCCGCTTGTCATGACGCGGGAGTTGCCGGTGCGCCTCGGACGGGAAACGCTGCGGACTGGAAACCACGCATTGCGACGGGACTCGACCATCTGATGGAAACCGCCCTCAAAGGCAAGGGCGGCATGCCGCCGAAAGGGGGTTCGGACGCCACCGACGAAGAGCTGCGCCGCGCCGTGATTTTCCTCGCCAACAAGGCGGGCGCGAATTTCAAGGAGTAAAGCGCCTCCCCCTAGCGGGTAGGCGCGCCTCAAATCCTCGACATCTGCAAGCGCCTTGACCTCGGCCCATGACGGTCGCGTCTGCATGTCTCGTTGCCGAGGCCTTCGCCTCGCTGCAAGAGCGTTATTCTGCATAGCCGATCTCGCCCAAAAAGATCGAGGCGATGCGTGCGCATCAAGCAAACGCGCACCGCAACATCTTGCGGCGATAGCTTATTTCTGGGCAAGTAACAAGGCGCCATCCTGCTGCGCGTCTAGCGCCCAGAACTCGTAGGCTAAGCGTGCAGGCGCCGGCATCGCGCTGTGCCAAAAAACGCTGCAGGGATTTGCGCATCAAACCCTGCTTCCGCGCCCGACGGTCGGGTGAAGGGGGGTGATCAAACGTCGAGGTTGCGCGCGTAAAGGGCGTTTTCTTCGATGAATTTGCGGCGTGGCTCGACCACGTCGCCCATCAGCGTGGTGAAGATTTCGTCTGCGGCGATCGCGTCTTCGATGCGCACGCGCAACAGGCGCCGCACGGCTGGATTCATGGTCGTTTCCCACAGTTGCTCGGGATTCATCTCGCCGAGTCCCTTGTAGCGCTGCTTGGTGAGGTTGCGCTCGACTTCCGCGAGCAGCCATTCGACGGCCTGCGCAAACGTGGCCACGGGGCGCTTTTTCTCGCCGCGACGCACCTCGGCGCCAGGCCCCAATAGGCCTTTCAAGAGACGGGCGGTCTGGCGCAGTTGGGCGTAATCGCCCGTGAGCAGGAATTCGGCGTCACAACTGCTCTTGCGCCGGTTGCCATGGCGCATGCGCAGGAAATCCAAGCGATAGGTCTCGCTTTTCTCGTCGAAGCCCACCTCGATCGTCAATTCTTGTCCGAGCACGCGCGCCAGCGCCTCTTGCGAGGCGCGCGCTTTTTCCTCGTCTTCGAGATCGATTTCGATGTCATGATTGACGATGGCCGCAAGGACGCTTGGATCGACATAGTCGGCCAGTCTTTTGATGATGGCCTCCGAAGTCAGATAGCTGCGCGCAAGCTCGCCGAGCGCTTCGCCTTCGAGGGGAGACGCCCCGGCGCTGGGTATGAGGACGGCATCCTCGAGCGCGAGCGAAAGCAGGTATTGGGAAAGCTCTTGGTCGTCTTTCAGATAACGCTCGCTCTTGCCGTGCCTGACCTTGTAAAGCGGCGGCTGGGCGATGTAGACGTAGCCGTTTTCGATGAGCTGCGGCAGTTGGCGATAAAAGAAGGTGAGCAACAGGGTGCGGATGTGCGCGCCATCGACGTCGGCGTCCGTCATGATGATGATGCGGTGATAACGCAGCTTTTCCGGCTTGAAGTCGTCGCCGATGCCGCAGCCAAGCGCCGTGAGCAAGGTGACGATCTGCTCGGAGGAGAGCACTTTGTCGATGCGCGCCTTCTCGACATTGAGCACCTTGCCCCTGAGCGGCAGAATGGCCTGGAATTTGCGATCCCTGCCCTGTTTGGCCGAGCCTCCCGCGGAATCTCCCTCGACCAGGTAAAGTTCCGAGAGCGCAGGGTCTTTCTCTTGGCAGTCCGCGAGTTTACCCGGCAGTCCCAGGGTGTCGAGCACGCCTTTGCGCCGTGTCATCTCGCGCGCGCGCCGCGCGGCTTCGCGGGCGCGCGCAGCTTCGACGATCTTGCCACAAATGATCTTGGCATCGGCAGGATGTTCGAGCAGATAGGCGGCCAGTTTTTCGGCGACGACCTCCTGCACCGCTGGCTGGGCTTCCGAGGAGACCAGTTTCATCTTGGTCTGCGAGGCGAATTTCGGATCCGGCATCTTGATCGAGAGCACGCAGGCCAGGCCTTCGCGCATGTCCTCTCCCGTGATTTCGACCTTCGCTTTCTTGGCGATCTCGTTTTCTTCGATGTAGCGATTGATGACGCGGGTCATCGCCTGGCGCAAGCCCGTCAGATGCGTGCCGCCGTCGGCCTGAGGAATGTTGTTGGTGAAGCACAGCGTCTGCTCGGCATAGGAATCGTTCCACTGCATCGCCACCTCGACGCCAATCTGGCCAGACTGTCCCGCTGCATAAAAGATGTGCGGATGCAAAACGTTTTTCGTGCGATTGATGTATTCGACAAATCCCTTGACGCCGCCTGAAAAGGCGAAGTCTTCTTCCTTGCCCGTCCGCTGGTCGATGAGTTTGATCTTGACGCCATTGTTCAAGAAGGAAAGCTCGCGCAGGCGCTTGGCCAGGATGTCGTAGTGGTATTCGATGTTGCCGAAGATTTCCTCGTCTGCAAGAAAATGCACTTCCGTGCCCGTGCCTTTGGTTTCCCCCAGCACGCGCAGGGGGGAGACGAGCACGCCATTGTGTTCTTCGATGACGCGGTCTGCGACCTTGCCGCGATGAAATTCGATGAAATGCTTCTTGCCTTCCCGCCGAATCGTCAGGCGCAGCCACTTCGAGAGGGCGTTGACGCAGGAAACGCCTACGCCATGCAGCCCGCCCGAAACTTTATAGGAATTCTGATTGAACTTTCCCCCGGCATGCAAGACACACATCACGATTTCCGCCGCCGATCGTTTCGGCTCGTGCTTGTCGTCGTACTTGATGCCCACGGGTATGCCACGACCATTGTCGATGACAGAGATGGAATTGTCGGGATGGATGGTGACGACGATTTCGTCGCAGTATCCCGCTAGCGCTTCGTCGATGGCGTTGTCGACGACCTCGAACACCATGTGGTGCAAGCCCGTTCCATCCGAGGTATCGCCGATATACATGCCGGGTCGTTTTCTGACCGCCTCGAGGCCTTCGAGCTGCTGAATCGAATCTTCGTTGTATCCGTCTGCGCCGTTACGCGCCGTGATCGCGTCATTCATCGTACGTATCGCGCCTCATGAATATGCCAAGACGATTTCTACGGTCTTGCGTCAGATGCGCATGGGCATCACCACGTATTTGAACTGCCTCTCGTCTGGCATGACGATCAAGGCGCTGGAGTTGGCGTCTAAAAGACGCATCTCGATGCGCTCGGCGCTCACGTTCGCGAGCACGTCGAGCAAGTATTTGACGTTGAATCCGATTTCCATCGCGTCTGCCGCGTATTCGACTTCGAGCTCTTCGAGGGCTTCTTCGTTTTCCGTGTTGGTCGCCGAGATCTTCAGGCTTCCCGGCGCAAGCATGAGCCTGACGCCGCGGAATTTTTCGCTCGTCAAAATCGCCGCACGCTGCAACGCATGCAGGAAGAGGTTCCGCTCCAGGACTACGACGCGGTTGTGTTGCTGAGGAATGACTCTTTCATAATCTGGGAATTTTCCATCGATGAGCTTGCTGATGAATTCGATGTTGGCGAAGGTGAATTTCGCCTGCGTGGGAGAAAGAGTGATCTCGAGCTCATCGTCTTCATCGGAAAGCTGGCGGAAAAGCTCGAGCACCGTTTTTCTCGGCAAGATGGCCTCGATGCGCTGGGCGTCTTGCTCAAAGCGCTCGATCTCATTATCGCCCAACGGCTCCGCTATGTAGGCAAGACGGTGTCCGTCGGTTGCGACGCATCTGAGCTCGTTGTCTTGCACCGCCAGAAGCATGCCATTGAGATAATAGCGAATGTCCTGGCTCGCCATCGCATATTGCACGCGTCCGATCAGATGCCGCAGGCGCGCCGCGGAAAGGCGCAAGCGCGCTAAGGTCTCTTGCGTTTCGGAAATCTTCGGGAAATCCTCGGCCGGCAAAGTCTGAAGGGCGAAACGGCTCTTGCCGGCCATCAACAACAAACGCTTGTCATCGAGCTTCAAGGTGATCTCTGCGCTCTCGGGCAGAGACTGTAGGATGTCTTGCAATTTGCGCGCGGCAACCGTCACTGCGGCTGTCTCGCCCATCGCCGCTTCTGTGCGCGCGCGGATCTGCATTTCGATGTCGGTGGCTAGCAGAGTCAGCACCGAGTCGTTTTTTTCGATCAGGACATTCGAAAGGATCGCCAGCGTGTGGCGTTTTTCGACGATGCCAGCGACGGCTTGCAGCGGTTCCAGGAACTGATCGCGAGGTCCTTTGAAGAGGAGCATGATCAAAAACTCCTTTTAATGAGAAGCGGCGCGAAACGCTGTGGAAAACGAATGAAAGTCATTATGGATCAGACTGTTGTCCCTGAGGAAAGAAGGTGGATAACGGCTTGGAGAGCGAGTGGAAGACGGTGGAGCATTGTGCGTTGAGAAAACGCCGGCGCAAGTTATCCACAAAGTGTTCGGTCGTTTGTTCACGTTCGATTCACTTTAGCCTTTGATGGTTTGCGTGAGCACGAGCAAGTCATGGTTGAGGCGGGCTTCCTTGTTGCGCAGTTCGTTGATTGTGCGGCAGGCGTGCAACACGGTCGTGTGGTCGCGGCCACCGAATGATTCGCCGATTTCGGGAAGGCTGTGGATCGTCAGTTCGCGCGCAAGCCACATGGCGACCTGACGCGGGCGCGCGATGGCGCGCGTGCGCTTGTGCGAATACATGTCGGAAACCTTGATCTTGTAGTAGTCGGCGACTGTTTTTTGGATCAACTCCAAGGTGATTTGGCGATTGTGCGCGCCGAGTATGTCCTTGAGCGCCTCTTTGGCGAGGTCGAGGGTGATCTCGCGGCCATGGAAACGTGCGTAGGCAAGCACCTTTTTCAGGGCGCCTTCGAGCTCGCGCACGTTGGAGCGAAGGTTCTTGGCGATCAGGAAGGCGACGTCATCGCCGAGCGCGATGCGCTCGAGCTCTGCTTTCTTTTTCAGGATGGCGACCCGCATTTCGAGCTCGGGCGGCTCGATCTGCACGGTAAGCCCCCAGTCGAAACGCGAGATCAGGCGCTCTTCGATGCCTTGGATGTCTTTCGGATAGGTGTCGCAGGTGATGACGATCTGCTTCTTCGCTTCTACCAAGGCATTGAAAGCATAGAAGAACTCTTCCTGCGTACGCGCCTTGCCATTGAAAAACTGGATGTCGTCGATCAGGAGCAAATCGAGGGAGCGATAGGCGCGTTTGAAGCTATCGAAGGATTTCTGCTGATAGGCGCGCACGACGTCGGAGTAGTAGTCTTCGGCGTGAATATAGCGCACGATCTTTTCCGGCGACAGGCGCAGGACTTCGTTGCCGAGGGCATGGATCAAGTGCGTTTTGCCTAAGCCCACGCCACCATAGATGAAGAGGGGGTTGTAGGAAACGCCCGGATTGGCGGCGACTTGCAAGGCGGCGGCGCGGGCCATTTCGTTGGAGCGGCCGGTGACGAGGGTATCGAAGGTGAAGTCGGGATTCAGACGCGTGCGCTCGTAATCGGGGGCCGGAATCGGCGTCGAGCACGCATGGGTTTCGACCGTCGCGGCATCTTCCCTGCAGGCCGCTTCGTTTTCTTTGCTTTCGTGCGCATCCACGAGGAGCTCGACCGTCATGGGCGCAGAGTAGTATTGATGCGCCAAGGATTCGATGCGCGCAAGGTATTTGTCGCGCACCCAGCGCAAGATGAAGCCATTGGGCGCGATGATGCGCACGCGGTGCTGGATTTCGTCGGTCTCTACGCGTAAGACACGCATCCAGGCGTTGAATTGTTGGGCGGGGAGTTCGGCTTCGAAACGGGATAAGCAATCCGTCCAAAATGCGCTCATGGTCGGCGGCGATCACCAAAAAAGAAAAGGAAGCCGAAAACGACGGCTCGGCAGTGCAGCGAGTGGGGGAGAACTTTGCCATTCTAGTCGAAATCGGGAAAAGTTATCCACAGCGGCAAGGCCTTTTGCAAGCTTGACAAGGAAGCAGCAACAGGCTGTAATTACATGCTTTTTTTCGAAAGGAAACAGACATGAAACGCACGTATCAGCCTTCCAAGGTTCGCCGCCAGCGCACGCATGGCTTTCTCGTGCGCATGCGCACTCGCTCTGGACGCGCCGTGATTCGCGCGCGTCGCGCGAAGGGGCGGCATCGTTTGGCCGTTTGAGTCTCTGGCTGGGCCTCGGGCTTTGCAGCGGTGGCCCATTGCCGAAGGGTGCGCGCCGGCCGCAGACCCTGCAGGAAAAGGGGCTTAGGCGTAATACCGAAGGCTCAGACGGGTCTTGCGCGAAAATGCATGCGCGCTTGGGTTTGGGAAAGGACCATCGGTTACGCAAGAGCGCGGATTTCGATCGGGTATTTGCGGGCAAGCGCACTCATCGCGCAGAGCATTTTTGCCTGCATGTGCGGGACAATGATCAAGGACATGCGCGCTTGGGCTTGGTCATTCCCCGTCGTTATGCGAAAAGCGCCGTCTTGCGCAACGCCATCAAACGGCAGGCGCGCGAGGCCTTTCGCTTGCATCAGCATGCCTTAGGCGCCCATGACCTGGTGCTGCGCCTCGTCAAGGCTTGGCCCGAGGAGCTGGCCAAACCGCGTAGCCACGCGGCGCGGTCGGCCTGGCGTGGGGAGATCGAGGGCTTGCTGCAGAAGATTGCCGTCGCAGAAGAACGATGAGGCTTTCGAAGCTTCTGGCCAAGCCACTGATCGGGCTCGTGCGGCTATATCAATGGTTGGTTTCCCCTCTTCTGCCGCCGTCTTGCCGTTTTTCGCCCAGCTGCTCTGAATATGCGGCGGAAGCCTTGTCTCGCCATGGCCTCTTCAAGGGGCTCTGGTTGAGCCTGCGCAGGCTTTTGCGCTGCCATCCCTGGCATCCGGGAGGATACGATCCCGTGCCGTAGAATGCCGTTTTCGACTCATCCTTGCGGAGCATCATGGATAACCAACGCCTGATTCTGCTGCTGGTTTTTTTCTTCTCTTTGATGATGCTGTGGAGCAACTGGCAGCAATGGCAGCAGCCCGCCCAGAAGGCGGCTTCTGCCCCGCCAGGCGCCTTGCCGCTGCCCTCGCCCACCGCTTTGCCTGCGGGAAGCCCTGAAGCGCCCACGCCGTCTTCTCCCTCGGAAACCGCCAAAACGCTTAGAGTGCGCACCGATCTCGTCGTCGCGGACATCGCCGAGGTCGGTGGCGATCTCGTGCGCCTGGAATTGTTGCGCCATAAGGCCACGGGCAAAAAAGACGAGAATTTTCTGCTCTTCGAACCCAAGCATGCCTATCGCGCGCAATCTGGTTTGATTGGTTCCGGTTTGCCGAACCATAAGACGCGCTGGCAATTGCCGCAAGAGGGGGAGCTGAGCCTCAAAGAAGGCGAAAATACGCTGCGCGTGGCGCTCTTCGCCCCGCTCGAAGGAGGAGGCAAGGTCGTCAAGACCTATGTCTTCCGACGCGGAAGCTATCTGGTCGATGTCGAGCATCGCTTCGAAGGAGCCTTTGCGCCGGCACCCGTGTATGCCTATTACCAGTTTGTGCGCGACGATCAGCCGCCCGAAGGCGTCGAAGGATTCGGCATCGCCACTTTCACTGGCGCGGCGATCTATACCGAACAGGAAAAGTTCAAGAAAGTCGAATTCAAGGACTTCGGCGACGTCAAGAAACATCCCGCGCGGGCGGACAATGGCTGGCTCGCGATGGTTCAGCACTATTTCTTCGCCGCTTGGTTGCCACAGGGTGAGCGCGAATATTTCACGCGCAAGCTCGACGGCAAGCTCTATGCCGCCGGCGTGATCGTGCCCATCGTAGGCGACGCCGTCACCGTGCCGCTCTACGCCGGGCCGCAAGAGCAATCCACGCTCGACTCGATTGCGCCAGGACTTTCGTTGGTGGTCGATTATGGTTGGCTGACCTTCATCGCCGCGCCGCTTTTCTGGGTGCTCGAATGGCTCTACCAGTTGGTGGGCAATTGGGGATGGGCGATCATTTTGCTCACCGTCTTGATCAAAGCAGCTTTCTATCCGCTCTCGGCGGCTTCCTATAAATCGATGGCCAAGATGCGCGTGCTCACGCCCAAGCTCATGCAAATCAAGGAAACCTATGCCGATGACCGCATGCGCATGAACCAGGAAATGATGGAGCTTTACAAGCGCGAGAAGGTCAACCCCTTGGGCGGCTGCTTGCCGATCCTCGTGCAGATTCCCGTCTTCATCGCGCTTTACTGGGTGTTGCTCGGCACCGTCGAGATGCGCGGCGCGCCTTGGCTAGGTTGGATCGAGGATCTTTCCGCGAAGGACCCCTATTTCATTCTGCCGATCTTGATGGGCGCCACCATGTTCGTGCAGACCAAGCTCAACCCAACGCCGCCGGATCCGATCCAGGCCAAGGTGATGCTGTGGATGCCGATCATCTTTACCGTCATGTTCTTGTGGTTCCCTTCCGGCCTCGTGCTCTACTGGACGGTCAACAACCTCCTTTCGATCGCCCAGCAGTGGCAGGTCAATCGCATGATCGAGCGTGCCGGACTCAAGACCTATTGACGCCATCGCCGCCGTGGCCACCCCGCCGGGCAAAGGGGGGGTGGGCATCGTGCGCGTTTCCGGCCGCCATCTGCTCGGCCTCGCCAGCCGTTTGACGGGCAAACCCGAAAGCGCCTTTCCGCCGCGCAAGGCCATATTGGCCAACTTTTGCGCCGAAGACGGGAGTGTCTTCGATCAGGGGCTCGTGCTTTATTTCCCCGCGCCGCACTCTTTTACCGGCGAAGAGGTGCTGGAGCTTTCCGGACACGGCGGGCCGGTGGTCATGCAGATGTTGCTTGCGCGCTGTTGCGCGCTTGGCTGCCGGCTTGCAAAACCCGGCGAATTCAGCTACCGCGCCTTTTTGAACGGAAAGATCGATCTCGCCCAGGCCGAGGCCGTCGCCGATTTGATCGACGCCGCTTCGCAGCAGGCGGCGCGTTCGGCGATGCGCTCGCTTTCTGGCGAGTTTTCACGCGCCGTGCATGAAATCGTCGAACGCCTGATCGCCTTGCGCGCGCTGATCGAGGCAAGCCTCGATTTCCCGGACGAGGAAATCGAAGCCGAAGAGCTGTTGGCCGCCATCGATGCGCGGGCGCAGCTTGCGGAAATCGGCGCCGCGATCGAGCGGCTCATCCGGCGCGCACGTCAAGGCGCGGTCCTACGCACCGGACTGCACGTCGTCCTCGCGGGCCTTCCCAATGTCGGCAAGTCCTCACTGCTCAATCGGCTGGCGGGCGAGGAACGCGCAATCGTCACCGAGATCGCCGGCACCACGCGAGACGCCTTGCGCGAGACGATCACGGTCGAGGGCATTCCCCTGCACATCATCGACACCGCGGGCTTGCGCGAGACCGACGACGCCGTCGAGAAAATCGGCATCGAACGCACCTGGCGCGAGATTGAGCGCGCCGACGTGGTGTTGCAAATCGTCGATGCGCGCACTGGCGTCACCCCAGCCGACCATGCGATCGCCGTGCGGTTGCCCACCTCGGTCGAACGCATCGTCGTCGAAAACAAATGCGATCTCGCCGGCATCGCGCCCGCGCGCCGCGAGCGCGATGGCCGCGTCCATCTCGTGCTTTCGGCCAAGACGGGCGCGGGGGTGGAGCTTTTGCAAGCGGAGCTTTTGCGCGTGGCTGGCTTTACGAGCCATGGGGAAGATGCGATTCTTGCGCGCGAGCGGCATCTCGCAGCGCTTGCACGTGCGGCCGTATGCCTTGCGCGCGCCGCCGATGAGCTTGCGCGCCTCGAACTTGCGGCGGAAGAACTGCGCTTAGCCCAGGAAGCGTTGTCGGAAATCACCGGCGAATACACGTCCGATGACTTGCTGGGCGAGATCTTCGGACGCTTCTGCATCGGCAAGTGAGTCATGGATGCGACCCTGAAAGCCAGCATCGCGCGTCAGAGAAAGGCGTTGATGCGTCTTTTGCGCCGGCCATTGGCGGAGTTGGCTGAGCGCTGCCGCGCCGTCTGGGGCGACCGGCTGGCGCTGGATCAGGCGCTTGCCGAGACGCTCGAGCGCCTTCCTTATTGCCGACATCTCTATGTCGTCGACCGTTTCTATCGCCAGATCAGCGACAACGTCGATCATGCAGGCGCGCAACCCGGGTTCGGGCGCGATCGTTCCGATCGCCCCTATATGCAAGGCCTGGTGGAAGGCGCTTCCTTGTTGCTTTCCGATTCGTATCTGAGTCTGCGCGAAAGACGGCCGTCCTTGACGGCCTTGCGCGCGGTGCGCGATGGAGAGGGTCGCCTCTTGGGATGGATCGGCGCCTATTTCGCCTTGCGCGATCTGCCGCTGACGCGCGAGCTCTATCCGGAGCCGCGCGCCTGGCGCCAGATCAAGGGCGATCCCTCGATACGCAGCACGGTGTTCCATCAAGCGCGCGTGGAAAGCGAATTGGATCGCCGCATGGATGCGGCGATCGGCGTGCTCGTCGAATTGATGCGTTACCACGGCGTTTATCACGTGATGTTGCATTTCGCGAGCTCCCGCGCCGTGATCTGGCAGATCGACGACCCTTTGCGCTATCGCTTGCTCTCGCTCGAGGAGCTCACCGACCCCGACACCTGTCTTGCCTATCCGCGCCATCCTTATCCAGCGGAGGCGCTGGTGCCGGAAGAAGCGGTTTTGCGGGTGTTCGAACTTTTCAAAGCGTTGCGCTTGATGGACGAGACCTTTTATTTGCGCTCCGGCACTTTGAATCTTTATAACGGCATCGTGGGTCTGACTTTTTCCTGCGATGGCTCGCATTACGTGCCCTGCGAAGATTTCCTCGCCCAGGGTAAGGAATTTTGGCTCGGGGCCAGCGTGTGAGGTCTCGGCCTCTTTTCGTGCGGAGCAGGAGTTGAGCGGGTTCGAGGCCGCCTGGTTTCTGTTGATTGGGGCGGCGGCCTGCGCTGGCTTCGTCGATGCCATTGCGGGCGGCGGGGGTTTGATCCAAGTGCCGGCACTTTTCGCTGCCTTGCCGACGGAAGCGCCGGCGACGCTTTTCGGCACGAACAAGACGGCCTCGATCTTCGGCACCCTGCAGGCCGCGCGCCGTTACCTGCGCGCCATTCCTCTCGATTGGGGGGTGGTGCGGCCCATGGCGGTGTCGGCGTTTTTCGCCTCGTTCCTGGGCGCGGCGGCGGTCGCCTGGCTGCCGAAGGAAATCGTGCGCCCTTTGGCGGTCGTCTTATTGATCGCCGTCACGCTCTATACCTTGAGTCGCCCTGATTTCGGCAAGCAGCTTGGCAAACCTTCAGTGTCTGCGCGCCATACGCGGCTGGCGGCGAGCCTTGCGGGCGCCGCCCTGGGTTTCTATGACGGCTTTTTTGGGCCGGGCGCCGGCAGCTTCATGATCTTCGCCGCGGTGCGCTTGTTCGGCATGGATTTTCTGCGCGCCTCCGCCTGCGCGAAGATCGTCAACGCCACGACCAATGCCGGCGCGCTCGCCCTTTTTACGCCCAGCGGGCACGTGCTGTGGCCGCTGGGCTTGGCGATGGCGGCTGCCAACATCCTCGGCGCGCAGGTGGGCAGTCGTCTTGCGCTTGCGCGCGGCGCTGGCTTCATCCGCGTCGTTTTCATCGTCATGACGGTGGCCTTGATCGCAAAGCTCGTCTGGGATCTCGTCCATTTCCCCTGAGCGCGCTGGGGGCATGGACGAACGCAAGCGGCGATGATAGAGTTCGCCGCTGGATCTGCCACGACAATGGAGGAAGGAGCATGAAGTCCCTGAAAAAATGGTGCGCCGCCCTCGGCGCCGTAATGTGGACGTGCGCCGCAAGCGCCGACATCACCGTCGGCGTCGTCGTCTCCGCCACGGGCCCCGCCGCATCCCTGGGCATTCCTGAGAAGAATACGATTGCGCTCTTGCCGACGACGATTGCGGGAGAGAAAGTCAACTACATCGTGCTCGACGATGCGTCCGATACGACCACCGCGGTCAAGAACACCCGCAAGCTGATCGCCGAGGACAAGGTTGACATTGTCATTGGCTCGACGACCACGCCCAATTCGCTGGCGATGATCGACGTGGTCGCCGAGGCAGAAACGCCGATGATCTCGATGGCCGCTTCCGCGCGCATCGTGGATGCGGCCAATCCCAAGACGAAATGGGTGTTCAAGACGCCCCAGAACGACATCCAAATGTCGACGGCGATCGTCGAGCATATGATCAATCAGGGCGTGAAGACGGTCGCCTTCATCGGTTTTTCCGACGCCTATGGCGAAGGGTGGTATAACGAGTTTTCCAAGATCGCCGAAGCGAGGAAATTGGCGATCGTCGCCAACGAGCGATACAACCGCGCGGACACCTCGGTCACGGGGCAGGTGCTGAAGATCATCGCGGCCAAGCCGGATGCCGTGCTCATCGCCGGTTCGGGCACGCCCGCGGCGTTGCCGCAGAAGACGCTCAAGGAAAAGGGTTACAAGGGGCTGATCTATCAAACCCACGGCGTGGCGAATCGGGATTTCTTGCGCGTCTGCGGCAAGGACTGCGAGGGAACCTTCTTGCCTGCGGGGCCGGTGTTGGTGGCCGCGCAACTGCCGGATACGAACCCTGTCAAGAAGAGCGCGCTCGAATATGTCAACAAATACGAGGCAGTGCATGGCAAAGGCAGTGTCTCGACATTCGGGGCGCATGCGTGGGACGCCGGTCTATTGCTGGCTCACGCCGCGCCCGTGGCGCTGAAGAAGGCGAAGCCGGGCACCAAGGAATTCCGCGTCGCCTTGCGCGACGCGCTGGAGGGCGTCAAGGAACTCGCCGGCGCGCATGGCATCTTCAACATGAGCGCGAACGATCATTTGGGGCTCGACCAGCGCGCGCGTGTGATGGTGAAGATCGAAAACGGCGACTGGAAGCTGATCCGCTAACCTCGAGCCATGGCTCCGAGGGCGCCGGCAGACCGGCGCCCTCGTCGTTTTGCGCTGACGATGGACTTGCAGATTGCGTTGTTGCTGGCTCAGGATGGCGTCGTCTCCGGCGCCATCTATGCGCTCTTGGCGCTCGCGCTGGTCTTGGTCTTCGCGGTGACGCGCGTGGTGTTCATTCCTCAAGGCGAGTTCGTCGCCTATGGCGCGCTCACCCTCGCGAGCTTCCAGATGGGCAAGATCCCCGGCACTCTCTGGTTGTTGCTGGCGCTTGCGTTCGTCATCCTGCTTGTCGATGGGCCAGCCGCCTGGCGTCAGGGTGGCCGCGGCTTTTTGCTCTTTCTTGCGCAGGTCGTGCTCTATCCAGCGCTGATGGCGGCAGCCGTGCTCCTCGGGCAGCCGCACGCGTGGCCGCTGTGGGCGCAAAGCCTACTCGCGCTTGCGCTCGTGGCGCCCCTCGGTCCTCAGCTCTATCGCCTCGTGTTTCAGCCGGTGGCCGAAGCCTCCGTGCTCATGCTCTTGATCGTCGCGGTGGCCTTGCACCTGGCGTTGGTAGGTTTGGGACTCGTCTTCTTCGGCGCCGAAGGTTCGCGCACGCCGCCCTTTTCCGAAGCGAGTTGGGAAGTCGGCAGCCTCGTCGTCAGCGGTCAGAGCCTATGGGTGCTCGGCGCGAGCGCTGGCTTGATCGTGGCCCTTTATCTCTTTTTCGAGAAGACCCTCTATGGCAAGGCCTTACGCGCCACGGCGATGAATCGCATCGGCGCTCGGCTGATGGGGATCTCCACCACCTTTGCCGGCAAGATCGCGTTCTTGTTCGCGGCCGTGATCGGCGGCGCGTCGGGCATCTTGATCGCGCCCATCACGACCATCTATTACGACACGGGCTTTTTGATCGGCTTGAAGGGTTTCGTGGGCGCCATCGTCGGCGGGCTCGCGAGCTATCCGGTGGCGGCGGCAGGTGCCCTGCTCGTCGGGCTGTTGGAATCCTTTTCCTCCTTCTGGGCCTCAGCCTATAAGGAAGTGTTGGTCTTTACCTTGATCATTCCCGTGCTGCTCTGGCGTTCCTGGCAAAGCCACCAGGTGGAGGAAGAGGAATGAGACGTTGGCTGCCCGCCGGGCTGCTGGCTTTTCTTGCGGCTGGGCCGCTCGTCTTGTCCGAGTTTTATGTGACGCTGTTCAATTACATCGGCCTTTCGGCGCTCGTCGCGCTCGGCCTCGTGCTGCTCACGGGCGTGGCGGGGCTGACCTCCTTTGGGCAGGCGGCGTTCGTCGGCGTGGGCGCCTATGCCACGGCGTGGCTGACGACCGCGGGGGCAGCGGCGGGCTGGCCGGCGCTGCTGACTACGCCCTGGGCAGGCCTTGCGTTGGGCCTCATGCTCACGATGCTGGTCGCCGCCGGGCTTGGCGCCATCACCTTGCGCCTTTCCGGCCATTTTTTGCCGCTATCGACAATCGCCTGGGGGATTTCTCTCTATTTCCTCTTTGGCAATCTGGAATTCTTGGGCGGTCACACGGGCTTGAGCGGCGTCCCGCCGCTGTCATTCGCGGGCTGGGAGCTGCGCGATCCGCGCTGGTTTTATTATTTGATTTGGCTGAGCCTGTTGGCTGCCCTTTTCGGTGTGCGCAATCTGCTCGACTCGCGTCCCGGGCGCGCCATTCGCGCGCTCAAGGGAGGCGCGCTGATGGCCGAGGCGATGGGCGTTGACACGGCGCGCGCCAAGCTCATGGTCTTTTTGCTCGCCGCGATCCTCGCCAGTCTGTCTGGCTGGCTCTATGCTCATCTGCAGCGTTTCGTCAACCCCACTCCTTTCGGACTGCCGATCGGCATCGAATATCTGTTCATGGCGGTGATCGGCGGCGCCAGCGAAGTATGGGGCGCCCTCGTCGGCGCCGCCGTGATCACGGTGCTCAAGCACTGGTTGCAGGACTGGCTGCCGCATCTCTTCGGGGCGAGCGGCAATTTCGAGATCATCGTCTTCGGCTTCCTCATGATCGCGGTGTTGCATCGAGCGCAGGGGGGGCTCTGGCCCTATCTGTCTCGTGGGTTTCCCCAGCCGGCAGTGCGCGGCGAGGCGGCTTCCCGGCGGGATGCATCCTTGCCGCCCATGCCGCAGCGCGCACGGCCCGAAGCGGGCGTTTTGCTACTCGACGTCAAGGATGTCGTCAAGCGCTTCGGCGGCCTCGTCGCCAACGATCGCATGAATCTCGCCGTGCATGCAGGCGAAATCACGGCGTTGATCGGGCCCAATGGCGCGGGCAAATCGACGCTGTTCAACGTCATCTCGGGCGTCGAACCTGCGACGTCCGGCGAGGTGCGTTTTCTCGGGCAGCGCATCGACGGCTTGCCGGCGCGTGCGATCGCGCGCCTCGGGATGGCGCGCACGTTCCAGCACGTGCGCCTGTTGCCGCAGATGACGGTGCTCGAAAACGTCGCCTTGGGCGCGCACTTGCGCGGCAAGCGTGGGTATCTTTCCGCCATGCTGCGCCTGTCGCGCGACGAAGAGGCGCGCCTGTTGGCGGAAGCGCGCCGCCACTGCGAGCGCGTCGGTCTTGCCGATTGCTTGCACATGCCTGCGGGCAGCCTGCCGCTGGGGCGGCAGCGCTTGGTCGAAATCGCGCGCGCCTTGGCGCTTGACCCGGTGCTGTTGTTGCTCGACGAGCCCGCGGCGGGTCTTCGTTACCTGGAAAAACAAGCGCTCGCTGCGCTCCTGCGCGTGCTGCGCGCAGAGGGACTGGGCATCTTGTTGGTCGAGCACGACATGGATTTCGTCATGAATCTCGCCGATTTCGTGGTGGTCATGGAATTTGGCAAGACCATCGCGGCAGGCAGGCCAGCGGAGGTGCAAAACGATCCTGCGGTGATCGAGGCGTATCTCGGAGGGCTCGAATGAGCGAAGCTTTGCTCGAAGTCAGCGACCTCTCCGTCGCCTATGGCCAAATCGAGGCGGTGCATCATGTGAGCCTGCGCGTGCTGCCGGGCCAGATTGTCACCGTGATTGGCCCCAATGGCGCCGGCAAGACGACGCTGCTTTCGGCGATCATCGGGCTCTTACCCTGCAAGGGCGGCATGGTGCGCTATGCCGGGGAGGCGTATGCGCGCGTGACGCTCGAAAAGATGGTGGCGGCCGGCATGGTGTTGGTGCCGGAGAAGCGTGAATTGTTCGCGGAAATGAGCGTGCTCGACAACCTGCTCTTGGGCGCTTTCATGCGTCGCCGCCTCGGATTTCGTGACGAGCGGCAAACCTTGGCGACCGTCTTTGCGCTCTTTCCGCGCCTCAAGGAGCGTGCGCAGCAGCGCGCGGGCACGCTCTCGGGCGGCGAGCGGCAAATGCTTGCCATCGGGCGGGCGCTGATGGCGCGGCCACGACTGCTGATGCTTGACGAGCCGAGCCTGGGGTTGGCGCCGCTCATCGTGCGCGAGATTTTCCGCATTTTGGCCGACCTCGCTGCCGAGGGCGTGGCCATCTTGCTCGTCGAGCAGAATGCGCGTGCGGCGCTGCAGCTCGCGGATTACGGCTACGTGCTGGAGACTGGAGAGATTGCGCTTTCGGGGCGCGCAGACGAGCTGAGTGAGGATGCGCGCGTGGCGGAATCTTATTTGGGCCAGGCCGCTGGGTGCCCGGTCGCCTGAATGTTTCACGTGAAACCACGCGCGCGCGGGCATGTGCATGGTTTCACGTGAAACAAGAGCGCTGGCGCGCCTGCGCGCCTCGGCGTATCATTCGCAGCCTTTCCTTTTCCTTTCTGGTGTCCCTCGCTCATGCGCTATCCCGAGCGCTTCCAGGTCATCGTCATTGGCGGCGGCCATGCCGGTACCGAGGCCGCACTCGCGGCTGCGCGCGTCGGCGCGAAGACCCTGCTGCTCACCCACAACATCGAAACGCTGGGCGCCATGTCGTGCAATCCGTCGATCGGCGGCATCGGCAAAAGCCACCTCGTGAAGGAGATCGATGCGCTCGGCGGCGCGATGGCGCTCGCGGCCGACGAGGCGGGCATCCAGTTCCGCATTCTCAACGCTTCGAAAGGGCCGGCTGTGCGCGCCACGCGCGCGCAGGCAGACCGGCAGCTCTATCGGCAGGCCATTCGTAGGCGTCTCGAAAACCAGCCTGGGCTGACGCTCTTCCAGCAGGCGGCCGAGGACATCGAGGTGGTCTCTGGGCGCGTCGCGGCCGTGATCAGCAAGCTGGGCATCCGCTTCGAGTGCGATGCGGTCGTGCTGACCGCTGGCACCTTCCTCAACGGCCTGATCCATGTCGGGCTCGAGCATTATCCTGCCGGGCGTTTTGGCGATCCGCCCTCGCGCTCGCTGGCCGCGCGGCTACGCGAACTCAAGTTGCCCGTGGGGCGCTTGAAGACCGGCACGCCGCCACGGATCGACGGGCGCACCATCGACTTTTCGCGCTTGCAAGAGCAGCCCGGCGATACGCCCACGCCGGTGTTTTCCTTTCTGGGTAGGCCGGAGATGCATCCGCGCCAGATCTCCTGCTGGATCACGCACACCAATGCGCGCACGCACGAGATCATCCGCCGCGGACTCGATCGCTCGCCCCTCTACACGGGCGTGATCGCCGGCGTCGGGCCACGGTATTGCCCTTCGATCGAGGACAAGATTCATCGTTTCGCCGACAAAGAGCGCCATCCGGTCTTTCTCGAGCCAGAGGGGCTAGCGACGCACGAATATTATCCGCAGGGCGTGTCGACCAGCCTGCCCTTCGACGTGCAGCTTGCGCTCGTGCGTTCGATCGAGGGCTTGGAAAACGCGCACATCACGCGTCCCGGCTATGCCATCGAATACGATTATTTCGATCCGCGCGCGCTTTACCCGACGCTGGAGACGAAGGCCATCGCGGGGCTGTTCTTCGCGGGCCAGATCAATGGCACGACAGGTTATGAAGAAGCGGCGGCGCAGGGCTTGCTCGCAGGCCTCAATGCCGCGCGCAAGGCGATGGGGCAGGAAGGTTGGTGGCCGCGTCGCAATGAAGCCTATCTAGGCGTGCTCGTCGATGATCTCGTCACGCGCGGCGTGACCGAGCCTTATCGCATGTTTACGAGCCGCGCCGAATACCGTTTGAGCCTACGCGAAGACAATGCCGACCTGCGCCTCACCGAAATCGGCAGGCGCTTGGGGTTGGTCGATGACGCGCGCTGGGATGCCTTCAATCGCAAACGGGATGCGATCGCGGCCGAGATCGAGCGTTTGAAGAGCGTCTGGATTGACCCGCAGGTCATCGACCGTCATCGTCAGATCGAGGCGCTCGGGCAGCCGCTGGAAAAGCCGCAAACCTTGTTTGCTCTTCTGCGCCGTCCCACGACGCGCTACCGACAACTCATGACTTTGCCCGGGGCAGGGACGCCCAGCACGGACGAGGCCGTGATCGAGCAGGTGGAGATCGAGGCCAAATACCATGGCTACATCGAGCGGCAAAAAGAAGAGGTCGAACGCCTCGCGCAGCTCGAGCATCTCGCGATACCAGAAGCTCTCGATTATGAGTCGCTCCAGGGCCTGTCGATCGAGGTGCGCCAACGCCTCAAAGAGGCGCGGCCTCGCACGGTGGGTCAGGCGAGCCGCATCCAAGGGGTTACCCCTGCGGCGATCGCCGTGCTCGTCGTGCATCTCAAACGCCAGCGCGGCCGTGCGGCGACGGGTGCGCCATGACGCTCGACGAAGGCATCGCCCAACTGGGCTTGACGCTTCCGGCTGAAGCGATCACCCGTCTTGAGGTCTTCCTGGCCTTGCTGGAAAAATGGAACCGCGTCCATAATCTGACGGCGCATCGCACGCGAGAGGCCATGATCGTCCATCATCTGCTCGACGCGCTGGCAGCGCTGCCGACCCTTGCCCTGAGGCATGGGCGTGGCGCTCGCATCGCCGATGTGGGAAGCGGTGCGGGGGTGCCGGGGCTCGTGCTCGCCATGGCGCGTCCCGACTGGCGCATCGTCTCGATCGAGGCGAGAGGCAAGAAAGTCGCCTTTCAGCGCCAGGCGGCGATCGAGCTTAAGCTTGCCAACGTTGAAATCCTTGGCGCGCGCGTCGAGCAGGTAGACGCGCGTTGCGACGCCGCCATCAGCCGCGCCTTTTCTGCCCTGGATGCCTATGTGCGCTTGGCGGGCCATCTCGCCGGCCGTCTATGGGCGATGAAAGGCGTCTATCCTGCCGAGGAAGTGGCGCGGCTTCCTGCGCCTTGGCGCCTTGAGTCGTGGCGCGCCTTGTCCGTGCCGGGCATGGCGGCGCCGCGTTGTCTGCTGGAGCTTACGAAAGCATGCACATCTTCGCCATAGCCAATCAAAAAGGGGGGGTCGGCAAGACGACGACCGCGGTCAATCTGGCGGCCGCGCTTGCGCTCTCCGGCCACCGCGTCCTGCTCGTCGACCTCGATCCGCAGGGGAATGCGACGATGGGCGTGGGCATCGACAAGCGCACCTTGTCGAAAAGCCTCTATCATTTACTGCTCGGGTTGGCGAGCGTTCGCGAAGTGCGGCAGCGCGCACCCACCTGCGCGATCGATGTGTTGCCCACGAATCGCGATCTCGCTGGCGCCGAAGTAGAGCTCGTGGATCTGCCGCGGCGGGAATCGAGGCTCAAGGATGCCCTGCTTGCCCATGCCGAGGCCTACGATTTCGCCCTCATCGATTGCCCGCCTTCCTTGTCGCTTTTGACGCTCAACGGCCTATGCGCGGCGCACGGCGTCATCATTCCGATGCAATGCGAATACTATGCGCTCGAAGGTTTATCCGACCTCGTCAATACCATCAAGCAAGTGCATCGCCACTTCAACCGCGACCTCAAAATCATAGGTCTGTTGCGCGTGATGTTCGACCCGCGCTCGATGCTCTCCAACCAGGTCTCGCTCGAGCTGGAAACGCATTTCGGCGACAAAGTCTTCAAGACCGTGGTGCCGAGGAATGTGCGCCTGGCCGAAGCGCCTTCCCACGGCGTGCCGGGGGTGTTGTTCGACAGAAGCGCGAAAGGCGCGCAGGCTTATCTCGCCTTCGGCGCGGAGCTCGCCGAGCGCGCGCGACAATGGATGGGCGCGCCAGGCGCACAGACGGAGGGCAGGTCATGAATCCACCCAAAGCCAAGGGATTGGGGCGCGGTTTGGGCGCCTTGCTTGCCGGTGACGGAGGGCTTGGCGAAGAACGGCAAGACGTCTTGCCCATCGGCGCGCTCCAGCCGGGGAAATATCAGCCCCGCACGCGCATGGATCCCGGCTCCCTCGAGGAGCTTGCGGCTTCGATCAAGGCTCAGGGCATGATCCAGCCGATCTCGGTGCGCCCTCTCGGACAAGGGCGTTACGAGATCATCGCCGGCGAGCGACGCTGGCGCGCGGCGCAAATCGCAGGACTGACGGAGGTGCCCGTCATGATCCGGGAGATCTCCGACGAGGCGGCGCTAGCGATCAGCCTGATCGAAAACATCCAGCGCGAGAATCTGAATCCGCTCGAGGAGGCCGCTGGCCTGCAGCGGTTGATCGACGAATTCGGCATGACGCATCAGCAGGCCGCGGAAGCCGTCGGACGCTCGCGCTCGGCGGCCAGCAATCTTCTGCGCCTCTTGCAGCTGGCGAAGCCCGCGCAAGACCTGTTGATGGCGGGCGACATCGACATGGGCCATGCGCGCGCGTTGCTCGCCTTGCCGAAAAGCGAGCAAGGACGGTTCGCGGCGGAAATTGCCGACAAGGGGTGGTCCGTGCGTGAAACCGAAAAACGCATCGCCCAGGCCCTACGTCCGCCGTCTTCAAAGGCGAAGCAAGAAAAGAGCCGGGATCTTGTGCGGCTCGAAGAAGAGCTTGCGGACGCCTTGGGGGCGCGCGTCGAATTGCGCGCCAACCGCAAAGGCGCCGGCCAATTGGTGATCCGCTTTGCCACACATGAGCAGCTCGAGGGCATCCTCGAGCGCTTGCGGCTCCCGGGTGGAACATGAGCATGTGCGCATTTTCTAATCCATTGCATAAAATTTACGAATCGCATCGAATATATTGACTTATTTTCTGGCCTCTTTTATAGTTCCAAGCTTCGTGCGGCCTGCGCCGGTCTGTAGTGCGCCATGCGCGTTGAGTCTCGGGGTGGCGGCGAGATGAGGGCGCCCATGCTCAAAGTCGTGGCGTTGCAGGCAGGCGCGGTCAGCGTCGCGGCGGCAACGCTTGCGCTCTTTCGTGGCGGCGAGGAGGCGCGCTCGCTCCTGCTGGGAGGGCTTGCCTATTGGCTGCCAAACCTCGTGTTCGCCTGGCGGCAAAGCAGGGCGGCGCGGCAAGGGCGGGCAAGCGCGGTCGGCTTCATGATCGCCGAAGCGGCCAAGCTCGCAGCCGTGGTTTGTCTGCTCTATGGCTTGACGCGGCTTGCTGCGGTTTCGTGGTTGGCCGTCATAGCCGGTTTGTTCGTCGTGATGCTCGTCAATCTGTTTGTCTTGCTCTTGAGAATCTGAAAGATGGCCAGCAACGCCGCTCCCACTGCCTCCGAATACATCATCCATCATTTGACCCACCTGAAGAATGCGTCGCAAACCGCGCTCGTCGATTGGTCGGTCTTTCATCTCGATACGTTATTCTTTTCGATCACGCTAGGGCTCTTGGCCGTCTTCGCTTTGGCGCGCGTGGCAAGGCGCGCGACCGCGGGCGTGCCTGGGCGTTGGCAGGCAGCCGTCGAGATCTTGGTCGAACTGGTCGCGGACCAGGCCAAGGGCATCGTGCATTCGCCGGAGTCGCGCAAATTCGTCGCTCCTCTCGCGCTCACCGTGTTCGTTTGGATCTTCCTGATGAATGCGATGGACTTGTTGCCGCTAGACCTCTTGCCCAATCTCTGGGCGGCGATCTATGGCGCCGCCGGCGGCGATGCGCATCATGCGTATCTGCGCGTCGTGCCGACCGCCGACCTCAACGCCACGCTCGGCATGTCTTGCGGCGTGCTGTTGCTCTGCCTTTATTACAACGTCAAGATCAAAGGGCTTTCGCACTGGGTGCATGAGCTCTTCACCGCGCCATTCGGCGCGCACCCTCTGCTGTGGCCGGTCAATTTCGCCATGCAGCTCATCGAGTTCATCGCCAAGACCGTCTCGCATGGCATGCGTTTGTTCGGCAACATGTATGCAGGCGAGCTGATCTTCATGTTGATTGCGCTGATGGGCGCCGCCTGGGCCGGTACCGTGGGGAGTGGCCTGCTTTGGATCGGGCATGTGATCGCCGGCGCCATCTGGGCCATCTTCCACATCCTGATCATCACGCTGCAAGCGTTCATTTTCATGATGCTGACCCTGGTCTATGTGGGCCAGGCGCACGAGAGTCATTGAGCCGTTTTTTCAACCATCCTGCCATTTTCTACTTTCAACAATAAGGAGTCGTCATGGAAAGCATCGTTGGTTTCGTCGCTTTGGCCGCCGGTCTGATCATCGGTTTGGGGGCCGCAGGCGCCTGTATCGGCATCGGCATCATGGGCAGCCGCTTCCTGGAGGCATCCGCCCGTCAGCCAGAGCTGATGAATACCTTGCAAACCAAGATGTTCCTGCTCGTGGGTCTCATCGACGCGGCGTTCATCATCGGCACCGGCATCGCGCTTTGGTATACGACGGCCAACCCCTTCGTGAAGTGACGCCGCACGCCAACGCTTTCGAGGAGCGAAACCGTGAATCTGAACGCAACGCTTTTGGCGCAGCTCGTTGTGTTCTTCATCTTGGCGTGGTTCACGATGAAGTACGTGTGGCCGCCCATCATGAAGGCGCTCGATGAACGCGCCGCGAAAATCGCCGAGGGGCTGGCTGCCGCCGAGCGCGCGAAGACCGACTTGCAGCTTGCCGAGCGGCGGGCAGCCGACGAGTTGCGTCGGGCGCGGGAGGCGGCCAATGAAATCCGCGCCTCTGCTGAGCGGCAGGGCGCACAAATTCTCGAAGAGGCGCGCATGGAGGCGGCGCGCATCATTGCCGCCGCTCGCGCTGCCGCCGAAGCGGAGGCTCAAGCCGCAGCACAGCGCGCCAAGGAGGCCTTGCGCGAGCAGGTGGCTCTGCTCGCGGTAGCGGGCGCGGAACGCATCCTGCGGCGCGAAATCGACGCCGCGCGGCATGCGGAGCTGATCGAACAGCTCAAGGCGGAGCTGTGACGTCATGGCCGAAAACGCGACCCTCGCCAGGCCTTACGCAGAAGCCGCGTTCGCGCTCGCCAAAGCCACGCAGCGCCTGACTGAGTGGCAGGATGCGCTAGCGCGCCTGGCCATTGCCGCACAGGATGCGCAGCTGTCTGGCTGCTTTTCCGATCCGCGCTATACGCCAGATGCACTTGCCGAACTCATCTGCGCCGCCGTCGGCGAGATCAGCCCGGAACAGCGCAATTTCATCATGCTGCTGATCGAAAACCGGCGCCTTGCGGTGCTGCCCGAGATTTACCGACTTTTCGAGGCGCTCAAGGACGCCGATGAGCATGCGCTCAAGGCCGACATTCACACGGCCTTTCCTTTGACGGACGCACAGCTTGCCGAACTGACCGCGGCCTTGGAGCGGCGCATGCGCGCCAAGGTCAAAGCGCGCATGATCGTCGACCCCCGCCTGATTGGCGGCGTCAAGATCGCCATCGGCGACGAAGTGATCGACGCCTCCGTGCGCGGCAAGCTCGATGCAATGGCTATCCAGCTCAAGAATTAGGAGTCTCTCATGAACCTCAACGCTGCCGAAATCAGCGAACTGATCAAGAGCCGAATCCAGAATCTGGAGTTGGCGCCGACTGCCCGCAATGAAGGCACCGTGGTTTCGGTCACCGACGGCATCTGTCGCATTCATGGTCTGGCCGACGTGATGCAGGGCGAGATGTTGGAATTCCCGGGCAATACCTATGGATTGGCGCTGAACCTGGAACGCGACTCGGTCGGGGCCGTCGTACTCGGCGAATATGAGCACATCACTGAAGGGGACACGGTCAAATGCACCGGTCGCATTCTCGAGGTGCCCGTCGGCCCCGAACTCATCGGTCGTGTCGTCAATGCCTTGGGCGAGCCCATCGACGGCAAAGGGCCGATCGACGCCAAGCTCACCGACAAGATCGAGAAGGTGGCGCCTGGCGTAATTTGGCGTAAGTCGGTTTCCGAGCCCGTGCAAACCGGTCTCAAAGCGGTCGATTCGATGGTGCCGATCGGTCGCGGCCAACGCGAACTGATCATCGGCGACCGGCAGACTGGCAAGACCGCGGTGGCCGTAGACACCATCATCAACCAGAAAGGCAAAGACCTGATCTGTATCTATGTCGCGATCGGGCAAAAGGCCTCGACGGTGGCCAACGTCGTGCGCAAACTCGAAGAGCATGGCGCGATGGACTATACGATCGTCGTCGCGGCGACGGCCTCCGAATCGGCGGCCATGCAATTCATCGCGCCCTATGCAGGCTGCACGATGGGCGAGTATTTCCGCGATCGCGGCCAGGACGCCTTGATCATCTATGACGACCTCACCAAGCAGGCGTGGGCGTATCGTCAGATTTCTTTGCTGCTACGCCGTCCTCCTGGGCGTGAGGCGTATCCGGGCGACGTCTTCTATCTGCACTCGCGCCTTTTGGAGCGGGCTGCGCGCGTCAATGAAGCCTATGTGGAAAAATTCACCCAGGGCGCCGTGAAGGGCAAAACCGGTTCGCTCACCGCTTTGCCGATCATCGAAACGCAAGCAGGCGACGTCTCGGCCTTCGTGCCCACCAACGTGATCTCGATTACCGACGGACAGATCTTCCTGGAAACCGATCTGTTCAACGCGGGCATTCGCCCTGCCATCAATGCAGGCATTTCGGTCTCGCGCGTGGGTGGCGCCGCGCAAACCAAGGTGATCAAGAAGCTGGGCGGCGGCGTGCGCTTGGCGCTCGCGCAGTACCGCGAGCTCGCCGCCTTCGCGCAATTCGCCTCCGACCTCGACGAGGCGACCCGCAAGCAGCTCGAACGCGGCAAGCGTGTGACCGAGCTCATGAAGCAGCCGCAGTATTCGCCGCTCACGGTGGCGGAGATGGCCGTTTCGCTTTTCGCGATCAACCAAGGCTTCCTCGACGACATCGAGGCGACCCGCATCCTCGCCTTCGAGTCGGCCTTACATCAATATATGAAGCAACAGCATGCGGCGCTGATGCAAAAGATCGAAACGACCAAGGACCTCGACAAGGAGTCCGAAGCCGAACTCGCCGCAGCGATTGCCGCATTCAAGAAGACCTGGGCCTAAACGAGGAGAATGCCATGCCCGGCGGCAAGGAAATCCGCGGCAAGATCAAGTCGGTTCAGAATACGCGCAAGATCACCAAGGCCATGGAGATGGTCGCGGCCTCGAAGATGCGCAAGGCGCAAGAGCGTATGCGCGCCGCTCGCCCCTATGCGGAAAAAATCCGCACGCTGGCGGCGAATCTCGCGGCCGCCAACGTCACCGAATATCGTCACCCGTTCATCGGAAAGCACCATGGCCTTGTGGATTCCCCGCAGCGGATCGGGCTCGTCTTGGTGACTACCGACAAGGGGCTCTGCGGTGGGCTCAATACCAACGTGCTGCGCCTCGTGCTCTCGACGATGCGCAAATGGCAGGCCGAGGGCGCGCGCGACATTCGCGCTACCTGCATCGGGAACAAGGGCTTAGGCTTCATGCAGAGGCTGGGCGCCAACGTCGTCTCGCAGGTGGTGCATCTGGGCGACACACCGCACCTCGATCGGCTCATCGGCGCGGTGAAGGTCATGCTCGATGCGTTCAGCAATGGCGAGCTCGACGTCGTCTATCTCGCCTATAGCCGCTTCATCAACACGATGCGCCAAGAGCCCGTGCTCGAACAGCTTTTGCCGCTCACGGGCGAACGCTTGGGCACTCCGCAGGGCTCTTGGGATTATCTTTACGAGCCCGAGGCGCGCGTGGTGATCGATGACCTGCTCGTGCGTTACGTCGAGGCTTTGATCTACCAGGCCGTGGCGGAAAACATGGCGTGCGAGCAATCGGCGCGCATGGTGGCGATGAAAGCAGCTACCGACAACGCCGGCAACGTGATCCGCGAGCTGCAATTGGTCTATAACAAGGCGCGCCAAGCGGCGATCACGAAGGAGATTTCCGAGATCGTCGGCGGCGCAGCGGCTGTGGCATGAGCGGGATGGCGGGAAGGCGACGGATGGCGGCGTTGTCGCGCAATCCCCATCGATGAGGAATTTTTTCGCATTTGAAGGAAGATGAGCATGAGTCAAGGTAACATCGTCCAGTGCATCGGCGCGGTCGTGGACATCAAGTTCCCGCGCGATGCGATGCCCAAGGTGTATGACGCGCTGGTGATCGATCCCAGCGAAAAAGGCTGCGAAGAGGGGCTTACCTTCGAAGTCCAGCAGCAGCTCGGCGATGGCGTCGTGCGCACGATTGCGCTGGGCTCCTCCGATGGCCTCCGTCGCGGCATGAAGGTCAATAACACGGGCGCGCCGATCTCGGTGCCGGTGGGACATGGCACGCTGGGCCGCGTGATGGACGTGCTCGGCCGCCCGATCGACGAGGCAGGCCCGATCGAAGCTACCGAACGGCGACCCATCCATCAGAAGGCGCCAGCCTTCCGGGAGCTTTCGCCATCGGTCGAGCTTTTGGAGACTGGCATCAAGGTCATCGACTTGATCTGTCCCTTTGCCAAAGGCGGCAAGATCGGTTTGTTTGGCGGTGCCGGCGTCGGCAAGACCGTGAACATGATGGAGCTCATCAACAATATCGCCAAGCAGCACTCCGGACTTTCCGTCTTCGCGGGCGTGGGCGAGCGTACGCGTGAGGGCAACGACTTCTATCACGAGATGAAAGAGTCGAACGTACTCGACAAGGTGGCGATGGTCTTCGGCCAGATGAACGAGCCGCCCGGCAACCGCCTGCGCGTTGCGCTCACGGGCCTGACGATGGCGGAAGCCTTCCGAGATGAAGGCCGCGACATTCTGTTGTTCATCGACAACATCTACCGGTATACGCTCGCGGGCACCGAAGTGTCGGCGCTGTTGGGACGTATGCCCTCAGCGGTGGGTTATCAGCCCACCTTGGCGGAGGAGATGGGCCGCTTGCAGGAGCGCATCACGTCCACGAAAGTGGGCTCGATCACCTCGATCCAGGCCGTCTATGTTCCGGCCGACGACTTGACCGACCCGTCGCCCGCGACCACCTTCGGCCACCTCGACGCCACCGTGGTGCTTTCGCGTGATATCGCCGCCTTGGGCATCTATCCTGCCGTAGACCCGCTCGACTCGACCTCCCGTCAAGTCGATCCGAACATCATCGGCGAGGAGCACTATCAGACCACGCGGCGCGTGCAGGCCACCTTGCAGCGCTACAAAGAGCTCAGGGACATCATCGCCATCCTTGGCATGGACGAGCTGTCTCCAGAGGACAAGCTGACGGTGGCGCGCGCACGCAAGATCCAGCGCTTCCTCTCACAGCCGTTCTTCGTCGCCGAGGTGTTTACCGGCACGCCGGGCAAATACGTGCCGCTCAAAGAAACCATCAAGGGCTTCAAGATGATCGTCGAGGGCGAGTGCGATCATCTGCCCGAGCAGGCGTTCTATATGGTGGGCGGCATCGACGAGGCCTTCGAGAAAGCCAAGACCTTACAGTAAGCGAAAGCGCTCAGCCTTCCTGCGTCGGCGCAGTGAAGGCGGGGGTTCGCCGCAGGAGCATTCACCATGGCCATGACCATACATGTCGATGTCGTCAGCGCAGAAGAGCAGATCTTCTCGGGGCTCGCGGAATTCGTCGTCTTGCCCGGAGAAGCCGGCGAGCTCGGCATCCTGCCGGGACACATGCCGCTGATGACGCGCATCAAGCCGGGCGCCGTGCGCATCAAGGTGCCGATGCAAGAGAACGAAGAACTGATTTTCGTTGCCGGCGGCATTTTGGAAGTTCAACCCGGCCGCGTGACGGTGCTTGCCGATACCGCGATACGCGGCAAGGATCTCGACGAAGCCAAGGCGCTCGAGGCCAAACGACGCGCCGAAGAGGCGATGGCCAACCGCGCCGCGGAGCTCGACTACGCGCGCGCCCAAGCCGAGCTTGCCGAGGCCGTCGCGCAATTGGCCGCCATCCAGAGACTGCGCAAGAAAGCGTAAGAGGCTTACGACGCGATGCCCGACGGCGCCCAAGGCGCCGTTTTTTTTGTAAGCTGCGCCTTGAGACTGGAAGGCCGCCGTCCATGGACCGCCACAAACGCCAAATCCGCGAAGAGGCCGCCGCGCGTATGCGCGAAGGGAAGACGCCGCTGCTCGAACTCGCGCGGGAGTATGGCGTATCCACCAACACCCTGCGCGCCTGGCTCAGAGAAAGCGATGCGCGGCAGAAAGCGCTCGATGCCGCCAAACGCGTGGGGGCGGCACTCTCGAAGGAAAAGCTGAATTTAGCAAGCCAGCGGCAAAGATTGTTGATGCACGCCCTCGAACAGAGCCCGGCGACGATCATCGTGACCGACGCCGAGGGGCGCATCGTCTATGCCAATCCGCGCTTCGTGGAGACCACAGGCTATCAGGTCGCAGAGGTGCTGGGCAAGAACCCCCGCCTCCTGAAATCGGGAGAAACACCGCCTGAAGAATACCAGCGCTTGTGGAAAACCATACTCTCGGGCAAGGTATGGCGCGGCGTGTTTCACAACAAGCGCAAGGACGGAACCCTTTATTGGGAGCGTGCCTCGATTTCTCCGGTGTTCGATGCGCGTGGAAAAATCGCCCATTTCATGGCCGTCAAGGAGGACATCACAGCCTTCGTCGAAGCCGAGAAAGCGCGCCGCCGTATCGAGGCGCGTTTTTCCGCCGTGTTTGCGGCCCTTTCTCAAGCCATCGTGCTGCTCGATCGGGACGGACGCATCCTGCTCGCCAATCCGGCGGCGGCCGCGCTCTTCGGGCAAGCGCTCAAGCCGGGGGAGGCGTTTGCCGAGCTCAATCTGCGCTGGCTCGACGAAAAAAAACATGCGCTGCTGTGCCGGGAATTGCCGCTTTTCGACGTGCTCACGAAGGGCAGAGAAAAAGTCGTGATGCCGAAGGTGGGCGTCATTCCGCCGACCGGCGGTGAGCGCTGGGTAAGCGCGAGCGCCCAGGCGCTCGCGCTGCCGGAAAGCCTCGAAACGGCGATGCTGATGGTCTTCGAAACGTCGCACCCCTAGGCGGCCAGCCCGGAGAGCTCAAGCCAAGAGGGGGAGTGCGTGATGCGATGCCGGCACGTAATCAAAGCGGCTTTTGTGCGGTGATGGCGCCACGGATCTGTCCCGTCCCATAACCCGTCGCCTTATCATCGGGATAAAGTTCCTTGAGCTTATCGGCGACGCCTGGCGCTAGCTGATGGGTGGGACCATGACATTGGAGACAGAGCGTCTGCGTGGGCAGCGCCTTCATGTAGCGAAAGATCTTTTTACCGTCTACCTCCACCACCTCGCCATGATCGATGTTGGCAGGATTTTCGCCGGCGGCGAGGCGGCGCTCGAAGTTCTCCAAGACCGCCCGCTCCCAGGCGTCTGGCACAGCCAGGGGGTTGCGGTTTTTTAGGCTGACGCGGCGGATTTGCCAACCGGTCTGAGCAGACAAGCCCTTGGCCATTTGCGGGGCTTTTTCACGGCAAACCGAGATGGCTTGGGCGTGGCCCCCTTTGGCGATTTCCTCGTTGAGGACCTCGAGCAAGCGCGGCACCATCTTCGCAGGCAAGGTGCGCGCTTCTTCGAGCAATGCGCCCTCATTGGCCAATGCGCTGTGACCGTAAAGGCAGGCGAGCGCAGCGACGAGGTTCGTGAAGCGGATTTTTTTGTTCATGGGCTCCTCCTCCGAAGGGTCATTGTGGCCAAATGCTCGAGGCGTTTTTCACACGCGTAAAGATGCGCGGCGAATCCCTCGAGCTCGTGGGAAAACGCTCGAAACTCAGCGGGTGAAACCAGCCATTGGGCTTCATGAACGGCGTATTCGACTCCCTGCTCGAGGAGACGACCGAGGGAGAGGCGCGTGGTCTGGGAGGCCGCGCGCGCCAGCGCAAAGAGGCGATGCGCGAGGATGTCGCCGCAAAACCGAGCGAGGTCTTCTTCGGCATCCCACGAAAGATGCCGGAAAACCGTCAAGAGCGCCTGCGCGAAATCGGCTTGCCCGGTGACATGCGCCTCGCTCAAGACGGCGTCTAGGCCTTTGTGCAGCCGTAAGGGCGCCGATGCGGGCAGCTCGATCAAGACGTCGGGTGTCGGGCTTTTCTCCTGGGCGACGGGCTCACAGAAGCCGTTGGGAAGGATGACGAAACACAGATCGTAGAAAGGAAGACGCAGCGCCGCCACGCGCCCGGCATGGGCGGCGAGCAAGGTGCGCGCCCACTGCCCTTGCGCAAGCAGATGGTTGACAAAGCGTAGCAAGACCCCACCAGCCATCAGAGCTTATAACCGCGGTGCAAGGCGACGATGCCGGCGCAGAGGTTGAAGTATTCGACACGCGCAAAGCCGGCATCGAGAAACAGGGCTTTCAAGGTTTCCTGATCGGGATGCATGCGGATCGATTCGGCGAGATAGCGATAGCTCGCTGCATCGTTAGCGATGCGCGCGCCAAGCCAGGGCAGCACGGTAAAGGAATAGAGGTCGTAAAAGGGCGCCAAAGGCTGCCAGATTTTCGAGAACTCCAAGACCAACACGCGACCGCCGGGCTTGAGCACGCGCAGCATCTCGGCAAGCGCGAGATCTTTATGCGTCATGTTGCGCAGGCCAAAGGCGCAGGTGACGAGATCGAAATGTTCGCTTGGGAAAGGCAATTTTTCTGCATCGCATTGCGCGACGGGGCAGAGGATGCCCGCATCGAGCAAACGGTCGCGCCCGCGCGCAAGCATGGCGGCGTTGATGTCGGTCAGCCAGACCTCGCCCGTGGGGCCCACGGCGCGGGCGAACGCGCGCGCGAGATCGCCCGTGCCGCCGGCGATGTCGAGCACTTTTTCGCCCGCACGCGCGCCGGCGAGCGCGACCGTGAAGCGCTTCCAGAGCCGGTGTAGGCCTAAGGACATGAGGTCGTTCATCAAATCGTATGAAGCGGCGACCGACGAGAACACGCCGGCGACGCGCCGCGCCTTTTCGTGCTCGGGGACGGTTTCGAAGCCGAAATGGGTTTGCGCCACGGGAAACCTCACTGCGCCTTGCTGCTGCAGCCGGCGGGCTTGCGTCGGGGGGTGGTGTCGACGTCGCGCGAGGCGCCGGCGGCCTCCAGCCGCGCCAGATAATCGGCCCAGAGGGCCTCCTTGTCGCGGCAGAACGCATAAAGGAGATCCCACGAATAGATGCCGCTGTCGTGGCCGTCGGAGAATATCGGCCGCACCGCGTAGTTGCCCACGGGCTCGAGTGAGACGATATCGACGTTACGCTTGCCGGTTTGCAGCACTTCTTCGCCCGGGCCATGGCCGCGCACCTCGGCCGAAGGCGAGAAGACGCGCAGGAACTCGTAGCTTAGGCGCGCCTGTGTGCCGTCGGTGAAGGTGAGCTCCATCTCGCGCGATTTTTGGTGCAATTTGATTTCCGTCGGGATCGGGGTATGTTTGCCTAGACCAGCCATGACGCACGCCGAATGTTGTCGAGATGTTTCAATCATAACCCAAGAGAGCGCAGCGCGACGTCACGAAACCGTCATCCGGCTGCAATAAACTTGCATAAGCCGAAACTTTCGAGGGGATTGTCCGATGAATCCTCACATTCTGGTGGTCGAAGACGAACCCGCCCTGCAATTCCTGATCGCGACCCACTTGCGCCGCCAAGGCTATGCGGTGACGACCACGGGCGACGTCCAAGCCGCGCAACAGGCCCTGCAAAGCGCCTTGCCGAGCCTGATCCTGCTCGACTGGATGCTGCCGGGGGTGTCCGGCTTCGAATTCTTGCGCCGGCTGCGCATGGACGAGCGCACGCGCGCCGTGCCCGTGATCATGCTCACCGCGCGCGCCGAAGAGCGCGACAAGGTGGCGGGCCTGGACGCGGGCGCCGACGATTACCTCGCCAAGCCCTTTTCGCCGCGCGAACTCGTGGCGCGCATCGCCGCGGTCTTGCGGCGCAGCGAAAGAAGCCGCGAGGCCGAAGTGCTCGAAGCCGGCGGCCTGCGTCTGGACCGCGCGAGCCATCGCGTCACGGCCGGCGAGCGGCCGGTGCATCTCGGGCCGAGCGAATTCCGCATGCTCGAATACCTGATGGCGAACGCCGAGCGCGTGCACAGCCGCGCGCGCCTGCTCGACGCGCTCTGGGGTCATGACGCCGCCATCGACGAGCGCACGGTGGATGTGCATATTCGTCGCCTGCGCGCAGCGCTCGAACCGAGCGGCCATGACCGGCTGATCCAGACCGTGCGCGGCAGCGGCTACCGCTTCTCGACCGAGGTCGCCGCGTGAGGCCGTTGAGGACGGCCTTGTTCGCCTTGGGGATCGCAGGGGCGGGGCTGATCTTCGGCCATTGGGGCGGCCCGTGGGTAGGCGCCGCTGCGGTGGCATTCCTTGCCGCCCTCTGGGCGGGCGGTCACGAACGTCGGCTCGGCATGTTGCAGCGCTGGGCGCGCGCGCCGATCGACACGCCCGCGCCCAGCGCGGGGGGCGCATGGGGAGAAGCCTTTGCGGCCTTGGCGCGCCGCATGCGGCAGCTGCAAGCGCAACGGCAAGAGATCGCCCGCCTGGGAATGCGCTTTCGTCAAGTGTTGGAAGCGTTGCCCGACGGCGTCGTGGTGCTTGCCGGCGAGCAGCATGCGATCGAATGGCTCAACCCGCGCGCCGCCCAGCTCTTGGGGCTCGACCCCGAGCGCGATCGCGGCCTGCCGCTCACCCATTTCCTGCGTGATCCCGAGTGGGCCGCGTATCTGCAGCGCGCGCGCCAAGAGGCCAGCGAGCCCTATGTCTGGCGCCCACTCGGCGAGGACAAGGTGCTGGCGCTGCGCCTTGCGCCGTTTCTCGACGAAGGCATGCTCGTGCTGGTGGAGGACATGACGCGCCTGGCGCGCTTGGAGACGATGCGACGCGATTTCGTCGCCAATGTCTCGCATGAGCTGCGCACGCCGCTTGCCGTGGTGCTCGGCTACTTGGAAACCATCCGCGACGACCTGCAAGAAGGGCGTACGCAGTCGGCGGAAGCGCTCAAAGGGCTGGCCGTGGCCATCGAATATGCGCGGCGCATGGAGCGCCTGGTGGGCGACCTCTTGACGCTCTCCACGCTGGAAACGGAGGCGCCGCCGCCGGCGGAAAAAGTCGACGTGCCGGCCCTCTTGGAAGCCGTCGCCGCCGAGGCGAAAGCGCTTTCGAACGGCCAGCATGAAATCACCACGCACTGTGCCGGCCCGCGTTTTCTGATCGGCAGCGAGCGTGAGCTCGCCAGCGCCTTTGGCAATCTGGCCAGCAACGCCGTGCGCTATACCCCCGCAGGCGGCAAGATCGCGCTTGCCTGGCGGCCCCTGCCGCAAGGCGGCGCCGTCTTTTCCGTCGCCGACACCGGCATCGGCATCGAGGCGCAGCATTGGCCGCGGCTGACCGAGCGCTTTTATCGCGTCGACGTCGGCCGCTCGCGCGCCGCGGGCGGCACCGGCCTGGGGCTGGCGATCGTCAAGCACGTGCTCGAACGGCATGACGCCAGGCTCGAAATCGACAGCACGCCAGGCAAGGGCAGCGTGTTTTCGCTGCTCTTTCCCAAACATCGCGTGGCGCAAGAGCCCTGAAGCGAGCGAGTGCGCACGAGCCGCCGCGAGAGGCAGGAAAAGACGCCGAGCCCACAAAAAGGCAATGCCGCGCGAAAGCGCCAAGCCCATGAGCGCCGTCCGCGTCGATGACATGCAGATCGAGATGATCTTGCCGAAGATTGCCGAGAGCGAAGAAAAGTTTTCGCGCGCGGAAGGGCTGACATAGGACGGCATCAACACCCTGCTGCACAAGAGCCCATACACCCCCCTCGGCCAGAAGCACAGGGAAACCGCCGCAGCAGGGGGCCTGGAAGGGAAGTCCCAGGCCGAAAAAGCGCGCGCCAGGGCCCTCAAAGGCAAGCTTTGGCCGAATTCGAGCGGCGCATGGCGCCTGGGATGCCCTCGCGCGCTTGAAGCCAAGTTTCAGGAAGCGCAGCTGAAGAGGCAGCAGCCGGGGTTGACGGCGATGAACGGGGAGATCGGCAGCGCGGGCATCGTGCTCGTCGAAGGCGTTCACCCTCTGCATCGCGCGTCAGGAACCCTCTGAATGGCCTGGCCGCGCGGCTGAATGGCAGGCTCGCGCAATTTTTGGGCTGCGCCGGGGCCGGGCTTCGGCTCTCGGGACGTGATGAAGATGCCGTGGACAACCGCGCGCGGCTTTTGTCGGCGGCTATCGCCGCGCGGCGCACAGGGAGGAGAAAAGCTGGAATGCGTGGATGAGGTCGCTCAGCGGATGAGCCGCAGGATGAGCGCAATGGCGGAAGAAACGCCGGCACCGGCGATGGCGACCAGAAGGACGCCCAGCAGTCCGCCGTATAACCATTGCGTCACGGAATACGGCCCGATGACAACGAAATCGAGCGCGACGAGGATCGCGAGGGCGGCGACGAAAACGCCGCTTTTTTCGTTGGCGGCAGGGCGCCGTAGGCGCGCAGTCAAGCGGGGTTTTTCATGGCGGATGTCGGTCTTCCGGCAAAAGCATTGTAGGCGGTCGAGCGGCCAAAATCTCTCTCCGAGCAGGGCAAGCGCACGAAACTCAGGATAGGGCGAGGAGATCGGCGCGGTAATCGTCGGAGGCAGAAGCGATGGGGCGCCGGGCTTGGCCAGACACTCCAGAGGATCGAAGGCATGGCCACGGTGGATTTCCAGGCGGTCATGATCCTCCTCGATCGTCTCGGTAACAGTGTGGGGCGTCTTCTCCGGGGCGGCGTGGAAGAGCGCAAAGAAGTCGCGCATGGAATCCGCCAAGGTCGGCGGGTTGTCCTTGACCGCCAGGCTACCGTACCCCTTCGAGCGCGAACGAATCGTTCAGAGGGTCCACGACGTCGGCTTTCAGGCGTTCGCCCTGCTAGACCCCCTTGCAAACGAGAGAGGATGGGTGTAGACTGAAAAAAATCCAGTGCAGCAGCAGGCGGGCTTTGACGTTTACAGGAGAAGTCGGCAGACGATGACGATTTCCCCGAATGCCCTTGCTAAGGTATTGAGGGAAAAAGCGTTTCAAGCCCCTTGCCTCTGAACCATGCCCTGATTTCTAAGGGATTAAGACGCGGCTAGTAGCCGAAAAATTCACTCAAATCTTCCTCTGAACCATGCCCTGATTTCTAAGGGATTAAGACGATTCTCGAAGAGAGAATCCTTGCCCGCAAAGACGGCTCTGAAC
>JAOADW010000020.1 GCA_026417115.1 Rhodocyclaceae bacterium
GGCTCCGCGTGGCCCAACCTGCAGGGCAGGTAGGGGAAACTTGCCTTGGGCTAACCAGGCATCCAGGGTGTTGCGAGAGATGCCCAAGAGTTCGCACAAGTCGCGCGCTCCGATGAGTTCGTGTTCTTCCAGGCGTCCAGAGGTCGGTGGGCCGCCGGGATGGTTGAGTTTGGCTTGATCGGTCCCAGGGTGATACGCAGTGCCCGCCACGACGCTGTGCGGCTGTACAGCACGCGATTGGGAGACCTCCACACCGAACAGGAGCCGCGGACGGTGAGGGTGGTGTTGAAGAATCCAGCGTTTGAGGTCATCGCGGGTGACCTCACGCAAGGGTAAAGGCAAGGGGTGGCCATCCTCGTCGCGGCCGCCATACAGTTCCATGGTGTCCGTGGCATCAACCAACGCTTGGAAGGCGTTGGTCAGCTCTGGATGGTCTAAGCTGACGATGCTACCATCCGGCATGTCTATGGCTGTGCGCAAGGCCGAAAACGGCAAATCCACCCACAGGCAGGCGGCCTCGGCGAGAGTGAGCCTGCGTTTTATCCGCTCCGGGGCGAACGCACCCAAAACATCCGCAGAGTGCTGTTGGTCCTTGCCCACGAATGTTTATGTATACAGGAACGTATACATACGAAAATTAGACAAAATAAAACCCCATGAAATCATGGGGTTGTATGTTAAAAATGGTGCCCAGGAGAGGACTCGAACCTCCACGGTGTTACCCGCTAGTACCTGAAACTAGTGCGTCTACCAATTCCGCCACCTGGGCACGGACGCGGCGAAGACCGTAGATTCTAATGTAAAAGCTGACGATGTCAAACCATAGAGAAAACAGAGCCCCCAGGAAGCTGCCGGCGATCCGCGCGGCAGACCCCTATCTCGCGCGCGAACGGCAAAAATATGCCCATCCCTTGCCGAGTCGCGAATACATCCTACAAATCCTTGCCGAGCAAGGCGTGCCGGTGCCCTTGACGCGCCTGTGCGAACTCCTCGCGATTCGCCCCGACGAACAGGAAGCCTTTGCGCGTCGGCTTGCAGCCATGGCGCGCGATGGGCAGCTGTTGCAAAACCGGCGTGGCGATTTATTGATTCCCGACAAGGCCGATCTGATCAAAGGACAAGTGATCGGCCACCCCGATGGCTTTGGTTTTTTCAAACGCGATGACGGTGGCCCCGACCTCTTCTTGCCGGAAAAAGAAATGGCGAAAGTGCTGCATGGCGACCACGCAATCGCCCGCATCGTCGGCATCGACCGGCGCGGCCGTCCGGAAGGCAAGATCGTGGAAGTCACGTTGCGCGCGAACCGCGAGTTGGTCGGTCGCGTCCATGAAGAGCATGGCGTCTATTTCGTCGTCCCCGAGGACAAGCGAATCTCCCAAGACATCTTGCTTGCGCCCGAAAAGAAACGCCGCCGAGCGCCGAAGCCTCAAGCCGGCCAAGTCGTGATGGTGGAGATCATCGAGCAGCCCAGCAAGCACAACAAACCGATCGGACGCATCACGGAGGTGCTCGGCCACTATGCCGACCCGGGCATGGAAATCGAGATCGCACTGCGCAAACACGATCTCCCGTTCGTATTCCCGAAAGAGGCGCTCGCCGAGGCCAAACGGTTGCCCGAAACGGTGCGTAAGAGCGACTGGAAAGGTCGCGAGGATCTTAGGCAGTTGCCGCTCGTCACGATCGACGGCGAAACGGCCAGGGATTTCGATGACGCCGTCTATTGCGAACGCGCCGGCAAAGGCTTTCGCCTCGTCGTCGCGATCGCCGACGTCGCCCACTACGTCCCCCATGGCAGTGCGCTCGACCTGGAAGCGCGCAAGCGCGGCAACTCGGTCTATTTTCCGCGCCGCGTGATCCCGATGTTGCCCGAAAAGCTCTCCAACGGCCTGTGCTCATTGAACCCCGGGGTGGAGCGCCTGGCCATGGTCTGCGATATGGCCATCGGCGCCACCGGCGCGATCTTGCGCTACCGCTTCTATCCCGCGGTGATCCGCTCACATGCGCGGCTGACCTATACCGAAGTCGCCGCCGCCCTTTATCAGGACGACGCACAGGCAAAGCAGAAGCTTGCGCCGCTGCTTCCTCATCTGTCCGATCTCGATGCGCTCTACCGCGTGCTTGCCAAGGCGCGAGCACGGCGCGGCGCCATCGAGTTCGAAACCGTCGAGACGCTGATGTACTTCGATGCGCAGGGCAAGATCGAGAAAATCCTCCCTTATGAACGCACCGATGCCCACCGGCTCATCGAGGAGTGCATGCTGGCGGCCAACGTCTGCGCTTCGTCATTCCTAGAGGCGCATGATCATCCCGCCCTCTATCGCGTCCATGAAGGCCCCACGGAGGAAAAGCTCGAAAAGCTGCAAGAATTTCTCGCCACCTTCGGCTTGCACCTGACCGGCGGCAAGACGCCGCAAGCGAAAGACTACGCCCGGCTCATTGAAAAGATCAAAGATCGCCCTGACAAACAGCTTTTGCAGACGGTCATGCTGCGTTCTCTTGCACAAGCCCTCTATAGCCCGGACAACGTCGGCCATTTCGGTCTCGCCTATGAAAGCTATACGCATTTCACCTCGCCGATACGCCGTTATCCCGATCTTTTGATCCATCGCGCGATCAAGGCGGTTCTCGCGGGCGGGCGCTATGATGCGATCGATTGGCATCAAGTCGGCCTCGAATGCTCGATGACGGAGCGCCGCGCCGACGAAGCCACGCGTGAGGTCGAGTCTTGGCTCAAATGCTGGTATATGCGAGAACGCATCGGCGAGCGGTTTACTGGCACTATCTCGGCCGTCGTGCCGTTCGGCATTTTCGTCGCGCTCGACGAAGTCTATGTCGAGGGGCTCGTGCATGTCTCCGACCTCGGCCGGGATTATTTCCATTTCGATGAGAAGCGCCATGCTATGATCGGAGAGCGCACCGGTGTCCGCTACCGGCTTGCCGACCGTGTGACCGTCGAACTCATACGCGTCGATCTCGATCAGAACAAGATCGATTTTCGCTTGGCCAACGCACCGCCCCGTGAGTGAGTATGGACGCACTCAACCGTCCCGAAAATCTGCGTGAGCAGTTTGACCGTTTCCGCGCCAACTGGCGTTTGTTGTCGCTCTATGAGCGGTTCGAACAGATCATCGCCCTGCTTTTGTCGTTCACCATCGCGGTCATCATCGTCATTTCCTTGATGCAGCTGATCAAGACCGTCTATGCCCTTCTCGTCGTCGACGCTTTCAACCCCCTTGATCATGCGGTGTTCCAGACCGTTTTTGGCATGATCATGACATTGCTGATCGCGATGGAGTTCAAACACTCGATCATTCGCGTCGTCACTCAGCACGAAAGCATCATCCAAGTGAAGACCGTGGTATTGATCGCCTTGATCGCACTGGCGCGCAAGTTCGTGATCCTGGATCCCGAAACGCCGCCTACGAAAATCGCCGCACTGGCGGGAGCCACCCTTGCGCTTGGCATCACGTATTGGTTGATGCGAGACCGGGACGACCGTTTGAGCATGCTCAAACAACGCATCGAAGAACAAAAACCGTTGCACTAGGCCCATGTATTCCGCCCCTCGTGACCCCTTGATCGCGCGCTTGTGGGCGCTCGCCGCCATCATCGCCCTGCTGATGTTGCTCTGGCATCTGTTGCCCACGATTACCCTGCATTTTTATCCTGAGCCGGCCACGCCCCGTACCGTGGCCGCACGTGGCGACCTCGCGGCGGACGAAAAAGCCACCATCGAAATCTTCGAAAAGGCACGCGATTCAGTGGTGTTCATTTCCACGAAGGCGCTCATGCGCGATTTCTGGACACGCAACGTCTTCGCCGTGCCTCGAGGCACGGGCTCGGGCTTCATCTGGGACGATGCAGGCCATGTCGTGACCAACTATCACGTCATCGAAGGCGCTGCCGAAGCCACGGTACGGCTCGCCGATGGCAGGAGCTATCGCGCGGCCCTCGTCGGCGCTTCGCCGATCCATGACATTGCCGTGCTACGCATCGGCGTCGCCTTCAAGCGGCCGCCGCCCGTTCCGATCGGCACGAGTCACGATCTCAAGGTCGGCCAAAAGGTCTTTGCCATCGGTAATCCGTTTGGCCTCGACTGGACGCTCACCACGGGCATTGTTTCTGCGCTCGATCGTTCTCTGACCACCGAACGCGGCGTTTCGATCGAACACTTGATCCAGACCGACGCCGCCATCAATCCCGGGAATTCGGGCGGCCCTCTACTCGATTCGGCGGGGCGTCTGATTGGCATCAACACCGCGATTTATAGCCCTTCCGGCGCCTCGGCGGGCATCGGTTTCGCCGTGCCGGTCGATACCGTGATGCGCGTGGTGCCGCAGATCATCGAGCATGGGCGTTATCTCCGGCCGGCTCTGGGCATCGAAGTCGATGAGGAGCTGAATCGGCGCGTGCAGCAGATGACCGGCCGCAAGGGCGTGGTCGTGCTGCGTGTGCGGCCCGACTCGGCGGCCGAAAAGGCAGGTCTCCGGGGCATTCAACTCGCACCGGACGGCCTGGTCTTGGGGGATGTCATCATCGCCCTCGATGGCCAGCCGGTTGATTCGGTAGGCAAGCTGCTTGCGCGCCTCGATGAGCGCAAAATCGGCGACGTCGTCAAACTCAGCGTTTGGCGCGACGGCAAGACGGTCGAGATTTCCGTCTCCCTAGAGCCCGGGGCATGAGCACATCAGCCAGGTTCGGCTATCCGCTCGCCGCTGAGCACACCCGCATGCGCTTGCGCCAGGCCTTGCGGGATGCCGCGGAGCAGTTCCGGATTTGGCTGCTCGACGGGCAGCTTACCCACGTGTTGGCCGCCCTCGAGAAACAGCCCGCGCTGCTCGCCGATCTGATTCCCGTGCTCGGCAAGCCAGACGCGCCCCTCAATGTCCGTCTCGGAGCACAGGCCGTTTTCGAACGCTATGCCGGCGCCCCTGCCCTCACCGCGCTGATCCCGACGTTGGGGCTACTCTCGGCCCATGGCGACGCGCGCGTGCGCGCCGATGCGTGCTACATCCTCGGCCTGACGCGCAGCGTGCGTGCGCGCCCTTATCTCGAAGCGCGGCTTGCCGACCCCGATGCCGACGTGCGTGAGATCGCCGCCGAAAGTCTCGCTGAGCTGACCGATGCCTGAGGCGATCCGTCTGATCCACGGCTTCCATGCGCTCCACGCGCGGCTACGCGCCGCCCCTGAAAGCGTGCTTGAGATCCTCCTTTCCGCGAACCGGAAAGATGCGCGTAGCCGCCAACTGATGGCGCTTGCTGCCGCGCGCGGCATTCGCCTTTCCCTCGTCGAGCCCTCGCGTCTTGACGCTCTGGCGCCTAACGCCCGCCATCAGGGCGTCATCGCGCGCGTCAAAGACGTTTCCACCCAACCGACGCTTGAAGAGATACTCGCCCATCTCGATGAGCCTGCGCTCCTACTCGTGCTCGATAGCGTCACCGATCCCCGCAATTTGGGCGCTTGCCTGCGCGCTGCCGACGGGCTCGGCGCGCAGGCGGTCATCGCCCCCAAGGATCGCGCCTGCGGGCTCACCGCCACGGCCATCAAAGTCGCCTCGGGCGCCGCCGAAAGCACGCCCTATCTGATGGTGACTAATCTCGCACGCGCCCTGCGCACGCTCAAGGAGCATGGCATATGGGTAGTCGGCGCCGAAGGAAGCGCCAGAAAGACGGTGTTCGAGATCGATCAGCGGGGGCCGATCGCTTGGGTGCTGGGCGCAGAAGGCGCAGGGTTGCGGCGATTATCGCGCGCCACCTGTGACGAGCTCGCCCGTATTCCCATGAGCGGCGCAGTGGAAAGCCTCAATGTCGCCGTCGCCGCCGGCATTTGCCTTTATGAAGCGCGCCGTCAGCGGCTCACCACAGCTTCCACCACGGTTCCGCCCTCTCCAAGCCGCGCTTGAAGTATTCGCTATTGGGGAAATTCTTGCGCATCACGCGCTCGGCGTCGTCGCGCAGATCGTTCATGCCAAGAGCATCATAGGCCTTGACCAAGATGAACAGCGCCTCCTCGATCGCCGGCGCATCCTGATAGGTTTTCACGGCGTGCTGAGCGCGATTGGCGGCGGCGACATAGGCGCCGCGCTTCAGATAGTAACGCGCGACATGCACCTCATGAGAAGCCAACGCGTTGACGAGATAGGCCATGCGCAGGCGCGCGTCTTCGGCGTATTTGCTCTGGGGAAACTTCTCCACGAGGATCTTGAAATCTTCGAAAGACTCCCGCGCCGCGCGGGGATCGCGCTCGGTGGGATCCTGCATGCTGACATGCCCGAGCAGGCCCAAGTCCTCGTTGAAGTTGATCAAACCCTTGAGGTAATAGACGTAATCGACGTTGGGATGATTCGGATGCAGGCGGATGAAACGGTCGCATGCCGCCAGCGCTTGCGCCTTTTCCTGCTGTTTGTAATAGGCATAGGCGATTTCGAGCTGAGCTTGTTGCGCATAGCGGCCATAGGGGTAACGCGCCTCCAGTTTCTCGAAGTATTTGATGGCTTTGTCATAAGCGCCGTCGGCCATCGCCGCCTTGGCCTCTGCATAGAGTTTGGAGGCAGACCAGCCCATGGTCTCGTCCGCTTGTTCGGGCAAGAGGCCACAACCCGCGAGTGAGAGGGCGACGAAACAGAGGAAGCAAGCTAAACTGCGGCGCATGGCTGCATCCGATGCAAAAGATTCCGCCAGCGATTATAACGAAGCGATCATCCCCGCCACCCTGGCAGGCAGCCGCCTCGATGCGGCGCTAGCCGCGATCTTCCCGGCGCACTCGCGCAGCCGCCTGCAGGCCTGGCTTATAGCAGGCTATATCACGCTCGACGGCCAACGCGCGCGCCCCAAACACAAGGTGAGGGGCGGAGAGCGCGTTTGCCTGACCGTGCCGCTGGCGGCTTCTTCGCCGACGCTCGCGGAAGCGATCCCGCTGACGATCGTCTATGAAGACGAAAGCCTGCTTGTGATCGATAAGCCTGCAGGTCTCGTCGTCCATCCCGGGCATGGCCACGAACGCGGCACCCTGATGAATGCGCTCCTGCACCATGCGCCGCAGCTCACGGAAATCCCTCGCGCCGGTATCGTGCACCGTCTCGACAAAGACACCTCGGGGCTACTCGTCGTCGCCAAAACATTGGCCGCGCAGACCTACCTCGTGCGCGCGCTGGCCGCTCGTCGCATCACGCGCGAATACTGGGCGTTAGTCGTCGGCGACCTCGCGCAAGCCGGCGTCATCGATGCGCCGATCGGCCGTCATCCGGTGGAACGCGTCAAGATGGCCGTCCGCCCAGGCGGCAAGCCGGCGCGCACGCACTATGAGCCGCTTATGCGCTTTGGCGTCGCTACGTTAGTCCTCTGCCGGCTCGAAACCGGCCGCACGCATCAAATTCGCGTCCATATGGCTGCATTGGGCCACGCGCTCGTCGGCGATCCCGTCTATGGACGCCGCAAATGCGCCGATGTGCGGCTAGCCCGTTTTTCACGACAGGCGCTACATGCGCAGCGGCTATGCCTGGTTCATCCCGTCAGCGGCGCGCCCTTGTGTTGGGAATCTCCGCTGCCAGCCGATTTGGCGACCCTTTTGGAGGCCTTGCGTGGCGCTTGAATTTCTCCATCCTGAGTGGCCGGCGCCGGCGCGTGTGCGCGCCCTGGTCACGACGCGGGTCGGGGGCGTCAGCCGCGGCCCTTACGCGAGTCTCAACCTCGCCATGCACGTCGGCGACGACGCCCAAGCAGTAGACGTCAACCGCCGCATGTTGCGTGCCTTTCTCCCCGCCGAGCCGGTCTGGCTTGCGCAAGTGCATGGCACGACCGTGCTCGATGCGGCAAAAGCCATCGGAGAAGGGTCCGCCGATGCAAGCTACGCGCGCAAGCCCCATGTCGTGTGCGCGGTGCTCACCGCCGATTGCCTTCCCGTCCTCATTTGCGACGAAGCCGCGAGCGTCGTCGCGGCCGCGCACGTCGGCTGGCGGGGCTTGGCCGCCGGCATTCTCGAGGCCACCCTGAGTGCATTGGCGCTCCCGCCGGGTGCGCTGATCGCCTGGCTCGGGCCAGCCATCGGCCCGTGTTGCTTCGAGGTTGGTGCGGAGGTCAAGGACGCCTTGTGCGCAGACGATCCCGCCGCGTCCGGCGCCTTTACGCCCAGCAGAGCAGGCAAATGGCGCGCCGATCTCTTCCAACTCGCGCGACTGCGCTTGGCGCGTATGGGTCTTGTTCGCGTCTATGGCGGAGGCCAATGCACCGCCTGCGATCGCCGCCGTTTTTATTCCTATCGTCGTGAGGGCGCCACCGGTCGATTCGCCAGTCTGATTTGGCTCGAAAAATGAACGAGCCCGTCGGCAATCGGCAGCTGCCCCCCCAGGGACAGGAGGCGCCTCAGCGAATGTCCAGCTCGCGCAATTGGTCGGGCGACTTGGCTTCGAGGTTGATGGCGACGCGTCGGTTGCGGCTGCGCCCTTCGGGTGTGGCGTTATCCGCGATGGGCCTTTGCTCGGCATAGCCGACGGCCGACAAGCGGCGCGGATCGACGCCGACCTCGATGAAGAGGCGTACGACACTCGCCGCACGCGCGCCCGAAAGCTCCCAATTCGAAGGGAAAAGCAGGGAATTGATGGGCACATTGTCGGTATGCCCCTCGACCGTGATTGGGAAATCGGTGCTTGCCAGGATGCGCCCGACCTCCGCAAGCACGCCGACCGCCTCGGGTTTGAGCCGCGCTTCGCCAGAATCGAAGAGAATGCTCGCGCTGATCTCGACGGTGACGCCCAGCATGCCCTCGGTGACGCGCACTTGGCCTCGCTCTGCCAAGGGCGCTAGCGCGTTGGAAAGCTCTCTTGCTTTGGCGCGCAGGAGCTCACGATTCTTTTCGCGCGCCTCATCGCTGCGCAATGGCGTCGCCTGCGGCTTCTTGAAGGGAATCGTCACGGGCAATGGCGTCGCCGGCTGGAGTTGCATCATCGCGCCGGCCGTCGTGCCGGGAATGTTGCGAAACGCAGAAGACAACGCATCCGAGAGCACGCGGTATTTCCCCTCGTTGATCGAGGATATCGCATACATGACGACGAAGAAGGCAAACAGCAGGGTAATGAAATCAGCATAAGACACGAGCCAGCGCTCGAGGTTTTCGTGCTCTTCTTCACCGCGTTTGCGTCGCGCCATGACGTCGTTTGTCCTCGCTTAGCCCAAATATCCCTGGAGGCGGCTTTCGATGATACGCGGATTGTCGCCATTGGCGATGCCGATGAGGCCGTCGATATACATTTCCCTAAGGCGGGAGTAGCGCCCAATGTGGGCCAGCAGTTTTTTTGCGATGGGCAGGAAGATCAGGTTGGCGCTGCCTACGCCATAGATCGTCGCGACGAAGGCCACGGCGATGCCCGCGCCGAGTTTCGAAGGCTCGGAAAGATTTTCCATCACATGAATGAGCCCCATCACGGCGCCCAAGATGCCAATGGTGGGCGCATAGCCGCCTGCCGATTCCCAGATCTTGGCGGCGAGCTTCATTTGTTCTTCTTGCGCAGAGAGCTCCACCTCCAGCACTTCGCGGATGCGCTCGGGCTCGGCGCCATCGACGAGCAGCTGTAAGCCCTTCTTCATGAAAGGATCGGCAAGCAACTCGACTTGCGCTTCCAAGGCAAGCAACCCCTCTTTACGGGCGATGTGACTCCAGTCGACGATGCGCTCGATCAGCGCCTCGCCATCGAGGCGCGGAGGGAAAAAGACCCACTTGCCCATCTTGACGCCGGCCGCGAACGTCGCCCACGGGCTTTGCAACATCACGGCGCCGAGCGTGCCGCCGATGACGATGAAAAAAGCCGTCGGCTGCAACAACGAGGCAATGTGTCCGCCTTCAAGGATCTGCCCCACAAGGATCGCTGAGATGCCGACAATGAGGCCGATCAAGCTGATCTTGTCCATGGCCTAACGTCCTCCTGCCTCTTTTTGCGCCGCTTTCGGCGCTTTTTTCCGCTTGCGGCGGCTGGCCTCGCTCGCCTCTTCCTTGAAGAGCGCAGCGCGCAGGCGCGCAATGGCCTGGCTGTGCAGCTGGCATACGCGAGATTCGGTCACGTCGAGAATGGCTCCGATTTCGCGCAAATTGAGCTCCTGTTCATAGTAGAGAGCCATCACCAGCTTTTCGCGTTCGGGAAGCGCCGCGATCGCGGCAGCAAGGCGTGTGCGCAAATCCGCATCCTCAAGCTGCGCCAAAGGGTCGGAAACCGTCTCAGACGCATGACGATCGAGAAAATCCTCGTCCTCCTCGACGAGATCCTCGAGATAGACGAGCTGACAACCCCGTGCATCAGCCAAGAGTTTTTGATACTCGCTCAAAGACATGCCGAGCGCCGCTGCGAGTTCGCTCTCGGCGGGTTGTCTGCCGAGTTCATGTTCGAGCTTCTGGATTGCAGCCTCCACGCGTCGCATCTCTTGACGCAGACCCCGCGGCAACCAGTCGGCTTCGCGCAGTCCGTCCAGCATGGCGCCGCGTATGCGCTGCACCGCATAGGTTTCGAATTGAGCGCCCTGTCCGTCCTGAAAACGCGCCAGCGCATCCAAAAGCCCCACCATGCCGTTCTGGATCAGGTCATCGATTTCGACGCTCGCGGGCAATCGCGCCATCAGTTGATAAGCGAGGCGTTTGACGAGCGGGGCGTAGCGATCGACCAGCTCTTTGCGGCTGAGCGTGCCTTGCGGGGTATACATCGAGAGGGTGAATCGTGAGCAGCAGTCTCGGCGAATTGTAAATGTGCGCAAGCGAGCGCGGCGGCTTAATGCTATTGTCCGTCATCTCGCCCCCGGTAATGAAGTCTCACGCCGAGATAGGCGCCAGCGACCTCACGCAGGCGCTCGAACACCCGCCGCGCCTCCTCGTCGCTCGCTGCGCCTCGCACTGCGATGGAAAACTCCGTCACGCCGCGGCGGATATGATGGTGCTTGATGCGCGCATATGTCGCCAACACCTCTTCCTCACAAACGGCCAGGCTGAGCTTCAGCGGCTCGCGATAGAGCAGACGCCGTAAGCCCTCGGCTTGATCGCCTCCTTGCATGGTCTCCTCAGGCACAGGCCGTGGGCGCAATCAAACCCACCTCGCTGCGCTCGAGACGATGAGCGGAATCGATGCGCAAGGGTTTGAACGCGCGATGCAACAGCCACTGCCGATTGGGCAGATGCAAGTCTTCCGGCACGCGCTGGCCGTTGGCGACATAGGTGAGCAAGAGACCATGGCGCACGATCACGTCGAGCGCCGGCGCGAGTGCCGCAGCCTCATCCACCTTAGTCAAGATGACGCCCGCCAAGTCATCTCCGGCGTAGCTGGCGACGACGTCATCGAGCGTGTCCCCCCGGCTGCCCGCATTGAGCAGCAGCACCCTTTTTGCGGTCGCACGCGCAAGCATCATGGACTGCTCGGCGACCCGCTTGTCGCGCTGACACATGCCGGCCGTATCGATGAGCACGAGATGCTTCTGGGAAAGCGCCGCCAGCGTGCGCTCGAGCTCCGCGCCATCCCGCACGATATGCACGGGCACATTGAGAATGCGCCCATAGATGCGCAGTTGTTCATGCGCACCGATCCGATAGCCATCGGTCGTCACGAGCGCGACTTTCTCAGCGCCATGACGCACCACACCCCGGGCTGCGAGTTTGGCGGTGGTGGTCGTCTTGCCCACGCCGGTGGGGCCGACCAGCGCATAGACACCGCCTACTTCGACCAGATCGTGCGCACGCCCCAACGTGCGCAGTCGCCGGTCGATGGCGTTCTGCAAAAGCTTGCGTCCCTCCTCGAGCCCGATCTCGTCAGGCACTTCCGACATCAAATGACGGGTGAGTAACCCTGAGAAACCGATTTCGAGCATTTCACTCATCAGCTGCGCCTTGGTTGGCGCTGCGCGCAAGAGATCGTTCCAAGCCAAGCCCGCCATTTGTCGTTCGAGCAATTGGCGGATGCGCTGCATTTCTTCGATCAATTGATTCCACGCGACCTCTTGTTGCACCCCGCCGGCGATGCCGGGCGGCAGTCCGACGGCGTTTGGCTCCGCTGGAGCACGCAAGACGTCTTGGGCTTTGGGCGGTGGTGTCTCGCGCGGCGGTAAAGGCCGCAACTTGGGCTTTTCCGATGCCGCCACCGAAGCACCCATGTGCGCCTCGGCTCGCGGGGGCTGCCAGCGCTGCACGGGCTGGGTCAAGCGCCCGCGTGTCGATAAGGTCACCGCGTAATCGAGTCCTTCCTCGCCGTAGGCGTCGTCTGCATGAGCGCCGTCGGAGGAGAACGAGGGCGCATGCCTTCTTTCCGCTGGCAAAGCTTGCTGTGCCGAAGCCGCGAAAGCGGCTCCAGAGGGCGGCTTGGCGGCTGGCGGCACACCATTCTCCTGCAAGGCCTCGAGGCTATCGGCCGACATCGCGAGGATTTCGACGCCGCCAGGCACGGCCTTGTTGGCGATGACCACGGCTTCGGGGCCCAGCGCCGCTTTTACCTTGCGCAGCGCCTCACGCGCCGTCTCCCCAAAAAAACGTCGTACGGTCATGTCTCACCTCTTCATGCCGGCTTGGCCCCGATCACCGCGGTGACTTTGATCGTCTTGTTGTCCGGGATCTCGTTATTGGCCAACACGGTCAGATTGGGCACCACGCGGCGCAGGAAGCGGGAAAGCAAAGGCCGCAAGCTGGGCGGCGTCACCAGGACGGGAGGTGCGCCAAACATTTCTTGGCGATTCGCGGCCGCGGCGGTTTCCTTGATCAAGGCCTCGGCAAGCCCGGGCTCGATGCTGGCCTGCTCGCCCCCACTTTGCAGCGCTTGTGCAAGCAGACGCTCCAATCCCGGCTCGAGCATCATCACCGTCACTTCTTGACCATTCGGGAAGAGCTGCTGCACGATCGCGCGAGAAAGCGCCACGCGCACGCGCGCCGTCAATTCCGCAGCATCTTGCGTCTTCGGCGCATATTCGGCGAGCGTCTCGAGAATCGTCCGCATGTCGCGAATGCCCACGCGCTCCTCGAGCAAGTTTTGCAGCACGCGTTGCACGGTCGCGAGCGGCAGCGCCTTGGGTACGAGGTCTTCCACGAGCTTGGCGTTGTCTTTGCCGATGTGATCGAGCAAGGCCTGCGTTTCCTGCCGCCCGAGCAGCTCGGCGGCATGTTGTTGCAATAGGTGGTTGAGGTGGGTCGCGATCACGGTACCCGCATCGACCACGGTATAACCCATCACTTGCGCTTGTTCGCGCAAGCCGGCTTCAATCCAATAAGCAGTCAGGCCAAATGCCGGATCCTTGGTCGGCATGCCAGAAAGCGGCCCTTGCGCACGGCCGGGATCGATGGCGAGGTACATGCCTGGCCACGCTTCGCCATGCCCAATCTCCACCCCTTTCAAGGTGATGCGATAGGCATTCGGCTTGAGCTCCAAGTTATCGCGGATATGCACCGGCGCTGGCAAGAAACCGACCTCCTGGGCGAATTTCTTGCGCAGCCCACGTATGCGCTTGAGTAGTTCGCCATCCTGATTGCGATCCACGAGCGGTATCAGCCGATAGCCGACTTCGAGGCCGAGCATATCGACTGGGGCGACATCCGCCCAACTCGCTTCGAGAGACTCTTCTTGCGCAGGCCGGGGCGGCGGTTTCGCCGCAGCCGCGACCTCTTGGGCGGCCAGCCGCCGCCGCGCGTGCCAGGACAAACCCGCCAACACGCTCCCTAAGAGGAGGAACACGAAATGGGGCATACCCGGGATCAAGCCGAGTACGATCAAGATGCCGGCGGCAAGCGCGAGCACGTTCGGATTGCCAAACAATTGGCCAAGCAATGAGCTCGTGAGGTCCTTCTCGTCATCCACACGCGAAACCACGACGCCCGCTGCGACCGAGATCACGAGCGCCGGGATTTGCGCGACGAGGCCATCGCCGATGGTCAAAAGCACATAGGTGCGCGCCGCTTGGGCAACCGGCATGTCATGCTGGAGCACGCCCACGATCAAACCGCCGACGATGTTGATCAGCAAGATCAAGATGCCGGCGACCGCGTCGCCGCGCACGAACTTGGAAGCACCATCCATCGAACCATAGAAGTCCGCCTCACGCGCGATTTCCTTGCGGCGACGGCGCGCCTCCTCTTCGCCGATCAAACCGGCATTGAGATCGGCATCGATCGCCATTTGTTTTCCGGGCATCGCATCGAGCGTGAAGCGCGCGGAGACCTCGGCAATGCGACCTGCGCCCTTGGTGATGACGACGAAATTGATCACCGTCAGAATCACGAATACGATGATCCCAACGGCATAATTTCCGCCGACCAAGAACTGCCCGAACGCCTCGATGACTTTCCCCGCCGCGTCCGGCCCAGTATGCCCTTGGAGCAACACCACGCGCGTCGAAGCCACATTGAGCGAAAGCCGCAGCAAAGTGGTGACCAAAAGCACCGTGGGGAACACGGAAAAATCGAGCGGCCGCAAGGTGTAGAGCGCTACCAGCATCACCATCACCGACAACGCGATGTTGAAGGTGAAAAACACATCGAGCAAAAAGGCCGGCAGCGGCAGCACCATCATCGAAAGGACGAGGAAGATGAGCACGGGCGCCGCGAGCGCCTTCGCGTTTTCCGGCCGCAGCAAAAGCCGCCAATCGAGTGTCTGCGTCGCCATCAGTCAGGCGCTCCTGGGTCGAGTTCAGGCGGAACGGGGACCGCAGCCGGCTGCAGGGGAGGCGCCCCACCCTCGCTCAAATAGCGATTGAGCTGCCAGACATAGGCCATCACCTCGGCCACGGCGGTATAGAGCTTGGCGGGAATCGTTTCGTCGAGGTCGACGTGGCGATACAGCGCGCGCGCAAGCGGCGGCAATTCGAGCACCGGCACGTTGTGCTCGCGCGCCAGAGAGCGGATCTTTTCCGCCACGGCGTTCATGCCCTTGGCGACGACCTTGGGCGCCGACATCTTGGCTGCGTCATATTTCAACGCAACCGCATAGTGCGTCGGGTTGGTCACCACCACATCCGCCTTGGGCACTTCGCTCATCATGCGCTTGCGCGCGAGCTCGCGTTGCTGCTGGCGGATACGCGCCTTGATCTGCGGATCCCCCTCGAGCTCTTTCATTTCTTGCTTGAGCTCCGCGCGCGTCATGCGCAGCCCTTGGTAATACCGCCAGAGCTGGAAAGGCACATCGACCGCCGCCACGATCATCAGGCCCGCGACGAACGCCATCCAGGCATACAGCAAGAGCTGTCCAAACGAAACGGCCGCCAATGGCAGCGGCTGTTTGATCAAAGCGAACAAATTGTCCTGCTCGGCGAGCACTACCCACCCCACGATGCCCCCCAACAGCAGCGCCTTCAGCACCCCCTTGACCATTTCGTTGAGGCTATGCCAAGAAAACATGCGCTTGATGCCACGCAACGGATCGAGACGGGACAGATCGGGGGTCAGCGCTTTGGGAGAAAACACGTAACCGCCGAAAAGAAACGGCGTGATGAGGGCGGCGGCCATGGTCGCCAAGAACAAGGGGGCGAGCAAACCCAGCGCCTCCGCGCCGAGCGTCACCAGCATCACTCCCATCTGGCTGGGATCGAAAGCCTGCCGGCGATCGAACGCGAGTCCCTCGCGCATGAGGGCCTCGATCTTCGGCGTATACCACCCTGCCAGCCCCCACAGCCCCAGGGTACCTGCGGCCATCACGAGAAACGCCGAAAGTTCGCGCGAGCTGGGAACCTGTCCCTCTTCGCGGGCCTGTTCGAGGCGTCGTGACGAAGGCGGTTCGGTGCGTTCGAGGTCGCTTTCTTCTGCCATGCGGCAATTATTGCCGCCCTCCTGGGGGAAGATGCCGAGAATAAGCGGAAAATGGCCATGCAATCCCGCTGGGTCGGCGCCCTGTCGGCTCTCCCCCCTGCGCGCGGTCGCTTGCGGGCGCTAGGTCTAGCGCCGATTGACTTCTAGGATGCTGCATTGCAGAATCCCAGCCTGTCATGACGCAATCGTCCCTCCCCCCCCTTATTGCCTCCGATGCGCTGCTTGCGCTCCAACGCGAGTGGCAAGCCAAACACGCCGAGCTCTGGCGCGCCATGTTGTTCCGTGCGAAGGACGCCCCTGCGCCGACTCTCGTCGAGCCGCCCCCCAATGACCGACGCTTCGCTCACCCCTCCTGGGGCGAAAGCCCCCTCTTCGATTATCTGCGGCAGGCCTATCTTCTCAATGCACAGTATCTGATGAAGATGGCGTCCGCTGCACCGGCGCCAAACGAGAAGGCGAAAAAACGCCTCGAATTCGCCACGCGCCAACTCATCGACGCGATCGCACCTTCCAACTTCGCCGCCACCAACCCGGAATTCATTGCCAAAGCGCTCGCCACCCAAGGCGAGAGCATTCGTCAGGGCATCCAAAACCTAATCGCGGACCTCGCCAAGGGGCGCATCACGATGAGCGATGAATCTGCCTTCGAGGTCGGCCGCAACCTCGCTGTCACGCCGGGCGCCGTCGTCTTCGAAAACGCCTTGATCCAGCTCATCCAATATGCACCGCTCACCGAAGAGGTGGCCAAGCGCCCCTTGTTGATCGTGCCGCCCTGCATCAACAAGTTCTACATCCTCGACCTCCAGCCGGAGAACTCCTTCGTGCGCTATGCGCTCACGCAAGGCCATACGGTATTCATGATTTCCTGGCGCAACCCGAACGCCGAGCTTGGACACCTGACCTGGGACGATTACCTCGAGCAGGGGCCGCTTGCCGCTTTCGACGTCGTCCGCGAGATCGCCAAGACCGACCAGATCAACGCGCTCGGCTTCTGCGTCGGCGGCACGTTGCTCGCCAGCGCACTCGCCGTGGCCAAGGCGCGCGGCGATGATGTCGCGGCTTCGCTCACGCTGCTGACCACCTTCCTCGATTTTTCCGACACCGGCGAAATCGGTTTGCTCGTGGACGAAGAAACGGTTGCGGCCCGCGAAGCGACCATCGGCAAAGGCGGATTGCTCACGGCCAAGGAACTTTCCGCCACCTTTTCGATGCTGCGCGCCAATGACCTGATCTGGCCTTACGTGGTCGGCAACTATCTGAAAGGCGAGACGCCGCCTGCTTTCGACTTGCTCTACTGGAACGCCGACTCGACCAATCTGCCAGGACCGTTTTCCGCCTGGTATTTGCGCCATCTCTACCTCGAGAATAGCCTACGCACGCCCAACAAACTCGCAATGTGCGGCGTACGGGTCGATCTCTCTCGCCTCCAAGCTCCTGCCTTCATCCTGGCCACACGCGAAGACCACATCGTGCCCTGGCGTTCGGCCTATCTGAGCCGACACGTGCTCGGCGGAAACACCACCTTCGTGCTCGGAGCCTCCGGACATATTGCCGGCGTCATCAACCCCCCGGCGAAGAACAAGCGCAGCCACTGGATCAACGAAGCCATGGAAAACGATGCCGACGCTTGGCTTGCCGGCGCCCAAGAGATTCCAGGCAGTTGGTGGCCGCGCTGGAGCGCGTGGCTTGCGCAGCATGCGGGGGGCAAGACGCGCGCGCGCACGCGTCTGGGCGCCAAGAAATATCCGCCGTCCGAGCCCGCGCCGGGCCGTTATGTAAAAGAAAGGGCGTAAGGCGCAATCGTTTTTTTGCCAGCAACACCACTACCATCGATGACAAGAGAAAGGAAGCAACGATGACACAACGAGTCGCATTCGTCACTGGCGCCATGGGGGGGCTGGGAACCGCCATCTGCCAGGCTTTCGCACGGGATGGCCACAAAGTGGTGGCCGCCTACCACCCGCAGTACGATGACAAAGACAAGTGGCTCGCGGAAATGAAGGAAGCAGGGTTTGCGGACTTCGTTTGCGTCGCCGGCGACGTCGCCAACTGGGACGACTGCGTGCGTATGGCCGCTGAAGCCGAAGCGCAGGCCGGCCCCATCGACATCCTCGTCAATAACGCCGGCATCACCCGCGACCGCATGTTCGCCAAGATGGACAAGGCGCAATGGGACGCCGTCATCGACACGAACCTTACCTCGCTTTTCAACGTCACCAAGCAGTTCGCCTCGAAGATGGCCGAGCGCGGCTGGGGCCGCATCATCAACATCTCGTCGGTCAATGGCGTCAAAGGGCAAGCCGGCCAAACCAACTATTCCGCAGCCAAGGCGGGCGTCATCGGATTCACCAAGGCGCTCGCCCAGGAGCTCGCGACCAAGGGGGTCACCGTCAATGCCATTGCGCCGGGCTATGTCGCCACCAAGATGGTGATGGCCATCCGTGAGGACATCCTCAAAAGCATCATCGAGACGATCCCGATGAAACGGCTGGCCAAGCCCGAAGAGATCGCCGCCGCGTGTTCCTATCTCGCCTCCGACCTCGCCGGCTACATGACTGGCGCGACGCTCAATATCAACGGCGGCTTGCATTTCCAATAAACTCCATGGCGCCGGCAAATGCCGGCGCTTGCCAGGGAGGAAAGGCCATGCCCGAGGACTCCGTCCGACTGATCAAGAAATATCCGAACCGACGGCTCTACGATACACGTACGAGCAGCTACGTCACGCTCGCCGAAGTCAAAGAGCTCGTGCTCAAGCATGAAGAATTCCGCGTCGTCGACGCCAAGACCGGCGAAGACCTCACGCGCAACATCTTGCTGCAGATCATCCTCGAAGAAGAAGGCGGCGGCGCGCCGATGTTCTCCTCCGATCTCTTGGCCCAAATGATCCGTTTCTATGGCGACGCCATGCAGGGCATGCTCGGCCAGTATCTGGAAAACAACATCAAGGCGTTCGCAGAAATGCAGAAAAGGCTCGAGGAACAGGCCAAGCAGCTCGGCCAACAACCCTTCTTTCCGAAAGACATGTGGGCGCAGTTTTTGCATTTCCAAGGGCCTGCCCTGCAGCAAATGATGGCCGCTTTCGTCGAGCAAAGCCAAAAAATGTTCCAGCAGATGCAAGAGCAGATCCAGGCCCAGACCCAGAAAATGTTCGCCGCATTCGGCGCGCCGCCCTCGATGGGCAAGACCCCCAAAGGTCACGAAAAGAAATAACGTGAGCGCCCGCCGGAAAACGCCGCGCATCGGTTTCGTCTCGCTGGGCTGCCCCAAGGCCGCGGCGGACGCCGAGCTGATCCTGACGCGCCTGCGCGCCGAAGGCTACGAGTTTTCCCCCAGCTATCGCGGCGCCGATCTCGTGATCGTCAACACCTGCGGCTTCATCGACGCCGCCATCGAGGAATCGCTCGCCGCCATTGGCGAGGCGCTCGATGAAAATGGCAAAGTCATCGTCACGGGCTGCCTCGGCGCGCGGCCTGAAACGATCCGAGAAAGACACCCGCATGTTCTCGCGATTGCCGGGCCGCACGCGCTCGAAGAAGTGATGTCGCTCGTCCATGCGCATGCGCCCAAGCCTCACGACCCGTTCGAGGATCTCGTGCCGCCCCAAGGATTGCGCCTCACGCCCAGCCATTATGCCTATCTGAAGATCGCCGAAGGTTGCAACCATCGCTGCAGCTTCTGCATCATCCCCTCGCTGCGCGGGCCTCTCGCCTCGCGTCCCTTGGCCGAGGTCGTCAAAGAAGCCGAGACTTTGGTCAAGGCTGGCGTCAAAGAGCTGATCTTGATCGCGCAAGACACGGCCGCCTATGGCATGGATCTCAAGCACCGCACGGGCTTTCTCCACGGTCGTCCCGTCAAGACCCGGCTCTATGAGCTCTGCAAGGAGCTCGGCAGCTTGGGAGTCTGGATTCGCCTGCACTATGTGTATCCCTATTCCCACGTCGATGATCTTCTGCCTCTGATGGCAGAAGGCAAATTGCTGCCCTATCTCGATGTTCCTTTCCAGCACGCAAGCCCCCGCATCCTGCGCGCCATGAAAAGGCCTGGCGACGTCGAGCGCGTGCTGGAGCGCATCGCAGGTTGGCGCAAGGCGGTGCCGAATCTGACCATACGTTCGACCTTCATCACCGGTTTCCCCGGCGAGACGGAGAGCGACTTCGAAGAGCTGCTCGATTTTTTGGACGAAGCGCGCCTCGATCGTGTCGGCGCATTCGCTTACTCGGCGGTCGCCGGCGCTGCGGCGAACGAGCTGCCTGGCATGCTGCCCGAAGCCGTGCGGGAAGAACGCAAGGCGCGTCTTTTGCGCCACCAAGAAGAGATTTCGCTTGCGCGCCTGAGCGCCCTCATCGGTCAGACCATGACCGTGCTCGTCGACGAATGTGACGAGGAGGGCGCGATCGCGCGCACGATGGGCGATGCGCCGGACGTCGATGGCGTGGTCTATGTCCAAGACGGCCAGGATTTGCGCCCTGGCGAATTCGTCGAAGTCGAGATCACCGACTGCGACGTCCATGACCTCTACGCGCGCTGCAGATGAAAGCCAAGCTTGGACTCGTGCTCGGCAGCGGCGCCGCGCGCGGATGGGCGCACATCGGCGCGATTCGAGCGCTTGAAGAAGCGGGCATCGTGCCCGACCTCATCGTCGGCTGCTCGATCGGAGCGTTCGTCGGCGCAGCCTATGCCGATGGTCAGCTCGACCGGCTCGAGCAATGGGTGACGAATTTGACCTGGCGCGACGTGCTGGGCTTCCTCGACGTCACGCTCTCCGGCGGCCTGATCAAAGGAGAGAAGCTGATCGAATTCTTCGAGCGCCATTTCACCGACGTCGCGATCGAAGAGCTGCCCAAGCCCTTCGCCTGTGTCGCCACGGACCTCGAAAACGGCCGTGAAATCTGGTTGCGCGAAGGCTCCACCGCAGCTGCCGTCCGCGCTTCGATCGCGCTGCCGGGCCTTTTTGCTCCCGTGGAGCGCGAAGGCAGGCTCCTCGTCGATGGCGGTCTCGTCAATCCAGTGCCCGTTTCTCTCGCCCGTGCGATGGGCGCCGAGATCGTGATCGCCGTCGATCTTTCCGCCGACATCGTGGGACGCGCCCTGCGTGGCAAGAGCGGCGCCGCATCGAGCGGCTGGACGCAAAGGCTACTCACCACGATCGGGCTTTCCGATGGCGTGAAGCTGCCTCCCGTCACTTCGGTGCTCGCCACCGCCGTGCATATCATGCAAACGCGCATTGCCCGCAGCCGCCTGGCGGGCGAGCCTGCCGACGTGCTTTTGCAACCCCGGCTCGCGCGGCTGGCGCTCATGGATTATCACCGCGCCGAAGAGGCGATCGCCGAAGGGCGCGCCGCCGTGCGCCGCATGCTGCCTGCCATCGAACATGCGCTCTCGCTCTGATTTCATCGCCGAACTTTCCCGCCTCGTGGGCGCGGCACACGTCCTGACCCAGCCGGCGGATCTCTCGCCCTATTGCACCGATTGGCGCGGACGATACCACGGCGAGGCGCTCGCCGTGGTCCGCCCGGCCAACACCCAGGAAGTCGCCGCCGTCGTCGCCGCTTGTCACCGCGCCGGCATCGCCATCGTGCCCCAAGGCGGCAACACCGGCCTCGTCGGCGGCGCCACGCCCATCGGTGGCGAAGTCGTGCTCAGTCTTACGCGCCTGAATCGCATTCGCGCCATCGACGCAGCGAACCATACCCTGATCGCCGAAGCAGGCTGTACGCTCAAGCAGGTGCAAGAGGCTGCCGCGCAAGCGGGCCGGCTTTTCCCATTGTCCTTGGCCTCAGAAGGCACCGCCACCATCGGCGGCAATCTCGCCACCAATGCCGGCGGCGTGCAAGTGCTGCGCTATGGCAACGCGCGAGAACTGTGCCTAGGCCTTGAAGTGGTGCTGCCCGACGGCCGCATCTGGAATGGCCTCAAAGGCTTGCGCAAGGACAATACGGGCTACGACCTCAAACACCTCTTCATCGGCGCAGAAGGCACCCTGGGCGTCATCACCGCTGCCGTCTTGAAGCTTTTCGCTCCGCCGCGCAGCCAAGCAACTGCCTGGGTCGCCGTGCCCTCGCCAGCCGCCGCGGTGGCCCTGCTCACCCGCCTGCGCGAAGCGATTGGAGGGCGCATCACGGCCTTCGAACTCATCGGTCAGCCTGCGCTCGAGCTCGTGCTCAAGCACATCCCTGGCAGTCGCGCACCCTTTTCCACGCCTTCCCCGTGGCACGTCCTCGTCGAGCTTTCCGACACCCTCGCCACCGATCTCGCAACGCCACTTGCACACACGCTCACCACCGCTTGTGAAGCCGGCGAGGCGCTCGACGTCGTATTGGCGCAAAACGCCCGTCAGTCCCAGGCCCTCTGGAGTCTGCGCGAGAACATTTCCGAGGCGCAAAAAATCGAAGGCTTCTCGATCAAGCACGACATCTCGCTACCCGTCTCAGCGCTCCCCGCGTTTCTTGCCGCCTGCGATGCCGCCCTGAAGCAAGCGTTTCCAGGCGTGCGCATCGTCTGCTTCGGACATCTCGGCGATGGCAATCTCCATTACAACCAGTCGATGGAACACGCGCACGACAACGCGGAATTGATGGCTGCCCAGCCCCGCGTCAACCGCCTCGTGCATGACCACGTCGCGCGCTTCTGCGGCTCGATTTCCGCCGAGCATGGTCTTGGGCAGCTCAAGCGCACCGAAATCCTGCGCTACAAAGAGGCGGTAGAGATTGAGCTGATGCGCAGAATCAAGAAAGCCCTTGATCCCGAAGGACTGATGAACCCCGGCAAGGTCGTCTAAGCGACCAGGACGATCGCATACGCATAATTCATAAACGCTGGGCAAAAATCTTCGCAGCCAAGCAACGATCGGCAGTCGTGGCCATGATCGAATCGAGGCTACTTTCGGTTCGTCCTTGCCTCGTCGTCAAGACAAGCTCTTCTCTAAGCGCAGCCTTCGCTTCCGCCGCAAAACCGCAAAGCGCCTGCGCGATCTTCGCGCTTCTTTGCTGGCCTACCCCTCGGGGGTCAATGCGATTGCTTTGAACGCGCTTTACACATTCGCGAAAAACGCTATAATGCGCGTCTCTTTCGGGGGTATAGCTCAGCTGGGAGAGCGCTTGCATGGCATGCAAGAGGTCAGCGGTTCGATCCCGCTTACCTCCACCACGAGACGACGTCCCTATCGTCTAGAGGCCTAGGACATCACCCTTTCACGGTGAGAACCGGGGTTCGAATCCCCGTGGGGACGCCAGCCGACAAAGCGCCCGCTCGAAGGCGACACACAGTCTGGCCATGCCGTCGTTCCGCGAGGTGGGCATGCAGGCCACCTCATCGCTCCGCACCCCGCCGCCTTTTCATCCCTTGCGCACGACTCGCCCTCAAAGGGTTCCATACGTCATAAAAAAAGCCCCATCGCCTGCGCATGTCCGAAGAATGCGTGATGCGAAGGGGCGATCGCTTGGGTTGGCGAGTCACTCGCCCAAGCGCGGCGTCCTCAATGCACCTCTTCCCAGCCCGTGATCATCGCCTTCAAGTGGGAGAAGACGGTCACACCGGTCGTGATCAGATACACATGCACGATCAAGAAGACCAACATGAGAAACGCCCCGATCACGTGCCCTGTCGCCACCCAAGAGAGATCGAGACTCGACAAGCCCCAATGTTCCCACTGGTCATAGAACAGATAAAGCCAGCCCGTGATCCAGATCAAGGGGCTCACGATCACGAGGATGAACAGATAGGCCAACCGCTGCAAGGGATTGTGCTTGCGCAGCGTGGTTTGCCGGAAGGGGTGAGGCGCGTTCTTGAAGATGCCCAATAAATAATATTGCAGCATCGCGTCCACCTTTTCCAGCGTGGGGATGTATTGTTTCCACTCACCGGTGGTCAGGTGCCAGAAAATCGCGAAGATCCAAAGGCCGACCAAGGTCCAAGCAGCAGTCGTATGGTATTCGACTGCCTTTTCGAAACCAAAATTCCGATAAGTGCCGTGGATTTCGAAGCCGGTCAGCAACAGGAAGATGATCAGCGCCGCTTGCGACCAATGCCAGAACCGCTCGAACCGCTTGAAGATATAGATTTTTTCGCTCATGTCACGCTCCTTCGAGATTTCTCACTTCTTACGCGAAACGATACGCAGGAGGGCGTGGCCAAGGACACCGAGCAGAGCCAACAGCGCTAGGGTCCATCCCGCCTTGTCGAGCCATGGCAGCGCATCCCGGCCGGGGAGATAGACGCCTTCGACACCGGCTAAGCGGCCATCCTTGGCATGGCATTCGGCGCAAGCAAGCGCTTTGTCCTTGGGGGCGACCATGTGGGTAACTGGCCAATACATCTCGGTTTCCACGAAATCGACCTGACCGGAGAAAGGCGCGCCAGAGGTGCGCATGCCGGTCGCCGCTGCCTTGATCCAATCGAGGTTCTTCCAGTAGCCCGTGTCGTCCTCGCCCGCGGTATGAGGGGTGATCAGCGTCTTGTTCACGGGGTCGAAGGGCTGCTTGCCGCGCATGATCTTGAACGGCCAAATCATCGACTTGCCATCGCTCGCCGAGCCGCCGATGCGGTTGATCGGCGTCGGCTTGTCGCTTTTCTCGACGGGATCACCAAGCAAGGTATAGGTGATTTCCCCATTGAACCAGCGATATTCGGGCTTGACATTCTCGCCGAGCACGAAATCGCCTTTATGCGAGGCATAGATCACATGGCCTTTTTCGTCCTTGATTTCGAACTTCTTACCGTCCTTCAGCTTGCCGGCGGTAGACCAATCCCACACGAGTTTGGTCGGCACGCCTCCGCGAGCGAAAGCAGGGATGTGACAGGTCTGGCATGCCACCTTCTTGGCGTGATGATTGAGCCGTTCGGCGTGCTTGCTGTCTTCCTTCTTATGGGGCGCATTGCTATGGCAAGCCACGCAGGTCGCGGGGTTGCGGTTTTCTTCCTTGCCCCGTATCAGCGCGCCCTTGTCGTCTTTCGCCGTGGGTGTATAGCGGCTGCCGGGCACATCATGGCTCGAGGTTTTATGACAGGTCGCGCACGTGAAATCCAAACCCTCGGCGTCCATATGCACATCGATCTCCGCCGTGGGTGCCGCCAGCGAGGAATCCATGTCGCCATGTTTGACGCCATCTCCGCCCCCACCGCGGAAATGGCACGCCCCACAGTTATCCCGACTCGTCTTGCCGACCTTCTGCGCAACTTTCGTCAAATCGACGGGCTTGATGAATTTGCCCGACCCCGGCGGCAGCTCGAGCGGCTGCCCGACGACTGGATGGCCCGCAAGTCCAGGCGGCTTTTGATAAGTGCCGGTCGTGTCGTGGCAGACGAGACAATCGACGTTTTCTTCCTTGGTGAAGTCGAAGGTTGCGTCTTTCCATCCATAACCGACGTGGCAAGCCGTGCAAGCCGGATAGTTGGAAGAGATCGAAATACAGAAATTGTTGAGCACATGCTTCTTGCCCAGCTTTTGGCCGCTCGCGGGATTGAGAAACTCCCAGGTCCAATGCTTGGTGCGATGCACCTGTTTGGCGGCCTCGGTATGGCAAGAAAGACAGGCTTTCGTGACCTCCGGGCCAGACTTGAATTCCTGCTGCAATTCCTTGAATTTGCTATGGTCCGCAGTGCTCTTGGCGGAAGCCCCCCAAACGGCCGGCACGTTGGCCGTGAAAAGCCAAGCAAACGTCAAGATCCCTAACCATCGTGCTGCGGGCTTTCGTTTCATCGCACTCTCTCCCCATGGCTACGAACTTACGCTCAACGATACACCCAAAAAATTAGCATTTGTTGATATAGATCAATACTGCATGTCGTTGACGTAAATCAACATCAGTGTATGCATCAAATCTAAAGTATCAGTCGTCTCAACCGAGAAGGAGAAGCTCATGAAACCCCGCTTTGCGATGATGTCCCTCGTGCTTGCTTCGGCCCTGACCGCGAGCGCCGCCCATGCCTATGACCCGGATTGGAAACGTGGGCGCATCTATTACCGTAGCGTCTGCACCTCCTGTCACGTCGCTTCGCCGATCGGACAAATCAACCCGAGCAGCAAGACGAAAGCGGAATGGACGGCCTATCTCTCCGCCAACAAACATGCCAAGGGCAAAGACACCGTCACCCATTACGTGAGCAAGGAATACCGCGCCCAGATCAAGGGGAGCAACAAGGCAGCAGAAAAATTCGCCGATGTGCCCGAGCAAGAACTCTTCGAGGACATCAAGGCCTTCCTGCTGCGCGGCGCGAAGGATGGCGAAGCGCCCGCCAGCTGTAGCTAAGGCAGTGGGTAAGAACGCACAAGGGTCTCGCCTTTGCAGGCGCGGGCTCCGCTGCGTTCTTGCCCCTTCATTCCGATCATTCGTAAACAAAAGAGGAAACCCATGAGCTCGGAAAAGGCATGGTTGGCTGGCTTCAAGGCCGATTACGAAAAGATCTTCGTCGAGGAATGGTCGCCATACACCGGCGCGATCCTCTTGGTGTGGGTGATCATCGCCTTGATGGTCAATGGCCTCTTTTGGGGTGTTTTCGGCGGCGTGCGCTATTGGGGAGACCAGTTCAATCACTGGATCGGTCTTGCTCCCCTCCTCGGCATCGCTCCAGCCGATGAAGGGTGGCTTACCCACCGCATGTCGCTGATGAACATCATGTTGCTGCTGGGCGCCTTTTCCGCCGCATTGATTTCGCGCCAGTTCCAGCCCAATCGCCCGCCCAAACTCGAGTTGATCTGGGCTGCCATCGGCGGCACCTTGATGGGTGCGGGCGCTTCGCTGGCGGGAGGGTGCACGACGGGCGGTTTCTTCAATCCCGTTTTACATTCCTCGCCTGCGGGATGGACGATGGGACTGGGTTTGATCCTCGGCGCCATCGCCGGCCTCAAATTCTTGCTCTGGACGTTCGAGCACATCAGTTGGGGAACCGAGCCACCACCGACACTCAACATTCCAGAAAGCGTACGCCGTCTCTTTCCCTGGTTGGGCTTTGCGATCGTGATCGGCGTCCTCGTCTGGGCAGCGCAATGGTACGCTTCCCCCGACACGGTGCTCGCCACACGCGCCGTGATCGTGATCCTGGGATTCGCCATCGGCTTCATCATGCACCGCGCGCGGCTGTGCTTCGCGCGCGCCTTCCGCGAACCCTTCATGACTGCCGAAGGCGACATGACCAAGGCCATCCTCCTGGCACTCGCGATCGGCATACCAGTCGCGGCTTTCCTGTTCGAGAAAAAAGTCATCGACCCTTACATCGCGATCCCGCCGACCTTCTGGATCGGCTCGCTAGTCGGCGGCATCATCTTCGGCGTCGGCATGGTCTTGGCTGGCGGCTGCGCCTCCGGCTCGCTTTGGCGCATGGGAGAAGGACATCTGAAGCTTTGGGTCGCCATGTTCTTCTTCGCCTGGATGGGTTCGACGATCGGAGCGATCCTGAAAAAGATCGGGCTCACCGCTCCTGATCCCGACAACGTCGAAAACTTCGAGGTCACCAAGCTCGGCTACCAGGCCTACTGGCCAGACCTCCTTTCTGGCTGGGGCTGGACCCTGATCGTCGGGGCCCTGTTGCTGCTGCTCTGGTATGCCTTCGTGCGTTACAACGAGTCAACGGAAAAATTCACCGTCCTATGAAAGGAGATCGCCATGAGACCGCTATCCCTGCCACTCTTCCTCGTCGCGGCCGCATTCGTCGCCGCACCGCTTTCGGCGCCGGTTCATGCACAGCCGGCTTCCGCGGCGCAAGCGAAAGAAGGCTGGTATAAGCACATCGTCGATTTCGACTTCGTCAAGCCACATGCCGAATTGCCGCGCGATGATAAAGCAGCGCTGCTCGTCGATTCCCGACCGGCTGCGCGCCGCTATGACATCGGCCACATTCCTGGCGCCATCAACATTCCCGACACGCAATTCGAGAAGCTCGCACCGCAGCTTTTACCCGCCGACAAGAACGCCCTGATCATCTTTTACTGCCAGGGTTTCGACTGTGACCTCTCGCACAAGTCTGCATTCAAGGCAGAGGCCATGGGCTACACGAATGTCAAAGTCTATGCTGCAGGCATACCAGACTGGGAAGCGAAAGGCGAGTTGCTCTCCGTCAGCACCGCTTATGTCAAAAAACTTTTGGACGAAAAGGCGGATTTCATGCTGATCGACTCACGTCCCGCGCGCACCTTCGAAAAAGGCAGCATTCCCGGCGCCGTCAACATACCGGACACCCAGTTCGAAAAGATGACCGACAAATTGCCGGCCGACAAGAACAAGATGCTGGTCTTCTTCTGTGGCGGCCTCAAATGCGATTTGTCCTCGAAATCGGCGCGCAAGGCCAAGGCGCTCGGCTACACCAAAGTGTTCGTCTATGCCGAAGGTTATCCCGCCTGGCAGGCTGCGACCGGTGCATCCTCGAGCACGGCTGCGCCGGCTTCCGCACAGCCGACGGCGACAGGTACGGCAGCGTCCAGCGGCGTGATCCCGATCGAGCCCGGCAAGGAAAAAGGCAGCATCAGCGCCGCCTCTTTCGAGCGCATCCTGAAGGAGAATCCGAACCAAATCGTGATCGTCGACGTGCGCGACGAGAAGGACGTCAAGAAAGGCACCTTCCCGGGCGCCATCAACATCCCGATCAACGATCTCGAAAAGAAACTCGCCACTTTGCCCAAAGACAAGCCCATCGTCTTCACTTGCGCCACCGGCGCACGCTCCGGCGAAGCCTATGACACCGTAAAGATGTTGGGCGCAGGGCTGCAGGCCTATTTCCTCGACGCCGAGGTCACCTTCAAGGATGGCGGCTATAGCATCAAAGGCCGATAAACATAAGCATCCGGCGCATTCCCCAGCGCCGGATGCGGTCACGAGATTCTTCATCATGCCTTTTCCAGACAAAAAAACTTTCCGGAAAGCGCTCGCCACGCTTGCCTTCTTCGTTGTCATGCCCGCCTATTCCGAAGATCCCAGGCAATTCGTACGCCTGACCCCACAAGCGCAAGAGACCCTACGGCAGGAAATGCTCGACAACCTGATGGCGCTCGTCGAGATCCTGTCTCTGATCGCTGAAGACAAGTTCAGGGAAGCCGGCATATTGGCCGAAGAGCGGTTGGGACGCGGCGCCATGGGCAAAAACGCAAGATTGCCATTCGACGCGCGCCCCGGGCCACAGATGCCGGCCGAGATGCATCGCATCGGCATCGAAGGCCATTTCGCCGCAAGCGAATTCGCGCGCGCTGCGATCGCAGGCGACAAGCAAGGCGCCTTGGCCAAACTTCCGGCCGTCCTAGGCCAATGTGTTGCCTGTCACGCCGCCTTCCGCACCCGCTGATCTTTTCACGCCGTCTTCACCGCCGCCGGCGCCTGCGCCTTTCGTCTCGCCGAGCAGGAAGACGCCGGCGAGCGTAAGATTCACACCGCTTGCAATCGCGAGGAGGAATGCGATGCATATCGTCATCGTGCATGTCAAAGTCAAGCCCGAATGCGTCGAGGATTTCATCGCCGCGACACGGCGCAATCACGAAGGCTCGCTGACAGAGCCTGGCTGCCGGCGTTTCGACGTCTTGCAGTCGCATGAAGATGCGACGCGCTTCATCCTCTACGAAGCTTATGCAAGCGCCGAGGACGCCGCCAGACACAAAGAAACAACTCACTACGCCCACTGGCGTGACACGGTGGCGCCCATGATGGCCGAACCTCGCCAGAGCGAGCTTTGGCAGGGGCTCTTGCCTGCATGATCTCGGCGTTCTCGTTTTCGCGCTTACCCCGCATCGAATTCGGCGCAGGCGCCTTGGCCAAATTGCCCGCAATTGCCGAACGCTATGGGGGGCCTTTGCTTATCGTCTGCGGCGCGAAGAGTTTCCTTGCCTCGCCGTTCGCCGAATCGCTTTTTACCGAGTTTTCGCAGCGGCATCTGACGTGGGAAATCGTCAAAGTGGATGGCGAACCCACGGTGCGCTTCATCGATGACGCAGTGCGCACCTTGCGCCATACGCCTTTCACGGCCGTGATCGGTATCGGCGGCGGCTCTGCGCTCGATGCAGCCAAAGCGATCGCCGGCCTTCTGAAGCCCGGCAACTCGATCCTCGATCATCTCGAAGGTGTTGGCCCCGAGTTACCCTACCGCGGGCCCGCGACTCCTTTGATCGCCGTGCCAACGACAGCGGGCACGGGCTCGGAAGCGACAAAAAACGCCGTGATTGGCGAGGCGGGCCATTTCAAAAAATCATTTCGCGACGAAAAACTCGTGGCCGAATGGGCCCTCGTCGATCCCAACCTGATGGCCTCCTGCTCACCTGCATGGATCGCCGCAAACGGCATGGATGCTTTCACGCAGCTCCTCGAAAGCTTCGTCTCGCAGCGTGCGAACCCGCTGACCGATGCTCTTGCCCGCTCAGGCATCATGGCGATCAAAGAAGCGTTGCTGCCTTTCTACAAAGACTCTACCGATGCGCGGGCGCGTGAAAAAATGGCCTATGCCGCGCTGCTTTCGGGCATCTGCCTTGCCAACGCCGGGCTCGGCGCCGTGCATGGCTTGGCAAGCCCCTTGGGTGCATTTTTCCCCATCCCTCATGGCGTGGTCTGTGGGACGCTCCTCTACGAAGTCACGCGCGCCAACATCGCCGCCCTCGAAGCGCGTATGCCCGATTCGCCCGCATTGCCTAAATACGCCGAGATCGGCCGCCGTTTTGCGATGCAAAAAGGCCTCAATGGCTTCGAAGCCAGGCGCTTTCTACTTTCGGTGCTGGCAAATTGGCAAGATGAACTCGGCCTGCCGCGCTTATCGACGTATGGCATCAGGGCTGCCGACATCCCTCGTATCGTCGCGGGCGCACGCGGAACGAGCATGAAAACCAATCCTGTCGAGCTTTCCGATGCCGAACTCACGGAAATCTTGTATCACCGGCTTTGAGCAACCCCATCGATCACGCTGGTGGCCATAAAATGCAAAGATGGATAACCTGGCAATCCAAGTGCACGAGGCGTGGCGGCGTATCCGTGCGCTAATCGACGACGGCGCGTCATTCGGCAAAAGGTCAGGCCACGACACTCACGGGCGCGTGAAGCTTTTTATCGGGAAGGCCCGGCTGGGTCCCTACATTTTGTCCGACAAGCCGCTCTTCCGCCTCGACCGCCCGCGTGCTCATCGCCGCTGTAACGTTTCGCTTTTCCCGTTCAGCCCATTTTTCACCTGAAACCCGCTTTTTTTCTGATGCTTTGCCATCCTCTCCTGTTGCGTTGTTTTCCATTTCTTGGTTGGTTTCCCATCAACGGAGCGATCCTGCGTGGAGATCTGGTCGCCGGCATCACGGGCGCTCTCGTCCTCGTTCCCAAAGCGATGGCGTATGCGCAGCTCTCCGGGCTGCCTGTCTATTATGGCCTCTATGTCGCCTTGGTGCCCGCGATCATCGGCGCCCTTTGGGGGTCATCGAAGCAACTGGCCACGGGCCCGGTGGCGATCATTTCCTTGATGACCGCCGCGGCGATCACGCCTTTCGCCATCCCCTTCACCGACGAATTCATCGGCCTTGCCTTGCTGCTCGCCCTCCTCGTTGGTGTCATCCAGCTCTCTTTGGGGCTTTTGGGTTTGGGCGCCATCGTCAATTTCGTTTCTCACCCAGTCATTCTCGGTTTCATGAACGCCGCCGCGATCATCATCGCGCTATCCCAGCTCGACATGCTGCTCGGCATTCCCAAGGGCCGATCCGACTCGTTCCTGAAAGACGTCTGGGAAATGATCACCTATCTGCCTTTGACGCATCTGCCGACGCTCATGATGTCGGCATTTGCCCTGGCGCTCATGTTGGCCCTGAAAAAAATCAAGCCCTTGGCCAAGCCATCGGTATTGATCGCCGTGATCATCACCACGCTCGTCAGCTACTTCATTGGTTTCGAACACAAGACCAAGGGCACCCTGGATGACATTGCTGACCCTGAAGTGCGCGCGCTCGTGGCGGCCTATTTGCAAACCGACGAACAAATCGCGCTACTGAACAAGGCAATCGCACATAAATTTTCGGCCTTACGCAAGGCCGAGAAAGAAGGTGATCGCCAAACCATCGTTAACCTCGATCATCAGATCGAATTGCTCAAGATCGAGCTTCTCGGCGCCGAGCAGCAGAATGCCGAACGCATGAAACGCTTGCGGCGTATTCATTTCGTGCGCACGAAAGCAAAGGAAAACGATGCTCCCGCCCTCTTCGTTGCTGGACAGGTGCCCGCCGACGTCGAACACGACGGTCGAAAATGGCGCATCAAGAAGATCGAAAAAGGCGTATTGTCGCTGACGGGTGGCGGCGAGGTCGTCGGCAACATCCCCTCGGGCTTGCCTTCTTTTCGCTTACCGACGCTCAAGTGGGATCTCATCCTGCAGCTTTTGCCTGCGGCTTTGATCGTCGCCCTCGTCGCCTTCATGGAGTCGATTTCCATGGCCAAGGCCATGGCTGCGAAAACCAAGGACAAGATCGATCCTAACCAGGAATTGATCGGGCAAGGGCTCGCGAACATCGCCGGCTCGTTTTTCCAGTCTTATCCCGCCTGTGGCTCCTTCACCGGCTCGGCGATCAATCTCCAAGCCGGCGCGAAAACCGGCTTCGCCATGGTCTTCAACGGCCTGTTCGTCGCCGCCACCCTGCTCTTTCTCACTCCTTATCTCTACCATTTGCCTAAGGCGGTGCTCGCTGTGATCATCCTCATGGCAGTGACGAGCCTCATCACGCCCGAAGCGCTCAAGCACACCTGGAAGGCGAGTAAGCTCGATGGCCTGGTCGCGCTCGTCACCTTCTGCGCCACGCTCGCCTTCGCGCCGCATCTGGACAAAGGCATCATGATCGGCGCCGCCCTCGCGATCATCTTGCATCTCTACAACACGATGAAACCGCGTGTCGCAATCCTCGGCCGCATGCCCGATGGCACCCTGCGTGATGCGAAAGTGAACAACCTGCCGCCGTCGAAAGTCGTCACAGCAATCCGATTCGATGGCCGCCTCTATTTCGCCAATGTCTCCTATTTCGAGGATGCCGTTCTCGAAGCCGTCGCGAGCAATCCAGAAGCACCCTACGTCTTGATCGTCGGCGACGGCATCAACGACATCGACGCCTCCGGCGAAGAAGTGATCCGTCACCTCGTCGAGCGTCTCAATGAAAACGGCATCGTCGTCCTCTTCTCTGGGCTAAAGAAACAGGTGCTCGATGTCATACATGCGACAGGATTGTTCGCTAAGATCGGCGCCAAACGCTTCTATGCAACGACTGAACAAGCGCTCGCTGCGATCTATGCCCGCCCGGAGCACAGCGACGAAGACGATCCCTTGAAGCCGCCGCGGCGTTCGGCTACGCTTTCCTCTGTCGCTCTTCATGACTAACCGTGCCAAGGAGAAGCCCATGTCCATTTCTGGAATCGTGCGTGATCTGATGATCCCGCTGGGAAAGTTCCCGCACGTAGGGGAATCCGCAACCTTGCGCGACGCCTTCGCGATGTTGCATTTGATGCCGAGCGAAAAAGGCGACATGTTCCGCAACGTCGTCGTGCTCGATGATCAAGGACACTTTTTGGGATTGCTCAGTCTCAAAAACATGTTGCTGGCGCTGATGCCGGACTATTTACGCCCTACGAAAGGCGTATACCAAGGCGCCCATGACGACATCAGCGCCCTGGCGCTTTTGTGGCAGGAGGATTGCCTCGAACATTGCCATCGTGCCCACACCATCCGCGTCCGCGACCATCTCCAGGTTGTCGGAGAACACGTCACCCCCCATGAGCCACTGACGCGCGCGCTTTATCTTTTTGCCACGACTCCCCACTATTTGCTCCCCGTCATTGAAAACAAACGTCTCATCGGCATGCTGCGTTTGGTCGATGCCTTCGACGAAATCATGATCGAGGTTCTGAGTGAAAGGCCCAGAAATGAGTGAAGACGCCTCCATCGTCAAACCCTTCCTCGCCGAATTCGACTGGAAGAAATGGACTGCTCTGGTGGGTGGTCTCGCCATCTTTTTTCTCGTTTATTTTTCTCCTCCCTGGCCCATCGCCATCGACCCCACGGGCAAGGAATTCGTGCTCAGTCCGCAAGGCAAGGCCGCCATTGGCCTCTTTTTGATGGCGGGCATCTGGTGGGTCTTCGAGGTCATCCCGATCGGCGTCACGGCGATCGCAATCGGCGTCTTCCAAGTGCTCTTCGCCATCCGCCCTGCCAAGGAGGCCTTCCGCGACTTCATGGATCCCTCGGTGATGTTCATTTTCGGCTCGCTCATGATTGGCATGGCTTTCACGAAGACAGGGCTCACCAAGCGGCTCGCCTACCGCATGCTGACGATCGTCGGCGAGAACACCCGCATCATTCTGCTCGGCACGATGGTGATCACCGCCTTGCTCACTCACATCATGGCGCATACCGCGGTGGCGGCGACGATGTTTCCGATCTTGCTGGCGATTCTTGCGCTTTACAAAGAAAGCGAAGGCCCCTCGCGCTTTGGCAAGGCGATGTTCATCGGCATGGCCTGGGCAGCCGGCGCCGGGAGCATCATCACGCTTTTAGGCGCTGCGCGCGGGCCTGCGGCTGCAGCAATGTTCGCGGAATTCACCGGCCGGCAGGTCGATTTCTTCGATTTCCCTCTTTACATGGGGCTCATTGGCTGGGGCATGGTGTTTCTGATTTGGCTCTATCTTTCCACCATCTTCAAGCCTTCGAAGGCGACGATTCCGGGCTTGCGTGAAAAAGTCGCCAAGCTCGCCGCCGCCTTGGGCCCGATGTCAGGCAAGGAAAAATTCGTCATCGCCTGTGTGGTCCTGGTCGTCGCCTTGATGGCCGGACAATCTTTCGTGCCCGCGCTCAAGAGCATCGATCGCGCAGCACTGATGCTCACCTCGACGCTTCTTTTCTTCATCTTTGGCGTGCTCACGGTCAAAGATCTCGAAGAAATGCCTTGGAACATCGTGCTGCTCTTCTCGGGCGCCATGAGCATCGGCTTTTGCTTGTGGAAGACGGGCGCCGCCGAATGGATGGCCGTGCATTGGCTCGGCCTCTTCAAAGAAGCGCATTGGTGGGTGTTCGTAATGGGCATCGCCGCCTTCGTACTGACGATGACCAATTTCATCATGAACGTTGCGGCAATCGCGATTTCCCTGCCTGTTTCGCTCGTCATCGCCAAATATCTCGGCGTGGCTCCGGACGTGATCTTTTTTGCCTCGCTCGTCACTGCCGGCATGCCTTTCGTGTTCCTCATCGGCGCTGCCCCCAATGCAATCGCCTACGAATCGAAACAGTTTTCGCCCGGCGAGTTCTTCCGTCATGGGCTGGTCATGAGCATGGTCTTGCTCTGCGTCTTGGGCATCGCACTCGTCAGCTTCTGGCCATGGCTCGGCATGCAAATCCTCTTGTAAGAGCCCTCATTTGTCGTTTGCATACCCGTGCAATCTGCAACACCCGATGCTCGGCAGCAGGCGAAATCTTTTTTTAATTTTCTTTATAAACAATTGACTATCAGCACAACCCTGGCGGCACGCCTCCTGCAAAGACAGGACACTTGTCCTCAAAAAGGATGCTGCCATGCCTGGCTTCCTTTACGAACTCTTGCGCGCACTCACCCTGCAGGAAGGGACCTTTAGCGAATTGTTCTCATCGCGACGCAAGTATCATTTATTGCAAAAAGAATGGTACGACTCTCTCCCGCAATCCGACGAGATGGGCGCTCAAGCTTGGCCCCTCGTCGATATCGTCCGCCTTCTTGCCGATGAACCCGCTTACTAATCGCCTTGCCGTGTTTTTTCCCTTCTTACGGTGGTGGCCGCTCGTTAGCCAAAAGACTTTACGTGACGACCTTGTCGCTGGGCTTACGGGCGCCCTCATCGTGCTTCCCCAAGGCGTCGCCTTTGCCCTCATCGCGGGGCTCCCCCCTCAATATGGTCTCTATGCGGCCATGGTGCCTGCCGCCATTGCCGCGCTCTTTGGTTCTTCCCTGCACCTCGTCACGGGTCCAACCACGGCCATCTCGATCGCGATTTATGCAGCGCTCTCCCATGTTGCCGAGCCGGGCTCTCCCCGCTACATCGAACTGGTGTTGACGCTGACCTTCTTGGTCGGGGTTTTTCAGCTCCTCTTGGGCCTTGCACGACTCGGTGCGCTCGTCAACTTCATTTCTCATACCGTCGTCATTGGCTTCACCTCAGGTGCGGCGATTTTGATCGCTGTCAGCCAAGCGCGCAATTTTTTTGGCATTGACATTCCGCGCGGCATACCTTTCTATGAAATCCTGCATCAACTCTGGCTACATGCCCACGAAACCAATCCGTGGGCATTGTCAATTGGACTTTTGACGCTTGCCACAGGCCTGCTGATCAAAAAGCGCGCGCCCAAAGTCCCCTATATGATCGTCGCCATGCTCGTCGGCACCCTCGCCGCCGAAGTGCTGAATCTCTGGCTTGGCCAAGAAACGACCGGCATACGCACCGTCGGTGCATTGCCCGCCGGTCTCCCTCCCTTGTCGGCGCCCGATCTCTCATTCGGCGCACTCAAGGCCACGGTCGCGCCCGCTCTCGTCATTACCATGTTGGCATTGACCGAAGCGCTCTCGATCGCCCGCGCCATTGCCGTTCGCTCGGAACAACGGCTCGACGGCAATCAAGAATTCATCGGTCAAGGCTTATCGAACATCGTTGGTAGCTTTTTCTCCTCTTATGCCGCATCGGGCTCGTTCAACCGCAGCGGCGTCAATTTCGAGTCGGGCGCGAAAACTCCCCTTTCCTCGGTTTTTGCTTCCGCATTCTTGGTGATCATTTTGCTCGCCGTCGCTCCGCTCGCGGCCTATCTGCCTCATGCCGCCATGGCGGGCATTCTCTTCCTCGTCGCTTGGGGTTTGATCGATGTCCACCACATCGCCCACATTTGGCGGACGAGCAAGTCGGAAGCCGCCATTCTGGCCACCACCTTCACGGGTACGCTCGTCAATTTGGAGGCAGGAATCTTTTTGGGTGTTTTCCTTTCCCTCTTGATGTTTCTTTATCGCACTTCGAAACCGGAATTAGTCCCTGTCGTTCCCGCCCCCGAGGAGGGCGCATACCACTTCGTCCGCGCCCAAGGCCGCCCAGAATGCCCCCAGCTGAGAATCTTGCGCGTCACGGGCTCTCTTTACTTTGGCGCCGCCAACTACGTGCAGCAGAGTCTGCAGCAAATCGATGAGAACAACCCCTTGCAGAAGTCGGTTCTCTTGGCGTGTTCCGGCCTATCCTATCTCGACGTTGCGGGTGCAGAAGTGCTCGCAGCGGAAGCGAGGCGCCGTCGACGCCTCGGCGGAGGGCTGTATTTCTACCGCATGAACCAGAGCAACATGAAGCTGCTGCGCAAGGGTGGCTATCTCCATGACATCGGAGAAGGCGCATTCTTCCCTGTGATGAGCAATGTCGTAGGCGCCTTGTATTGGACTCTCGATCCAGACGTCTGCCGCCGCTGTCAGGTGCGCATCTTTAAGGAATGTAAGCACGGCATCCTTCCCGATGGCTGGCGCCGGCAGCGTTTGCTCCTCGCCACCGACGGCAGCGAATTCAGTCATGCGCCAGAAGAAATCGCCTTGCATTTAGCTCAGGCCTTTGGCGTCACCCTCGATGTGATGACGATGGTCAGCCCAGGGGACAGCAGCGCAGCCGAGGCTAGACTCGCACAGGTGGAGCGACGGGCGCTCGCGCAAGGCGTCAGTATCGAAAAAATCATCCATCAAGGCGATGACCCCGTTGCAGCGGTCATCGCTGCGGCCCGCGATTCCGACGCCAATATTCTCATCATCGGCAGACGCCCGCCCAAAGGGGGCGTCAAAGAACGCTGGTTGGGCGATATCGCTCAGAACATTTTGCTTTCCTCGCCCTGTCATGTCCTCATCGCCAATTGGCAAGCTCGTATCCCGCAGACCCGCCTACTCATCGCCTCGGATGCCAGTGATTTCAGCGAACGCGTGCTGCAAACGGCCATCCCCATCGCCAAGGCATTGAAGCTGCCTGTTACCCTACTTTCCGTCGCCGCCGATGCGAAAAGCCATGCGCTTTACGACGAAGACATACGTATCAAAGTAGGGCTGCTGCGCCTGGAAGGCATCGAGGCGGAAGGACGCATCGCTGAAGGAGCACCCGCCGACACCATCGTCGCCATCGCACGCGACATCAAGGCCGATCTGGTCATCATAGGCAATGATCAACGCAAAGGTCTCGCACGCAAGCTCACGAGCGTGGTCACCGATCGTGTCGTAGGCCAACTCGCATCCGCCGTGCTGATCGTCAAGCCTGAGGCAGAGCCCGATGCATTGCGCGCAGCGATCGATAAGCAGGTTTGAACCAGCAATCGGGTACACTTGCAGAGAATGACTTGCGCTCTCGGCTATGGGCTATCGTCTTTCGAAGATCACGACACGGACCGGTGATACCGGCGAGACAGGTCTGGGCGACGGTTCGCGTCTGCCCAAGGATGCGCCCCGCATCGCGACCATGGGCGCCATCGATGAATTGAACTCATGGCTTGGCCTGATCCTTAGCGAGGAGCTACCGCTTCCTGTGCGCCAAATTTTGCTCCGCATCCAGCATGATCTGTTCGATTTGGGCGGCGAGCTCGCAATGCCCGGTCATGCTTTTCTGCAAGAGAACCAGGTGACCCTGCTCGAAGCGGATCTTTCGCATCTCAACGCCGAATTGCCACCGCTGAAAGAATTCATTTTGCCCGGAGGTGTGCGCGCTGCCGCTTTGTGTCATCTGGCGCGCACGGTGTGCCGACGCGCCGAGCGCCATCTGGTCGCTCTGGGCCGCGAAGAGGTCGTGAGCGCCGCATCGCGCCGCTATCTGAATCGGCTTTCCGACCTGCTTTTCGTGCTCGCGCGCTGGCTCAACAAAGCTGCAGGCGCAAGCGACGTCTTGTGGCAGAAAGGCGCCCGCTCGTGATCTATCCGAGCCAGCGCTCGCCCAGCAAAACCCCCACGAAAAGGATGAACGCCAAAAACTCCATCGCCAGCACGAGCAGGCTCACGCGGCGAGCGGTTGGACTCAATTTCAGCCACAGCCGATCGAGCAGCCACTTGCTTGCGCGCGCGCGCCAATCGTCGCGCATGGCCAAGGCAAGATAGCCCACCGTCGCTTCGAACCAGAGCGATAGCTCGGCCAGCCGCTGCGGCGGAAGAGGCTCGGCAAACACCTCCCGTTGTTCGAAGGAGAGCTCGCCTTCGCCATTTGCATGCCAAGAAAGTTCGATACGACGATTTTCGTTTCCGTGGAAGGCGACACATGCGCGATCGTCATCGAGCTCAACGATCACGCGCCAGACGACTTCTGCCTCACTGCGCTCATAGCGCACGCATAGCTGCTCCTCGTGGGTAAAAGAAAGCACCTCCCATTCCGGATTGAGTCGAAACCATGTGAGCGGGGTACGAAAAAAAGCCGCTACGCGCGCGGGCGCGCCTCTGATCAAACGCTGACGGTGGAAAACGTATTCAGTCACGCACGAGCAGCAGGGGGGCTGTGAGCTTGCCGTCGAGCCGCGAAGGAAGGTCGCGAGACCTCCAACGCTGGTAACGGCTCGTGAAACGCTTGCCGCCAAGAATCAAAAGATCGTAGGCTGCCTCCTCGATAAAATGGGGAATGACATCTTCTGGCAGGCCATGACGCAGGAAAGTGCCGACCTCGACACCTGCGCGAGCGGCGAGCTCGGCAAATGCGGCCAACGCCGCCTGTCCTTCTGCTGCGAGCGCACGGTCGAGATGAGCGCGGCACTCCTCGCGATTGACAGCATAGATCTCGTCGGTAAATTTCTTGAGATAGGGATCGACGACGTAAAGTCCATCGAGGCAGGCCTCGTGCCGTCGCGCAAGCTCTAGGGCAAGCCGCATCGCTTTTTCCGTATGCGGCTCGCCATCGACGCCGAGCAGGATACGCGTAAATGGCATAAAAAAGGGGCATCTGCGATGCCCCTCCTCGTCAGCTGATCAGCCCTTGACCTTGAACGCCTCTTCGCCGATAGCCATGACCGCGATGGCCGCGAGTACGGCCTTCAGCGTGGCCGCTACGACGCCAATCACGAAAGCCGTGCCGCCGGCCTTCTTCAGATCATCGAAAGCAATGTTGAGCCCAACGCCGGCAAAGCCAATGGCGAAAAAGAGCTTCAACAGGTCGCTTGCGAGGATGGTGCGATCCTGCGCCGTGAAGAGGCCCATTTCGTTGAGCGTCACCATGATGAAGAAGCCGAAGACAAAGATTGGAAACTTGTCGCGGATCACTTCCCAGACATTGATCTTCTGTCCTTCGTGCCCCGCCTCGACCGCAGGTTTCACGACATAGAAGTAGATCGCCCAGAGCACGACCAAGGGGATGAAGCCGACACGCACGATGTTGACGACGTTGGCGGTGAGCAGAGAATCATGGCCATACCAGGAAGCTGCCGCCACCAATTGCGCGGTGTTGAGGATCGCGGTGCCGACCCAGGCGCCGAAGACGGGTTGGCTCATGCCGAGCGCCTGGCCGATGTAGGGAAATGTAAATAGCGCCAGGGTACCGAACAGCAAAATCGTGCCAATGGCATAGAAGAAGTCACGCGGCTTGGCATTGACCACGGGCGCCACTGCTACGGCCGCCGAGACGCCGCAGACGCCCACGCCCGCCCCCATGACGCCAGCAAGACCAGAGTCCACCTTCGCGCGCCGCCCCCAAAAAGAAATCAAGATCTGCGTGCCGATCACGAAGGCAATGACCAGCAAAAGGCCAACGACGCCGACCTTGAGCACGTCCGACCACATGTAATAGGCGCCCAGGATGATGATGCCCGGCTTGATCAGAGGGCGCGCAGCCACCGTGCCTGCGCGGAATATTTCCGGCACGCCGACGGTGTTGCGAATCAGCATACCGCCGAGCAGCAACACCGCGACATAGGTGAGCTGAAACTTGATCACCATGTCGCCAAACGAGAGCTTGCCCGGAATCGCTTTGCTCTGCGTCACCTGGGTGAAGTCGGCTTCGGACAGCACGACGGGTTTTGCCGGTTTTTTGGGCTCCTTCGCGGGCTCGCCCTTGGCCTTGGCTTCCTTGTAGGCCGCTTCCTGGGCCTTGAACTCCTCCATCTTCTTGGCGTAGCTCTCCTCAAGCTTCTTCTTGTATTCGTCATAGGATGCGGGCGCCTTACCTTCGTTTACCGCTTTCAGCACTTTCTCGGCTTCTTTGAATTCGCGGCTCCAATTGTGCGTCGTCACGTCCCATTGCAGGGCCAACCAGCCAAAGACGGCACACAGGAGCAATCCAGGCAACATCTTCGGCAGATTCTTGAAGCTGTATTCGACTCCGATGCCCCCACTGCTCATTTTTCCCCTCCAGGTTCAGAAGAACAGCGATTTGAAGAAATTCGGCCCGATGACGCCGGTAAGGACCAGGATCACGACGATGGCCGCGACCGCGAGCACGAAATAGTCTTCTTTCCGTTCGGCGGAAAAAGTCGCTTTCGCTTTTTGCTCGTATTCGACGTTGGGCTGCTGCTCGCTCATGACCTTTCCTCCTTATTTGACGACGGTGACCGTGCAAGGCGCCCATTCGACGACGCGTGAAGAGACGCTGCCCATCGTGAGTCGAGCCAAACCGTGACGGCCATGCGAGGCGATGAAGACTTCATCGACCCCTTCCCGCTTGACGATTTCGATCAAGGTATCGGCTGGGGAGCCAACCTCGGAAATCGTGCGGACAGAAACTCCCGCTTGTTGTGCGCGAGAAGCGGCGGCGGAAAGAATGGCCTCCGCTTCCTTGCGCATCGCCTCTTCGAAGACCGCGACGTCGAATTCGGTCACTCCGAGAGGATAAAATGGTTCGATGACATGGGCGACGATAAGCTCTGCCTTCGTCTCCCGCGCGCGCTTGATTCCCGCTTCGAGCGCTTTGTCCGACGCCGATGACCCATCCGTTGCGACGAGTAGCTTCATGTGCTCCCTCCTTCTCGCGTGGTTGCGGTTTCCCGGTTTTAGCGATCGAATGTTGGATCTGTCAATTTTCTATATCTATCAATAAATAAACATAATTGATAATACCTCCCTTCGACGCCCTGATCTTTTTTCGCGCAAATGCTGGAAAAAAGTACAGACCAAAGCGCTCAGGCAGCTCGCCCGCTCCCAAAGCGGAAGGAAAGCGCTCGCAACTTAATGCCGCCATGCCAGCGCAGCCGATGCATTCGGCATTTATCTACGCTGGCATAAAGCCAAGGTTCTCCGCCACCAGCCGGCAAGGCCTCAGCGGATTCTTAGCCGCTGTTGATAAAGGCATTTCACGAGCTCGCTTCCGACGGTGCGCAGCCTTTGATTGAGCAGCTGCAGTAGCGAGGTCAGCAATTTCACGCCAAAAATGGGAGCCGCGGCAGTCAGTTGCACCAAGGTCGAACGATCGAGGACGGCGACCACGCAATCGGAAAGGGCAATGCAGGTGGCAAAGCGCGGTTCGCCATCGATCAGCGACATTTCTCCCAGCGTCTTTCCCGGTCCCACTACGGCCAGGCGCTCGAGCAGTCCATTGGGCGCACGTTTGACGATTTCCATTTCCCCTTCGATCAGCAAGAGCATGAAATCACCCACCTCGCCTTCTCGCACGACCTCGGTGCCCCGAGGAACGCGATAACACACGAGATAGTGAGACAGCAAAGTCACTTCTTCTGGCGTAAAGTCGCCGAAAAGGCGGATATGGTTCATGAGCGCAAGCAGCTTCGGCACCTGGGAAACGGCATCGCCGAGTTTTTCACAACCCGCGAGGGCCTTTGCAGGGGCCTGTTGATGAGGCGCTGCGCGCATCGTATCCACCATGGCACTCAGTCACTCTTTCAGCCGAGCATAATCAACAATAATACTAGCCAAAGCGCAAGGCTGATCCCGAGGTGGGGATCGCGAGAAAGCTCAAGCGTAGGATCGCCGCCACCCCCCTGCTTCAGACGCCATAGATAGCGCAGGAAGCCATAGACCACGAGGGGCGCCGTGAGGATCAGCCCTTCGCCATGGCGGGCGATGGTGTCTGTGCTCACCGTGTAAAGACAGTATGCAAGAATCGCCGCGGACGACGTCACGGTCAGGAATTGGTCGAGCAGTTCGAGTGAGTAGGCGCCCAAGACGCGCCGATGCGCAACACCCTCCCCGCCTAGCGCGGCGAGCTCTGCGCGCCGCTTGGCAAACCCAAGAAAGAGCGTGAGCATCAGTCCGCACATGAGCAGCCAATGGGACGGCGTAATGCCCAAACCCAGCGTCCCCGCCAGCAGCCGCAGCAGAAAACCTGACGCAATGGCGAAGACATCGAGGATCACGATATGCTTGAGCCAGCCCGTATAAGCGAGATTGACGCCAAGATAGGCCAAGAAAATCCATGGCGTACGGGAACCTGGTAAGCCCCACGCAGAAAACGCCCCCCACGCGATAGCCAAGCCGAAAACGAGACAAATGACGCCAACAAAGCCGGCAGCCGTCAGCGAAACCTGGCCAGAAGCCAGTGGCCGGCGCCTTTTTTGCGGATGATGGCGGTCTTCAACGCGATCATGAATGTCATTGCCGACATAGACCGCCGAAGAAAGCAGACAAAAAGCGAGAAACGCAGAGAACGCGCCGCGCATGACTTGCGCATCGTCCCAAGCGTGGCCGAAAAGGGGCCCCGCGAACACGAAGCCATTCTTGATCCACTGATAAGGACGTAAGAGAACGATCAACGGCGGCATGGGGAGGCAGGAAAATAGCGCGCGCAAAAATAACAAGACGTCATGGGCAGCCAAGCCGGCACACGATAGTAGCGCTGTCTGATCTCGTCGAGCACGTCATCGCGATAGGCGGCGTAACGAAACGAGCGCCCAATGACGCGCCAAAAACGCGCGCCACGATGCTCGAAATAAGACACGCTCACCGTGGCGAACCAGCGGCGATAACGATCGATGTCTTGCGGGCTCGGTTCTGTTTTGCGCAACAACACGACGTCTCGCCCCTCCATTTGGCGCCAATCGGTCAGCATGTCGTCATGCCGCGCATGCCCCGAACCCACGCCGAGAACCGGCACGTAACGTCGGTTCAGATAGCCCAAGGTAGCGGCGTTGGAATAGCCGTCGGAGGCGACGAGCGGCGCGTCTTTCAACGCTTCCTGCATGATTGCCTGACCATCGACCGTCAGCACGAGGCTCGGATAGAACGTAAAGCGCCGCCACGCCTCCACAGGCATCTGACTGGCCGCGACGATGAGAAGGACATGCGCCGCCGCCAGGCCGACGAGTGAAAGCTCCAGAGGACGCAAGAGGCGTTCCGGCAGGCGTGCGATCGTCAAGAGCGCCACGAAAGGAAGAAAAGCAAGCACCCAATGCAGGCCGATCTTCTTGAAAAGCGAGAGCAGCGCGAAGAGCAGTAGGGGGATCCAGCCTAGCCGGGCGAGCACGTCGCGCACAGGCTTTTCGCGTGCTGCGAAGCCAGCTTGCATGGGCTGCCGCCGCAGCAGCCAAGGCAAGAGCGGCGCCAGGGCATAGGCGAGCGTTGCCACGTAGAGCAAGGGTGTTGTCGCGTTCAAGCCGGTATTGGCAGCGTCATGGCGATTGACGAAATTGAAGAGGTAATTGCTCCAACAATGCGCGGCATTCCACCACGCCATCAAGGCCAAGGCCGGCAGCGTGCAGGCAAAGACGATCAAGAGGCCCCAGGCAGCGCCCTTCGTGCGGCGGGAAAGGGCGTCGACCAGGTAGGCAAACCCCAACAAAGCGGCGAAATATTTCGACAACACAGCGCCCGCGAGGCAAAGACCGGCAAAAAGATACCAGCGCTTGTCGTCTTCCTGCGCCGCACGCGCCCAGGCAAGCCCCGAGCAGACCGCGAACAGGACGAGGGGGGTGTCGGTCGTGATGAAAACGTTCCAAACCGACACAGGCAATGCGAGGACAGCCAGCGCCGCGAGCTCGCGCCGAGCGGCGAGCGAAGGAAACAGCCGCGGCCAGGCGCTGCGCACGCATAGGGCGAGCAGGAGCGGCAAAACGACCTGCGGCAGGCGTAGCCAAAGCGGCGCCTCGGACAATGGAATCAGCGCCGCAAGCCACCAGCCCACCATGGGGGGGTGGTCATAGAACCCCCAGTCAGGGAATTTCCCCCACCAGTAGAAATATGCCTCGTCGCCCGTGAAGGGGAAAGCGGCCGCCAGCCAAAGCCGAAACAGGGTGAGAACGAGCGCTGCGGCTGCAAAAACGCGCGCATTCATCGCGGGCTCAGTCGGCAGGGTCCTGCGCGGCAAGCCGCGCGCGGCGCGCCTCGACGGCCTCCGCAAGTTCGGCGAGCACAGCCTCGGTATCCTCCCACCCGATGCAGGCGTCGGTGATCGAGACCCCATGCGCGAGCGGCCTGCCGGGTTTGTGATCCTGCCGACCCTCGACGAGGTTCGACTCGATCATGACGCCCATGATGCGGGCATCGCCGCCGGCGATTTGAGCAGCGACCTCATGGGCGACGACGAGCTGGCGCTTATAGTCTTTGCGGCTATTGCCATGGGAGCAGTCGATCATCACGCGCGCGGCAAGTCCTGCCCGGGCAAGCTCTTGACAGGCCGCTTCCACGCTCGCGGCGTCGTAATTCGGCTGCTTGCCGCCGCGCAGGATGATGTGACAGTCTTCATTGCCCTGGGTGGAGACGATTGCCGAATGCCCTGCTTTGGTCACCGAGAGAAAATGGTGCGGAGAGGCTGCGGCGCGGATCGCATCGACGGCGATCTTCACATTGCCATCGGTGCCGTTCTTGAAACCGACGGGGCACGAAAGCCCCGAGGCAAGCTCGCGGTGCACCTGGGATTCGGTCGTGCGTGCGCCGATCGCTCCCCAACTGATCAAATCCGCCGTGTATTGCGGCGTGATAGTGTCGAGAAACTCGGTCGCACAGGGCAAACCCATTTCGTTGATCTCCTTGAGCAGGCTGCGCGCAAGCCGCAATCCTTCGTTGATGCGGAAGCTGCCGTCAAGTTTCGGATCGTTGATGAGCCCTTTCCAGCCCACCGTCGTGCGCGGCTTTTCGAAATAGACGCGCATGACGATGAAAAGCGACAAAGCGTAGCGATCATGCTGAGTTTTGAGCCGCTGCGCATAGGCGCGCGCCGCCTCGACGTCGTGAATCGAGCAGGGACCGGCGACCACCAAGAGACGATCATCGGCGCCATGCAGGATGCGATGGATGGCCTGCCGCGCTTCATAGGTCGTGCGCGCCGCTTCCGCTGTCGCAGGGAATTCGCGCAAAAGCTGCGCTGGCGGAGAAAGCTCCTTGATTTCGCGAATGCGGACGTCGTCGACGAGGTATTTCATCGTAGGGCTCACAGGGACAAGCAAGAAAAAAGCATTCTACCCATCCCTTGGTTGCCCAAGTTTTTTCGGCAAATCTTGCCGCCTTTGCCGGCCTACTGGCAAATTTTTGGCAGAGGGGCGCGTCAAAAGACCGGCTCTACCCCGAGAGAGCACGTTGGCACGCATGCTGCTAGCGATTTATCCGCAGGATTTTTACAACGTGCGCGCCGTCATCCGAAGGAGAATCTCAGATGCCGCAGATCATCAATACCAACATTGCTTCGCTCAACGCCCAACGCAATCTGGACCGTTCCCAAACTGGCTTGCAGACCTCCTTGCAGCGCCTGTCCTCCGGTCTGCGCATCAATTCCGCACGTGACGATGCCGCCGGTCTTGCCATCTCCGAGCGAATGACAGGACAGATCCGCGGCCTCGACCAGGCGCGCCGCAACGCCAACGACGGCGTCTCCCTCGCCCAAGTGGGGGAAGGCGCCCTCGATCAAATGGGCAACATCCTGCAGCGCATTCGCGAACTTGCCGTGCAGTCGGCCAACGCCACCAACTCGGCTTCCGACCGCGCCGCCCTCAACGCCGAAGTCACCGAGCTCGTCGCCGAGCTGCAGCGCTTTGCCATCGCCACCGAATTCAACGGCATGAAGCTTTTGGATGGCTCGTTTGGCACAGCCATTTACCAGGTGGGCGCCAACGCCAATCAGACGATCACGGCCACCACCACCGATTTCCGCACCACCCAATACGGCACCTATCAAATCGGTAACTCCAGTTACTCCACCGCCGCGTCCGGCACCGGCACCGGCTCGGCCATCAGTGGCGTCGTCGTCTCTTCCGGCGGCAACCTCACCATCAACGGCCCCAACGGCTCCGCCACCATCGCCGTCACCACCGGCGATTCCGCGCGCGACATCGCCACCCAGATCAACAACAACCCCACCACCGGCGTCAAGGCCTCCGCACGCACCGAAACCACCCTCACCTTCGGCGCATCCGGCTCCTATAGCCTGCAGGTCTTCCCCTCCACCGCCGGCGGCATCAATGGCACCATCCAGACCATCTCGTTCTCTCTTTCCAACAACACCGGCGCCGACGCCCTCACCCAGGCCGTCAATGCCTTCAACGAAGCTTCTTCGAAGACCGGCATCACCGCGAAACTGAATGCCGCCAACACCGGCCTCATCCTCACCGCCGAAGATGGCTCCACCATCAGCATCGGCAAGGCCGCTTCCGGTAACGCTGCCGGCGCCCTCACCCTCGGCTCCGGCACCACCGCCACGCTCGCCGCCAACGCTTCCGGCACCGTCTCGGTGGGCGGCCAGGTCACGCTCAACTCGGCGAAGTCCTACTCGATCGCCACCGATAGCGCCGCAGGCTTCACCGCGGGTGTCTTCCGCGACACGGCCGTGGGCAACAGCGTGACGCTCTCTTCGACGCTGCAAAAGGTTTCCGATCTCGACATCTCGACGGTGGCGAACGCGACCCAGGCCTTGCGCACCGTCGATTCGGCGATCGATGCGATCAACGCCCAGCGTGCGAAGTTCGGCGCCTTGCAGTCCCGCTTCGAGGCGACCATCGCCAACCTGCAGATCTCCTCGGAGAAC
>JAOADW010000002.1 GCA_026417115.1 Rhodocyclaceae bacterium
GCCGGCGGCGGACTCGCCGTGATCCCGACTGCGCCCGAGCGGCTGCGCAATCGCGACGTCTGCTACCCTTTTCGCGCCGATAGCCATTTCCACTACCTTTCAGGCTTTCCCGAGCCGGAAGCGGCGCTCGTGCTGATCGCCGGCAAGCCTTGCTCCCAGATCCTCTTCTGCCGCGCGCGCGACGCCGAGAAAGAGACCTGGGAAGGACGCCGCTACGGGCCGAAACAAGCCGCCGAACGCTTTCTGTTCGACGCCGCCTATCCCATCGACGAACTCGACGCGCGCCTGACCGAGTGGCTCGCCGATCAACCCGCGGTCTGGTTTCCCCTCGGCGCCGATGAGGCCTGGGATCGGCGCCTGATCGGTGCGCTCAACGCGGTCAAGCGCAAGACGCGCGCTGGGCAACGCGCGCCGACGACGATCCATGACGTCGCCGCCGTCCTCGACGAAATGCGCCTGATCAAGGACGCGCATGAAATCGCGCTCATGCGGCGCGCCGCCGAAATCGCCGCCTCTGCGCACCAGCGCGCGATGCGCGCGACACGCCCCGGACGATACGAGTATGAAATCGAAGCCGAGCTGATTTACGAGTTTCGGCGGCTGGGCGCGGACGCGCCCTCCTACCCCCCCATCGTCGCCGGCGGCGCCAACGCCTGCATCCTGCACTACACGGCCAACGACCAGCCTCTGCGCGCTGGAGATCTTTTGCTCATCGACGCCGGCTGCGAGGTCTCTGGTTATGCAAGCGACATCACACGCACATTCCCCATAAGCGGCCGCTTCGTCGGGGAAGCGCGCGAGCTCTACGCGCTCGTCTTGGCAGCCCAACAAGCCGCGTTGGCCAAGGTCAAACCGGGCGCCTCTTTTCTCGCTCCGCACGAGGCCGCCATCCGCACGCTGACGCAAGGATTCGTCGATCTCGGCCTGCTCGCGGGATCCGTCGATGGGCTCATCGAGATCGGCGCCTATAAACGTTATTTTCTCCATCGCACCAGCCATTGGCTGGGGCTCGACGTCCATGACGGCGGCCACTATCGAACTGGCAAGGAATGGCGCATGCTTGCGCCGGGCATGGCGCTCACCATCGAACCCGGTTGTTATGTGCGGCCAGGGCGCGATGCGCCTGAGCGCTTCTGGAACATCGGCGTGCGCATCGAAGACGACGTCGTCGTCACGGAAACGGGCTGCGAGGTCATAACCGACAGTGCGCCGAAGACGATCGCGGCCATCGAGGAGTGGATGAACGCATGAGCCCGCGCATCACGATCGTCGGCGGCGGGTTATCCGGCATGACGCTCGCGCTGGCTCTAACGCGTATGGGTTTTTCCGTGCGCGTCTTCGAGGCGCGCAGCCGCCACGATGTCTTGCAGGATCGACGCATCCTCGCGCTTTCAGAGGCCTCCTGCGAGTTTCTCGCACGCTTCATCGACTGGCGCGCGCTTGCCGCGACGCCCATCGAAAGCGTGCATGTCTCGCAAGCCGGACATTTCGGCAGGTTTCTCCTCAGCGCGCAAGAGCTGGGCCTTCGCGCCCTTGGCCATGTCGTGGCAGCAGGCGATCTCGCCGCCGCGCTTTCCCAGCGCATCGATGCTGCCGGCATCGATTATATAGAGCACGGCGTCTATGCTCCCGGGGCGGGCGATTCCCTCGTCATCCATGCCGAGGGGCATGTGGCGGACGATGTGGAAGCGCTCCGCCGAGACTATCGCCAAAGCGCCCTCGTCTGCCGCCTCGAAGTCGAAAGCGCCCGAAACGGCCGCGCCTGGGAGCGTTTCACGCCGCAAGGACCGATCGCCTTGCTTCCCGATCGCGACGCTTTCGCCGCCATCATCATCCGCGCGCATGCCGAGGCCACCGCCTTGTGCGCGCTGCCCGAGCGCGACTTCATGCGCACGATAGAGGCGCAGATGGGTGGCCGTCTGCGCATCACCTCGGTCGGCGAGCGCCTCGCCTATCCGTTGCGGCTCGCCATGCGGCAGAACCCCATCGGCGCGCGTAGCGTCTGGATCGGCAATGCGGCGCAGACCCTCCACCCGGTCGGCGGGCAGGGTTTCAACCTCGCTTTGCGCGACATTGCCGTGCTCGCCGACACGTTGGCGGGCGCTCCCGACCCGGGTTGCGACCGCCTGCTTGCCCGCTATGCCTTACGCAGAGACCTCGACCGCCGCGCCACCGTCGCATTCACCGACGCCGTCGCGCGCCTTTTCCTCGGCGACTTTCCGCCATTCTCCCAACTGCGCGGTGGCGCGCTTTTCGCCCTCGATCTTTGTCCACGTTTGCGTCGCTTCCTCGCGCGCCGTCTGATCTATGGCGCGCGTGCGTTCTAACGCGCTCGCAGTAGAATCGCACCCTCATCGACGCATCGGGCCATGGACTACCTCGGATTCCGCCTTCGCAACAATCTCTTCCTCGCACCCATGGCGGGGGGGACCGACCGCCCCTTCCGCCAGCTCGCCAAGCGGCTGGGTGCGGGCCTCGCCGTCTCCGAAATGGTCACGGCCAATTCGCTGCTTTACGGCAGCGCGAAGACGCAGCGCCGCGCGAATCATTCGGGCGAAAGCCCGCCGATCGTCGTGCAGATCGCCGGCGCCGACCCCGCGATGCTCGCCGCGGCGGCGCGCTACAACGTCGAGCGTGGCGCGCAAATCATCGACATCAACATGGGATGCCCAGCGAAGAAAGTCTGCAACGCCATGGCGGGCTCGGCGCTGCTCAAAGATGAAAAACTCGTCGCCCGCATACTCGCCGCCGTCGTCGCCGCCGTTCCAGAGACGCCGGTGACGCTGAAGTTCCGCACCGGCTGGGACCGCCAGCACAAGAACGCCACCCGCATCGCAAAGATCGCCGAAGACGCAGGCGTCAAGGCGCTCGCTTTGCATGGCCGCACGCGCGCCGATCTCTATCAAGGGCAAGCTGAATATGACACGATCGCCGAAGTCAAGGCATGCGTCGCGATCCCCGTGATCGCCAACGGCGACATCGATTCGCCGCAGAAGGCGCGCGACGTGCTCGCCTATACGGGCGCCGACGGCGTCATGATTGGACGCGCCGCCTTGGGCCGGCCATGGATCTTTCGCGAGATCGAGCATTTTCTCGCCACCAAACGCTTTCTCCCCCCGCCCACGCCCGCCGAGATTCACGCCGTGCTGATGGCGCACCTGGACGAGCTTTATGCCTTCTACGGCGTCGAGACCGGCGTCAAGATCGCGCGCAAGCATATCGGTTGGTATACCAAGGGCATACCAGGTGCGGCGCGTTTTCGCGAACGCATGAACCTGCTCGCTACGCCCGAGGAACAGCGCGCCGCTTGCGACGAATTCTTCCTCGCCCTGCCCGGCAACGAGCCGATATACGACAAGGCTGCCTGACATGAACCAATGCGAACTCTCCGCCTGCATTCGCCATGCGCTCGAGCGCTATTTTCGCGATCTCGATGGGGAAAAGCCCTCTGCGCTCTACGACATGGTCATCCGCTGTGTGGAGCGCCCGCTCCTCGAATCCGTGCTGGCGCAAACGGGCGGCAACCAGACCGAGGCGGCGAAGATGCTGGGCATATCGCGTGGGACCCTTAGACGCAAGCTCGCCGAACACCATCTGACATAAGGAGCAAGAGATGAGAATTCGCCAAGCGCTGATCAGCGTCTCCGACAAACATGGCGTCGTCGAATTCGCGCGAGGTCTGGCGGCGTTCGGCGTCGTCATCTTGTCGACCGGCGGCACGGCCAAACTGCTCAAGGAAGCCGGGCTAACCGTGATCGAGGTCTCGGAATATACCGGCTTTCCCGAGATGCTCGATGGCCGCGTCAAAACGCTGCACCCCAAGATTCATGGCGGCATATTGGGCCTGCGGGGAAATCGTGAGCACGAGGAGACGATGGCGCGCCACGGCATCGCCCCCATCGACCTCGTCGTGGTCAACCTTTATCCTTTCGAACAGACGGTCGCTAAAAAAGACTGTTCCTTGCAGGAAGCCATCGAGAACATCGACATCGGGGGGCCGGCGCTCTTACGAGCCGCCGCGAAAAATCACGGCGATGAAGCAGGCGGGTGCGCAGTCGTCGTCGATCCCGCCGATTATTCCGACGTGCTTGCAGAGATGAAAGCGAACGATGGCGCGCTGACGCCTGCCACGCGCTTTGCCTTGGCCAAGAAAGCCTTCGTGCACACCGCGCGCTATGACGCTGCAATCGCCAACTGGCTCACCAGCCTCGATCAGGAAAAGCGCGCCGCCGCCTTTCCGGAACGGCTTCAGCTCGCCTTCGATCGCCACCTCGCTTTACGCTATGGCGAAAACCCCCACCAGCAGGCCGCTTTCTATCGGGAACCCAAACCGCCGGCGGGCAGCATCGCCAATTTCACGCAAATCCAAGGCAAAGAGCTTTCATACAACAACATCGCCGACGCCGACGCCGCCTGGGAGTGCGTGAAATCCTTCGAGACGCCCGCTTGCGTGATCGTCAAACATGCAAATCCCTGCGGCGTGGCCCTGGGCGCCTCGGCCGAAGAAGCCTATCGCCGGGCATTCAGCACCGATCCGGTCTCGGCGTTCGGCGGCATCATCGCCTTCAACGTGCCCATCGATCGCGCCGCTGCACAAGCCGTTTCCGGTCAATTCGCCGAGGTCGTGGTCGGCCCGGTCGTCACCCCTGAGGCGCGCGAAATCTTTGCGTCCAAACAAAACCTGCGCGTGCTCGTCGTTCCCCTGCCTGATACGACGCACTCCGCTTGCAATTTCGACTACAAGCGCGTCGGCGGCGGCCTCCTCGTGCAGACGGCCGATGACGCGAAGATCACGCTGGGAGATTTGAAGATCGTCACGCGCCGACCGCCCTCGGAGCATGAGTTGCGCGATCTCCTTTTCGCCTGGCGTGTAGCCAAATACGTGAAATCGAACGCCATCGTCTATTGCAAGGACGGCATGACCGTCGGCGTCGGCGCAGGGCAAATGAGCCGCGTCGACTCCGCGCGCATCGCCGCCATCAAAGCCGAAAACAATGGCCTTTCCATCAAGGGTTCGGTGGTCGCCTCAGACGCCTTCTTCCCGTTCCGAGACGGCCTCGACGTTCTCGCTCAGGCGGGCGCGACCGCCGTGATCCAGCCCGGCGGCTCGGTACGCGATGCGGAAGTCATCGCCGCCGCCGACGAGCATGGCATCGCCATGGTATTTACTGGCATTCGTCATTTCCGGCATTGACCCATGAAATTCCTCGTCATCGGTTCGGGAGGACGCGAGCACGCACTGGCCTGGCGGCTTGCCCAGTCTCCCAAGGTTCAGAAAGTCTATGTCGCGCCTGGCAACGCGGGCACGGCGCATGAGGATGGACTCGAAAACGTGGCGCTTTCCTCGATCCCCGAATGGCTCGCCTTTGCACGCAGCCACGACATCCATGCCACTGTCGTCGGCCCTGAGGCGCCGCTCGCCGAAGGCGTCGTCGATGCGTTCCGCGCCGCGGGCCTGCGCATATTCGGTCCCAGCCGTAAAGCCGCGCAACTCGAAAGCTCGAAGGATTTCGCCAAGCGCTTCATGACGCGCCACGGCATTCCAACCGCCAAATTCGCCACGTTTACCGATGCGAGCGCCGCGCATGCCTATGTGGAGCAAGAAGGCGCGCCCATCGTGATCAAAGCCGACGGGTTGGCCGCCGGCAAGGGCGTCGTCGTCGCCAGCACGCTCACCGAAGCGCATGCCGCGATCGACGACATGCTAGCCGGCAGCAAGCTGGGTGAAGCCGGCCGCCGCATCGTGATCGAAGAATGTCTCGTCGGCGAAGAGGCGAGTTTCATCGTCATGTGTGATGGTCGCCATGCGCTGCCCCTGGCCACCAGCCAAGATCACAAGCGCCTACTCGACGGCGACCGTGGTCCCAACACCGGCGGCATGGGCGCCTATTCGCCCGCTCCCGTCGTCACCCCCGACGTGCATGCGCGCGTGATGCGCGAAGTGATCATGCCCACCCTTCGCGGCATGGAGCTCGAAGATACGCCCTATACCGGCTTTCTCTACGCCGGACTCATGGTCGCGCCCGATGGCTCCGTCAAAGTGTTGGAATTCAACTGCCGCATGGGCGACCCAGAGACCCAGCCGATCATGATGCGCCTAAAAAGCGATTTTGCCGCGCTCATCGACGCCGCCATCGACGGCAAGCTCGACACGGTCGAAGCCGAATGGGACAGGCGCGTCGCCTTGGGTGTCGTGCTCGCTGCCGCCGGTTATCCAGAGGCACCCAAGAAAGGCGACGTGATCCATGGCCTGCCCAAGGAGCCCCTGCTCGATGCGCATGTGTTCCATGCCGGTACCCAGCTGCGCGAGGGACAAGTCGTGACGGCAGGCGGCCGCGTGCTCTGCGTCACTGCCCTCGGAGACACCCTGCGCATCGCCCAGAAACGCGCTTACGACATCGCGGCCGGCATTTCTTTCGCAGGCATGCATTACCGACACGACATCGGCCATCGCGCGCTTTCCCGATGATCGACGTCGCCGCCGTCAAACACTACTTGCTTACTCTCCAAGAGCGCATCGTCGCGGCGCTCGCGCAGCTTGACGGCCAATCCGCTCGGCGCGATGTCTGGCAGCGAGCGGAAGGCGGCGGGGGAGTGGGCTGCCTCTTCGAAGGCGGCGCCGTGTTCGAAAAAGGAGGCGTGAATTTCTCGCATGTGATGGGGCAGACCTTGCCGCCCTCCGCAACCGCCGGGCGAGCTCATTTGGCCGGTCGCCGGTGGGAAGCGATGGGCGTCTCACTCGTTTTGCATCCACGCAACCCCTATTGCCCGACCACGCACATGAACGTGCGCTTTTTCATCGCCCATCCTGCGCACGACCGCAAAGACGACCTATCCCCTCCCCCCGCCGCTGCCGACCACGCCGGGACAGGCCCGGAAACGCAACCGGAGTGGTGGTTCGGAGGCGGCATGGACTTGACCCCTTTCTACCCTTTCGAGGAAGACTGCGTTCATTTTCACCGCGTCTGCCATGAGGCGCTCGCGCCATTCGGCCATGACGTCTATGCGCGCTATAAGCGCTGGTGCGATGACTATTTCTTTCTCAAGCACCGCAATGAGCCCCGCGGCATCGGCGGCATTTTTTTCGACGATTTGCATGAGGGCGGATTCGAGCGTTGTTTTGCGCTCGTCCGCAGCGTGGGCGATGCGTTCTTGCCTGCCTATTTGCCCATCTGCACCAGGCGCCATGCCACGCCCTATGGCAGCCGCGAACGGGAATTCCAGCTCTATCGCCGTGGCCGCTATGTCGAGTTCAATCTGCTGCAGGACCGTGGCACCTTGTTCGGCCTACAGTCGGGTGGCCGCACCGAAGCGATCCTGATGTCGCTGCCTCCGCTCGTGGCATGGCGCTATGACTGGCACCCTGAGCCTGGCAGCGCCGAGGAGAAGCTATTGACCGACTTTCTCATAGCGCGCGATTGGCTCAAATTTGACAAGGCCAGCGACGATGTCTAGACTGAAAAAACCTCTCTCGCCTTGACGACAACGCAACTCAAAAAAGTCAAAAAAACGGTCTGAGGCAATGCCAGCGAGGGCTGATGCGCGACGAAATGCTGGCTGGGCTTACGGCTTCATGCGCCGTGATCTGCTGGCAATGGCCAAACAGGCCGTTTTTCCGCCTTAGCCAAAGCGACGATTTGGCAGACGACTCTCATTGGGCGATGCTAGGCGCATCCTGATAGGAGCCGGCCTGCATATGCTCGCAGCGTCGCTGCGGCCGTCTCATCATGGAGCCTGCCCATGCTCAGCGACGACTTACTCAACAGCCTCCCTGACCCCCTCGTGCTGACCGATGAGGCAGATCGCATCGTCTACCGAAATAAGTCTTGGGAAAACACGACGTTGCCAATCGCACAAGGTTCGCTTCGCGTAGCCCTTGCCAACGCCATCGTTCTTCGCCCAGCCCAAGAAGGACGTCCCGAAGTGCTCGATTTCGGCGGCAGGCAATTCGAGCATCGACGCATTCCCTGCCTATCGCCTTTGAGCGGGCCCGACGCACACGCCCAATATCATTTGCACGTTTTTCGCGATATCAGCGAATCATGGCGCTTGGGAGAGGAACGCCGTTTCATCGAATCTCTCTACCGCACGTTGTCATATTGCAATCAAACACTGATACGCGCAACGCGAGCGAAATCCCTTGCACAAGGCATTTGTGATGCGTTGGTCCGCCTGGGCAGCTACCATTACAGTGACGTTTCCGTTTGGGTCTCCGACGAAGCAGGAGGATATCAACGCCTCGCCTGGGCGGCGAACGCCGCTATAACGTCCAGCGCGGATCTCATCGAGCGCCTTCAACAGGCAAGCACGCGTTTCGTCAGCGACAACTTATCGACTCTCCTCGAGCGCAGTCCGGCAGAGCGTCGCCATCCTGTCAGCATACCAGCGCAAGCATTCATGGGCGATTTCATCGTTCCGCCAGCAATCGAATGCTTTCCCTTGATTGACGGAGGTCAAGGCATCGGCGCATTGGTCGTCGTTTCTTCTCCTGGGACGATCTCGCGCATTCGCGAGTTCGGTTTGCTGGAAGAGCTTGCCAGCGATCTCGCCTTTGGTCTGGAAACTCTGCAGCTACGCGCGCAGAAGGAACGACTCGAAACCGAGCGGCTGGAAAGTATCCAACGCGAGCTCAGTCAATTGACGGCTACCGTCGCAGCAATCTCGGCCATGATCGAGGTGCGCGATCCATACACGGCCGGTCACCAACGTCGTGTGCAAAAATTGGCTGCACGCATTGGCGCATTGCTAGGCCTCTCTCCGGAACGGCTCAAAGGGCTGACTTTGGCTGCCATGATTCATGATATTGGCAAAATCAAGGTGCCTGCCGAGATTCTCGCTAAGCCCAGCCGCTTGCTGCCCCCAGAGTTTTTGCTGATTCAGATGCATGCGGAAATTGGCGCCTCGATTTTGGCGCCGGTTGCATTTCCCTGGCCGGTGGCCGAAATCGTGCATCAGCATCACGAACGCTGGGATGGTTCCGGTTATCCCCGAGGATTGCGCGGGGAGCAAATCCTGCTGGAAGCGCGCATCCTCGCGGTTGCCGATGTCATCGAAGCAATGGCAACACACCGTCCTTACCGACCTGCCTATCCTCTGCTCGATGCATTGCAGTTCGTCTCGCAAAAAAGCGGTGAGTTGTTCGACCCTCAAGTCGTGGAGGCGTGTCTGAAACTCTTTCTCGAAGAGGGCTATTCTTTCGCAGAGGCTTCCAGCCCCGAGGACGAAGCGGCCAATCGATAATGCCGATTCGCTTCCTCTGTCTCGCCCAGTCGGTCGAGAAGCCGTGCAAGCAGAAGATGCGCCCGAGGGCTTGCCTCGACCGCGAGCGAGGCCTCAAAAAAGCTTCTCGCCTTACCCCAAAGCTCCCGCTCTGCGCAAAGTCGTCCAAGCGCCATGAGCAGTCGCCCATCCCGGGGATGTTCGGCAAGCCATTTCTCCGCGTGTGAAAGCCGTCGCAGCAAATCGCCTCCGGCGCAGTCGGCGTAGATCTCGAGCAGTTCCGGCGCCCAGCGCGCCTCAAGGCAGGCCTCGATCAGCTCCGCCGAATCTGCGCAGGCGCCGAGGCCCGCAAGCTTCCTGGCTGCCAACGCGACGAGGCTGGGCTCCGCTTTCAAGCGCTCATCGAAGCCTCGCCAAAGGGCGAGCAGGCGTTCGCGCTCGCTGGGGCATTCCTCGAGCAAGCCGTGCGCAGCCTTGAGGCGGATGGGGAGCGCCTGCTCTTCGTTCAGCGCATGGTGCTTTGCAAGTACGAGGGACAATCGCAGGACTTCCTGCCAGTCTCTTTCTTCCAGCGCGAGCCGCAACGCAAGACGCAGATTGACGAGACGACGACGCTCGGCAGCCGTCATCTGGGAAAGCGCCGCGCGCGCCATCGCCGTTTCATGGGTTTCCAGCGCTGCCCTCAGTTGTTGGGAAAGGCGGGCGGCGCGCCAGCCCTCGCCATCGTGTCGCGCCGCTCGCTCTCGCCATTCCTCGCTGCGCGCCGCATCGCGCAGGGCGTAGGCCGACTGCATGCCAATGAAATCGGCAAGCGCAGAAAGTTCGCGCATGGGGCCCGCTTTCTCGGGCTCTTCCGCGCCATGGGGCAGCGCGGCCAACCACTTGAGGGCGTGGCTATAGCGCCCCTCCCAATGAAGCCTCAGGCTTTCGATGACTACCGTCCATGCTTTCTCAAGCTGACGCCGCCGCCGATAGTCTGCGACTTCACGAGGCAGCGCCGCCAAGGCGCCGATCGCGCGCGCCACGGCGTAGATCGCGGCCCATCCAAGCAGCCAGAGCACGACGAAGAGATTGAAGGACATTTCGACGCGCCAGGGCGGCAACACCCAGAGCACATAGCCTTCCGTCAGTCGTCCAGCGATCGCCGCGGCGACACCGAGAGCGGCGATGGCCAACAACCAAAACAATGCTCGCATGGGCCGACCTCAACGCTTGCTCGACACGCTGCGCGTCAGTTTCAGATTGCGCAGCAGAGCCAGGGTTTCATCCAACGAGAGAAAGGCGCGCCCGATCTTCGCTTCCCGCCAGCGGGAAAGCTGGGCGCGCGCTTCGATGACCGCGGGATGCGCGCCGTCGAAATAGCGCGCAAGCCATGAGTCGGCGAGCGCAAGCTCATGGCGAAAGCCTTTTTCATCGCGAGCAAGCAATGTCAGCCGCGCGGAGAGCAGGCGCAGCCGCAAGTTTTCCCGTAGAAAATAGGCTTCGCGCGGCGAAAGGAGCTCTACCTCGGGACGATCCAAGCGCTCGATGCGCACGAGGCTGCTGATCTCCCGCCAGATCTCGCGTCCCCATGCGCTCAGCCAGCCATGCAGGGAAGAAGGCGGCGTATCCGATGGGCTGACCTGTTCCTTCGCCGTGGGCTTGACCCGCCGCTCGTAAGCGAGAGGAAGATTGGGCACGGCCTCGGCCAAGAGGTCCAAATGCAGCGCGATGCCGCCGAGGTCGGCCGCGGGATGCGCACGCAGCCGCTCGATGTCGCGCGCGATCTGCTGCCGGAGCGCAACATAGCGGCTCTGTCCGCTCTGCGACAAGCGCGCTTCCGCATTTTCCAGGGCCACGACGGCGAGCTCGACGTTGCCCGCGATGGCAAGCTGTTGCGCGGCCAAGGTCACGGCTTGTTCGACTTCGGCAAGCAGGCGATCGTCGGATGCGCGCGAGAATTCCTGGTAGAGCGCATCCAGCGCCGCTTGCTGATTGTGCATCTCGGCGATCTTGCCTTCGAGCACTTCCAGTCGCTGGCGCAAAGCTTCGGCCGTTTCTTGCTGCGCCTTGCCCTGCGTTTCGGCTTCCTTGGCAATTTTTTCGCTCTCGGCCAGACGGCGGGCGAATTCCGCGCGACTCTCCTCGATGCGTTGCAAGGCGCGCCAGGAGAAGGCAAGCGCAAGGCATGCAAGGAAAAGGGCGAGGGCGACTAGGCCAATCGTCCAGCGCGCGCTGCTTTGCGCGCCGGGCGCCGGCTGCATGGAAGAGAGGGCGTTTTTTTCCTCACTCATGAGCGGAAAAATAGCGCAAAAGTCCTTGGATCAGTCCCTCGTCGGCAGGCGGCGTCAAGACCACCGTGGCAAGACCGAGCGCGCGCGCCTGCTCGGCGATGCGCACATGGGGAACGAATGCCGGGGTCTGACGACAAAAGCCCTGCCCCAGCCGGCCGATCATTTGCCAGAAATTCCGCAGCCCTTCGCTGCTCGTCAGAGTGAGGGCGTCGAGCCGCCCTGCTTGCCAGAGCTCAAGCAGGGGCGCGGGATCCAAGCGCGGCATCACGCGCCGATAACAGGTGACGTAGTCGACGTCGGCGCCACGCATGCGTAGGACGTCGCCGAAGAGATCCCGGCCATGATCACCCCGAAAGATGATCACGCGCTTGCCCGCGACATTGGCGAATTCGGGCAACGCCAGCAGTGCCTCGGAATCGAAGCGTTCGCTCGGCGCAACGACATCAAGCACGCCATGGGCCGCAAGCCGCGCTTCGCTCGATTTGCCCACGGTCGCCGCCCGTAAGCCCAAAGGCCAGCTGCGACGCGAGAGGATCACCGAGAGCGCCATGTCCACGGCATTGGGGCTGACGAATACGGCCCAGTCATAGGCATCCAACCGGATCGCGGCTTCCAAGAGCGGGGTGGGATCGACCTTTTCGATGGCAAGCGTGGGGAAGACCACGGGCTCGGCACCGAGCTCGCGTAGGCGCTCGGCAAGATGCGTGGCCTGGCCGGCTGGCCGGGTGACGACGACGTGGCGACCCGCCAAGGGCCGAACGCACCCAGCATGCTCTTCTTGCTCTTGATGCAAGGCAAGGCTCATCGGACGCGCGGCGTCAGTGCGGAGAGGATCTCGTCTGCTCCCCGATGGAGCAATTCGGCGGCGAGTTCGGCGCCGAGCGTCTCGGCTTCTTGTGGCAAGCCGCGTCGCTCGCCCGAGAGCATCTGGCTGCCATCGGGCATGGCGATGCGCGCGCGTAGCCAGAGCTTGCCTTCGGCATCGATTTCGGCATATGCGGCCAGGGGCACTTCGCAGCTCCCCGCCAAGCCACGCGCCACGGCGCGTTCCGCCGCAAGACAAACAGCCGCAGCGGAATCGGCAAGCGGCGCAAGCCACGCGGCGATGTCTCGCCGGCTGCTCACGGCCTCGATCGCGAGCAGTCCCTGCCCTGGCGCCGGCAAGGAAACTTCGAGCGGCAAGAGGCCGCGGATACGCGCTTGCAAACCCAACCGCTCCAGGCCAGCCGCCGCGAGAATGATGGCATCATAATGACCTTCGTCGAGCTTGCGCAGCCGGGTATCCAAATTGCCACGGAGGCTTGCGAACGAAAGATAGGGATATTGCGCGGCAAGTTGCGCCTGACGGCGTAAGCTCGAAGTGCCGACGACTGCGCCCGGTGGCATCTCCTCGAGGGCTTCGTAGCGGTTCGAGACGAAAGCATCGTGCGCGCAGACGCGCGCAAGCGTCGCGACCAAGACAAAGCCGGGCGGCAGCTCCATGGGCACGTCCTTCGCGGAATGCACGGCCAAATCGGCGCGGCCTTCGGCCATGGCCACTTCCAGTTCTTTCACGAACAAGCCCTTTCCGCCGACTTGGGCGAGCGGCCGATCGAGGATTTGATCGCCGCGCGTGGTGAGTCCCAGAAGCTCGACGCGGCAGTGCGGGTATAATTGCGCCAAAAGACCGCGCACGTAGTCCGCCTGCCATAGGGCAAGCCGTGATTCGCGCGTGGCGATGACGAGGCGTTCGGGAGTGGGGGTCACGAAATGAGCCGACGAACGAGATCGAAGATTGAAGAGGGACGATTTGGCCGTCGCTGCAGACGGCGCAGCACATTCTAGCATCGAGCCTTCAGCGGACGAGGACAAGGACGCGCCGCTCATTCGCGACATCCGCTTGCTGGGCCGACTGCTCGGCGAGGTCATCCGCGATCAGGAAGGCGAAGCGATCTTTGCAATCATCGAGCGCGTGCGGCAACTCTCCGTACGCCTGCACCGCGAGCGTCAGGAAAACGCCCGCCAAGAGCTCGATGCCTTGCTCGAAAGCCTTTCGCCCCGCGAGATCAATCTCGTGATCCGGGCTTTCAGCTTTTTTTCCCAGCTTGCCAACATCGCCGAGGATCAACACCACATTCGCCGCGTGCGCGCGCATGCGATCGCCGGCTCGCCGCCCAAGCCGGGTTCGATTTCCTACGCGCTGCAACGCATCGAATCTGCGGGCAAGACGCCCCATGAGATCGTCGCCTTCTTTCGCGCGGCCGATATATCCCCCGTTCTGACCGCGCATCCGACCGAGGTGCAAAGAAAGAGCATCCTCGACCGCCAGTGGCGCATCGCGCGTCTCCTGGATGCGCGCGATCGCCAGCGGCTAACGCCCGAGGAGCTGGCCGAGAACGAGGAAGCGCTCTACCGCGCCATCTTGACCCTTTGGCAGACACGCATGCTGAGGCCGACGCGCATCTCGGTCATGGACGAGGTCCATAATGCGCTTTCTTACTATGACACGACCTTCCTGCCCGAGCTGCCGCGTCTTTTCAACCGTCTCGAAGATCGGCTCGGGGCGTCGCTGCCAGCCTTCCTGCGTCCCGGATCATGGGTAGGCGGCGATCGTGACGGCAACCCCTTCGTCACCGCGGAAACCTTGCACGGTGCGGCCCTGGCCCAGGCGCGCAAGATCTTTGCCCACTATCTCGAAGAAACCCACAAGCTCGGCAGCGAGCTGTCGTGTTCTCAGCTCTTGGTTGGCGTTTCGCCCGCGCTCGAACGGCTCGCCGCGGCGTCTCCCGACCGCAACCCACACCGCGACGACGAGCCCTACCGCCGCGCCTTGGCAGGCATCTATGCCCGCCTTTTCGCCACCGCGACGGCGCTCGAGGCGGCTCCTCCAAGCCGCTTGCCGATCGACAAGGCGCAACCCTATGCGTCGGCCGAGGAGTTCGTCGCCGAGTTGTCGATCTTGCGCGACTCTCTCTGCGCGCATCGCAGTGAAATGATCGCGCGCGGCCGGCTCAGGCGCCTTTTACGCGCTGCCGAAACCTTCGGCTTCCATCTCGCGCCGATCGACCTGCGACAAAACTCGGAAGTGCATCTGCGCACCGTGAGCGAGCTCTTCGAAACCGCGCGCCCCGGGACGGATTACCAAAACCGGAGCGAAGAGGGCAAGATCGCGCTCCTACTTGCCGAGCTCGCTACGCCGCGTCTTTTGTCCTCTCCTTACTGGCGTTATTCGGCAGAAACGGAAGCCGAGCTTGCGATCTTCCATACGGCGCGCGAATTGCGCAAGAAATTCGGCGCCCGCCTCATCGAAAACGTGATCATCTCGAAATGCGAGGGCGTCTCCGACGTGCTCGAAGTCGCCCTCTTGCTCAAGGAGGCCGGCTTGCTGCGTCCGCGCGAGGGCGAGCTCGACGTCGGCATCGTGCCGCTTTTCGAAACCATCGCCGACCTCGAACGCGCTGGCAGCGTCATGGATCGGCTCTTGTCGCTGCCGGCTTACCGTCGTCTGCTGGAAAGCCGCGGCTTGCGACAGGAAGTGATGCTCGGCTATTCCGACAGCAACAAGGATGGCGGCTATCTGATGTCGAATTGGGCGCTCTACCGTGCCGAAGTCACGCTCGTCGAAGTCTTCCGCATGCGCGGCGTGAAACTTCGGCTCTTTCATGGCCGCGGCGGCACGGTGGGACGCGGCGGCGGCCCCACCTATGAAGCCATCCTCGCCCAACCTGCCGGCGCGGTCGCGGGAGCCATCCGCATCACCGAACAAGGCGAAGTGATCGCCTCGAAATACGCAAACCGCGAGCTAGGCCGGCGCAATCTCGAAGTGCTCGTCGCCGCCACGTGTGAGGCGAGCCTGCTGCCAAGCGCTCACGAGGCGCCCTGCGAACAATGGCTAGGCGCGATCGATGCGCTCGCCCGCGCTTCCTATCGCGCCTATCGGGCCTTGATCTATGAAACGCCGCGTTTCACGGAATTCTTCCGCGCCGCCACGGTCATCGACGAGATCTCGCGCCTCAACGTCGGTAGCCGCCCAGCGGCCAGGCGGCCTTCCGACTCGATCGAAGCCCTGCGCGCGATCCCCTGGGTCTTCTCTTGGGCTCAATGCCGTTTGATGCTGCCGGGCTGGTATGGCTTTGGCAGCGCTTACCAAGAATTCTTGACCAGTCAAGGCGAGGAAGGACTCGAGCGGCTGCGCACGATGTATCGTGAGTGGGCGTTCTTCCGCACCGTGCTCGCCAACATGGACATGTTGCTCGCAAAGACGGACCTTGCGCTCGCTGCCCGTTACGCCGAGCTCGTCGAAGACGTTTCTCTGCGCGAGACGATCTTTACCCGCATCGCGGACGAATGGCACGCGACCGTCGAGGCCGTGCTCGCGATCACAGGCCAAAAAGAGCTGCTCGACGGCAATCCGCTACTCAAGCGCTCGCTCAAGAACCGCCTGCCCTATATCGATCCGCTCAATGTCCTACAGGTGAGCCTCTTGCGCCGCACCCGGCACGACCCTGCCTGGCGCGAAGACGAACGCGCGAAAAATGGCGTCCATTTGACGATCAACGGCATCGCCGCCGGTTTGCGCAACAGCGGCTGACTTCCTTTCCTTGGGAAAGCTTGCCGCCGGCGCCGGCAATCTGTGCAAAGGGCATGAGGAGCAGGATGCCCACTTGACGCGGATGAACGAAGATCGACCCGCTACCTGGCCTGCATGGGCGCAGCTTGACGCACCCGACTTTTAGTCGCTCGCGACGGTTTTCGAGGTTTCCCTAGGCGAGCTCCACCAACAAATCCTTGGCCTCGACGCGCTCGCCATGACGACAATGCACGGCCTTGACGACGCCATCGCAGGGAGCGGTGAGCATCGTTTCCATCTTCATGGCTTCGATCGAAACGAGCGGATCGCCCTTTTTCACCTTCTGTCCGACTGCGGCCGCCACGGTCACGATGGCGCCCGGCATCGGCGCGCCGACGTGCTTCGGATTGCCCTCCTCCGCCAATGGCTTGGCCTTTGCCTTGGCCATACCCGCCTTCGCCACGCGGATCACACGCGATTGACCATTGAGCTCGAAAAACACGCGCACCATGCCTTCGTCATCGGGACCGGCCATTCCCTGCTGTGAAATGATGAGGGTCTTGCCGCGTTCGAGATCGACGGCGATTTCCTCGTTTGGCGCAAGGCCGTAGAAAAAGGCTGGCGTAGGCAGCAACGAGACGTCGCCATAGTGGGCGCGATGCGTCGCATAGTCTTTGAAGACCTTTGGATACATAAGATAAGAAGCAAGCTCGTTGTCGTCGATCTGGCGGCCGATGGCTTTCTCGGCCTCGGCGCGCTTGGCGTCGAGATCGACGGCGGGCAGGAAATCGCCCGCCCGACCCGCCAGCGGCGCCTCGCCCTTTAGCACCTTTTTTTGCAGCTCGGCGGGGAAGCCGTCGGGAGGAAAACCAAGCTCGCCTTTCATCAAGGCGATCACCGAGTCGGGGAATGCGATCTCGCGTTCCGCATCGAGCACGTCCTCAGGCTTCAGTCCATGCGCCACCATGTAAAGCGCCATGTCGCCGACGACTTTCGAAGTCGGCGTCACCTTGACGATGTCGCCGAACATCTTATTGACATCGGCATAAGCTTGGGCGACCTCGCTCCATTTGTGCTCTAGCCCCATGGCACGCGCCTGCTCACGGAGGTTCGTATATTGCCCGCCGGGCATTTCATGACGGTAGACGTCGGCCGTGCCGGAACGGATGTCGGCTTCGAAAGGTGCATAGAAACGGCGCACTCCTTCCCAGTAGTGGGAAAGCTTCAACATCGCATCGACATCGACCTCTGGATCGCGTTCGCTGCCTGCGAGGGCTGCCGCGATGCTCGTCAGATTCGGCTGCGAGGTGAGCCCGCTCATGCTGTCCAGGGCGCCGTCGATGACGTCGCATCCCGCCTCCACGGCAGCGAGGACGGAAGCTGCGGCGATGCCGCTCGTGTCATGCGTATGGAAATGGATCGGCAACGCGACCTCTTCCTTCAGCGCCTTGATCAGCGCACGCGCGGCACGGGGCTTGCACACGCCCGCCATGTCTTTGATCGCGAGCATGTGGGCGCCCGCCTTTTCCAGCGCCTTGGCGAGTTCGACATAGTATTTCAGATGGTATTTCGGTCGCGCCGCATCGAAGATGTCGCCGGTATAGCAGATGGCCGCCTCGCAAATCGCCCCGCTTTCGATCACGGCGTCCATCGCCACGCGCATGTTATCGACCCAGTTCAAGGAGTCGAAGACGCGAAAGAGGTCGATTCCCTCGGCGGCCGCACGCGCGACGAAAAAACGCACGACATTGTCCGCGTAGTTGGTGTAGCCGACCGCGTTCGAGGCGCGCAGCAGCATTTGAAACAGGATGTTGGGAATCGCCGCCCGCAGCCTCTGCAAGCGTTCCCACGGATCTTCCTTGAGAAAACGCATCGCCACGTCGAAGGTGGCGCCGCCCCAACACTCGAGGGAAAACAGGTTGGGCAGCATGCGTGCGTAATACGGCGCGATCTCGACCATGTCATAGGTGCGCATGCGCGTCGCGAACAGCGATTGGTGCGCGTCGCGCATCGTCGTGTCGGTAAGGAATACGCGCTTTTCATCGCGCACCCAGGCGGCGAATCGGCACGCGCCGAGCGCCTTGAAACGATCCCGCAAGCCAGGCGGGGCCGCCACGGCGAGGTCGCAGGCGGGTTTGATGGGCTTGGCCAAAGGCAACGTCGGCAGCGCACGCCCTTTCATTTCTGGATTGCCATTGACCATCACCTCGCCCAGGAATTTCAAGAGCTTCGTCGCGCGGTCGCGGCGTCTGCGGAAATTGAAAAGCTCTGGCGTCTCGTCGATGAAGCGCGTCGTGCATGCACCTGCGAGAAAAAGCGGATGACGCACGACGTTCTCCAAGAACGGCAAGTTGGAGGCGACTCCGCGCACACGGAATTCGAGCAGGGCGCGATGCATGCGCCGCGCCGCTTCATCGGCCGTGTGCCCCCATGCCGTGACCTTGACCAGCAGCGAATCGTAATAGGGCGTGATCAAGGCGCCGGAATACGCCGTGCCACCATCCAGACGGATGCCGAAACCCGCCGGACTCCGATAGACGCTGATGCGGCCATAGTCGGGCGTGAATCCGTTTTCCGGATCTTCGGTGGTGATGCGGCACTGCAGCGCATGACCATTGAGGCGGATCTCGTCTTGGCTGGGCACGTAGGAGTCGGCGTCCCCAATGCGCGCGCCTTCGGTGATGCGAATCTGCGCTTTGACGATATCCACGCCCGTGACCATCTCCGTCACCGTGTGCTCGACCTGGATGCGCGGGTTGACCTCGATGAAATAAAACTTTCCCGTGTCCGCGTCCATCAAGAATTCGACGGTGCCCGCATGCGTATAGTGGGCGGCGCGCGCGAGTTTCAGGGCCGCCACACAGAGCTCCTCACGCACCTCAGGGGTGAGATAGGGCGCTGGCGCGCGCTCGACGAGTTTCTGATTGCGTCGCTGCACCGAACAATCGCGCTCGAAGAGGTGGACGAGGTTGCCATGGGTGTCGCCGATCACTTGCACCTCGACATGACGGGCGCGCCGGACGAGTTTTTCGAGATAGACCTCGTCGTTGCCAAAGGCGGCTGCCGCCTCTCGGCGCGCCACATCGAGCGCCGACGCGAGATCGTCCTCTTTTTCGATCACGCGCATGCCCCGGCCGCCACCTCCCCAGCTGGCCTTGAGCATCAACGGATAGCCGATGCCGGCGGCAAGCTTCTTGACGGCTTCGAGATCACCAGGCAAGGGGCCGGTCGCCGGCATCACGGGCACGCCCGCGCGCATGGCAAGCTCGCGCGCCGCCACCTTGTTGCCCAGCAATCGCATCACTTCCGGTTTCGGCCCGATGAAAGCGATGCCCGCCCGCTCGCAAGCCTCGGCGAAATCGGGGTTCTCGGACAAAAAACCATAGCCGGGGTGGATTGCATCGACCCTCGCCTCTTTCGCGATGCGGAGGATGTCGTCAATGTCGAGATAGGCGGCGATTGGCTTCTTGCCTGCGCCGACGAGATAGGCCTCATCGGCCTTGAACCGATGCAAGGCGAAACGGTCTTCGTTCGAATAGATCGCCACGGTGCGGATGCCCAATTCGGCAGCGGCGCGGAAAACACGAATGGCGATCTCGGAACGGTTGGCGACGAGGAGGGTCTTGATCGATTTCATGGTGCGGCGGCTTGCAAAGAACCTAGGCTGATCATGGGATTGTATTCTTGCGTTGCAGCAAGCGGAAGAATTTTCTTCCCTGATCAGCCGCTTATTCCTCACCCACGCGCCGCATGAGGCCTAGCTGCTCCTTGACCAGCGGCCACTGCCGGCGGCTCACGGGCAACGGCTCCTCGACGCCAGCAAGCGACAGACACCACTGGGGCTCCCCCCTCTCATCGGCCCGGCGATGGGCGCCCACGACGGCGTCGCGCGCGACCAAGCAGCCGCGGTGTATGCGCAGGAATCGCGGCGCGAATTCGTGCTCGAGGTAAGACAATGAGTCCTCGACGAGGTATTCGCGCGTGCGCGTACAGGCGACGACATATTTGTCTTCTGCGCGAAAGTAGAGGATTTCCTCGACCGGCAGCAAGATCAGATGACCGCGTTCGACTACCCGCAGATGCTTTCGGCCGCCGGGCGCAAGCTGCGCGAGCGTGGCCTCGCTCATGCGTCGAGCGCGTGTGAGCGCAGCAAAGAGACGCGCGCGGGTGACCGGCTTGAGCAGGTAATCGACGGCCGCGAGTTCGAAGGCTTGGAGCGCGAATTCGTCATAGGCGGTGACGAAGACGATGGCAGGGGGCGGAACCCTCGTCGCGAGGTGCTTAGCAAGCTCGAGGCCGTCCATGCGCGGCATGCGGATGTCGGTCAGCACAATGTCCGCAGGCGCAGCGGCGTCGATCTCGAGCGCCTCCACGCCATCGCGAGCGGCGCCGATCAGCGTATGGGGAAACTCGTCACGAAGATCGGACAGCAATGACGCCAGCCGCAGCCGCGCCGGTTCTTCGTCATCGACGATGAGGAGGGAGGGCCGCTTCATCGCCGCACGGGCAGCACGAGCCGCACGCGGAAGAGACCAGAATCCCGCTCCGTTTCGAGTCGTGCGGCGAGATCATAGAAAAGCGCGAGCCGTTCGCGCAAATTCTCGAGCGCCACGCGATTGCCCTGTCGCTCTGGCGCATGGGCAGGCAGGGGATTTTCGATTTCGATGCGGATTTCGTCGCGCGTCTGCGTCAATGCGATGCGCAAGCGCCCTCCCGAAGCGAGCGGCTCGATGCCATGATAGACGGCGTTCTCGATCAGCGGCTGCAACAAATAGGGAGGCACGAGCACATCCACGGGGCAGGCCTCGACTTGCCAATCGACATGCAAGCGCGCACCCAGCCGCAAGCGCTCGATGTCGAGATAGCGGCGCGCGAGATCGAGCTCCGCCGACAAAGGCGACCATTGGTCGGGGGCCGCAAGCGCTGCGCGAAACAGATCCGCAAGCGCCTCGAGTACCGTTTCGGCACGCTGCGGATCGCTGCGCAACAAAGCCAGGGCCGTGTTGAGGCTATTGAACAAAAAATGCGGCCGCATGCGCGTCGTGAGCGCGGCAAAGCGTGCTTCCGCGAGCGCGGGCCGACGCGCGCGGCGAGCGAGTTCGAGCCCATGCACGATCGCCAATGTCGCCAGCGCCGCCGCCACGGCTTTTCGGCCGGCGAATTCATCGGGCTGGGGCAGGAATCCCACGAGGATTCCCGCCGTGAGAGCAGCCGCGATGAAGGCGGCCACGAGCAAAAAAAGCGGCCACCGACAACGGGGAGCCAGGCGCCTTACCCCCACGAGCCCGAGCAAAGTGGCCAGCAGCACGGGCTCGACCCACGCCGCTTGCGCCGTAAGCAAAGCAAGGAAGGCCGACGGGGTTGGCGCGCACAGCGCGACGGCGAGGAACATGAGGCCATTGCCTGCGAGCAAAAATTTGAGCCAAACGCCGGGATTGGCCAGATCAAGACGATCGGCCAATGGCGAAGCGGACGGTATACTCATGTTTTTCCATTCCTTGCACCAGGCGCTCCCGCCCTAGGGCCACGGAGCTTTGCGCTGGCCTTTTCCACCTCGCCTTATTATGACCGATCGATCACGACAACCGCCACTTGCCGGCACTTGGTCCGGCCGTTTTTCCGAGCCCGTCGCCGAGCTCGTCAAGCGCTATACCGCCTCCGAACGTTTCGACCGCCGGCTCTGGCGCCAGGATATCCAGGGCTCGCTCGCGCATGCGCGCATGCTCGCTCAGCAAGGCGTTCTCTCGCCAGAAGACCTTGCGGCGATCGAGCGCGGGATGGCGACCATCGCCGCGGAGATCGAAAGCGGCGCTTTCGTCTGGAGCTTGGATGCCGAGGACGTCCATCTGAACATCGAAAGGCGCCTTGTGGCGTTGATCGGTGAAGCCGGCAAGCGGCTGCATACCGGCCGCTCGCGCAACGACCAGGTAGCGACCGACATCCGGCTCTGGCTGCGAGAAGCCATCGATCTCACGATAAAGCGGCTGCAGGGCCTGATGCGGGCGCTCGTCGATCTCGCCGACCAACATGCGGCCACCCCGATGCCCGGTTTCACCCATCTGCAAGTCGCCCAGCCGGTGACCTTCGGCCATCATCTGCTCGCCTACGTGGAAATGTTCGGGCGCGATCACGAGCGCTTCCTCGATTGCCGTCGCCGCACGAATCGCTTGCCGTTGGGCGCCGCAGCGCTCGCGGGCGCCACCTATCCCCTCGATCGGCATTTCGTTGCGCGCATGCTCGGCTTCGAAGAGGTCTGCCGCAATTCCTTGGACGCCGTCTCCGATCGCGATTTCGCGATCGAATTCTGCGCCGCCGCCGCCTTGACGATGATGCACGTCTCCCGCTTCGCCGAGGAATTGATCCTCTGGATGACGCCGCGCTTCGGCTTCATCGACCTGCCCGACCGCTTCTGCACGGGCTCCTCGATCATGCCCCAGAAGAAAAATCCAGACGTGCCAGAGCTTGCTCGCGGCAAGACCGGCCGTGTCTATGGGCATTTACTGGGGTTGCTGACCTTGATGAAAGGACAACCGCTCGCCTATAACAAAGACAACCAGGAAGACAAAGAGCCGTTGTTCGATACGGCCGACACCTTGATCGATACCCTGACGATCTTCGCCGACCTCGTCGCCGGCATCCGTGTGCAGCCCGACGCGATGCTGTCCGCATTGCGGGAAGGCTTCGCCACGGCCACCGATCTCGCCGATTACCTGGTCAAAAAAGGCATGCCGTTTCGCGACGCGCATGAGACGGTCGCCCGCATCGTGCGCGCCGCCGAGGCCCAGGGCGTGGAATTGAGTGCGCTCAGCCTTGCCGAATTGAAGGCGTTTTCCACGTTGATCGAGGAAGACGTTTTCGCCGTGCTGACGATCGAAGGATCGCTTTCCGCCCGCAATCACGAAGGCGGCACGGCGCCCGCCCAGGTCAGGCGACAAATCGCCTATTGGCGGCAGCGTTTGGCGCGCGATGCCGAGCAAGACCTGCGCTGACGTGGAACGCATCGGAGGCAAATACACGATCATCAAAGCGCTCGGCGCGGGCGCGACGGCCACCGTCTTTCTCGCCTTCGACCCCTTCGCGGAACGGCAGGTCGCCGTCAAATGGATCCACCCCGAGATCCTGCGCGACCAGGAACGCGCGCGGCAGTACCGCCACATGCTGCTCAACGAAGCCTCGCTTGCGGGCAAGCTCCATCATCCGCACATCGTGCAAATCTTCGACGCCGTGGTAGGCGATGCCGAAAGCTACATCGTGATGGAATTCGTCCCCGGCGGCACGCTGGAGCGGTTCTGTCAGCCTGGCGTGTTGCTGCCGCTCGAGCGCATCGTCGAGATCGCCTTCAAATGCACGCGCGCGCTCGATTACGCCCACCGCCTGGGGATCACCCATCGCGACATCAAGCCGGCCAACATCTTGCTCGTGCACCCGGATGCCGAAGGGGCTGAGATCAAGATTTCCGACTTCGGCACCTGTATCGTCGAGGCGGGTGAAGCCACCCGCACGCAAGTGCTCGGTGTCGGCTCGCCCGCCTATATGTCGCCCGAGCAAGCCTTGGGAGAACCCCTGGATTTTCGCACCGACGTCTTCTCCCTGGGTGTGGTCATGTATCAGCTGCTCACGGGCCATTTGCCTTTCACGGGCAATAGCCATTACGCCGTCGTCGAGCGCATTTGCCATGCCGACCCGCCGCCTCCTTCCCATCTGCGCCCCGGCATCCCGCCCGCGATCGACGCCATTGTCATGCGCGCGCTCGCGAAACGCAGAGACCTGCGCTTTCCGAGTTGGGATGCATTTGCGCGGGAGCTCTCGGGGGTCTTGCCCCTCGAGGATGCGAGCGAGCCTTCCCGCTTCCTGCCCGAGAGTGCAAAATTCGAATCGTTGCGCGCCTTGCCCTTCTTCGCGGCCTTTTCCGACGTGGAGCTCTGGGAGATCGTGCGCTTCGCGCGTTGGCTCGCCGTGCCCGGCGGCACGAGAGTGGTCCATGACGGCGATGCAGGAGACGAATTCTTCTTCGTGCTCGACGGATCGTTGTTGGTCAGCAAGGAGGACCGCCCGGTGGGCGTCGTCAAGCGCGGCGACGTTTTCGGCGAGATGGCGTTCCTCGATCCGCGCCGCCCCTTTCGCAGCGCCGATGTCGTCACCTTGGCGCCCGCCCGCCTCATCGCCATTCCGGCAAAAGCGTTGCAGCAAGCCTCGACTGCTTGCCGTCTGCATTTCTATGAAGGATTCCTCGCCGTGCTCACCGAACGGTTGGCGCGCGCGAACGTGATGCTCGCCCATGCTTGACGCCGAACTGCGAGAAATTTTGCACGACGAGCTGACGCTTCGTCTGGGGCGAAGGTACCAGATCGTGGAGGCGCGCCCCGTCGGTGGCGGCTGCATCCATGCAAGCCAGATGATTTCGGACGGCAAGCTGCGTCTTTTCCTGAAGACCAACACGGCATCCGCCGTCGAAATGTTCGCAGCCGAAGCGGATGGCCTCGAAGCCTTGGCGCATGCAGGCTTGCGCGTGCCGAGCGTCGTCGCCTGGGGCGTAGCCGGGAAAACTGCATATCTCGTGCTCGAATACCTCGACCTCTCTAGCCTCGATGCGCGTGCGGGCGCACGCTTGGGCGAACAGCTCGCCCAAGCGCATGGCAGAGGCGCCGATGGCGAAACCTTCGGCTGGCGCCGAGCCAATTACATTGGCGCCACCCCCCAGTCGAACACGCCGCACCGGGGCTGGCCGGCTTTTTTCGCTCAGGAGCGGTTGCTGCCGCAATTGCAGCGCGCGCGGGCGCGCGGCATGGAGCGCACATGGGTGGAAAAGGGGGAGCGGCTCGCGGAAAGCCTGGGCGCTTTCTTCCTCGACTACCACCCTTCGCCAAGCCTCGTCCATGGCGATCTCTGGGGAGGCAACGCGGCGCAGTTAGCCGATGGCACGCCGATCGTCTTCGATCCGGCCGTCTATTACGCCGATCGCGAGGTCGACCTCGCCATGAGCGAACTGTTCGGCGGTTTTCCCGAGTCCTTCTACGTCGCCTACCGCCGCGCCTTCCCGCTCGATCAAGGCTTCGAGCGGCGTAAGACGCTCTACAACCTATACCACGTGCTCAATCATTTCAATTTGTTCGGCGCAAGCTATCTCAATCAAGCCCGACGCATGATCGACAAACTCCTGGCCGAGCTACGCGGCTGAGGGCGCCTTCATCAAATCGCCGAGCTTGGCTTGTAGCTCGCCAGCCTCATACATTTCGGTCATGATGTCGCAGCCGCCGATGAATTCGCCGCGAATATAGAGCACGGGTATCGTCGGCCAATTCGCATAGTCGCGCAACTCGGGCACGGTATCCGGCTCGGCGAGCACGTTGACATCGACGAAATCGACGCCGCAAAGCTTTAGGATGTGCGCTGCCCGCGCAGAAAAACCACAGGTCGGGAAATGCTTGGTGCCCTTCATGAAGAGCACGACCGGGTGGGTGGTGACCAGTGCGTGGATTTGGCTTTTGTTCATCGTATCCTCCAATACCGATAAATTTACTCGGACATTGTAGCACCGAGCACGCGCGGGAAACCCGCCAGATCCCGCCGCGCCTCGAGCGTGCGAAAGCCAGCGCTGCGCATCAACGACGCCACGCGGTCGGCTTGGTCATACCCATGTTCGACGAAAAGCCAGCCACCGTGCGTAAGCCGATGGGGCGCCCCTGCGATGATGAGGGACAATGCGCGGAGCCCATCGGCGCCATCGGTGAGCGCCCCATGCGGCTCGAAGCGCAGATCGCCCTGCGAAAGATGAGGATCTTCCGCAGCCACATAGGGCGGATTGGCGACGATGAGATCGAAACGGCGACCTTCTACGGGCGCATACCAATCGCCTTGGAGGAATTCGATCTCGGCCCCCAAATCGCGCGCATTCTCACGCGCGATCGCAAGGGCCTCGGGGCATGAGTCAACCGCGCTGATCCGCCAGCGGCGTCGTTCCAAGGCCAGCGTGATGGCCAGGCAGCCGCTGCCCGTGCCCAAATCGAGCGCCTCGATGGCCTTCTCGGCAGAGAATTTGCCGAGCGCCGCGTCGATCAAGGTCTCGCTTTCCGGTCGCGGGATCAGCACCGCGGGCGTGACGCGGAAACGGCGGCCATAGAATTCCCGCCAGCCGAGGAGATAGGCGAGCGGCTCGCCGGCAGCGCGCCGCCTGAGGAGTGCGCGATAACGGACGGCATGCGCGTCGGCAACGCTGGCCTCGTCGTGGCTCAAAAGCCACGCCTCGTCCTGCTCGAGAACGGCCGCAAGGAGCCTGCGCGCCTCCTTCGCAGCGATGTGCGCCCGCCCTTCGGCCAGCAACCCAGCGACGGTGCACTGGACCGGACTCTTCACGCCAGCTCGTCCAAGCGCTCCGCCAGATCCACTTTGGCCAAGGCATTCAACAGCTCGTCGAGATCGCCATCGAGGATCATCGGCAGCTTGTAGAGAGTCAGATCGATGCGGTGGTCGGTGACTCGACCCTGGGGAAAATTGTAAGTCCGGATGCGTTCCGAACGGTCTCCACTGCCGATCAAACGCCGGCGCGTCGTGGCGCGCTCGCGTTCGCGCTCGCGTCTTTCGCGATCGCGCAGGCGCGCGGCCAACACCGCAAGCGCCTGCGCCTTGTTGCGGTGTTGGGAGCGGTCGTCCTGGCACTCGACGCCGATGCCCGTCGGCAGATGGGTCCCTCGCACCGCCGAGTCGGTCTTATTGACATGTTGGCCTCCGGCGCCGGAGGCACGGAAGGTATCGATACGCACCTCGTTCATGTCGAGCTTCACCTCGGCTGTGTCCTCCACCTCGGGCAAGACCGCCACGGTGCACGCAGAGGTATGAATGCGGCCCTGCGCTTCGGTCACCGGCACGCGCTGTACACGGTGCCCGCCGGACTCGAACTTCAGACGCCCATAGGCGCCCCGGCCCACGATGCGGGCAATGATCTCGCGGAACCCTCCGAGATCCGACTCGCTTTGGGAAACCACCTCGACGCGCCAGCCTTGCCGCTCCGCATAGCGCGCATACATTCGGAAGAGATCGGCGGCAAAAAGAGCCGATTCTTCGCCACCGGTGCCCGCCCGGATTTCCAAGAAGGCATTTTTCTCGTCGTCGGCGTCGCGCGGCGCCAAGGTCTGCGCAATCTGCGCTTCGAGTTCGCCTAGACGCCTCGTCAGCTGCGCCTCTTCCGCGCGGGCATACTCGGCGAATTCGGGTTGTTGCGCCATCTCGCGCGCATAAGCGAGCTCGTCCTCGAGTTGGCGATACTGCTGATAGAGGTGGGTCAGCTCGGCAATCTCGGTGCGCTCTTGCGAGAGGGCGCGCAGGCGCACCGGATCGCTCGTCACTTCGGGTGTCGCCAACGCGCGATCGATGTCTTCGAGTCGCTCAGAAAGACGCGCTAGCCGCGCACGAATCTGTGGGTTCATCGTCAATCGGCTTTGCGATGTGAAAGGATTCAGGGCGGCGAGATGCTCAGTGTTCGTCCGCCGGCGCTTCCTCCCAATGGGAAGTCGGCAAACGCCAGATCTTGGCGATCAGCCGCTCGGTCGCGAAGCGCTCGGCGCCGCTCGCCTCGTTGAGCGCCTGGGTGGGGGGATGCAAAAGCTTGTTGGTCAAACCGCGCGAAAGAATGTCCAACACCCTTGCCGGATCCTCGCCACGGGCGAGTCGTTTCATCGCCAATTCGAGCTCGTGCCGCCGGGCCCGCTCAGCGACGTCCCGCAGGGCGCGGATCGTGGGCACCACCGCTCGCCCCTCGAGCCAGTGCAGAAAATCGGCGACATGGACATCGATGATCTTTTCGGCTTCGACCACCGCCGCCTGACGCGCCTCTTGGCCGGATTCGACGATCTCGGCAAGATCGTCGAGCGTATATAAAAACACGTCGTCCAAACGCGCTACCTCGGGCTCGATGTCGCGTGGCACGGCGAGATCGACCATCACCAGTGGCCGGTGGCGGCGCGCCTTGATGGCCCGCTCGACAAGGCCGAGTCCAATGATCGGCAGCGTGCTCGCCGTACAGGAGACGACGATGTCATGTTCATGCAAGCGCTCGCTGATCTCCGACAAAGGCATTGCGTGCGCGCCGAAGCGCGCTGCGAGCGCCGATGCGCGTTCGAGCGTGCGGTTTGCGATCGTCATGCGGCGTGGATGCACGCCGGAAAAATGCGCCGCGCATAGTTCGATCATCTCGCCTGCGCCGATGAAGAGGACGCTTTGCTCTTCGAGGCGCTCGAAGATGCGGCTCGCGAGATGCACGGCTGCCGCCGCCATCGAGACGATGTTGGCGCCGATCGCCGTCGTCGTGCGCACCTCCTTGGCCACGGAAAACGTGCGCTGGAAAAGCTTCGAGAGCAAGACGCCCAGCGTGCCCGCATCGTCGGCGACGCGCGCCGCCTGCTTCATCTGCCCAAGGATCTGTGGCTCGCCGAGCACCATGGAATCGAGCCCAGAGGCGACGCGAAACACGTGTCGGATCGCCTCGCGCTGAGGATGACGATAGAGATACGGCTCCAGTCGGGCGAAGGAAACACGATGGTATTCGGCCAGCCAGTCGGCTGCCGCCATGGGATCGTTCGTGGCGCAGTAGAGCTCGGTACGGTTGCAGGTCGACAAGATTGCCGCTTCACTCACAGGGCGCGCGCGCACCAGTTGCCGGAGCGCCTCGGACAGGCGCGCCGGATCGAAGGCCACGCGCTCACGCACCTCGAGAGGTGCGGTGCGATGATTGACGCCGAGAGCGAATACCTGCACAGACATGCCCTAATCGCCGCAAGGATCGCCATTAGAAACGATTTATCGTAGAGTGGCAACTCACGTGCCACAATGATACGGAGTGTTTTCTTCTCCTGACGCCATGAGCCACAAGCACGCCCACCTCCTCGCCACGATCTTCACGGACCCGCCGACAGGCAATCTCCACTGGCGTGAAGTCGAATCCCTGCTCCATCATCTCGGCGCCGAGATCGAACATGCGCCGGGCGCGCGCATCCGCGTCGTCTTGAACCGTGTCGAATTCTTCCTGCACCACCCCCATCACAGCAACACGTGTTCCAAGCACGACGTCAAACAATTGCGCGAGCATCTGGCGCGAGCAGGTGTGACGCCATCGACCTATGGCAAATGACACCATCATTTAGACTTCACCCCAAGCCAGGGCGACAGAAAGCCTACCCAGCTCAGCCAGGCGCCCAGCCAGACGGCGGCAGCCATGGCCTGCAAGGCTGACGACAGCGCAAAAGACGCCAGGGGCGACTCGGCAAAAAGACGCATGAGCGGGGAAAGCTGAAAGAGCGCAAACGTCGTCCGTAATCCCGCGGGAAAAACGAGCGGCCCGCCGCCATGCGCGATGACGACGCGCGCGCTCATGCCCAACAACATGGTGCCGAAATAGCCGACCGTCAAGGCATGCAGAGGCGCCCATCCCACGCCTCCGACGAGATCCTGGAAGCCGTAGAAAGCCATCGCGACCGGCAACCAGAGCATCGCCAGATGATGCACGCCGACCAAGGGATGACCGATCTGGTGCAGGCAACGCCAAGCGACGATCAAGCCAAACGCCATGGCAAACAACAAAGCGTCGCACAGCGCAAGGATGATCGGCGCCTCGGCGAAGAAGGCGAAAAAGCGGCCCCAACAAGCGAGCGTGAAAGCTGGCAAAAGCCACATTGGCTGTGGGAGCAGCCTGCCGCCAACCGCCAAACGCGTGAAAAAGGGCACCATACGATGGCTGATGGAAAAAAAAGTGGGCAGCAAAAAGAGCCACAGCGCCGCCTCGCGCGCGGCGGTTGCGAGCGGTGCAGAGAGCCAGAGGAGGCTTGCGCCGTAGAGCCCCTCGCCGATCAACCCTGCGACGATCACGGCTATCGCCAGGTAGAAATGGCGCTTGCCAGGATGCCGACTTTCCCTGACCACGCCATAGACGGTCCCGGTCGCCCAAGCCCAGCCAAGGCCATGAAAGGCCCATCCCCAAATCGCCGTGTTTCTTCCCAAGAAGAACGAGAGTTGGGCAAGGAAGGCGCCTATCGTCATCAATGCGAGGGCAGGCCCATAGCGCCGGGGCGGGACGGGATTTTCGCCCAACCAATTGGGCGTGGCGGTCAAGGTAAATCCCATCACGAAGAGCGGGAAAACGCCATAAAGCAAGGCGCCGGCATGCCACCACGCGGGCGGCAAGCCGTCCGGCAGAGGGATTCCCCACCCGCGCCCAAGCAGCCAATAGAACCAGATACCCATGGCCAGCAGAAGCTGGCAGGCGGCGATGAGAAAATAAGGCCGATAAGCGATCATCTCGAACTCTCGACAGGCATGCGTCCCTGGCCGTCACGATAGGCAAAGCGATCTTTCATGTCATTGAGCCAGCGCAAAAAAATTGATCGCATCATAGGCAGGGTTGACTTGCATGGAGCAAAGAAACGTTCCACAATTTCTTTCTTCTCTCATTTGTGAAAGGAAGTAACGATGGATCTTTTGCGCAGGACGGTATTGAAGGGGATGGGTTCGGCGGGGGTGCTGGCGGGGTTGATGGCGGCGGGGTTGTTGCGGCCGACGGCGGTGTATGCTTCGGACTGGAACAAGGCCGCGTTTGAAGCGAAGGATCTC
>JAOADW010000003.1 GCA_026417115.1 Rhodocyclaceae bacterium
AGCGTGATCGAACGTAACATGGATATATCCCCCTGATGCGATGCCTCATTCTATGATCGATTGCCACAGGCGAAAAAGCATGGGAGCCTGCCAATTTCAAGTTCAAATCAAACGATTCACACAGTCGAGATAGGCATCGCCATCGGGCGTCTTGCCTGCCCGCTGGGCTTTCCAGAGCGTTTCGCCGAGACATTCGAGAAGGTCGTGCAAAGCCGCATGGCGGTCGCCGCCGCGACGCGCAAGCCGCCTACCCAAAGCGGCGCGGATGCCCGGCGGCTGATCGATCGAGAGCTGCTCCTCGATCGCCAAGTGCAACGAAAGGTGGAGAAAGGGGTTGATGACGCCGTCTGCGGGCGTCCAATCGCGCATGAGCGCCTCGGGATCGGAAAGGAGGGCATGGTATTCGGGATGCCAGGCGATGATATCGGCGGCAAGCGCTTCCAAGGGCGAGGCGGGACGATGTTCGAGCCGCTTGCGCCAAGCGCCGATGAAGAACTCTCTGACTTGCGCGCGCGTCGGGGAAAACATGGAAAGCTTCAAGAGGCGGGTGCGGGAAGCGGCTTTCCTTCCCACGCACATAGATCGGCCACGGGGCACGCCTCACACGCCGGCTTGCGCGCCTTGCAGACGTAGCGCCCATGCAGAATCAACCAGTGATGCGCATGCCGACGATATTTTTGCGGCACGACGCGCATCAGCTTGCGTTCGACGACGCCCACGGTCTTGCCGCGCGCAAGCCCCGTGCGATTGGCGACACGGAAGATGTGTGTGTCGACGGCGATCGTCGGTTCGCCGAAAAGCACGTTGAGAATGACATTTGCCGTCTTGCGGCCAACGCCCGGCAGCGCCTCGAGCGCTGCGCGCTCACGTGGCACTTCGCCGCCGTGCCGCTCTTGGATGAGCCGCGCGAGCTCGGCGAGGCGTTTGGCCTTGGTCTGGTAAAGGCCAAGGCTTTTGATCTGAGCGGCGATCTTTTCGGCGCCTAAGGCCGCCATCTTTTCGGGCGTCGGGGCAAGCGCGAAGAGGTTGGGGGTGACGCGGTTGACGCTTTTATCGGTCGCTTGCGCCGAGAGGACGACTGCGACGAGCAGCTCGAATGGCGTGCGGTAGATGAGCTCCGTTTGGGGCGCAGGATTACGCGCCGCAAGCCGGCGAAAGAATTCGGTGACGTCGCGTCTATTCATGCGCTATGCAAGCGCTGTGCCAACAGGCGTGCTTTGGCGCGTTCGTTGGCGCGCCAATCGAGCCAGTTGCGCGCGGCGATCAAGAGGCCGAGCACGAAAAATGCGCCAGGGGGCAGGATGGCGAGCAAAAAGCCAGGGTAGTCTTCCGGCAGGATCTGCAGACCCTGCCAGCCGGGAAGGATCATCTCGACGCCGGAGAACAAGGTTCCCTGGCCCAAGAGTTCTCGTAGGGCGCCCAGCAGGCCGATCACCCAGACGAAACCTACGCCCATCATCGCGCCGTCGAAGGCCGCAGCCGGCGTGGCGTTCTTGGCGGCGAACGCCTCCACGCGCGCAAGCACGATGCAATTGGTGACGATCAAGGGGATGAAGATGCCGAGCACGCGATAGAGCTCATGGAGAAAAGCGTTGAAGCAAAGATCGACGACGGTGACCAATGAAGCGATGATCAAGATGAATATGGGGATGCGGATTTCGTGCGGGATGAAGCCGCGCAAAAGGGCGACCGCGAAATTCGCGAGCGACATCACGAGGATCGTCGCCAGCCCCAGGCTGATGGCGTTGACGGCGTTGCTGCTCACCGCCAGCAATGGGCAAAGCCCCAGGAGCTGGCCGAGGATCGGATTCTGCTTCCACAGCGCGTTGTGCGCGATCTCGCGATAGACATGAAGGGACTCGTGGGCGGGGGGCATCGCTTACTCCTTCTCGAAACGTTGGCCGGCAGGCCAACGATAAAGCGCTTCGGCATGCGCCGTGGCCCATGAAAGCGCCCTTGCGACGGCGTGCGTCACCGCACGCGCGGAAATCGTGGCGCCCGCACGCGCCTCGAACACCCCGCCGTCTTTTTGCACGCGCCACTGCGAGCGGGGCGGATCGACGAGGCTTTTACCGGAAAACTGTGCAATCCAAGGGCGATCCTTGCGGCGATCCTTTTTGATGTCGATGTAGTCGCCGAGTCCGGGCGTTTCTTTGTGCCGAATCACGCGCACGGCGCCGAGTTTCCCATCGGCCTCTACGGCAAGGAGCAGGCGAATCTCGCCGGCGTAGCCATCGGGAGCGGCGGCCTCGAAAACGAGCGCGACGGGTTCATCTCTCCTGCGTGCGCGGTAGAGAGAAGTGGCTTCCGAAATGCCCAGTTCGGGTACTTCCGGCAAGGTGATGGCGTCCTTGAGGAGGTCGTTGTCGTAACGGTCTGAAGGAAGGACTTCGTTGATCAGGCGGAGTTTTGCTGCCTCGAGGGTGGCTTCGATCGCCGGTTGCGTGAGTCGGTAGGCACCGGCCATCAATGCCGTGAAAGTCACGGTGAAAGCGAGCAGAATGGCTGCCGTGCGCAGCGAAATGGACCAGGGACCGGGTTCTGGAAGGGTGGGGAGCTTGGGCGTCGTCGTGCTCATGACTTCTTGCGCCAACCAAAGACGCGGGGTTGCGTGGCCATGTCGATCAGCGGTACGCAGAGATTCATCAGCAGCACCGCAAATGCGATGCCATCCGGATAGGCGCCGAAGCTGCGGATGATCCATGTGAGCAGCGCGGCGCCCGCCGCATAGATCAGTTTCCCGAGCGGCGTGGCCGCAGAAGAAACCGGATCGGTGAGAATGAAGAAGGCGCCCAGCATAGCGCCGCCCGTGAAGAGATGAAAACTTGCGCCGACATGGCGTTCAGGATCGAGCCATGAAGCGCCCGTGGCGATGAACGCGAGCGTGGCGAGAAATGCGACCGGGATGTGCCACGTGATGACGCGCTGCTGGATGAGCCATAAGCCGCCGAGCAAATACCCCATCGCGATCCATTCCCAGCCGTAGCCGCCGATGTTGCCGAAACTCGCCTGCGTGCCGAGGAAGCCGGCGATCGTCGCGCGTTGTTCTGGATCGCGCAGAATCGTGCGCAAGGCGTCAAGGGGCGTGGCCATGACAATGGCGTCAACCTCGCGCGATGGCGCGAATATCGCTGTAAGCATCGGCCAGAAAGCATTGGCGTCCGCCTTCGGCCACTGCGACATCAACTGCGGATAGGCGATGATCATCGCGCAGAACGCGACCATGGCGGGATTGAAGGGGTTTTGTCCCAGTCCGCCATAGAGATGTTTGGCGATCACGATGGCGATCGCGACCCCGAGCACGGTCAGCCACCAGGGGGCAATCGGCGGGAAAGTCAGCGCAACGAGCCAGGCAGTGACGAGGGCGGATCCATCGCCAAGAAAGAGCGCAAGCGGCTTGCCCCGGATTTTCAACATCAGCGCCTCACAGGCGAGCGCGGTGCAGGAGGCGATCGCGATTTGCACGAGAATCACGGGGCCAAAGAACCACAGATAGGCGATGAGGCCGGGTGTGAGCGCGAGGATGACCTTGAGCATGATGCTGCGGACGCTCACGGCAGCGAATACATGTGGCGAGGTCGGCATCTAGCGGTCCTTTTCCGTGTTCTGACTCTCGATGCGCGCCTGGGCGGCAGCGATGAGCGCCGCTTGATCGTCTTCCGCGCGCGGCATAGGAGTGCTCGCGGCATTTTCGGCGAGCGCGAGTTTCGCGCGTGTCTCGGCGGCCTTGGCGGCAAGGCGTGCGGCCTTTTCTTGCTTTTCCCGCTCTTCGCGAAACTTGCGGAATTCATGGCGCGCACGGGCGGCGTCGGCGGCGGCCTTCTCGCGCTCGCGCGCGCGAATCTCGCTCTTTGCGTAACGATAGTAGTCGACGAGTGGGATATGGGCCGGGCAGACATAGGCGCAGCAGCCACATTCGATGCAATCGAACAAATGGTATTCCTGCGCCTTGCCGAAATTTTTCGATTTGGCATACCAATAAAGCTCGTAGGGCGCAAGCAGCATCGGGCAACTGCGTGCGCATGCGCCGCAGCGGATGCAAGGCATTTCGGGGGGCGGGGGCGGAAATAAGCTCGGCGACATGGCGAGGATGCAGTTGGTCGCCTTGACGACGGGCGCAGCGCGGGAAGGCAAGGGAAAGCCCATCATCGGCCCGCCCATCACGAGACGATCGGTGTCTGGCTTTTCGCCCGCAAGCGGCAACAATTGCTCGATCGGCGTGCCGATCAGGGTTTCGAAATTGCCCGCTGCCTCGAAATTACCGGCGAGCGTGACGACGCGCGCGATCAGCGGCTCATCGTAAAGGATGGCGCGCGCCACCGCATAGGCCGTACCGACGTTGAAACACTGGACGCCGAAGTCTGGCCCCAGCTTGCCATAGGGAATTTCGATGCCAGTGAGCGCATAGACGAGTTGCTTTTCTCCACCTGCCGGGTAGCGGGTAGGCACGCGCACCACCGCACAGCTGCCGCAGTCGAGCTCTCCTAAGGCGCGTTCCAGCGCACAGGCGGCTTCCGGTTTGTTGTCTTCGATGCCGAAAAGAAGACGCTTGGCGCCCATGATACGGGCGAGAATGCGTGCGCCCGCCACGATCGTTTCGGCGCGCTCGCGCATCAAGAGATCATCGCAGGTGATCCAGGGTTCGCACTCCGCGCCATTGATCACGAGCGTGGAGATTTTCGCGCGCGCCTTGACATGGGTGGGGAAAGCGGCCCCTCCCAAGCCGACGATGCCAGCATCGAGGATGCGCGAAAGCAAGACCTGCGGCGGCGCGTGGTCGGGATCCAGAGGCTCGCGCTCGCGCCAGAGGTCTTCGCCATCGGCCTCGATGACGATGCAAAGCCCCGGCAAGCCAGAAGGATGGGGCAGCACGTGCGGTGAGATCGCGCTCACCTCTCCCGAGGTCGGCGCATGCACGGCCACCCCATAGGGACCTTCGGGGCGCGCAATGAGCTCCCCTTTGCGCACCTTGGCGCCGACGCTCACGAGGGGGGTGGCCGCGCCGGCTGCGCTTTGACGCAAGGGCACAATCAAGCGCGGCGGCAAAGGGGCGATGCGTATCGGCGTACGCGTCGATTCTTCTTTGTGAGCGGCGGGTTTGACGCCGCCAGGAAAGCGAAGCGGTTCAAGCATGGGAGGCGGTTGGCGAGACAGGCTTGATCTCGATCGTGGGGTATTTCCATTTCCAGGTTTCGATCGTCTCCGGGATGGGCTCCATGTGAATGCAGTTGACGGGACAAGGCGGGATGCAGAGCTCGCAACCGGTGCATTGGCTGGCGATCACGGTGTGCATCTGTTTGGCGGCGCCGACGATGGCGTCGACGGGGCAAGCCTGCAAGCACAGCGTGCAGCCGATGCAGAGGTTTTCGTCGATGACGGCGATACTTTTGGGCTTTTCGACCCCATGTTCGGCCGAGAGGGGTTTGAATTCACGCCCCAACAAATCGGCGAGTTTGCGGATACCCTCTTCGCCGCCGGGCGGACACTGGTTGATGTCGGCTTCGCCTTTGGCGATCGCTTCGGCGTAGGGGCGACAGCCGGGATAGCCGCATTGTCCACATTGCGTCTGCGGCAGTAAGGCGTCGATCTTTTCCACCAACGGATCGCCTTCGACCTTGAATTTGATCGATGCATAACCCAAGGCGGCGCCGAGGACGAGGGCGCCGAGAGCCATGACCCACAACGCGTCGATCATTTATTTGTACTTGTCCAAACCAGTAAATCCCATGAAAGCCAGGCTCATGATGCCCGCGGTGATCATGGCGATCGCCGTGCCACGAAAAAAGAGAGGCACGTCGGCGCCTTCAAGCCGCTCGCGCAGCCCCGCGAAGATCACGAGCGCGAGCGCAAAGCCGAGCGCCGAAGAAAAGCCGAAAACCATCGATTCGAGCAAGTTGTGCTTGAGGCCGATATTGATCAAGGGCACGCCGAGCACTGCACAGTTGGTCGTGATCAAGGGCAGATAGATGCCCAACACCTGGTGAAGCACGGGGCTTGTTTTTTGGATCACGAGTTCGGTGAGCTGGACGATTGCAGCGATCGTGACGATGAAGGAAAGTGTGCGCAAATAGAGCAGGTCATAAGGCGCCAAGAGCCATCGATCGATCACGTAGCTCGTACCGCACGCCAATGTGAGCACGAACGAAGTGGCAGCGCCCATGCCGAAGGCCGTCTCGAGTTTCTTGGAGACGCCCATGAACGGGCAAAGGCCAAGAATGCGCACGAACACGACGTTATTGACGAGAACGGCGCCGACGATGATGAAGAAATACTCGCTCATGGATCGAAAAATGGCCGCAGAAAGCGGCCCAATGAAAAATTATCGCGCGAAGAGCCTCTTTTCGACAACCCTGATGGGAGTGGCATTATTCGCCGGCCAACTCGGTGAGCAAGAGCTCTTGCGAGCACGTGCGGACGCGTCGCGTGGGTTTGATGCGATAGCTGCCGTCCGCTTCCATGTCCCAGGCCTGGCAGTTGTCGGCGAGATAGACCTTTAGCCCTTCACGGATCACGCGCCGTTTGAGTTTGGCGTCGAGGAGCGGAAACGCCACTTCGATGCGCCGGAAAAAGTTGCGTTCCATCCAGTCGGCGCTCGCGAGATAGACGCGTTCTTCGCCATCGGCGTAAAAATAATAAACGCGATGATGTTCGAGAAAACGGCCGACGATCGAGCGTACGCGGATGTTTTCCGACAGCCCCGCCACCCCTGGGCGCAAGCAGCAGACGCCGCGCACGATGAGATCGATCTCGACGCCGGCTTGTGAGGCCGCATAGAGCGCTTCGATGATTTCGGCTTCGATCAGCGCGTTCATCTTGGCGATGATGCGCGCTTTGCGGCCTGCACGCGCCGCCTCGGTCTCATCATGGATTGCGGCGAGTAGATTTTCATGCAATGTGAATGGCGCTAGCCACAGGTGCTGAAGGTCGCTGGCGCGGCCTAGCCCCGTGAGCTGCTTGAAGACTTCGCCGACGTCATGGGTCATGCCCTCGTGGCAGGTGAGCAAACCGAAGTCGGTATAAAGGCGGCTCGTGCGGGGATGGTAATTGCCGGTGCCAAGGTGAGCATACCGGCGATAACCATGGTCCTCGCGGCGCAACACGAGCATCATCTTGGCGTGAGTCTTGTAGCCGAACACGCCATAGACGACATGCGCGCCGACTTCTTCGAGGCGTGCGGCGATGGAAAGGTTCGCTTCTTCGTCGAAGCGCGCCATCAATTCGACGACGACCGTGACTTCCTTTCCCTTCTGGGCGGCGCGTAACAAATGCTCCATCAGCACCGAATCGGTGCCCGTGCGATAAACGGTCATTTTGATCGCGACGACCTGGGGGTCGTCGGTGGCTTGGCGCAAAAGCTCGATGACAGGCGAGAACGATTGATAGGGGTGGTGCAACAAGATGTCGCCTGCGCGGATGGCCGCGAAGATGTCGTAGCGTCCGGAAAGCGCCTTCGGCAGGCCCGGTTGGAACGGCTTGAATTTCAGATCGGGACGGTCTACGCGATCGGGCACCGAAATCAGGCGCACGAGATTGACGATGCCCGGCACGCGGTAGAGATCCTCCGGCCCAAGGCCGAATTGCTGGAGCAAGAATTCGGACATCTGTTCGGAACAGTTGTCGGCCACCTCGAGCCGCACCGCATCGCCGAAATGACGCTGCGGCAGCTCGCCCTGGAGGGCTTGGCGTAAGTTCTTGACCTCTTCGTCATCGACGAAGAGGTCGGAGTTGCGTGTGACGCGAAATTGGTAACAGCCTTGCACCTGCATGCCGGCGAAGAGTTCGCCGACATGTCGGTGCATGATCGAGGAAAGAAAGACGAAGCCATACTCGACGCCCGCAAGTTCGCGCGGCAGCTGGATCACGCGAGGCAATGCGCGCGGGGCTTGCACGATGGCGGCGCCAGAGCTGCGGCCGAAAGCGTCCTTGCCGGAAAGCTCGACGGCGAAATTGAGGCTTTTGTTGAGCACGCGCGGAAACGGATGCGCAGGATCCAGGCCGATCGGGGTGAGCACGGGCATCACCTCGCGCCGGAAATAATCTTCGATCCATGCCTGCTGGGCTTCTGACCATTCGGAGCGCTTGAAAAAACAAATGCCCTCCGCGCGCAAGGCGGGCAAGATCTCTTCGTTGAGCAGGCGATATTGCTCTTCGATGAGTCGATGCGCTTCTTTCGTGACGCGCCGGAAGACCTCGGCGGCCGAGAGTCGGTCGGAGCCGACCGTCTGCGCGCCCAGCTTGATTTGCTCTTTGAGCCCGGCGACGCGGATTTCGAAAAATTCGTCGAGATTGGAAGAAACGATGCAGAGAAAGCGCAGCCGCTCCAACAGGGGCACGCGCACATCCGCAGCCTGCGCGAGCACGCGCCGGTTGAAAGCAAGCAACGAAAGCTCGCGGTTCAAAAAGTGCTCTGGCGGAAAGTGATGCGCAAGCGACGGCATGGATAATTGGCGTATCTTACGACCCTAGCGAATCATTAGTGAATCATAACGGCTTTCGCCGCTCATGGCGACACGCTTGGACTTGCCGACATGAGGGTTTGGCCTCCCTTTCGTCTCCTCTAGCGACCTCACGCAGCAACGATGGATACGCTCGCCGCCGTCGATCTCGGCTCCAACAGCTTTCGCTTGCAAGTCGGTCGTGTGATTGGCGACCAGATTTATCCATTGGATGGCCTGCGGGAACCCGTTCGCCTCGCCGCAGGCCTCGATGCCGAAAAACGCCTCGATGCCGCTGCGCAGGAACGGGCGCTGGCAGCGCTGGCTCGTTTTGCTGAACGCTTGCGCGGCTTCGCGCCGGAGGCCGTGCGCGCCGTCGGAACCAATGCCCTGCGGGTCGCCAAGAATGCCGCCGAATTCCTCGGCCGCGCCGAGAGCGTGCTGGGGTTTCCCATCGAAGTCATTTCCGGTTTGGAAGAGGCGCGGCTCATTTATCTCGGCGTGGCCCATACGCTTCCCCACCGTCGGCGCCGGCGACTCGTCGTGGACATCGGTGGGGGGTCGACCGAATTCATCATCGGCCAAGGTTTCGAGCCCAAGGCCTTGGAATCGCTCTACATGGGCTGCGTCAGCTATAGCATGCGTTTTTTCCCCGGTGGCGAGATCGACAAGAAATCGATGCGCGAAGCAATCCTCGCGGCGCGCCGCGAGATCGAGGCGATCGCAGAAAACTTCCATGCCTTGGGATGGGAGGAAGCGATCGGATCGGCGGGAAGCATTCGCGCGATACGCGACATCCTCGAAGAGACGGGTTGGAGTCCTGCTGGGACGATTACGGCGGAAGGGCTTGCGCGCTTGAAAAATCAACTTCTGCGCGCTGGCCGAGTCGAGCGCGCCTTGCTGCCTGCCCTGCGACCCGACCGCGCCCTTGTGTTGCCGGGAGGGGTTGCCATTCTGACGGCGATTTTCGAAGGCCTCGGCATCGAGACGATGGGCTATGGCAGCGGCGGGCTGCGGCTGGGAGTGCTTTATGATCTCTTGGGCCGGTATCACCACGAGGACATGCGCGAGGCTACGGTCGCGCGTTATCAGAAGCGTTATGAAGTCGACCGTCGCCAGGCCGAGCGCGTGCGCGAGACGGCGCTCGCCCTCTATCGCCAACTCTATCCGCACGTCGTGCTAGAAGAGGACATCGACGCCCAATACCTATCCTGGGCGGCTTCCCTACACGAAATCGGTATCTCGATCGCGCATTCGAGCTATCACAAGCATGGCGCGTATATTCTCGCCCATGCGGACATGCCGGGCTTTTCCAAACGCGATCAATTGCGTCTTTCACAGCTCGTTTTGGCGCATCGGGGAAAGCTCGAAAGGGTCGACCTGCCCCCGACTGCGAAAGAATGGGATACGATTTTCTGCCTACGACTTGCCGCGTTGCTCCATCGCGCCCGCGTTGATGCGCCCATGCCGCCTTTGACGGTGCATCGGCGCGATCATGGCTTCGTCGTCGAAATCGACCGGTCTTGGCTTACGCATGCGCCATTGACCGCCGCCAATCTCGAGGAGGAGCGGGGACATTGGCGGCTCGTGGGACTGGAGTTGAAGATTCGCACGCATCGTGAGCAGGAATGAGCAAGATCACGCGGTGTTTTGCCTGCGTCTCGAGCAAAAAGGGGGCGAGACATGGGTGCAGCTTGCGGGCGCTTTGACGCTGGCCTTGCTGTGCGAAGACCGCGAAATTCGGCATCGATTGGCGGCGGCGAGCGCGGCTGCGGTGGGATGGGATTTGACCCGCCTCGAACGCCTCGATTCTGCAGGCGCCTTGACGCTCTGGCAGCTTTGGGGCGAGAAATGGCCGCCGCGGCTCGCTATTACGCCCGGCCAGCGTCAAACGATCGAGCGCATCGCCCGTCTGCCTCTGCCAGCCGATGATTCCCCGAGCACGCCCAAGCGAGGGCCGATCGAACGATGGGGAATCACGGTCGCGGCGTGGGGCTCGCATCTGGTCGATTTCGTGCGGCTGCTGGGCGAGCTCGCGCAGGATGCTCTGCATCTTGTGCGACACCCGGCCGACTTTCCCTGGCGCGAATTGTCTGCCCATCTCTATAAAGCCGGCGTGCGCGCTTTGCCGATCACGGCGCTCGTTGGTTTTTTGATCGGCGTCGTCTTGGCTTATCTGTCCTCTTTGCAACTGATGCGCTTTGGCGCCGATGTCTTCATCGTGCATGTGATTGGCTATGGCGTGATCCGCGAGCTTGGGCCGATGCTCGTGGCCGTGTTGCTGGCGGGGCGCTCCGGTTCGGCTATGACGGCGCAATTGGGCACGATGCGCGTGACCGAAGAAATCGACGCCTTGGCGGCGATGGGCGTTTCCACCACGTTGCGGCTCGTGTTGCCCAAGGTGCTTGCGTTGACCCTGGCTATGCCTTTGGTGACGCTGTGGGCAACCGCGGCGGCGATCCTAGGGGGCATGGTGGTGGCCGAAGCGCAACTGGGCATCGGCTACGGCTTCTTTCTCGAAAGCTTGCCGCGCGCCGTACCGGTGGCAAATCTTTACATCGGTTTGACGAAAGGCCTCGTTTTCGGCACCACCGTCGCGCTCATCGCCTGCCATTTCGGGCTACGCAGCGCGCCCAACACTGAAAGCCTTTCTTCCCATACGACGGCGTCGGTGGTCGCCGCCATTACCGCGGTGATCGTCTTGGATGCTCTCTTGGCCGTGATGACGCGGCGTATCGGTTTGCCCGGCGTATGACTGAGGTATTGCTCGAAGTACGCGATCTCTCCACCCGCATCGGCGGGCACTGGGTGCATCAGGGCGTCGATTTGACGCTTTCTCGCGGCGAGGTGTTGGCTTTGGTGGGCGGCTCTGGCAGCGGCAAGACCACGCTTTTGCGCGAGATCATCGGCCTTCAACGACCCACGCAAGGTGAGATTCGCCTCTTCGGCGAGACGCTTTTCGATGATCCTCGACGGCAACGGCGGCTGCGTCGTCGCTTTGGCGTGCTGTTCCAACACGGCGCATTGTTCTCGGCGTTCTCGGTCTATGACAACGTCGCCTTTCCGCTGCGTGAGCTGAAATGTCTGGACGAAATGACGATCAGGCGCCTCGTGATGCTCAAACTCGAGATGGTGGAGCTCTTGCCGCGCCATGCGCGTTTGATGCCAGCGGAGCTTTCCGGCGGCATGATCAAGCGCGCGGCGCTCGCGCGGGCGCTCGCGCTCGAGCCGGAACTGCTGTTGCTCGACGAACCCACTGCGGGGTTGGATCCGGATCGCGCCGAAAGGTTCATCGCGCTCATCCGCACGCTCGATGCCGAGCTTAAACTGTCCGTGCTGTTCGTCAGCCACGATCTCGCCACCGTCGCCGAACTCGCGAGTCGTGTCGCGGTGCTGGCCGATCATCGCATCGTCGCGACAGGTTCGCTCGAAGCGCTGATGCAGGTCGAACATCCTTTTGTCAGCCGCTTTTTTGCGCCGTTGAAAGCGCACTGGAGGAGAGGGAAAGGACCCTAGTCGGATGGAAAATCGCGCACACGCATGGGCGGCTGGTCTTTTCGTGCTCCTGCTTCTTGCGGCGATGGCAGGGGTTTTTTGGTGGTTCGTTGGGCGCCAGGAGCCGACCCATACCTATCTACTCGAATCGACTGGCTCCGTGGTGGGGCTCAATCGCGAAGCCCAGGTGCGTTTCCGCGGCATCCGTGCCGGCAAAGTGTATGACCTCTATACCGATCCCAGCGATCCGACGCGACTGCTTGTCGAAATCCGCATCGCTCGCCGTTTCCAACTCACCGACCGCACCGTGGCTCGGCTCGCCACCCAAGGGCTGACCGGTATGAACTATATATTACTCGAAGAAAGTGGCGCGGGCGCCGGCCGTCCCTTACCGACGGACGGCAGCGCGCGCTTGCCGCTGGCACCTTCCTTGACCGAGACCTTGAGCAAGCAAGCTGCGGAATTGGGCGAGCGCCTGGTGATGCTGGCCAGACGCATGGACCGCATGCTGTCCGAGGAAAACATCGAGAGGGTGGGAAGCCTCCTCGCTCGACTCGACCAGACCTCGGCCTCTCTGGTCGAAGGCAGTCGCCTGCTCGCGGATGCGCGCGCCGTGCTCGCCGAGAATCGTGGCCGACTCGCGACGGCGATGACCCACCTTGAAGAGGCGGCGAGCATTGCACCGGCGCTGCTTGGCGAAATGCGGAACGCCGGCGAGCGTTTCGTGCTTTTAGAAGAACGACTGGCGGCGCTTGTCGAGCGCTATGAGCTCCTGGGGCGTCGCCTCGACGAAGAGGCGCTTGCGGAAGCGCAGGCGATGCTCGTGGAAACGCGCCTACTCGCGACGCGGCTGCAGTACCTCGTCGATGAGCTTGGGCACAATCCCTCGCTTTTGCTCCTTGGACGTCGTCAAACGCCCGGCCCTGGAGAGGCTGGCTTTTCTTTTCCCGAGGTGGAACGATGAGACGGGCCGTGTCTTGCGCGCTCGCGGCACTTTTGCTCGCGGGATGCATGCTGGCGCCAGTGGAAGCGCCCCGACGTCATGACTTCGCGGATCTCGTGATCACCCAGCCCATTGCCCTCCCCATCGCTGCCATTACCGTGACGATGGATCCCTATCGCCAACAAGACGCCCTCGCGTATCGGCTCCTCTACGCTTCTCCGACTCACTTCGCCCATTACGCCGGCCATCGATGGCTTGCGCCCCCCAACAAACTTATCGAGCGCTACCTCGAGCGGCGACTTGCGGCGACGCAGGGGTGTCGTCTCGTGCTTCATCTCGAGGAATTCGCCCAGCATTTCACTTCGCCAACGGAAAGCCGCTGGGTCGTCCTCGCTGATGCGCGCCTGCTGCCGCCGAGAGGGAAGAAGACGCTGATGCGTCGTAGCGTCGCGATGTCTCTGGCGGCCGAGCCAAACGCTCAAGGCGCCGTCGCCTCTGCGCGTGTGCTCGTCGCCCAACTCGGCGAAGAGGTCGTGGCATGGCTTATGCAGCAGAAACTCGAGGACTGCGCGTAGGGAAGGCTGCCTGGGCTTGTTGAGTGATTGTCGCTGCCGCGACAACCGAAGCGCAATGTGCTCGGTAGAGTGGCCGCGTTTTACCGCGAGTGATTGAGCTGGAGATTGCCATGAAAGTGCTCGTGCCCATCAAGCGCGTGATCGATTACAACGTCAAAGTGCGGGTCAAGCCCGATGGAACGGGCGTCGACTTGTCAGGCGTGAAGATGGCGATCAATCCTTTCGATGAGATCGCCGTTGAAGAGGCCGTACGCCTCAAGGAAGCCGGCATCGCTAGCGAAGTCGTCGTCGTGTCTTGTGGCGCCTCGGTGTGCCAAGAACAGCTCAGAGCGGCTTTGGCATTGGGCGCAGATCGAGCGCTCCTCGTCGAGATGGAAGAAACCCATGCGCTGCAGCTAGAGCCTCTGACCGTCGCCAAGCTGCTCAAGGCCATTTGCGCCAAAGAAAACCCGCGCCTCGTGTTTCTCGGCAAGCAGGCGATCGACGATGATGCGAACCAGACGGGACAGATGCTCGCCGCCCTCTTGGGCTGGCCGCAAGCCACCTTTGCCTCGAAGGTCGTGGTCAAGGCAGACGAAGCGGAGGTTGTCCGTGAAATCGACGGCGGACTGGAAACCCTTGCCATCAAACTGCCCGCCGTGATCACGACGGATTTGCGTCTCAATGAGCCGCGTTTTGCGAGTCTGCCCAACATCATGAAGGCGAAGAAAAAGCCGCTCGAGGTGATCAAAGCCGTGGAGCTTGGCGTTGCGCTGGCGCCGCGCGTGGTCACGCTCAAGGTGAGCGAGCCGCCCAAACGCAAAGCCGGCGTGAAACTTTCGAGCGTCGATGAGTTGATTGAGCGATTGAAAAACGAAGCGAAGGTGATCGGATGAGCATTCTCGTCATTGCCGAACACGACAACCAAGCGCTGAATCCGGCCACACGCGCTGCCGTCACCGCCGCCACGACGATTGGCGCAGACATCCATCTTTTGGTGGCGGGACAAGGCTGTCAGTCGGTTGCCGAGCAAGGTGCGCAGCTTGCACCCGTGGCGCGGGTACGCCATGTGGACGCTCCCCACTATGGCGCGCAGACGGCGGAGAATCTTGCGGCGCTGATTGCATCCCTCGCCGAGGGGTATAGCCATCTTCTGCTGCCTGCGACCGCGTTTGGCAAGAATCTGGCCCCGCGCTTGGCGGCATTGCTCGATGTCTCCCAGATTTCCGACATCATCGCAATCGAAGCGCCGGACACTTTCGTGCGACCCATCTATGCCGGCAATGCCTGGGCGACCGTGAAAAGCGGCGATGCGATCAAGGTCGTCACGGTGCGACCGACGGCCTTTCCTCCTTGTGGCGATGGGGGCGGTGCTGCAATCGAAACGCTGCCGGCCGGCCCCGATCTTGGCCTCGTTCGTCTGATCGAGCGCGTGTTGAGCCGTTCCAGCCGGCCGGAGCTAGCAGCAGCCAAAATCGTCGTTTCGGGGGGGCGCGGACTCGCCTCGAAAGAAAACTACCATCGCTTGCTCGAGCCGCTTGCCGACAAGCTCGGCGCAGCGTTGGGCGCCTCGCGCGCCGCGGTGGATGCCGGCTTCGTGCCCAATGACTACCAAGTGGGGCAAACGGGCAAGGTCGTCGCCCCAGAACTCTACATCGCCATTGGGATTTCTGGAGCGATCCAACATCTCGCGGGCATGAAGGACTCCAAAGTGATCGTGGCGATCAACAAAGACCCAGAGGCGCCGATCTTCCAAGTCGCCGACTATGGACTCGTCGGCGATTTGTTCCAGATCGTCCCTGAACTCACCGAAAAACTGTAAAAGCCATCAGGTCCCGGCGGCGCCTTCCGCCAAGGAGAGGCGCTTACCTTACGCGCTCGCCCGCTTGGCGCTATGATAGAGCCATGAACATCCCCGATGGCCTATTCCCGCCGCTGTGGTCGTCTCTCGCTTGGCTGCCCTTTTTGGCCCTTTTGTATGACGCCGTTCGCAAGGCCGAATGGCGGCGGCTGCAGGATGCGCGCATACTCAATGTCTTCCTCGGCCTGATCGTCGTGCTCGCCCTGGCCTGGAGCCTCAGGGCGGGGGTCAGGCCAGGGCTCAATCTCCATCTGCTCGGCGCCACGGCTGCGATCCTGATGTTTGGGCGCCGCTTGGGAAGCCTTGCGCTCATGGGCGCGCTGCTGGCCGTGACTTTCAATGTGGGCTGGCTCAAAGGGGACTGGACCTCGGGGTGGCAGAGCTTTGCGCTCAACGCCTTGTGTCTGGCGTGGTTTCCAGCGGCTGTGAGCCACCTCGTGCTACGCTTCGTCGAGCGCGTGCTGCCGGCCAACCTCTTCGTCTATCTCTTCTGCGCGGCGTTTTTCAATGCTGGCATCACGGTCTTTGCCACCGGCCTCCTGACGAGCGCCTTGTTTTGGGGCGCTGGCGTCTATACCGCCGAGCAGCTCGCTGCCGATTATCTGCCTTACTATTTCATGCTTGCTTTCGCAGAAAGCTGGATGAATGGCACGCTCGTGACGCTGATGGTGGTCTATAAGCCCCACTGGGTGGCCACCTTCGATGACCGGCGCTATCTCAGGCAGAAGAAAGGGCCGTCGCCGTAAGCCAAGGGTAATCAGAGAGCCGCACTGGCCGCGCTGCCGGCCGTCCGAGATGATAGCCCTGACCATAGTCGATGCCGATCGCCGTAAGCTCGGCAAGCACCTCCGCCGACTCGACGAATTCGGCGATGGTGGCGATTTTGAGCTCCCTGGCCAACTGGGTGATGGTGGCGACGAACGAGCGATCCTTGGCGTTGGTGAGCAAGTTGAGAATGAACTCGCCCTCGATCTTCAGATAATCGACGGGGAAACGCCGTAGATATTGGAAAGAAGAAAAACCTGAGCCGAAGTCGTCGATGGCCAAGCGGCAGCCCAGATATTTGAGCTCGGCGATCAGCTTTTCGAGCACGACGATGTTCTTGACCGTATCCCGTTCGGTGATTTCGAAAACGATCTGCTCGGGGTGCAAACCATGGCTTTCGATGCGGCTCCGTAGGCTGTCGATGAAATCGCGTATCACCAAGGCGCGAGGCGAGAGGTTGAGGAACAGCTGGCCTGGGAACCCTTCTTCGGCTGCGATCGCGAGCGCCTGATCCATCACCATCAGATCCATTTTCTGGATGACGCCGGCCTTTTCGGCGTATTCGATGAAGCGCCCGGCCTCCAGGCGCTTGTCTTCGAGCGTCAAGCGCGAAAGCACTTCGAAGGCGGCGATGCCTCGGCGCGAGAGATCCACGATGGGCTGGAAATAGGGCACGATGCGTTTTTCATCGACGGCCTTGATCACCATCAGCGTTGTTTCGTTCGCACTGCGAATCGCTTCTGCGGCCTCGTCGCGGCTGGGGACGACGATCTGGTCACGACCGAGCTGCTTAGCCTTATACATCATCGAATCGGCCATCAGGAAGAGATCCTTCGCGGTCTCGCCATGCAAGGGATATAAGGCAACGCCAATCGAAAAGCTGGCATTGACGCGCCGGCCATCCGCCGCTTCGATCTCGAGGGCGTCGCCTGCGGCAAGTAGACGCCGCGCTGCATTCTCGGCGCCGGCCAAATCGGTGTCTGGCAGAATGGCGACGAATTCGTCCCCCCCATAACGACCGAGGATATCCCCGGGGCGCACGAGCTCACGCAAGGTGCGGGCGACCGCCTGCAGGTATTTGTCGCCTATGGCATGGCCATAGCCGTCGTTGATCAGTTTGAAATTGTCGAGATCGATCAGAAGCAAGGCGAACGAATAGTGCTGCCGTTGTGCGCGACCGATTTCGTATTCGAAGAGCTCCCAAAACACACGCCGGTTGTAAAGATCGGTCAAGGGGTCGCGTGTGGCGTAGTACTCCATGTCACGCGTGTATTTATGGATCGCCTTGACCGAGCCAATGACGTTGAGCATGGTCGCAAGCACACTGTCGATCACGAGCCTCAAGGTTGGGTCTCGCACGACCTCGGCCCCGACGCCGATGCCGACGATGCCGCCGATTTTCGGGGTCTCCAAAATCAAGCTGCGCGTCTGCAGAGCAAGGTCAGCCTCATCGAATACGGCCGCGTCACTTTCGCGCTCGGGGAGATATTCACGCACCGACAACTGCAACGGATCGATGAAGCGCGGGTCTTGCGCCACCAGCCGCCGAATATGGTTTTCTACTTGCTTGCGCGTCGTTTCTGCAACATGCCGGCACCAAAAGATGTCAAGCTCATATTCCGAGCCTTCCTTGTAGAACAGCGAAAAAAGAAAATGCGTGGGGGTGACGCGGTCGATTTCCTTGAGGAGACCGCTGATCGTTTCTTCCCAATCGCGCACGACGTCGGCGGTGATGATGAATTTCTCCAATAGCCGCATTTCGAACATCAGCACGTCTTTGTCGACGGCCACTTGCCGTAAGCGTGCGACCAAGGCGGCGAGGCGGTCGAAGACGCGATCGATCTCCTCGAAACCGGTTTTCGCCGTCGTCAATGTGAGGTGGGTCAGATCGCTGACACGGTTGACGCCCTCGATCGTCATATCGAGGCCGGTGATCGATTCTTCCAAGCGCCGATTGACGCGCCAGACGACAAAGATCGCCATCAATACGATGAGCGGCGTGATGCCGGCCAACCACCAAAGAAAATCGCTGCGGGCGCTTGCCAAGAGCGGAGCGAAATCTTGGCGTACTTCGAAGACGCCGAGAACGGCACCGATCTCAGCCTCGTGGCAACGCAGGCACCGCGCATCGGCGACGAGTGGCTTCAAGTGGCGGATGCCACTGGGCGTGGTAAGCGATTCCACCTTACCTGAACTGAATATCCTTTCGACCGCTTCGTCCGCAGTAGCTTGCGCAATGACACCGAACTCGGCGACGACTGCTGGACCTCGATAGACCTCGACGAAGAGCCCCTCATTGCCTGCGGCCGCGCGAATGGAAGCGAGGAATTCTTCTACCTGGGGCCGCTTCCAGCCAGTGCTCATGAGCCGGTACATGGCTGCGAAACCGACGTCCGCAGTCGCTTGTGTCGCCTGTCGAGCGTTTTCGCGCACCGTGCGCTCGAGCACGCTGCTCGCGGCATAGAAGGTCAGCACGAAGAGCGCCGCTGCAACGAGGGCCGAAGCAGAAAGAATGAACGAGCGGATGCGCATGCGTAGCCCCTTACGTCCTCCCCGATCGCCAGCGGATGCAACGCCTGGCTTTCTCTTTGTCATCCTTGCTAGGCCATATTAGCAGAAGCAAGCAGTCGAGTGATTCTTTTTACATATTCATGTAAATCGGCCCTTCGCCCCCTTGAGGCGGCTGCCAATCGATGTTTTGGAGAGGATCCTTGATGTCACAGGTCTTGCAGTGCAGGCAGTTCTGCGCATTGATCTGCAGGCGCGGATTCTCTCCTCCCGAGTCATAAACGATTTCATAGACGCCTGCCGGACAATAGCGTTGTTCAGGCGACGCAAAACGTGCGAGATTGATCTCGAGGGCGAGCGCGGGATTTTTTAGATGCAGGTGACAAGGCTGGTCTTCGCTGTGGTGGGTGTTGGAAAGATAGACCGAGGAAAGTCGATCGAAGGTGAGTATGCCATCGGGCTTGGGATAGTCGATCGGCCGATGTTTGCTGGCAGGCTCAAGCTTGACGTGGTCAGGCGTAAGCGACAGCGTCCAAGGCGCCTTGCCACGCAGCACGAGCTGATCGAAGGCAAAGAGCAGGGCGCCTGGATAAAGGCCACGATTCAGTAGCGGCTTGAAATTGCGCGCGCGGTAGAGTTCGTCATAAAGCCAGGAGGCGCGGAATCGCTCGCAATAACCGGTGAGCTCGTCGTGGGCGCGACCTTGTGCGAGCGCCTCGGCGATCGCTTCGGCGGCAAGCATGCCGGATTTGATCGCAGCATGGGAGCCTTTGATGCGCGCTGCGACGAGAAAACCCGCGTCATCGCCAATGAGCGCGCCGCCAGGAAAGATGAGCCGGGGCAAAGCTGGCAAGCCTCCAGCAACGAGCGCACGGGCGCCATAGGCGAGCCTTTCTCCGCCTTTGAACATCGGCACAAGCAGCGGGTGCGTCTTCAGACGCTGCATTTCCTCGTAAGGCGAGAGATAGGGATTTCGATAGCCGAGGCCGACGACGAGACCGAAGGAAACGAGATTGGGACGATCCGGAGAGGCGTAGTGGTAGCAAAATCCGCCGCCATAGGTGTGCGCATCCAGCGGCCATCCAACTGTGTGCATGACCAACCCCTTGACATGTTGCGTGGGCTCGATGCGCCAAAGCTCTTTGAGTCCGAGTCCATAGACCTGGGGCTGTGCGCCCGCACGCAGGTCGAAGATCGCTTCGAGCCGTTTGCCCAGGTGGCCACGGCAGCCTTCGGCGAACAGGGTGTATTTCGCCCGCAAGGCCATGCCCGGTTGGAAATTCGGCCCCCTCGTTCCGTCTTTCTTGACGCCCATGTCGCCCGTGAGCACGCCTTTGACGACGCCGTCCTCGAGAAGCAGCTCGGCGCCGACGAAGCCGGGGTAGATCTCCACGCCCAGCTGCTCGGCTTCCTTGCCGAGCCATTTGCAGACTTCGCCCAAGCTGACGATGTAGCAACCGTCGTTTGCGAAACATTGCGGCAACAAGGCGGTGGGGATGCGTAAACTCCCGCGCTCGGTGAGGAAAAGAAATCGATCTTCGGTCACCGGCGTATCGATGGGAGCACCGCGGCTTTGCCAGTCGGGAAAGAGCTCGGAAAGCGCCCGTGGATCCATGACGGCCCCGGAGAGGATATGCGCGCCGATCTCCCCGCCTTTCTCGATTACGCACACGGAAAGCTCGGGGACGAGCTGTTTGAGGCGAATCGCGGCAGACAGGCCAGAGGGGCCGCCACCGACGATCACGACATCGAATTCCATTGATTCACGTGCCACCTCGGCGGCCATGTTTTTCTCCTTGGGTCAGGATAAGCGATGATTATAATGAGTCAGGTTTCCCGCTTTTTCCTGGCCATGGAGTCTTTACGTCATCCGGTTCATGTTTGCCGCCTTGCCGTGCGCTGGGGCGATCTCGATGCGCTTGGACACGTCAATAACACGGTTTATTTTCGCTATGCAGAGCAAGCGCGCATCGAGTGGCTGGCAAGCCTCGGGTTTACCGATATTGTGACGGTCGAGGAAGGCCCCGTGCTGGTCAATGCGCAATGTACTTTCTTGAAGCCGCTTGGCTACCCGGCGACGATCGACGTGACGACGCTGATTGGCCGACCGGGACGCTCGAGCCTGCCGACGTTTTTCGAAATTCGCCTCGCCGAGGACGGGAGACTCTTTGCGGAAGGCGCGGCAAAAATCGTCTGGTGGAATCCCAAGACGGGGAAATCCTTACCGCTCCCCGATCGTTTGCGAAGGCTCTATCCCTATGTCTGATCCAACGCGACTCTGGCAACCTTCTTCCGAACGAATGTTGTGCAGCCAATTGGCCGCTTTCGCGCGTCTTTATCGCCTCCCTCTGGATTATCCCGAACTACACCGCTGGTCAATAGACAACCCAGAGGCTTTCTGGTCGCAGGTGTGGGATTTTTGCGGCGTCATCGGCGAGAAAGGCTCTGTCATTTTGCGCGAGGGCGATCGCATGCCGGGCGCCCAATGGTTTCCCGAGGCGCGCCTCAATTTCGCCAGAAATCTCTTGCGCCGGCGCGATGATGAGACGGCGCTCGTTTTCTGGGGCGAGGACAAACTGATCCGGCGCATGAGCTGGGGCGATCTCTACCGGCGCGTGGCGCGGCTGGCTGCCGCCATGAAAAACGAGGGCGTGGTTGCAGGCGATGTCGTGGCTGCCTACATGCCCAACATGCCTGAAACACTGATCACGATGCTCGCCGCCGCTTCGCTCGGCGCGATCTTCACGTCCGCCTCGCCCGACTTCGGCGCAGCCGGCGTGCTCGATCGGTTCGGGCAAGTCGCGCCAAAGCTCCTCTTCGTCGCCGATGGCTACTATTACAACGGCAAGACATTCGATTCCCTGCCGAAAGTGAAGGACATCGTCGTTGGTCTGCCCACGGTGAGAAAGACCATTGTTGCGCGCTACACACGCAAAGAAAGGCATGAGATCGGGGAGATCCCCAATGCCGTGATGCTGCGCACCTTCGTGGACCCCTTCCGTTGGCAGACCGAAATCGATTTTGTCGAGCTTCCGTTCGCTCATCCGCTCTATATCCTCTATTCATCCGGCACGACTGGCGCGCCCAAATGCATCGTCCATTCGGCGGGCGGCACGCTCTTGCAACATCTGAAGGAACATCGTCTGCACGCCGACATCGGGCCGAAAGATCGACTGTTTTATTTCACGACCTGTGGCTGGATGATGTGGAACTGGCTCGTCTCAGGCCTGGCAAGCGAGGCGACCTTGCTTCTTTATGACGGCTCCCCCTTCGCCGGCGGCGGACGCATTTTGTTCGACTATGCCGATGCCGAAGGCATGACATGTTTCGGCACCTCGGCAAAATTCATCGACGCCTGCGCCAAAGCGGGGCTTGAGCCGATCAAGACGCATCAGTTGGCGGCGTTGCGCACGGTGTTCTCCACCGGAAGTCCTTTGTCTCCCGAGGGATTCGATTATGTCTATCGCGCCTGGAAAAGGGATGTGCAATTGGCCTCGATCTCGGGGGGAACCGACATCGTGTCTTGTTTCGTGCTCGGCAACCCCATCCAGCCGGTATATCGCGGCGAAATACAAGGGCCGGGGCTTGGCATGGCGGTGGATGTATTTGACGACCAGGGGCGGTCGTTGCCGCCCGGCCAAAAAGGAGAGCTCGTCTGTACGCAGCCGTTTCCTTCCATGCCGATCGGTTTCTGGAATGATCCCGAGGGGAAGAAATATCACGCCGCCTATTTCAGCCGCTACGCCAACATATGGCATCACGGCGACTTTGCCGAAAAAACGCCGCATGGTGGCTACATCATCCACGGCCGCTCTGACGCGACGCTCAATCCGGGCGGGGTGCGCATCGGCACCGCCGAGATTTATCGCCAGGTAGAAAAGCTGCCCGAAGTGGTCGAGTCACTCGTGATCGGCCAGGATTGGCAAGGAGACGTGCGCATCGTGCTCTTCGTGCGCCTACGCGACGGCACAAGCCTCGATGAGGCGCTCCAGGAACGCATCCGGCGGCTAATCCGTGAGAATGCCTCGCCGCGCCATGTGCCGGCGAAGATCGTGCAAGTGCCGGACATTCCTCGCACCAAAAGCGGCAAGATCGTCGAGCTTGCCGTACGCGAGGTCGTGCATGGGCGCCCCGTCAAAAATCGCGAAGCGCTCGCCAATCCCGAAGCGCTCGAGCATTTTTGCAACCGTCCTGAGCTGATGAGCTGATTATCCGCCCAAGGCGGCGATCTCTTGGGCATTGAGGATTTCCATCGTTTCATCGCCGAGCGCCATGCCATAAATGCGCTGCTTGGTCAGAAACGCGAGGTCGGATGCAGACAAGCTGAAACTCGCGAAAATGGGGATCAGCTTGCGCTCCCGATACTCTGGAAAATAATCCCAGACTTCACCGCTGAGCAAAAAAGCAGCGAAGTCCTTGAAATATTCGGGACGCAGACTTGCCTTGACTTCTACCAGTAAGAAATGATCGGGCCATGCGGCGACCGTATCGAATTCGCGCATTTTACCCCTTTGCTCGTGGTGCGATCTTTTGACGCGCAGACCAAGAAACTCGAAGGTGCTGGCGCCGAAAAGCTCTTTGGCGATGCGGGGGATGTTGGGATAGACGAGGTCTTCGGCAATCGATCCCCATTTATTGACGAGTTCGCCCCAACGGCGATTCATCTCCTTTCGATCGGCGCGAACCTCGTTCTTGAACTCGGCCATTTCGTTCTTGAACTCGGCCATTTCGTTCTTGAACTCGGCCATTTCGTTCTTGAACTCGGCCATTTCGTTCTTGAACTCCAGCATTTCGATTTTGAAATCGGCCATTTCTTTGGCGAGATCGCGCAGTTGTAGCTCGGTCATGTATTGGGCATGAGCCAACTTGACCAAAGCTTCTTCGAGCGTGTCGACGCGTGTGGCGAGTTCTGTCATCTTCTGGCAGGCGCGGGACGAGTCCGCCTCTCATCGTATCGCAAAATGCTTGGGAATGGAAAGCTTTCGCAGAATCCTTTGGAGCTGCCGCTTCCCTCGCCAAGGACGTCAGCCAGCCAAGGAAGGGCATCCGAGGTTGCTGCGTGCAACGTTGCGGGTGGGTTGAGCACAAAGACACCACAACCTGGCATGCCCTTGTCGTCGGGCGCTGGAGGCCGCAATACGAGACGCGCATCCAGCCATCGCGAAGCGAGCCGGCGCAGGCGCTGAGGGAGCTCTTGGCTTTCTCGGCGGGCAAGCCAGGGATACCAGACGAGGGCGAGGCCCGTGGGAAACCGGTCCAGCAGATCTTTCAAGGCCGTCACGACACGGGCGTAATCCCGCTTGTCCTCATAGGGAGGGTCGATGATCACGAGGCCCCGCCGTGGAGGAGGCGGCAGGAGCGCAGGCAAGGCGAGGAATCCATCCTCTTGCCGGATGGTTGTCCGTTTCGTGGCATCGTTGGCGGCGCCTGCAATCGTCTCGGCCAATAGACGTATGTCGGTGGGATGGAGCTCGAAGAAGCGCAGGCGGTCGCACGCACGACTTGCCCGCAAAGCGAGCAATGGCGAGCCGGGATAGCGGCGCAGCTTGCCGTCTGGGTTTTCGGCGCGCACGGCGGCCAGGTAACGCAGCAAAAGCGGCGGAGGATTGGTCGCACGCCAGAGGCGACCAATGCCCGTGCGCCACTCCCCATGTTCTTTGCCGCGGCCGGCATCGAGTCGATAACCGCCCGCGCCGGCGAAGAGATCGATCACCCAATACGGTTTGTCTTTCTGATTGAGATGATCGAGAAGACGGATGAGAATCGCGTGCTTGAGCACATCGCCGAAGTTGCCCGCGTGATAGACATGACGATAGCTCAGCATGCTTTCTGCATCTGATCAGACGCTGCTGATCGCGCGCTCGATCTTCTTGTCGGCTTCTGCCGCCATTGCCTGCAGTTTCGGATCCCCCAGGATGGCGAGCATCGCCGTGGGCTTGACGAATTCGAGGGAAATCTTTCCCGGCGCGATTTCGCGCACTACGGCGTTGCAGGGCAACAAGCTTGCGACGTCGCTGCATTCGCGATAAGCGGTAAGCGCAAGTTGTGGATGGCAAGCGCCGAGAATCACCGTGGGAACGATGGTCTCGCCCGTTTTTTCCTTGATCTTGGCGTGCATGTCGATGCGTGTGAGAACGCCGAAACCTTCTGCGGCAAGCGCTTGGGTGGCGCGTGCGATGGCTTCATCGAGCGTCGTTTCGATCACCCGTTTGAAATTGATCGTCTGCATGGGGGCCTCCTAAGGCAAGTCTTCACGGTGCAAGAGAAAAACCTTGTTGTCTCCGTCATCGCCGTCGAGCCAGAGGAAAGGAAGATCGGGAAAGGCCCTCTCGATGATGGTGCGGTTATGGCCAATTTCCACAATCAGCAATCCTTTGGGCTTTAGATGCTTCTTGGCCTCGCGGAGGATGCGGCGAACGATGTCAAGGCCTTCTTTACCCCCCGCGAGCGCAATTTCCGGCTCGTGTCGATATTCAGGCGGCAGCGCGCGCATCGATTCTGCCGTCACGTAAGGAGGATTGCTGATGATCAAGTCATATTTGCGGCGACGGAGGGGGGCAAAAAGGTCGCCCTGCCAAAGTCGGATGCGCGCGGCGAGATGATAGTCGTCGACGTTGCGGCGCGCGACCGCGAGTGCGTCCTCGGATAAGTCGGTTGCATCGACATGGGCATGGGGGAAAGCATGCGCTGCCAGAATCGCAAGACAGCCAGAGCCGGTGCACAAATCGAGCGCATCCTCGATCGTTTCCGGCGCTTGGATCCATGGCGCCAGGCCCTCGACGAGCAAAGGGGCGAGATAGGAGCGAGGGATCAGCACGCGCTCGTCGACATAAAAGCGGAAACCAGCCTGCCAGGCTTCGTTGAGCAAATAGGCGGTGGGTTTGCGTTCGCTGATGCGGCGCTCGATCAATGCGAACAGGCGTTGTCGCTCGCTCAAGGTGAGGCGGGCATCCAAGTAGGGATCGAGGCGATCGGGCGGAAGGTGCAAGGCAGAAAGGATCAGCCATGCGGCTTCGTCATGGGCATTCTCACATCCATGCCCGAAGAAGAGCTTGGCTTCTCTGAAGCGACTGATGCTCCACCGCCACCAGTCGCGCAAGGTGACGAGTTCATCTGGAAATGCGAGAGCCATGGAAAGGATCGTTATGCCTTGGGTGTGTGCAGCAAGTTGCGGAAGGTGGCTTCGTAGATGCGGGCAAGCGGTTCTAATGTGGCGACGTCGATGCATTCATCGACTTTGTGGATGCTCGCATTGAGGGGGCCAAACTCGACGACCTCGGGACAGATTTCCGCGATGAAGCGACCGTCCGAGGTGCCGCCGCTCGTGGAGAGCTCCGGCAGGCGGCCCGTCTCGGCGCAAATGGCCTGGGAGAGCGCTTCAACCAAGCGACCCGGGCGGGTGAGGAAAGGTTTGCCGCCCAGCGTCCAGGCAAGGTCGAACTCAAGACCATGGCGAGCGAGGATCTGCTCGACGCGCGTTTTCAAGGAATCTACGCTGCTTGCGGTGGAAAAGCGAAAGTTGAACGAGATCTCGCAGCGCGCGGGGACGACGTTCGTCGCGCCCGTGCCTGCATGGATATTGGAGATTTGGAAGGAGGTTGGCGGAAAGAATTCATTGCCTTCGTCCCAACGCGTGGCGATGAGTTCAGCCAGGGCAGGGGCAGCGAGATGGATCGGGTTTCTTACTTTTTCGGGATAGGCGACATGGCCTTGGAGACCCTGCACGATCAGGTGGCCAGTGAGAGAGCCGCGGCGACCGTTTTTGATGACATCGCCGAAACACACTGCAGACGTGGGCTCGCCCACTACGCAATAATCGGGAATTTCATGGCGCGCACGCAAGGTCTCGACGACTTTTACCGTGCCATCGGTGGCTTCGCCTTCTTCGTCGGACGTCAGCAAAAAGGCAAGTGATCCGCAGAGGGATTCTTTACGGCGCAGGAGGCGTTTGGCGGCAATGACGGCCGCCGCAAGCGAGGATTTCATGTCCGCCGCGCCACGGCCATAGAGCCTGCCCTCGCGCACGGTTGGCGTGAATGGGTCGCTCGTCCATGCCGAGAGTGGGCCAGGAGGAACGACGTCCGTATGACCAGCGAAGACGACGAGGGGGCGTGACGTCCCCCATCTCGCCCAGAGGTTGGCTACTCGGCCCGTCGCACCCGTGCTGTCGAGCCGCTCGCAGGAAAAGCCTGCCTCGGCAAGCTCGTGGGCGATCAGCTCGAGACAGCCGGCATCCGCCGGCGTGACCGATGGCCGCGCGATCAGCGCTTGGGCTAAAGCGAGCACCTCGCTCATCGATGTCTACTCGATCGTAAGCGTGAATTCGGCGAAACTTGTGCCGGATTCGTTGGTCGTGGTGGTGGCCATCGGCGGCACCAGAGGGCCGCTGGTCTTTTCGCGTTCCTTGCTCGTCGGGGGGGCGCCCGCGTTTTCGATCAGCCAGTGCAAATTGTTCGGCGAGTCGGCATATGCCAGCGCTTCATCCAGGGTAATGACGTTGTCTTTATAGAGGCGATAGAGTGATTGTTCGAAGGTCTGAGAGCCTGGCGTTAGACTTTGTTCCATCGCTTCCTTGATCCCGTCGAGATCGCCCTTGGCAATCAGATCGCTGACAAGCCGCGTGTTCAACATGACCTCACAGGCGGGTGTGCGCGAACCATCCGGCTTCGTCACGAGACGCTGCGCCGAGATCGCGCGCAGCGTGACGGAGAGGTCTGCGAGCAGCGCGGGGCGATTCTCCAAAGGATAGAAGCTGATGATGCGCGCGAGTGAATGATAGCTGTTGTTGGCATGCAACGTCGCGAGAACTAGATGGCCCGATTGCGCGTAGGCGATCGCATGCGACATCGTTTCCATGTCGCGGATCTCGCCGATGAAAATGACGTCGGGCGCTTGGCGCAAGGCGTTTCTGAGCGCAGTGTGATAATCGCGCGTGTCGATGCCGATCTCGCGCTGATTGATGATCGACTTCTTGTTGGTGAAGATGAATTCGATCGGGTCTTCGAGTGTGAGGATGTGGCCCGTTTGGCGTTCGTTGCGGTGCTCGATGAGAGAAGCAAGGGTTGTGGACTTGCCGGACCCCGTGGCGCCGACGACGAGAAAAAGGCCGCGCTTTTCCTGGATCACGTCGAGCAGGATCGGCGGCAGATTGAGCGTTTCGAACTTTGGAATCTCCGCCGGAATATAGCGCACGACGAACGCTGGCGTGCCTTTTTGACGCATCACCGAAATGCGGAAATTGCCCACCCCAGGGATCGGCCGGGCCGTATTGAGCTCGCAGGTCTGTTGGTATTCTGAGAGCTGCTCCGGGGTGAGCATTTCGCGGAGCAGACCCATGATGATGTTCGTATCGACGACCTGCTGATTGATCGGCATGGCCACGCCATTGATCTTGATGTTGATCGGCGCGCCGACGGAAGCATAGATGTCCGATGCGCCTTTCTCGGCCATCAACTGGAAGAGTTTGAGCATCGTGCTCATGGCTTCGGCTTGGCGAAGACGAACTCAATCACGCAGGAGCTCGTTCAGGCTCGTCTTGGCGCGCGTCTGTGCATCCACTTTCTTGACGATGACGGCGCAGTAGAGACTGTGGCTCCCATCTTTGGCTGGCATGCTGCCTGAGACGACGACCGAGCCTGCGGGCACTCGTCCCTGGAGGATTTCCCCGGTGGTGCGGTCGAGGATCTTCGTGCTTTGTCCAATGAAGACGCCCATCGAGATCACGCAATCATCTTCGACGATGACGCCTTCGACGATTTCCGAACGCGCGCCGATGAAGCAGTTGTCGCCGATGATCGTGGGGTTGGCCTGCAGGGGCTCCAAGACGCCGCCGATGCCCACGCCGCCCGATAAATGCACGTTCTTGCCGATTTGTGCGCAGGAACCGACGGTGGCCCAGGTATCGACCATCGTGCCTTCTCCGACATAGGCGCCGATATTGACGAAGCTTGGCATCAGCACTACGTTCGGCGCGATATAGGAGCCTCGCCGTACGACGGCCCCGGGCACGACGCGGAAGCCGCCTTTTTGGAACATATGCGTGTCGTAACGGGCGAATTTTGTCGGCACTTTGTCATAGTAGCGGAATACGCCGGACTCCATGACCGTGTTGTCCTCGATACGGAATGACAGCAGCACGGCCTTCTTGATCCATTGATGCGTGACCCATTGCCCATCGATCTTTTCCGCGACGCGCAGACTACCTTTGTCGAGGCCTTCGAGCACGGTCTGGACAGCCTCGCCCAGGCGTGCCGGCGCCGTCCCTGGCTTGATGTTGGCGCGATCTTCCCAATAGTGTTCGATCAAGGCTTGGAGTTCGGCGATGTCAGACATGAAGATTCCCTTTCCTTAGAGGGATTGGCAAAATTCGACGATGCGGCCTGCTGCGTCCAGGCAGTCCTCGAGAGGGGCAACCAGCGCGATGCGCACGTGGCCCGCACCTGGGTTTACGCCAGCAGCCTGGCGCGCCAAGAAACTGCCCGGCAGCACCGAGACATTATATTGGGCATAGAGGCGGCGAGCGAATTCCGTGTCCGCAAGCCCCGTGTTGCGGACATCGGCCCAGAGGTAGAAACCAGCTGCGGGCATGGCGGTTTGCAAGTGAGCGGAGAGAAGCGGAGTAATCGCAGCGAATTTTTGTGCGTAGCGGCGGCGGTTCTCACGCACATGGGCCTCATCGCGCCACGCGGCGATGCTGGCGGCTTGTATGGCAGGGCTCATGGCGCAGCCGTGATAGGTGCGATAGCGCAGATAGGCTGCGAGGATCGCGGCGTCGCCAGCGACGAAGCCAGAGCGCAGGCCAGGCACGTTCGAGCGCTTGGAAAGCGAAGAGAAGACGACGATTTTCCGATAATCGTCGCGTCCGAGACGATGCGCTGCGGCGAGGGCGCCGAGAGGCGGATTCTCTTCGTCAAAGTAGATTTCAGAATAGCATTCGTCCGATGCAATGACAAAATCATATCTATCGGCGAGCTCGAAGAGCGTTTGCCATTCCGAAAGCTCTAACACGGTGCCGGTGGGGTTGTTGGGGGAGCAGACGTAACACAGTTGCACATCCTGCCAAATCTCTTCCGGTACGCTGGCCCAATCCAGACGAAACCCGTTTTCTGGCAGCGTGTTGAGAAAAAAAGGACGCGCGCCGGCCAGTAGAGCGGCGCCCTCGTAGATCTGGTAGAAAGGGTTGGGCATGAGCACCACCGGCTGGCGATGACGCCGTGCGATCACGGCCTGGGCAAAGCTGAAGAGGGCTTCGCGCGAGCCATTGACAGGCAAGATTTGCCTCGCCGGGTCGGGCGCCGGAATCCCGTAACGTTGCGCAAGCCAGGCGGCGATTGCCTCGCGCAGGGCGTCGATTCCCAGGGTTGCAGGATAGTGTGCAAGCCCAGCCAGGTGTTCGCAGAGCGCGGCGAGGATGAAAGGAGGCGTGGGGTGCTGGGGCTCGCCGATGTGGAGCTTGATTTCCGGCAGCCCTTTGGGCGGGGTTGCGTCCGCGAATAAAGCGCGCAGCTTTTCGAAAGGGTAAGGCTGCAGTTTGGCAAGGTCCGGGTTCATGATCGAAAAACGTGGAAGACAATGGCGAAACAGGAGGGTCGGCGCATAGAGCGGCTCGAGGCGGGGCCGGCTTCAGGAAGGGAAAGAGCTCATCCGCGCACGTTGGAGGAAGGCGGGAATTCGGCCAATTCGACCCGTGGCGCGGGCTGCCAACCGTCCTTGCGGTATTCGGCCACGACATGGGTGAAGATGCCGCCGCGCACATAAAAGCGCGCTACCAGCCGCATGAAGCGTGGCTGCGTGGCGGCGACGAGATCGTCGAGGATCCGGTTGGTCACCGCTTCGTGAAAGTGCCCCTCGTTTCGGAAGCTCCATATGTAAAGCTTCAAACTTTTCAATTCAACACAGAGTCGATCGGGAACGTAGTCGAGCGTGAGGATGGCGAAATCCGGCTGCCCGGTTTTCGGGCATAGGCAAGTGAATTCGGGAATCTCCATGTGGATCTGGTAATCCCGGTCAGGAGCCGGATTGGGGAAAGTTTCGAGGGTTTTCGAGGGCGAAGTCGGCATGGCGGATAGGGAAGCATCGGCTAAAGATGGATGCCTAACGGCCATTATATAAGGGAGGCTCTTGCGCTAGCCCAGCAAGCGCAAGAGCCAGAAAACCGAAAACCCCCCGAGGATGGTCAGTAAAGCATTGCGCCAGATCAAGGCCAACGCCACCGCGATGGCGCCCGCATAGAGCTTGGCGTTGCCTGCGATCTGGAGGTGGCCTTCGACGAGCAACAACTCTGGTGCGGTGAGGGCCGACAGCGCAACGATGGGCACGAACGGCAGGGCTTTGACGAACCAGGAGGGCGGCTTGTAACGGCCTTCGAGCGCAATGAACGAGTAGCGCGCGAGGAAGGTGGCCAGGCCGCAGACGAGCCAAAGCGGTAGCCATTGCCAGGCATCCTTCATCGTGCAGAGCCTCCGCGCGGCACACCCCCCAGCACACCGACCATGAGGCCGCCGAGCATGGCGATCACGAGGCCAGCGTTATAGGGAAGCCAGGCAAGGGCAACGGCCAGGGCAGCTGCGGTCAGCGCGGCCGCAAGCCGTGCACGATCGTCGATCAACGGCACGAGGATGCTGATGAAGGTCAGAGGCAAAGCGAAATCGAGGCCAAGGTCCTCGGGCAAGGCTGGGCCAATGAGGATGCCGGCGAGTGTGGCAAGCTGCCAGCAAAGCCAGAGCGCGGCTCCTGCGCCGAACAAGATCCAATGCGCATGGGGTGAGCGCGGTTCTGCAAGCAGATGGGAAGCTGCCGCCGCGAAGGCTTCGTCCGTGAGCAGATAGGCAAGCAAGGCCTTCCAAGGTGGGGCGAGATGCTTGAGCGCGGGCGCGACGGAGGCGCTATAGAGCGCGTGGCGGAGGTTTATGAGGGTCGCGGCGCCAAAAACGAGCAGGGCCGGCGCTGACGTTGCGATGAGCTGGGCCATCACGAACTGTGCCGAGCCGGCGAACACCAGGGACGACATGAGCATCGCCGCGAGAGGCGAGAGGCCCGCTTGCAGCGCGACGGCGCCATAGAGCATGCCGAAGGGCGTGACGCCGACGAGCATGGGGAGCAGCGCGCGCACCCCGACGAAGAAAGCGGCAACTGGCGTCATGTCGGAAAGGAGAGTGGTGAAACCGTCATTCTAAAGGCGCTGTTTATAATCGCCGCTTCCCTAAGCGTCTGCATTGTTTGCATTCTCATCTCCCGTGCGTCTGACCAAGATCAAGCTCGCCGGTTTCAAATCCTTCGTCGAGCCGACGACCGTTCTGTTTCCTGGCCAGCTCGTCGGGGTGGTTGGACCGAACGGCTGCGGCAAATCCAACATCATCGACGCCGTGCGGTGGGTGCTCGGCGAATCCAAGGCGGCCGAATTGCGGGGCGAGTCGATCCAGGACGTGATTTTCAAAGGCTCGGCCACCCGCAAGGAGGTCGGTCGCGCCAGCGTCGAGCTTTTCTTCGACAACACAAGCGGACGGATCAAAGGACAATGGGGACAATACGCCGAGATCACGGTGAAGCGCGTCCTTGATCGCGAAGGAAATTCGAATTATTACATCAACAACCTGCACGTGCGCCGCCGTGACGTCGTCGATCTCTTTCTGGGCACGGGACTGGGGCCACGCGCCTATGCCATCATCAGCCAAGGCACGATTTCCCGCATCATCGAGGCCAAGCCTGACGAGCTGCGTGGATTTCTCGAAGAGGCGGCGGGAGTGACGCGTTACAAAGAACGGCGTAAAGAAACCGAAGGACGGCTGGCGGATGCGCGCGAGAATCTCGCGCGTGTCGATGACATCCGCAATGAACTTGAGACGCAGGTCGCGCGTCTGGAGGCGCAAGCCGAGGTGGCGCGTCGCTATCGGGAGCTCCAGCAGCGGCTTTCTTTCCGGCAAAACCTGCTTTGGCTGAAAAAACGTCAAGACGCCGAACACGAGGTGGGTCGTTTGTCGCGCGAGATCGCCGCGCTCGAGGTGGCGATCGAGGCGGATACTGCAGCGTTACGCGCTTGTGAGACGGAGCTCGTGAGGTTGCGCGAGGCGCATTTTGCGGCATCCGACGCGCTCCATGCCGCGCAAGCCAAGATGTATGAGGCCAATGCCGAGGTGCGCCGCTGCGAGGCTGAGCTTTCACACCGGCGCGAAACCCGCCTGCGGCTAGAAGCGCGCCTTGCCCAGCTCACCGCACAGAGCCAGCATTGGCAAGAGGAAGAAAATCGTTTGCGCCAGGAAGGGCAACGCTGGCAGGAGCTGCTCGAGGGCGTGCGTGCGCGGATCGAGGAAGCGAATGCCCGCTGCGAAGAAGCCACGCAGCGTCTGATGGAGCGCGAAGCTGCGCTGCAGAGTGCGCTCGAAAGGGTGGAGACGGCGCGCAAGGAGGTTTTCGAGCTCGAGCAAAAATTGCGCTTGGCGGAAAACCATGCGGCGCATGCTCAGCGATCCTTGGAAGCGATCCAACAGCGCCGGCGCCGGCTTGAGCAGGAGGAGGCCGCTCTCGTTGCGCCCGACCCCCATCTTTTGGCGCTGGCCGAGGCGGCGGAACAAGAGGCGCAAGAAGCGTTTCAGGCTGCCGAGGAGCGGCTGCGTGGGCTCGTCGAACGCGAACCGGGCCTCAAAGCGGCGCTCGCGCAAGCGCGAGATGAAGGCCGGAAGGCGCATCGTGAGGCGGCCGCTGCGCAGGCGCGGCTAGCTGCGCTGAATGAAATGCAACAGCGCAGCAATGCCGATTTGTCTTACTGGCTTGCGGAAATGGGGCTTAGCGATGCGCCCGTGCTCTGGCGTGCGCTCAGCGTCGAGCCGGGATGGGAAAGGGCTGTGGAGGCGGTCCTTGGCGCTCGTCTTTCCGCTGTCGGCGTCGATTCGGCAACGCTGCGCAAGGCGTGCGCCTCATTGCCGCAGGCAACAGTGGCGCTGGCTGTGGCATCCGACACAACGCCGGAAGCGCCTCCCAGCGATGCCTTGCTGGCCAAGGTGCGTTGCCACGATGCCCGCTGGCAAGCCGTCGTCGCCGAGTGGCTGGCGGGCGTGCGCATAGCCGAGGACGACGAAATGCTCTTCGCGGGCCCTCACCTGCGCGTAGACCGAGCAGGAAGAATGGGCACGCCTCATGGGCTCGTCGTCTATGCCTTCGGCGCCGAGGCGCAAGGAATCCTCGAAAGACAACGGCAGATCGAGGCCCTGACGGCCGAATGCGCGCGCCTGGACGAGGCAGAAGCCTTGCAGCGTGCGCGCGAGGAGACGTTGCTGGGTGAGCTCTCTGCATTGGCAGACGCCCTCGAAGAAGCCCGCCGCGCGCTCGAGGCCGCGCAAAACCGCCGTCATGCTTGCCAAATCGAGGCGCTGAAAAGAAACGAAGCAAAAGCGCGCTACGAGGAGAAACGCGCCCAGCTTGCGCGTGATCGCGAGGAATTGGCGCGTCTCGAAAGCGAGGAGGCGGACAGGTTGATGGCCGCACAGACGGAGGGCGCCGATGCGCGTGCGCGTCTGGAGGACGCGCGCGAGCGTCTTGAGGAAGCGCTGGCGCACAAACGCAGGGTCGAAGTCGAAACGGTCGAAGCGCGGGCGTTGGAGAAGCAAGCGACGCAAGCAGCCCAAGAGGCGGCTTTTGCCGAAAGAGAATGTCTTGCGCGCATCGACGACAATGCGCGGGCTCTGGAGACTTCGCAAAGGCAGCAAGAGCAGCTTGCCGAAGAGCGCAAACTCGTGACGGCGGAACTTGCCAATGCGCACGAAGAGGATCTTGGCGCCCTGTTGCAAGCGGCCTTGGAGAAAAGGGAAGAGATCGAGGCCGAACTCATCGGGCGCCGCGAAGCGCTCGAAGAAGCCGGACGCTGCTTACGCGAAAAAGACGAAGAACGCTTACGCCTCGAACGGGCCCTTGAGCCGGCACGCACACGGCTGGCGGAATTGCGTTTGCGCGAACAGGCGGCGCAGCTTGCGGCGGCGCAATACGCCGAGCGACTGGCCGAAAACGGCGTCGACGAGGCGCAGAAAATGGCCGAGCTTGCCGCCGAATTGACGCCGAACCTGCGCGAGAGCGCATTGAACAACGAAATTACGCGTTTGACCAAGGAAATCGAGGCGCTGGGGCCGGTCAATCTGGCTGCGCTCGAAGAACTCGAAGCGGCTCGTCGTCGCAAGGGCTTTCTCGATGAGCAGGCGGCGGATCTGACGAGTGCGATCGCCACGTTGGAAGACGCGATTCGGCGTATCGATCGGGAAACCCGCGAACAACTCAAGGAAACCTTCGAAACTGTCAATCGCCATTTTGGCGCGCTGTTTCCCGAGCTCTTCGGCGGAGGCGAGGCGCGTCTGATCCTCACCGGCGAAGAGATCCTCGATGCGGGCGTGCAGATCATGGCCCAGCCGCCGGGCAAGCGCAATTCGACGATCCATTTGCTCTCGGGCGGCGAGAAGGCATTGGCGGCGATTGCATTGGTGTTTGCGTTGTTCCAGCTCAATCCGGCGCCCTTCTGCCTTCTCGACGAGGTCGACGCCCCTCTCGACGACGCGAACACGCTGCGGTATTGTGAGATGGTGCGGCGCATGTCGCGCCAGACGCAATTCATCTTCATCACGCATAGCAAGATCACCATGGAGCTCGCGGAACAGCTGGTCGGTGTGACGATGCAAGAGCAAGGGGTCTCGAGAATCGTCGAGGTCGACCTCGCAAGCGCGTTGTCGCTGGCGGCGCCGGAGGAGGCGGCGTAAAGGATGGCGTTGAGCGAATTGCATGTTGCCTTGATCGTAGCCGGCGGCTTCGCCGTGCTCGGCGTCTGGGCTTACAACCAGTGGCAATTGAGACGGGTGAAGAAAGAGCACACGCACCAGGGAAACGGCGTTTCCCCGTCAGAAACCAAACCCCCGGCAGAGCCAACGCTTGCCTCATTGCCAGGAGAAGCGGACAGCGGGCGGGAGGTGCGCGCGCAGGGCGAAAGGGGAGCGAGCAGGCCGCCCATCCCCAGCGAGTGGGGGAACGAAGCGTTTGATTGCGAAGCGCGCCTCCGGTTGCGCACGCCCCTCGCATTGTCCACTTTGCTTGCAGCACTCGAGGCGTCCTTTGCGCATCTATCCAGACCCATGCAATGGTTCGCCTGGGATCTGACGGCTGGGCATTGGGCGCTGCTCAACGAAAACTCTCCTGGTCTAGCCGGCCTCACGGATGAATTGGTCGTGACTTTGCAGCTTGCCGACCGGCGGGGCCCCCTCGACGCGGGAGCATTTGCAGAATGGGAGAACGCCTTGCGCGAGCTCGCGCGTCGATATGCGGGAGAATTGCTTCTGCCCGACGCCGAGAAGACCTTGGCGCATGCGCGTCGGCTCGACGAATTCTGTGGCGTCGTGGATGTCCAGCTGGGCTTGCGTGTCGTGCCAGAAGACCCGGCGGCGGGCTTTGCGGCCGAACACGTGCGCGCATGGATCGTTTCAGCCGGCTTGCATGCGGAGGGTGGCCGCTTCATCGCCAGCGACGATACGGGCGCCGAGCGCTATGTGGTCGTATGTTCCGATGCACAAGGGCAGGCTCTGGACGCTCGGCTGTCCTCCCCCGTGGCCGCGTTGTCTTTTGCGCTCGACGTACCGCGCAGCGCTCATGGCGCCGCGGATTTCGACGCCATGCTGGCGGAAGCGCAGCGGGCCGCCGCACGCCTGTCAGGGCGTCTGCTCGACGCGCACGGACGCGCCTTGCCAGAGTCAACCATTGCGGCGATCCGTGCGCGCATCGTGGAGTTGCAATCCCGCATGAGCGCCTACGGCATCGAGCCGGGAAGTTTGCGCGCATTGCGGCTTTTTTCTTAGGAATACATCATGCCGGCAGCAAACCAGGCAGCCGCCGCCGAACGCATCGCGCAACTGCGCGCGGAGATCGAAAAGCACGATTATGCATATTACGTGCTCGATGCGCCGATCATTCCTGACGCCGAGTATGATAAATTGTTCCGCGAGCTCGTCGCGCTCGAGGCAGCCTATCCCGAGCTCGTCACCCCGGATTCGCCCACGCAGCGGGTGGGCGGACGCCCGTTGCCCGAATTCGGCGAGCTCACGCATCGCGTGCCGATGCTTTCGCTCGCGAATGCTTTTTCTGCCGAGGAAGTCGAAGCCTTTGACCGACGCTGCCGAGAAGGCCTTGGGGTGGCGCGCATTCGTTACGCCTGCGAGCCTAAATTCGATGGTCTTGCCGTTAGCCTGCTCTATGAGAATGGAATCTTCGTGCGCGGGGCGACGCGAGGCGACGGCTATCGCGGCGAGGACGTGACGCAAAACCTCCGCACGGTGCGAAATCTGCCCTTGCGCCTCAAAGGCGAAGCGCTACCCCGTTTCTTGGAGGTGCGAGGCGAGGTCTTGATGCTCAAACGCGATTTTGCGCGCCTGAATGCGCGCCAAGCCGAACTGGGTGAAAAAACCTTCGCCAATCCCCGCAATGCTGCCGCAGGCAGTTTGCGTCAGCTCGATCCGCGCGTCACGGCGAAGCGTCCTTTGCGCTTCTATGCTTATGGCGTCGCCGAGGCAAGTCAGGAAGACAGGATTGCAAAGTCGCATAGCGAAGCGATGGCGAAACTCATGGCCTGGGGTTTGCCGGTCGTCGCAGAACGGGAAGTGGTAGAAGGAGTCGAGGGGCTTTTGGCCTATTACGAACGCATGGCCAGGAAACGTCAAGACCTTCCCTATGACATCGATGGCGTCGTCTATAAGGTCGATGATTTGGAGGCCCAGGAACGACTTGGCTTTGTCGCGCGTGCGCCGCGCTTCGCCATCGCGCACAAATTTCCCGCCCAAGAAGCGCTGACGGTCGTCGAGGCTATCGAGGTACAGGTCGGTCGCACGGGCGCGCTCACTCCCGTGGCGCGACTTTCGCCCGTTTTCGTCGGCGGCGTGACCGTGACCAATGCGACCTTGCACAACGAGGACGAGGTGCATCGCAAAGACGTGCGCGTCGGCGACACCGTGATCGTCCGCCGCGCCGGCGATGTGATCCCCGAAATCGTCAGCGTCGTACACGAGCGACGCCCGCCGCACGCCAGGCCATTCGTCATGCCCAAGACCTGTCCCGTTTGCGGCTCGGCCGTGGAAAAGCCTGCTTCAGAGGCGATTGCTCGCTGCACCGGGGGTCTGTATTGTCCAGCCCAGCGCAAACAGGCGATCTTGCATTTCGCCTCCCGGCGGGCGATGGATATCGAAGGACTGGGCGAAAAGCTCGTCGATCAGCTGGTCGAGCGTGGGCTCGTCAAAAGCGTGGCGGATCTTTATCGACTGACGGCGCATGAACTTTCTAGCCTCGAGCGGATGGGCGAAAAGTCGGCGCAAAATCTCGTCACCGCAATCGAGAAAAGCAAGGCGACGACGCTTTCGCGCTTCATTTATGCGTTGGGCATCAGAAACGTCGGTGAGGCGACGGCGAAGGATTTGGCGCGCCATTTCGGCGACATCAAGGCTTTGATGAATGCGAGCGCAGACCAGCTGATGGCCGTGCCGGAGGTCGGGCCGGTCATCGCCGAGTCGATTGTGCACTTCTTTGCCGAGCCGCACAATCGTCGTGTGATCGATGAGCTGCTGTCTGCGGGCGTGCATTGGCCGCATGAAAAAAGCGCCGAAAGCGGCAAATTGGCTGGCAAGACCTTCGTCCTCACGGGCACATTGTCGTCGCTGACGCGCGCAGCGGCCAAGGCTGCGATCGAGGCGGCTGGCGGCAAGGTCACGGAGTCGGTGTCGAAGAAAACGGACTTCGTCGTCGTCGGTGAAGAGCCCGGGAGCAAATACGACAAGGCGCGCGCGCTTGGCGTTACCGTTCTCGATGAAGCCCAATTTCTGGAGCTCTTGCGATGATGCGTGTGAAAAAAGCCGTATTTCCGGTGGCTGGCCTCGGAACCCGTTTTTTGCCTGCAACCAAGGCCTCGCCCAAAGAGATGCTGCCGATCGTCGATAAGCCCTTGATCCAGTATGCGGTCGAAGAAGCGGCGGCAGCGGGCATCCGCGAAATGATTTTCGTCACCGGCCGCACCAAGCGCGCCATCGAGGATCATTTCGACAAGGCCTATGAGCTGGAAAGCGAGCTTTCCCGGCGGGGTAAAACCGAGCTTCTCGAAGCGGTGCGCAATCTTTTGCCGAAAGGCATCGATTGCATTTACATCCGGCAGGCCGAAGCTCTCGGTCTTGGGCATGCCGTGCTCTGCGCCCGCCCAGTGATCGGCGACGAGCCGTTCGCCGTGCTCCTTGCCGACGATCTGCTCGATGGCGGAGGCAAACCGGTCATGCAGCAGATGATCGAAACCTATAATTATTACCGCTGTTCGGTGCTCGGGGTTCAGGAGGTGCCGCGCGAGGAGACCAAAAGTTATGGGATTGTCATGAGTGCGCCGCTGTCTGAACGCATTGAGCGGGTCCTGGGCATCGTCGAAAAGCCGAAACCGGAGGAGGCGCCTTCTTCGCTGGCGGTTGTCGGGCGTTATGTGCTGACGCCGCGCATCTTTGCGCGACTTGAACAGGCCCAGGTGGGCCAAGGCGGAGAAATCCAGCTCACCGACGCCATTGCGGCCTTGATCCAGGACGAGCAGGTGTTGGCCTATCGCTATCAAGGGCGGCGTTACGATTGCGGCTCCAAGCTTGGATATCTGACGGCCACCATCGATTACGCCTTGCGGCACGGCGAGGTCGGCGCCGAATTCGCCGCGTGGCTCAAGCATCGAGTCGAGGAGTTGAGATGACGACGGAGGAAGCACGCGCGTTGCTGGCGAGCGCCGAGCTCTTGCATGGCCAAGCTGAAATCGAGATCGCCCTTGACCATCTCGCACGCGAAATCGGCGCTCGTTTGGAAGAAAAAAGGCCGCTCGTGCTCACCGTGATGGGTGGCGCCGTGGTGTTTGCGGGCCAGCTGTTGCCGCGCCTTGCCTTTCCCCTCGAGTGTGATTTCTTGCATGCAACGCGCTATCGCGAGGCGCTTTCGGGCGCCGTCGTGCATTGGCGCGTCGAGCCGGAAAAGCCTGTAGTCGGCCGGTGTGTGCTCGTCCTCGATGACATCCTCGATGAGGGCGTGACCTTGGCGGCGATCAAGGAGCGGCTGTTGGCGTCTGGCGCCGCCGAAGTCTGGCTTGCCGTGCTCGTGGAAAAAGAAATTGGACGCGCAAAGCCGGTCAGAGCCGATTTCGTGGGGCTTTCCGTCCCCAATCGCTATGTGTTCGGGTACGGCATGGACGTCAAAGGCCTCTGGCGCAACCTGCCTGCAATCTATGCGCTGCGCGAGACGGCGTCATGAGGCCGGCCAATCCCGATTTGCATTGCCACTCGACGGCGTCCGACGGCGTGTTGTCGCCTGCCGCGGTGGTCGAGCGGGCCGTCGCCCATGGAGTCGATCTCCTGGCGCTGACCGATCATGATGAACTGTCCGGACTTGCCGAGGCGCGTGCGGCGGCTTCCTCCCATCGGCTTTCGTTTCTCGACGGCGTGGAAATCTCGGTCTCTTGGGGCGAAGATCATACGATTCACGTCGTAGGCCTAGGAATCGACGCCACAAATCCTAGGCTCGTCGAGGGGCTCGCGCGCGTGCGCGCGGGCCGTGACAGTCGCGCTCGACGCATCGGGGAAGAGCTTTCTCGCTACGGCATTGCCGATGCCTATGCCGGCGCGCTCAAATATGTCGGCAATCCTGCCTTGGTGTCGCGTTCGCATTTCGCGCGCTATCTCGTGGAATGCGGCGTTGCGCCTGATGTGCGCAGCGTGTTCGAGCGCTGGCTCGCGAAAGGCAAACCGGGGTACGTGCCTCATGTTTGGGCGGAGCTTACCGAGGCCGTCGACTGGATACGCGCTGCTGGCGGGGTGGCCGTGCTTGCCCATCCCGCGCGCTACCGTCTTGCCAGCGCCGAACGCCATCGGCTCTATGCCGAATTCAAGGCTGTCGGGGGCGTAGGCATCGAAGTCGTCTCGGGCGCGCAGGATCCCTCCGCGAGTCGGGAAATCGCCGAGACCTGTCGGGAATATGGCTTTCTGGCTTCGCGCGCTTCCGATTTTCATGGCCCCGGCGAGAGTTATGCCGATCTCGGCGCGATCGCCCCGCTTCCCGAAGGTCTTACGCCGATTTGGAGCCTTTGGCGCTGATGGCCCAGCACTTCGTCGTCCATCCACGCGACCCGCAGCCACGCCTGATACGCCAAGCAGCAGAGATGTTGCGCGCCGGGAAGCTTGCCGCCGTGCCGACGGATTCGGCCTATGCGCTTGCCGGTCATCTCTCCGATGCACAGATCCTCGACCGCATCCGCAAAATTCGCGCCGTCGACGAAAGACACCATTTCACCCTGCTTTGCCGCGATCTCTCCGAGCTCGCCACATACGCACGGGTCGACAACGCCCAATATCGTTTGCTCAAAGCCGCAATGCCTGGGCCCTATACCTTCATCCTCGTGGGTGCGAAGGAATTGCCGCGCCGCGTGCTTCATCCGAGGAAAAAGACGATCGGCTTGCGCGTGCCCAGCCACAAGGTGTTGCGTGCGTTGCTTACAGAGCTCGGCGAACCCTTGATTGCCTCGACCCTTATCCTTCCCGGCGAGCAAGAGCCTTTGAATGATGGGGAGACGATCGTCGAGCGCCTTGGACATGCGCTCGATCTCGTGCTCGATGCAGGCGCATGTCCTGGGGGCGCGACGACGGTTTTGGATCTCTCGGCAGGCGACATTCGGCTCCTGCGCGAAGGCATGGGTTCGCTCGCAGCCTTGGGAATTTCCGTAGAGGAATGAAGCCACGGGCTCATCCTCCTGGCAAGCTACAATCCACCCTATGGAAGATTTGATCCAGACGCTTTCCATCCACGCCTTGCCGGTGCTCTTCGCGATCACGCTGCACGAGGCCGCACATGGCTATGTCGCGCGTTATTTCGGCGACCCCACGGCGTGGCTGATGGGGCGCATCAGCCTCAATCCTCTACGCCACATCGATCCCATTGGAACGATCCTTACTCCCGCGCTGTTGCTCTTTGCCAGCGGCGGCCAAATGATGTTTGGGTGGGCGAAGCCCGTCCCCGTCGACTTTTCGCGTCTGCGACGCCCCAAAAGCGACATGTTGTGGGTCGCTGCGGCTGGGCCGGCAGCAAATTTTCTGATGGCCCTATTTTGGGCGATGCTGCTCAAGCTCTCCCTCTTCATGCCGGAGAATTTCTTCAGTCTTCCGCTTGCAGAAATGGCGCGTGCAGGCATTCTCGTCAATGGCGTATTGATGCTCTTGAATCTCTTGCCGATTCCGCCGCTCGATGGCGGCCGCATCGCCGTCAGTGTCTTGCCGACCTGGCTTGCTTGGCGCTACGCGCGTCTCGAACCCTGGGGGTTGCCCATCTTGCTCGTGTTGCTGTTCCTGGGCGCCCTCGATCAGATCCTGAGGCCATTGTTGGGCGTCTTTCTCCTTCTGGTCAAACATTTTTTTGCTTTGTAAATCATGTACGTTTCTCGCGTTCTTTCCGGCATGCGTCCGACTGGGCGCCTGCATCTCGGCCATTATCACGGCGTGCTCGCGAACTGGGTGCGCTTACAGCATGAATATCCTTGTCTGTTCTTCGTCGCCGACTGGCATGCGCTGACGACCAGCTACGACGATCCGGCGTCGATTGCAGAAAACGCGCACCAGATGGTCATCGACTGGCTTGCCGCAGGCGTCGATCCTCAACAGGCGACGATTTTCATCCAGTCGAAAGTGCCCGAACACGCCGAGCTTTTCTTGCTGCTGTCGATGATGACGCCGCAATCTTGGCTCGAGCGCGTGCCGACTTACAAGGATCAGCAGGAAAAGCTTTCCCACAAAGATTTATCGACCTATGGCTTCTTGGGGTATCCCCTCCTGCAAGCAGCCGACATCTTGATCTACCGCGCCGACAAGGTGCCGGTTGGCGAAGACCAATTGCCGCACATCGAATTCGCGCGCGAGATCGCGCGCCGCTTCAATCATCTCTATGGCCGCGAACCGGGGTTTGAAGAAAAAGCCAAGGAAGCGGTGAAGAAGTTGGGCAGCAAACGCGCACGCTTGTATGAGGAGCTCCGCGTGCGCTATCGGGAAAAAGGCGAGGAGGACGCTCTAAAGGCAGCACATGCGCTGCTCGAGGAGGCGTCGTCTCTCTCGCTCGGCGATCGCGAGCGTCTTTTCGGTTATCTCGAGGGTAGCGGCAAGATGATCCTTGCCGAACCCGAGGCGCTGCTCACTCATGCTGCACGCATGCCTGGACTCGATGGACAAAAGATGTCAAAATCATATAACAACACCATAGCCCTGCGTGAGGAAGAAGAAACGGTGCGCAAAAAGATTCGCACCATGCAAACCGATCCAGCGCGTGTTCGCAGAAGCGACCCCGGCGAACCGGAAAAATGCCCCGTCTGGCAGTTTCACAAGCTCTACTCGGAGGAGAGCATACAAGGCTGGGTCGCGCAAGGTTGTCGCGCAGCGACGATCGGCTGTCTCGAATGCAAAGAACCGGTGATCGACGCCGTGCTGCGCGATCTCGCACCTATCAGAGAGCGCGCGCGCCTCTATGAAGAAGATCCACAGCTTGTGCGCAACATCGTCGCCGATGGTTGTGAAAAGGCGCGCAAGCTGGCGCAGGAAACGATGCGTGACGTGCGCGAGGCGATGGGGCTCGACTACTCATGAACGCAAGCGCCGCCGACCGCACCGCAGCCCGGGCGCGGGTTCTTTCGATCATTCGCGAAAACTTCGTCGAGCGCATGCCTTTCCATCGCCTGCTCGGCATCGATGTGCTCTCGCTCGATCACGATCGTCCCGAGCTTGCGTTCGCGATGCGCGAAGAGCTAGTCGGTAATTATGTCAAAAACATTTTACATGGCGGGGTGATTTCGGCGGTACTCGACGCCACGGGCGGCCTCGTCGCTTTCCTGGGCGTTGCGCAGAAGCTTAGCGGCAAGCCCATCGAGGAAATCTTGGCGCGCTTTGCGCGCATCGGCACCATCGATTTGCGCGTTGATTATTTGCGGCCGGGTGCGGGCAGCCGTTTCGTGGCGCGGGGCTATCCCTTACGCACGGGCAACCGGGTCGCGGTGGCGCGCATGGAGCTTTTCAACGATGAGGAACAGTTGATCGCCGTCGGCACGGGAGCCTATACCGTATGGTGAGCGACGACGCCCAGCGCGAGGGCGCATATGTGCTCGAATCGAATGGCGCAGAGCCTGTGGCGCGTCTATATGGCGAGCCACTTGCCGACTTGCCGCGCGACCTCTACATCCCGCCAGATGCGTTGAGGGTCTTTTTGGAAGCTTTCGAGGGCCCGCTCGATTTGCTCTTGTATCTGATCCGCAAGGCCAACCTCAATATCCTCGACATTCCGATGGCGAAATTGACGGCGCAGTACCTCGATTATGTCGAGGCGATGCGCAGACACAACCTGGAGCTGGCCGCCGACTATTTGCTCATGGCGGCGATGCTCCTCGAAATCAAGTCGCGCATGCTCTTGCCACGCCCTTCGAGGACGGAGGGCGAGCAAGTCGAGGATCCACGCGCCGAGCTCGTGCGCAGGTTGAAGGAATACGAACAAATCAAGCTGGCGGCGCAACGCCTTGATGCGCTGCCCCAAGCTGGGCGAGATTTCGAAGTCGCGACCGTATGGCTTGCTGCGAAAACGGCCACACGTCTGCCCGAAGTCCGTGTCCATGAGCTCGCGCTCGTCTGGCTTGCGCTCGTGAAACGCGCACGTCTGCGCCAGCACCACCGTGTCGAGCGCGAGGAATTGTCGGTGCGCGAGCAGATGGGCGTCATCCTGCGGCGCCTCGCCGGAGGTGATTTCGTGACTTTCGAAGCTTTGTTCGATGCTGGCTTAGGGCCGCCTGGTCTGATCGTGTCTTTCCTGGCCGTACTTGAGCTTGCGCGCGAAAGTCTCATCGAGATCATCCAGGTCGAAGCGCTCGCGCCGATTTATATCCGATTGCGGCAAGACGTCGGGGACATTGGGGGGAGCGAAGGGCAAGCGTAGAATTGCATCATGGTCGTGCTCTACACTCCCGATGATTACAAGCGCGTGATCGAAACCGCGCTGCTTTCTTCGCCCGATCCCCTCTCGCTGAGCGAATTGAAGCGCTTATTCGACGAATCGTTCGACGACGAGACGTGGCGAGCGCTCCTGGACGATCTGAAGCGGGACTGGAATGGGCGGGGCGTTGAGCTCGTGCAACTGGCCTCAGGCTGGCGTTTTCAGACGAGACCCGAATACCAGGTGTTCCTCGATCGTTTGAAAAGCGAGAAGCCGCCCCGTTATTCCCGCGCCGTGCTGGAAACCTTGGCGATCATCGCGTATCGTCAGCCTGTGACGCGAGGCGACATCGAAGACATTCGGGGGGTGGCGGTCTCGCCCAATGTGTTGAAGACCCTCGAAGCACGCGGCTGGATCGACATCGTTGGCCACCGCGACGCGCCTGGCCGCCCAGCGCTCTATGCGACGACGCGCAAGTTCCTCGATGATCTCGGCCTGAGGAGTCTTGCCGAACTTCCGCCGTTGGCCGAGATCGAACGGATGATCGATGCCCCGCAATCAACGCCACACTTTGAGGTCCCCTCGTCGCCTGCCGACCAAACGCAGGACGCCGAGCTCGCAGCCGATGCAAACCAGCTCGACGTCTTCGCCCCGCATGGCAGCGGCTAGACTCCACGCCGAACGCTCCCAGCCTGCCACCGTGAAGCTGCAGAAGGCCTTGGCAGACGCAGGCCTTGCTGCTCGTCGTGAAATCGAGGACTGGATCGCCGCAGGTCGCATCGAGGTCAATGGCAAGCCGGCGCATCTGGGGCAGCGCATCGGCCGGGACGATCGCATCAAGGTCGATGGCAAGCTCATCAACCTTCGCTGGTCGCCGCGTCTGCCGCGCGTGTTGCTCTACCATAAGCCAGAGGGCGAGATCGTTTCGCGCGCCGATCCTCAAGGGCGCCCCAGCGTTTTCGCTGCTTTGCCGCGCATCAAGGGCGGACGCTGGATTCCCGTCGGTCGCCTCGATTTCAATTCCTGTGGCCTCATGCTCTTTACCAACGATGGCGTTCTCGCGCATCGCCTCATGCATCCGCGCTATGGGCTGGAGCGCGAGTATGCTGTGCGCGTGCTCGGAGAACTTGCGCCGGATGCGATCGAACGGCTTTTACAGGGCATCCTGCTCGAGGATGGGCCTGCACGGCTTCTCTCCCTCACGCCTGCAGGCGGCGAGGGCGCCAACCGCTGGTATCGGGTAACCCTTGATGAGGGGCGTAACCGTGAGGTGCGCAGGCTCTTTTCCGCCGTCGGGGTCACCGTCAGCCGCCTTCTTCGGGTGCGCTATGGCCCCCTTCGCCTTCCTCCCCGATTGAAGCGGGGGCAATGGATCGAGCTTGCGCCTTCAGAAGTCGAATCCTTGCTGGCTGCGGTCGGCTGCCAGAGATGAACGCCGCCGTGGATAAAATTGCTTTGTTCATTGCTTACTCGTATAATTGCTGGCGTTTTTGAGAGTTTTTGGCCAGCGTTTCGCCTTTTGGCTCGACGGCTGGAAAAGAAAAATGGGCAATATGCCCATTTTTTATTTGTGGTAAGCGCGATGAAGGATCTCTCTGGGTTGGTCGAGAGCACAGTCAAAGGGTTGGGTTTCGAACTCGTCGAGTTCGAGACCAGCCCACGCGCGCGTCTTTTACGCGTCTTCATCGATTGCCTAGAGCGACCCGTGACGATCGACGATTGCGAACGGGTGAGCCATCAACTGACGCATCTGTTCGAAGTTGAACACGTAGATTATGACCGCCTCGAAGTCTCTTCTCCGGGGCTCGATCGGCCTTTGAAAAAACCTGCCGATTTCCAGCGTTTTGCCGGACAGCGCGTGCAACTACGGTTACGAGTGGCGCTTGCCCTCCCTTCCGGGGTCAAGGCAGGCGGGCGGAGGAATTTCATCGGCACCTTGCTCGGCTGCGATGGCGAGAACGTGCGCCTGGCGACGGCGGAAGGCGAGCTCGTGTTTCCGCTCGCCAATATCGATAAGGCGCGCTTGGTGCCCCTATTTGAGACGGAACGGCACGGAATGGGAGAGTGAGATGAACCGCGAGCTGCTATTGTTGGTCGATGCCTTGGCGCGTGAAAAAAACGTAGACAAGGAGATCGTCTTTACCGCCCTCGAGCAGGCGCTGGCCTCGGCCACCAAGAAGCGCATCCATGAGGAAGCCGACGTGCGCGTCGAGATCAACCGCGCCACAGGCGATTATGAGGCCTATCGGCGCTGGCTCGTGCTCGATGACGATGAGGTGGAGATCCCGGCACAGCAGATCGGCCTGAGCGAGGCGCGCGCGCAGGTGGCCGATGTGCAGATCGGCGATTACATCGAAGAACCGCTCGAAGCCGTCGAGTTTGGTCGCATCGGCGCACAGACTGCAAAGCAAGTGATCTTGCAGAAAATTCGCGACGCTGAACGCGAGCAGATCCTCAACGACTTCCTCGAGCGCAAGGAGCACATTGTGGCCGGCGTCATCAAGCGCATGGAGCGAGGCAACGCCATCGTAGAGATCGGTAAGATCGAGGCGGTCTTGCCGCGTGATCAGATGATTCCAAAGGAAAATTTACGCCCGGGCGATCGCGTGCGCGCCTGGTTGATGAAAGTCGATCGCACCTCGCGTGGCCCCCAGCTCGTGCTCTCGCGCACTGCGCCACAGTTTTTGATCAAACTCTTCGAGCTCGAAGTGCCCGAAATCGAAGAGGGGCTCGTCGAAATCAAGGCTGCTGCGCGCGATCCGGGCTTGCGCGCGAAGATTGCCGTCAAATCCAATGACCCTCGGATCGATCCCATTGGCACCTGCGTCGGCATGCGCGGGTCACGGGTTTCTGCGGTGACCAACGAATTGGCGGGAGAACGCGTCGATATCGTGCTCTGGTCGCCTGACCCGGCCCAATTCGTGATTGGCGCACTGGCGCCTGCCGAAGTGAGCTCGATCGTCGTCGATGAAGAAAAGCACAGCATGGACGTCGTCGTCGATGAAAACAACCTTGCCATCGCGATTGGGAGGAATGGGCAAAACGTGCGGTTGGCTTCCGAGCTCACCGGCTGGACGATCAATCTCCTGACCATCGATGAAGCGCAAGAAAGGCAAGCGCGCGAGGCTGAAGCGACCCGCCGCCTCTTCATGGAGAAGCTCGACGTCGACGAAGAAGTCGCCGAGATTTTGGTGCAAGAGGGCTTTACCACCCTCGAAGAGGTCGCTTATGTGCCGCTTGCTGAAATGCTCGAAATCGAAGCGCTCGACGAGGCCACCATCAACGAATTGCGAGAACGCGCGCGCAACGTCCTGCTCACGGAGGCCATTGCCACGGAAGAGCGCCTCGAAAAGGTCCATCCCGATCTCCTTGCGCTCGAGGGCATGGATCGCCAATTGGCCGCACAGCTCGCCAAGAACGAGGTCTATGATCGCGACGCGCTTGCTGATCTCTCGGTCGCCGAGCTCGTGGAGATGACCGGCATCGAGGAGGAGCGCGCGAAGGCCTTGATCACCAAGGCGCGGGCGCATTGGTTCGCGGAACAGAGTCAGTAAGACGCAGGAGACCGACGATGGCTCAGATGAGTGTTGCCGAATTCGCCGCGGAATTGAAGATGCCGCCGGCAGTGTTGCTCGAACAGCTGAGCCGTGCCGGCGTCGCTAAACAATCGCCTAACGACAGCCTAACCGAGCAGGACAAAGCGCGTCTTCTCGACTTCTTGAGGCGGGCGCACGGAGATACGGCCGCGAAGGCCAAGATCACCCTCACGCGCAAGCAAACCACGGAAATTCGGGCGGCCGACGCCTCCGGGCGTGCGCGCACGATCCCAGTCGAGGTGCGCAAGAAACGGACCTTCGTCAAACGAGATCTCGAGCCCGTTCTCGAGGCGACGACGAGCCCAGCCGCCGAAACGCCGCCTCCCGTCGTCGATGCCGCTCAGCTTGCCCTGCGCGAAGCCGAGGCCAAGCGCCAAGCCGAGCTTGCCGCGATCCAGGCGGCGGAACTCAAGGAGAAACAGGAACGCGAGGCGCGGGCCCACGCCGAAGCGGAAGCGCGCGCCCTCGAAGGGGAAAAGGCTTCCATTCCCCCAGCGCCAGCCGAAAAAGAGGGGACGACGGAAGCACCCGCGGCTGCGATCCAGCCAGCCCCGGTCGGCACTCTCCATAAGCCGCCTGCGAAGCCTGCTGTCGAATCCGGCGGCAAGAAGAAAGAGGCGCGCACCTTACCCAAGGAAGAAGCCGAGCATGCCCGGCGCATGATCAAAACCCGTGGCGACGTCAGCGGGGGCGCCACAGGGTGGCGAGCGGGTCCGAAGGGCGCCAAGCATGCCCGAGCGCATGGCGAGGAGCGCCCAATGCCGCCGGCCGAACAGCCGGTGGTGCGAGAAGTGCATGTGCCGGAAACCATTTCCGTGGCCGATCTGGCGCACAAGATGGCCGTCAAAGCCGCCGAGGTGATCAAGGCCCTGATGAAGATGGGCATGATGGTCACCATCAACCAGCAGCTCGATCAGGAAACGGCGATGATCGTCGTCGAGGAGCTTGGACACAAGGCCATCGCAGCGCGTCTCGACGATCCTGACGCCTTTCTCGATGAGATGGTCGAGGCGGCGCGCAAGGTCGAGCCCGTGCCGCGTCCCCCCGTGGTGACCGTCATGGGGCATGTCGATCATGGCAAGACCTCCTTGCTTGATTACATCCGCCGTACCAAAGTCGCCGCCGGCGAAGCGGGCGGCATCACGCAGCACATCGGCGCTTATCACGTGGAAACGCCACGCGGTACCGTCACGTTCCTCGATACGCCAGGGCATGCGGCCTTCACCGCAATGCGCGCCCGCGGCGCCAAAGTGACGGACATCGTCATCCTCGTCGTCGCAGCTGATGACGGTGTCATGCCGCAGACGCGTGAGGCGATCCACCATGCCAAAGCGGCGAACGTGCCGATCGTCGTGGCCTTGAACAAGATCGACAAGCCTGACGCCAACCCCGAACGCGTCAAGCAAGAATTGGTGGGGGAAGGCGTCATTCCGGAAGAATATGGGGGCGACTCGCCCTTTGTGCCTGTGTCCGCCAAAACCGGCCAGGGCATCGACGAACTGCTCGAACAAGTGCTCCTGCAGGCCGAAATCCTCGAGCTCAAAGCGCCCAAGGATACGCTTGCCAAGGGGGTGGTGATCGAAGCCAGGCTCGACAAGGGCAAAGGGCCGGTGGCGACCATTCTCGTCCAATCAGGCACGCTCAAGCGCGGCGATGTACTGCTCGTAGGCCAAGTCTATGGCCGCGTGCGCGCGATGCTCGACGAAAATGGCAAAGCGGTCGATGCAGCAGGCCCCTCGATTCCGGTCGAAGTGCAAGGGCTTTCGGACGTGCCGTCGGCAGGCGACGAGGCGATCGTTTTGCCCGACGAGAAAAAGGCGCGCGAAATCGCGCTCTTCCGCCAGGGGAAATTCCGCGACGTACGGCTGGCGAAGCAACAGGCGGCCAAGCTCGAAACCATGCTCGAGCAAATGGGCGAGGGCGAGGCCAAGGTCTTGCCCTTGATCATCAAAGCCGACGTGCAGGGCTCGCAAGAAGCGCTTACGCATGCGCTGACCAAGCTCTCGACTGAAGAGGTCAAGGTAAATGTCATCCATGCAGGAGTCGGCGGCATCACCGAGACCGACGTCAACTTGGCGCAGGCCTCGAAAGCGGTGATCATCGGTTTCAATACGCGCGCGGATGCCGGTGCCAGAAAGCTCGCGGAAAATTACGGCGTGGACATCCGTTATTACAACATCATTTACGATGCCGTCGATGACGTGAAAGCCGCGCTTTCTGGCATGTTGGCGCCGGAAAAACGCGAAAACGTGATCGGTTTGGTCGAAGTCCGGCAGGTTTTCCGCATTTCCAAGGTGGGCACGGTGGCCGGTTGCATGGTGCTTTCGGGCGTCGTGCGACGCGGCGCACAGGTGCGCGTATTGCGCGACAACGTCGTCATTCATACCGGCGAGCTCGATTCGTTGAAGCGCTTCAAAGACGACGTGCGCGAAGTCAAGGAGGGTTTCGAGTGCGGGTTGTCGCTAAAAAACTTCAACGACATCAAAGAAGGCGATCAACTCGAGATCTTCGAGGTCTTGGAAGTCGCGCGCACGTTATGAGGAATGGATGATGGCGGGACGGCGGACGACGCATGGTTTTGCGCGCACGGAGCGTGTCGCTGAGCAAATGCGACGAGACCTTGCCGAACTTCTGAGAGAAATCAAGGATCCTCGCCTCGCAGCCCTTTTGCCGTTCGTTTCGTTGACTGCCGTCGAAGTTTCGAACGATTACGCGCATGCCAAAGTCTATTGGACGTCGCTCGCGGGCGCGGAACACGAAAGTGAAATCGCAGCGGGACTTGCGCGCGTCGCGGGCTATTTGCGCCGCGAACTCGGTCGGCGCCTGCACATTCACCATATACCCGAACTCAAGTTCGTCTTCGACGCCTCGATTGAACGCGGCAGCCGGCTTTCTCGTCTGATCGACGAAGTCGTTGCGGACGTGAAAAAGGCCCATGAGTGATGCGCCTCGCACACGGCTGCGACGGCTCGACGGCGTGTTGTTGCTCGATAAGCCGGCAGCCGTGAGCTCCAATGCCGCATTACAGCGCGCAAAAGCGCTCTATCGGGCCGAGAAAGCCGGTCATGCCGGCACGCTCGACCCGCTCGCCACTGGCTTGTTGCCGATCCTTTTTGGCGAAGCGACCAAGTTTTCCCAAGGTCTGCTCGAAGCCGACAAAGCCTATCTCGCGACGATCGAGTTTGGCGCCGAAACCACGACCGGCGATGCCGAAGGGGATGTCGTATATTCAGCCCCCGTGCGTTTCGAGCGAAACGATCTCGAGCGTGCGCTCGAGAGTTTCGTTGGCGAGCTCAAACAGGTGCCTCCCATGTATTCGGCGCTTAAGCATGCGGGAAAGCCCCTTTATGAACTCGCGCGTCGCGGCATCGAAATCGAACGCAAAGCGCGGCGGGTGAGCGTTTTTGCCTTGACGCTCGATGCATGGGATGGACGGCGGGCAGAAATCACGCTTGCCTGTAGCAAAGGCTTTTATGTGCGTGCATTGGCCTTGGATCTCGGGCGCCTCTTGGGCTGTGGCGCCCATTTGGTTGCTTTGAGGCGCACGCGAGTAGGGGATTTTCGGCTGGACGAAGCGGTCACGCTGGATGTCTTGGAAACCCTTGCCATGCCGCAACGCGATGCGAAATTGAAACCGACCGATGCCTTGCTGGGGCGGTTTCCTCCGCTTCGCCTCGAGGCTGCGCGCGCCCGCCGCCTTCGCCAGGGGCAAGCGATCGAGTGGCAGGGCGCCGCTGGCCTCGTGCGCCTTTATGATGACAGGGGTTTCTTTGGCCTGGGAGAAGCCTCTGGCGGCCGCCTGCGCCCGTATCGTTTGATGAGCGCACGCGCTTGCGAGGAAAATTTGGGATAAAATAAAAAAGTTGTGCAGCTCTATCAAACCGGGGCGGCAACTTTTTCAACACAGCGTTTGAGAGATAAAAGAGATGGCCATCACTGCTGCTGAGAAGGCGAAGATCGTCGCCGATTTCCAACGCACCAAAGGGGACACGGGCTCTCCGGAAGTGCAAGTTGCGCTGCTGACTGCACGCATCAATGACTTGACCGAGCATTTCAAAGTACATGTGAAAGACCACCATTCTCGTCGGGGGCTTCTCAAGATGGTGAGTCAGCGACGCAAGCTGCTCGATTATCTCCGGCGCACGGACGCCGAGCGCTATCGTGTCTTGATCGAGCGCCTCGGCTTGCGCAAGTGAACATCCGCACCGTCTACACGGATGCGGAGCGATCGACGCCATGCCGGGGCCATCCCCGGCTTTTTGCTTTGAGAGGATATACGTGCTCACACCTTATAGAAAAACCTTTACCTATGGCGCGCATACGGTGACGCTAGAAACGGGAGAGATCGCGCGCCAGGCGACGGGAGCCGTGATCGTCAACATGGACGATACCGTCGTGCTTGCCACCGTCGTGGCCAAGGACGAAGTCAAGGCGGGCCAAGACTTTTTCCCCTTGACCGTCGATTACATCGAAAAATTCTATGCAGCCGGCCGGGTGCCTGGCGGCTTCTTCAAGCGGGAAGGCAGACCGTCGGAAAAAGAAACCCTGACTTCGCGTCTGATCGACCGTCCGTTGCGGCCGTTGTTTCCGGACGGCTTCTACAACGAGGTGCAGATCATCGTCCATGTGTTGTCGGCGAATCCCGAAGTCGATCCCGACATTCCTGCGATGCTGGGCGCGTCTGCCGCCTTGGCGATTTCCGGCATCCCCTTCAATGGACCGATCGGCGCCGCTCGCGTCGGCTATATCGACGGCCAATATGTGCTGAACCCGACGCGTACCCAACTTTTCGAAAGCCAGCTTGATCTCGTCGTCGCCGGGACGCAAAACGCCGTTTTGATGGTGGAGTCGGAAGCCAAGGAATTGCCCGAGGACGTGATGCTCGGGGCCGTGGTGTTTGGCCACGAGCAGATGCAACGTGCGATCGAGGCGATCAACGAGCTCGTCGAGGTGGCAGGGAAACCCGAATGGGACTGGCAACCGCCTGCGAAAGACGAAGCGTTGATCGCGCGCATTGCAGAACTCGCCCAGGCGGAGCTCGAGGAAGCCTATCGCATCACGGGCAAACAAGCACGCGTGCAGCGATGTCGTGAGATCGCGAAGAAGACCATCGAGGCGATTTGCGTCGGCGAGGGGGCGCCAGACCCGATCGTCGTGGGCAACTTGCTCTTCGAACTGGAAGCCAAGATCGTGCGTAGCCGCATCCTCAATGGAGAACCGCGCATCGATGGGCGCGATACGCGCACCGTCCGGCCAATCAGCATCCGTACCGGTGTCCTGCCGCGCACCCATGGCTCGGCGCTTTTCACGCGCGGAGAGACCCAAGCCCTCGTCGTTACCACGCTAGGCACGACGCGCGACGAGCAGATCATCGACGCCTTGCATGGAGAATATCGCGAGCGTTTCATGCTCCATTACAACATGCCGCCTTTCGCGACCGGCGAGACGGGACGCGTGGGCAGCCCCAAACGTCGCGAGGTCGGGCATGGCCGTCTGGCCAAGAGAGCCCTGGCTGCCGTGATTCCGCCCGAGGAAGAATTCGGCTATTCGATCCGAGTCGTCTCCGAGATCACCGAATCGAATGGCTCCTCGTCGATGGCCAGCGTGTGTGGTGGCTCATTGTCCTTGATGGATGCGGGCGTGCCCATCAAATCCCATGTCGCGGGGATCGCCATGGGGCTCATCAAGGAAGGCAACCGCTTCGCGGTGCTCACCGACATCTTGGGCGACGAAGACCACTTGGGCGATATGGATTTCAAGGTGGCTGGCACGCGCAAAGGGGTCACGGCGCTGCAGATGGATATCAAGATCCAAGGCATCACCAAAGAAATCATGCAAGTCGCTCTCGCCCAAGCGAAGGAGGCGCGCGAACACATCTTGGACGTCATGGAGGCTGCAGTGGCTGGCCATCGTCCAGAGATTTCGCACTATGCGCCGCGCATGATCACGTTCATGATCAATCCCGAGAAAATTCGCGATGTAATCGGTAAAGGCGGCGCGACGATCCGCACGCTTACCGAAGAAACCGGCTGCACTATCGATATCGAGGACGACGGCACCGTCACGATCGCCTCGACGAGCGCTGAAGCGGCCCAAGCCGCGAAGAAGCGCATCGAAGACATCACCGCGGAGGTTGAAGTCGGCCGGGTTTATGAGGGGACCGTCTTGCGTTTGCTCGACTTCGGCGCGATCGTCCAGATCCTTCCCGGCAAGGATGGCTTGCTGCACATCTCGCAGATCGCCAACGAGCGCGTCAATGCCGTTTCCGATTACCTGAAAGAAGGTCAAACGGTGCGGGTCAAAGTCATCGAAATGGATGACAAAGGCCGCGTTCGTCTTTCCATGAAGGCGGTGGCTGCGGAAGAGGGCGCGCCGAGCGCATGAGCCCGAGGAAATGTCGAAAAAGTCGTTGCAGGCGGCGTGAAGGCAAGCAAGCGGCGCTGCTTGCAAGATCATGAGCCAAAGCGCACGGTACGCAGCCGCTTGCATGCGGCACTGCAGAGTGTCCCGGCGTTTTCCTGGTATTCCTCGACTCGACAAAAAGGGCGCATGATGCGCCCTTTTTGAGGAGAGTGCAGGGCCGCGGGCAGCCCCTCAGAGGGCATCGTCTGCGCCCTGCCCTCCTCGGCGTTACGAAAGGTTGCGGCAGGCACAGCCCGCGCTCTGGCTCATTTCGCCATTTGCTTTTCTTTTTTTTCCTCGATTTCTTTGCAGTCGATGCAAAGCGTGGCGGTTGGGCGGGCTTCTAGCCGCTTGAGGCCGATTTCGACGCCGCAGTTTTCACAATAACCATACTCGCCCTTCTCGATGCGAGAAAGCGCCTCGTCGATCTTTTTGATCAGCTTGCGTTCGCGGTCGCGATTGCGTAACTCGAGCGCCATGTCCGATTCTTGGCTGGCGCGGTCGTTCGGATCGGCGAACACCGTCGCCTCATCCTGCATCGTATGCACCGTGCGCTCGATGTCTGCGAGCAACTCTTCCTTCAGCGATACGAGAATCTGGCGGAAATGGGCCAACTGCTTGGCGTTCATGTATTCCTCGCCCTTTTTCGGGGTATAAGGGGGGAATTGCTTGTGCAGATAATCCTTGACCATTTCGACACTGCCCCAAAAAATGAGGCTTTATATACGAATCCGTAGGGACGCGCAAGCGGCGCAGGCTAGCTTGCCTTCTCTGGATTGACTTCGATGGGCGGCTCAGTAGAATGCGCGGGTTCGGGGTGTAGCGCAGCCCGGTAGCGCGCTTGCTTTGGGAGCAAGATGTCGGGGGTTCGAATCCCTCCACCCCGACCATCGTTGTCGCGAAGACGTGGCCGGACTCGCATTCACCTGCCAAGTCGAGCATTTTCGGTCGCCGCATGCGGCTGGAGAGGATGGCCGCGTACCCAGGCGTTGCGCGCAGAAAGCCGATGCGTTTGATCGCAAAGCGCACTGTCTTCAATGCCGCTCGTAGCTCAACTGGATAGAGCACCGGCCTTCTAAGCCGGGGGTTACAGGTTCGAGTCCTGTCGGGCGGGCCACTGAGGGAGAGGCTGACTCTGGCCAGACAACGAAAAATCGGTTACATTGACTCCATTCCATAACCAAAACATCGAGGTCACGCACATATGAGCACCAAAGGGCAGATGCTACAAGACCCGTTTCTCAACACCTTGCGCCGAGAACACATTCCGGTGTCGATCTATCTCGTCAATGGCATCAAATTGCAAGGGCATATCGAATCGTTCGATCAATACGTGGTGCTGTTGAAGAATACCGTGACCCAAATGGTCTATAAGCACGCGATTTCCACCGTCGTGCCTGCGCGCCCGGTCAATTTGAGCTCGGAATCCACCGAGTAGCGCTTGACGCAAGCGAATCTTGCCGTTTTGGTTCAACTCGATTTCGGCGACGGTGACGCGCCGGCGCGCCTTGCCGAGTTTGTCGAGCTTGCGAAAAGCGCGGGCGCCGAGGCGGTGGCTACGCTGACGGCGCGCGCACGTGCGCTCGATCCGGCGACCTTCTTGGGTCGGGGCAAGGTCGAAGAGTTGAAGTCGCTCATTGCCGAGACCCAAGCCTCCCTCGTTCTCATCAACCATGAGCTCTCGGCTTCGCAACAGCGAAACCTCGAACGGGCGTTGGGCTGCCGCGTCGTCGATCGCAGCGCCTTGATTCTGGACATCTTCGCGCAAAGGGCGAAAAGCCACGAAGGGAAGCTCCAGGTGGAGCTTGCCCAGCTCGAACATCAGATGACGCGGCTGGTGCGCGGCTGGACGCACCTCGAACGTCAGCGCGGAGGGATCGGCCTGCGTGGCCCCGGGGAAAAGCAGCTCGAAACGGACCGGCGCTTGCTCTCGCGCCGCATTGCCGTGCTCAAGGAACGGCTGCGACTACTCGAACGACAGCGCGCGGTACGCAGACAACAACGCAACCGACGAGAGGTGCTCAGCGTTTCTCTCGTCGGCTACACCAATGCAGGCAAGAGCACGCTGTTCAATGCGCTGACCCATGCCGGCGCCTATGCCGCCGATCAGCTTTTCGCCACCCTCGATACGACGACCCGTCGTCTCTATGTGCCAAGCTGTGAACTTGCCGATGGCCGCTCGGGCTGTCAGATCGTCTTGTCCGATACCGTCGGCTTCATTCGCGATCTGCCGCATGAGCTCGTCGCCGCATTCCATGCCACGCTGGAGGAAACGCGCGAGGCCGATTTGTTGCTGCACGTGGTCGATGCGGCAAGCCCTGACCGAGACCAGCAAATCGCTGCGGTGGGGAAAGTGCTCGAGGCAATCGGGGCTGATCGCGTCCCTGCGATCGTGGTCTTGAACAAGATCGACCTGACCCCGCTTGCGCCTGGGGTAGAAAGAGACGAGTGTGGTAACATCGCGCGCGTCCGTGTCAGCGCTGCGACGGGCGCGGGGCTCGATTTGCTGCGCGCGGCGCTGGCCGAAATTTCCATGCGCATGGCGCCTCGGCATGAGGCTTTTGCATCGACCGTGAAACGAGATGATCACAGGTTTGTTGATGTCACTGAATGACCATGGCTGGGGTAATGACCCCGGCCGCGGCCGTGGCGGCGGCAATCAGGGCCCTCCCGATCTCGAAGAGCTGTGGCGGGATTTCAATCGCCGTCTGTCGGGCATGATGGGGCGCGGGGGAGGCAGTGGCGACCGTGGGGAGGGCCGAGGATTGCCTCCTATTTCACCGCGCCAGTTTGGCGGCGGCTTTGGCCTATTGCTCGCGCTGGCTGTGGTGATTTGGCTGGGGAGTGGTTTTTACATCGTCGATGCGAGCCAACGTGGCGTCGTCCTCACCCTGGGCAAGTACTCGGAGACCACCGAGCCCGGTTTGCGTTGGCGGCTGCCGTGGCCGATCCAGTCACACGAAATCGTCAATCTCACCGGCGTGCGCACGATCGAGATCGGCTATCGCGGCTCCGAAAAGAACAAGGTGCTCAAAGAAGCGCTGATGCTCACCGATGACGAAAACATCGTCAGCGTGCAGTTCGCCGTGCAATACCTCCTCAAGGATCCCAAAGCCTATTTGTTCAACAATCGTCATCCCGACGATGCGGTGATGGGCGCGGCGGAAACCGCGATTCGCGAAGTGGTGGGCAAGAGCAAGATGGATTTCGTGCTCTACGAGGGGCGCGACGTGATTGCGGCGAACACCCATCGGGTGATGCAGGAGATCCTCGATCGTTATGAGACGGGTATCCAGATCCGCGCCGTGACGATGCAAAGCACGCAGCCGCCCGAGCAAGTCCAGGCAGCCTTCGACGACGCTGTGAAAGCAGGACAGGACCGCGAGCGCCAGAAGAATGAGGGCGAGGCGTATGCCAACGACGTGATTCCGCGCGCACGCGGCGCCGCTTCGCGTCTTCTGCAAGAAGCGGAGGGCTACCGTGCGCGCATGATCGCGACGGCCGAAGGCGAAGCGGCGCGCTTTTCCAAGCTCCTGGCCGAATATGCGAAAGCGCCCGAAGTGACGCGGCAGCGCTTATACCTCGAAACCATGCAGCAGATCTTCGCCAATACCAGCAAGGTGATGCTTGACGCCAAGGCATCGGGCAATCTGCTTTACCTGCCGCTCGACAAGCTCCTCCAGGCAACCGCTGCGCCCAGCGCAGCCAGCGAGAACACGGCCGTGGAACCTGCGCGCGCCAATGTTTCGAGTCCGCCGCCCAACACGGCAGCGGAGACGCGGGAGCCGCGTAGCCGAAGCTCATTGTCGTCGCGCGAACGAGGGGAACGATGATGCAACGCGTGCCGGCTCTTCTTTTCGTCGCCTTCGCCGCTTTCGCGCTGATCGGTTCCAGTTTGTTTACCGTCGATCAACGCCAATATGCCATCGTATTTCAGCTGGGCGAAATCAAGGAGGTCATCACCGAACCGGGCCTCAATTTCAAGTGGCCGTTGATCCAGAATGTGCGCTTTTTCGAAAGACGCATCATGACGCTCGACGCCCCCGAGCCGGAGCGCTATCTCACGGCGGAGAAAAAACCTGTGCTCGTCGATGCCTACGTGAAATGGCGCATTCATGATGTTCGCCAGTATTACATTTCGGTCGGCGGCGACGAGGCGGTCGCCAAGACCCGTCTGGCGCAGACCGTGAATTCCGGCTTGCGGGAAGAATTTGGGAAGCGCACGGTGCATGATGTCGTGTCAGGCGAGCGCGACAAGATCATGGCCGAAGTGCAGAAGAAAGCCGACGCGGATGCGCGCGCGATCGGCGTCGAAATCGTCGACGTCCGCCTCAAGCGCGTCGATTTGCCGCAGGAGGTGTCAGAGGCCGTCTATCGCCGCATGGAAACGGAACGCAAACGGGTGGCGAATGAGCTTCGCTCCCAGGGGGCCGCCGAAGCAGAGCGCATCCGCGCCGACGCGGATCGACAGAGAGAAGTGATCCTCGCCGAGGCTTACCGCGAGGCGCAGAAAATCAAAGGCGAGGGCGACGCCCGGGCTGCGGCGATCTATGCGCGCGCATTCGGCGAGAATCCGGAGTTCTATGCGTTTTATCGCAGCCTAGAAGCTTATCGGAACAGTTTCGCGAGTAAGAACGACGTCATGGTCATCGACGCGTCGAGCGAATTCTTCAAATTCATGAAGAACGCGAGCAAGTCGGGCAAATAATATATGCAAGAATCATGATGTCGAATTTGCTGCTGGCCTTTGGTCTGATGCTGGTGATCGAAGGGCTCTTGCCATTTGCAGCGCCTTCGGTCTGGCGCGAGACGTTCCGTCGCGTCATCGAATTTACCGACGGTCAGCTCCGCTTCGTTGGCCTCGTTTCGATTGGCGTAGGCTTGGCGCTCATCGTGCTTTTCTCCTGAAAGAGCCGTCGGAGCCATGGTCTGCGCGACGCCGAATCCGGCAAACAGCTGAAAGCGCAACGATGCACGCCTGGTTGTTGCCCGAAGCCGTCGAAGATCTGCTGCCCGAGGAAGCTCGGCGCATCGAGATGCTCCGTAGGCGATTGCTCGACGAATGCGAGCGCTGGGGATATCGCCTCGTCATGCCTCCGCTGATCGAGTTCGTCGAGTCTTTGCTCGGCGAGGCCGATGACGACCTCGATCTGGCTACCTTCAAGCTCGTCGATCAAATTTCAGGCCGCACGTTGGCGTTGCGCGCCGACATTACTCCCCAAGTCGCACGCATCGATGCCCACTTACTCAACCGCCAAGGCGTTGCGCGGCTCTGCTATTGCGGCAGCGTCGTGCGCACGCGTCCCGCGGATCTCTTTTCCACGCGCGAGCCCCTGCAATTGGGCGCAGAACTCTATGGCCATGCGGGGCTCGAGGCCGACCACGAAATCATCCGTCTGCTTGCGCGCATTCTCGAACTCGCTGGCATATCCTCGCCCCTGCTCGATATCGGCCATGTCGGCATCTTTCGCGCTCTCACGGGCGGGCTCGCCCTGACTCATGAGATCGAAGAGGCGCTTTATGCCGCCCTGCAGGCGAAGGATCGCCCTGCGCTGGCCGAGCTTACGCAGGATTTTCCAGAGCCAGCGCGCACGGGTTTGCGCATGTTGCCCGATTTCTATGGCGGCGCTGAGGTGATCCGGGGGGCGGCCGCTTGTTTGCCTGCACTGCCCGAAATCCACCGCGCCTTGGGCGACTTGCAACGATTGGCCGGAGAGCTCGCCGATCTCTCTTTATCGTTCGATTTGGCCGATTTGCGTGGCTATCACTACCACAATGGCGTGGTTTTCGCCGCCTACGCTGGCGCAAATGCAGGGCCGGTCGCGCTCGGCGGCCGTTACGATGGCGCAGCGGCGCGCTTTGGCCGCGTGCGCGCCGCGACGGGATTCTCGCTCGATCTTCGCTTGCTTGCGCGCCGCTTCGAAGCGAAAGAAAAGGCCATGGCGATTCTTGCGCCATGGCCGGAAGACGAAGGGCTGCGCAAACGCATCGAGGCATTGCGCGCTGAAGGGAACATCGTGCTGGTTGCCTTGCCCGGGGACGTCGCATGCAGGGCGGATTGCGATCGTCGCCTCGTCAGACGTGGCGAGGAGTGGATCATCGAACCATTCGAGGGAGATTGAAAGATGGCGAAAAACGTAGTCGTCGTCGGCACACAATGGGGCGACGAAGGAAAAGGAAAGATCGTCGACTGGCTGACTGATCATGCTCAGGCGGTCGTCCGTTATCAAGGCGGACACAATGCCGGGCATACGCTCGTGATCGGCGGCAAAAAAACCGTTTTGCATCTCGTGCCCTCGGGCATCTTGCGCCCGAAAGTCACCTGTTACATTGGCAACGGCGTCGTGCTTTCACCGGAAGCCTTAGTCCAAGAGCTCGACGAACTCGCAGCATCTGGCGTCGATGCCGACAGCCGACTCAAAATCTCCGAGGCCTGCCCGCTGATCTTGCCTTACCATCAGGCCTTGGACCTTGCCCGCGAGGCGGCCAAAGGAGCGAAAAAAATCGGCACCACCGGCCGTGGCATCGGCCCGGCTTATGAAGACAAGGTCGCGCGCCGCGCGCTCAAGGTGCAAGATTTGCTGCGCCCCAAGCGCTTTGCCGAGAAACTCGCGGAAGTGCTCGATTATCACAATTTCGTGTTGAAAAATTATCTCGGCGCCGAGCCGGTCGATTTCCAGCGTGTGTTCGATGGCGCGATGGCTTTGGCTCCGCGGATTGCCAAGATGGTAGCCGACGTGCCGCGCGCTCTTTATGACGCCCATAATGCGGGCGCCAATATCCTCTTCGAGGGTGCTCAAGGCACCTTGCTCGACATCGATCATGGCACCTACCCCTATGTGACATCCTCGAACTGCGTAGCAGGGGGCGCCTCGACTGGCGCAGGGGTGGGGCCGAACATGTTGCATTACGTGCTCGGCATCACCAAGGCCTATACCACGCGGGTTGGCTCCGGCCCCTTTCCGACCGAGCTTTATGATGCGGCGGAAAAGCAAGATCCGGTTGGCCGGCACATGGCGGAAAAGGGGCACGAGTTTGGCGCCACGACGGGGCGTGCGCGTCGTTGCGGCTGGTTCGATGCCGCGGCATTGAAGCGATCGATCCAGATCAACGGCGTATCCGGTCTTTGTGTGATGAAGCTCGATGTCCTCGACGGCCTCGAAGAAATGAAGATCTGTACCGGCTACAAACTCGATGGAAAGTTTACCGACATCCTGCCGGTGGGGGCCGACGAGCTCGAGCGTTGTGAACCCGTCTATGAAACCATGCCAGGCTGGAAGGAAAGCACGGTTGGCATCAAATGCTTCGAGGCGCTCCCCAAAAATGCGCAGAACTACATCAAGCGCATGGAAGAGCTGTGCGGCGTGCCCGTCGACATGGTGTCGACCGGCCCCGACCGGGAGGAGACGATCGTTCTACGCCATCCTTTCCATTGATGCCTAGGCGGCTGAGAGGGTCGGGCCGTTTCATTTTCTTACACTTTCCCGCGATCCGAAGCCTTCCCTGACGGCAGGGCTTCGGCTATCTTGAGGATGGGAGAAGCGTGAGAGGAGCGTGGCGAGGAAAAGGAATGCGAAAGAACGTCTCTCCATCCCATCAAGCCAGGTGTTCCCTGTGCCGGTTGAGCGGTCGCAGGTGGGGGTTTCAATGAAACGGATGTTCGTCGTTTGGGGGTTGTTGATTGCACTCGTCGGCTTGGCCATGGGCCATCCCGTCCCACCGCCCCCTCCTGTGAGGCCTCATGTGCACTGGAGCATCGTGATCAATGACCCCTGGTATGCGCCTTATTATCCCTTTCGCCCCTGGTACTGGCCCGCACCCATCGTCGTGCCGGTCGCCCCCGTGATCGTGGAGCCTGCGCCCGTCTATATCGAGCGTCCCGCCGAACGCCCTCTTCCCCAGCCCCTTGAGCCTGGCTATTGGTATTTTTGTCCAAGCAAGGGCGGCTATTATCCCGATGTCAAAACCTGCGAGGAAGGATGGCTCAAGATACCACCTCGGCAGCAAAAACAGGAGTGAACATGATCCAATATGGAATGGCAATGGCGCTCGCGATGCTGTTGGCCGCGTGTGCGACCACGCCCGTGGGGCCGGAAGTCATGGCCTTGCCTGGCACGGGGCGGACTTTCGAGGAGTTTCGCGCCGACGACCAGGCCTGCCGCGCTTATGCGCTTCAGCAGATCGGCGGCCAGGCGCGTCGGGAGGACATCAACCAGCAGGCCATTGGCAAGGCCGCGGTCGGGGCCACGGTGGGCGCGGTGGCTGGCGCAGCGATCGGTGGCCGAGATTCGGCAGGGGTCGGCGCAGGCCTCGGATTGATCGTGGGCAGCGCGACAGCCGCTGAATCGGCGCATGCGGCCACACGCGGCAGCCAAAGGCAATACGATCAGGCATACATCCAATGCATGTATGCGAAAGGACATCGTGTCCCCGTGAGCGGCGTATATACTGCCCAGCCAGAGGCGACAACGCGAGTGATTCCTCCGCCGCCTGCGGGATCGCCTCCGCCGCCTCCGCCTCGCTGAGCCGAGGCCTTTGCGGGGGAGGGCGGGAGTAGAAAGCAGAGGCGAATCCTTCCCCAAGCGAAGCCAAGAGAGGCCATGGGGCGGAGTCGCGACATCTCGTTTTTCCCTCAAGCGCCGTGAGTCTGGAAATCGCGCCCGAACGCGGAAGGAAAGGCTTTGTCTGGCGAAGGCGAGGGGTAGAGTAGAATGCGGCTTTTCCGTACGGGCTAGTTCACGATATCTCCTCGATTGATTCGAAACGCCTGGACGCTTCCGCCCGATGCTGAGGGCAGACCGCATGAGGAAGAGGGCGTCCCTGCGTTTTCGAACGTTTTCTGGCGAAAAGAAATGAAACGTTCCCGTTTTTCCCGGCGTAGCAAACAGACACCCGATGCCGAAGCCCTGATACGGCTTGCCAAGGAATTGAGTCAATCGGGTTGTCGGCTCGAAGACATCTATTGGGAAAACCGCCTAATCGAGGTCATCGACCGCCTTCTCGAAGAACAAGAGGAGGCAGCGCTGACCAGTGCGCTCGATCACCTCTATGGCGCGGGAGGACGCGCTTACGATGCGCTGGCCGACCTGATCGAATACCGTGCCGAAACCCTAAGCCGCACGCGTGGCGAAGGGAGAGACGTCGATATGCTGATGTTTTGTGCGCCGATTTTGGCATGGTCGCGCTTTTCCATACCATCCGGCGCCATTTCCAGCGACTTGCTCGCCACCCTACGGGTGCAGCTTTGCGCACACGTGCTCGCGCGCGATGTGCGCGTGGGGCTTGCAGATTATCTCTTCAGTCCCGATCAGTTGCCGCAGAGCTATTGTGACGTGGCGGCTTTCTGCGAGCGTCTGGGCAAGGCGGCGATCCATGATCGCGATCTGAGGCTCGATGCCAAGCAAATGCCGCAGACGATGAACTTTCTCTCGGATACCCGTTACCTGATCGGCGTCGTCTGCGCGCCCAAGGGAGCTCCTTTGTTCCGTTGGCAGGAAGACGACGGCAGCCGCGCCGAGGCTTTGCGCCAATGGCGCAATCAGGGCGGCGAAGCCTTACGGCCATTGCTTTCGGCATGCGCGTACGAACCTTTGCTGCCGCAATCGTATCATGCGGCGGTGCGGGAAGCCGACCGCGCCTCTCGCCCATATTCTTTGCGCGCGGCCGTTGCCTTTCTCCAAACCACGCTCAATGTTCCCGCGGCCCAATTGCGCGCCGTCATCGCGCCTTACTATGACCGGCAGCTCGAGGAATACCGCGTGGGCTTCACCCTTGGGGAGAGCCTGGATGTGGTTCACGGGGTGGTGTGGCCTCTGCTGGAAAACGAGGAAGAGGCCGTGGATCTGCCGATGCAAATCGAGTCCGTCTTGCGCGAAGTGGGCGTGCGCGACGTCATCGTTCTCGATCATCGCTTCCCGCTCGAATATTGCGACGATTGCGGCGCGCCGCTTTATCCCAATCCGGAGGGGGAGCCTGTGCATGCCGAACTACCGGAGGCGGAAACCGACGCCGTGCCGCGCCATCTCCATTGAACGACGGTGCCGAAGGCTCTGACGGAATTGATCGAAGCGTTGCGCCGTCTGCCCGGGGTGGGGCCGAAGTCTGCGCAGCGCATGGCCTATCACCTCTTGCAATACGATGTCTTGGGCGCCCGGCGCTTGGCGCAGGCTTTGAATGCCGCGCTGGATACGCTACGGCATTGCCAGCGCTGCAACAGCTTTTCCGAGGCAGAAATCTGCGAGCGCTGCACATCCACGCAGCGGGATGCGACGTTGTTGTGCGTGGTCGAGACGCCGGCCGATTTGATCGCGCTGGAGCAAACCCATGCTTTCAACGGCCTTTATTACGTGCTATTCGGGCGCTTGGCGCCCATCGATGGGATTGGGCCGCGCGAGCTGGCTTTCGACAAACTGCTTGCGCGTGCAAGCGATGGCGTCGTCAAAGAGGTCATTCTCGCCACGAATCTCACTGCCGAAGGGGAAGCCACGGCCCATTACCTTGCTGAACTCTTGCGCTCACGGGGCATTCGCACAAGCCGTCTGGCCCGCGGTTTGCCCATGGGCAGCGAACTCGAATATGCGGATGTGGCGAGCGTTGCCCAAGCGCTGATGGAAAGGCGAGACTATTGAGGATATGCTCGTGAAAGCCTTCCGGGCGAAAGGGTAGCCAGGCAAGAGGGCGCAAAAGCCGCAAGACGCAGCACCCGCTTCGGCAACGGAGTAATCGTCGCAAGATGGGGTCTGCATGCAGCTCGTTTGGCCGGGGTGCGTATTCAGCATAAAAGATTAGGCGCGTTGCAAACCATGACCCGTCGGTAGGCTTGCGGCTATTTTGCTGCGCCGCCCAAACGAGGCAAGCGTCGGAGGCGAAAACCATCTTCAAATCGGCCAACGCCTTGGCTATAATTTTTAAGTTTTTTCATCACATCATTTCCAGGAACCCCAGCCATGAGTTGTGACCATTCTGTGGATTGCGGCAGACGTCGTTTGCTGGTGGCGACGTCGGTTGCCGGCGGGGTGGCCGGGATCGCCGCGGCCATTCCATTCGTAGCTTCGTTTGCGCCCTCTGAGCGCGCCAAATCGGCAGGCGCGCCGGTAGAGGTGGATATCAGCAAGCTCGCCCCGGGCGAGATGATGACGGTGGAATGGCGTGGCAAGCCGGTCTGGATCATTCATCGCACCAAGGAAATGCTCGAAGGGCTCGAGAAACTCGCGGACAAGCTTGCCGATCCGGACTCCAAGCGTCCGCAACAGCCCGACTACGCGAAGAATCCCTACCGTTCGATCAAGCCGGAATACATGGTGGCGATCGGTATCTGCACGCACTTAGGTTGCTCGCCGACGGAAAAATTCAAAGCGGGCGCCGAGTCGGGCATCGACCCATCGTGGCCGGGTGGCTTTTTGTGTCCCTGTCATGGTTCGATGTTCGATCTTGCGGGGCGGGTCTATAAAAACATGCCGGCGCCCGACAATCTCGAGGTGCCGCCCCATGTTTATCTTTCGGACGCCAAGATTCTCATCGGCGAAGACAAGAAGGGAGCATAAGGCATGGCTGCCGCAGAAAAATACAAGTCGGATGGCACGCGCATGGGGAATCTGCTCGAGTGGCTCGATGCGCGTTTTCCGTTGATGGCTTTGTGGAATGATCACCTGGCCAAGTATTACGCGCCAAAGAATTTCAACTTTTGGTATTTCTTCGGTTCGCTTGCGCTGCTGGTGCTCGTGATTCAAATCGTCACGGGCGTGTTTTTGGTCATGCATTACAAACCCGACGCCTCGCTCAATGCCAACGGCGTGCCCGTGGCGTTCGCAAGCGTCGAATACATCATGCGCGACGTGCCCTGGGGCTGGTTGATTCGTTATATGCATTCGACCGGCGCGTCGGCGTTCTTCATCGTTGTCTATCTGCACATGTTCCGGGCGCTGCTCTATGGTTCCTACCAAAAACCGCGCGAGCTGATCTGGATCGTGGGCGTCTTGATCTTCCTCGTCTTGATGGCGACAGCCTTCTTCGGCTATCTGTTGCCCTGGGGCCAGATGTCCTATTGGGGCGCGCAGGTGATCGTCAATCTGTTTTCGGCGATTCCCTTCATCGGTCCCGATCTCGCTGTCTGGATCCGTGGGGATTATGTCGTCGGCGATGCGACGCTGAACCGCTTTTTCTCTTTGCATTACCTGCTGCCGGTGCTGATCTTGCCCGCCTTGGTGATGATTCATTTGATCGCATTGCACGAGGTGGGGTCGAACAACCCCGACGGCATCGAGATCAAGAAGAAAAAAGACGAAAATGGCAAGCCGCTCGATGGCATTCCGTTCCATCCTTATTACACGGTGAAGGACATCGTCGGCGTCATCGCGTTCCTCTTCTTCTTCGCGATCGTCGTGTTCTTCATGCCTGAAGGCGGGGGATATTTCCTCGAGGCGAACAATTTCTATCCCGCCGATCCGCTGAAGACGCCCCCGCACATTGCGCCCGTCTGGTATTTCACTCCCTTCTACTCGATCCTGAGGGCAAACACGATCAATTTCTTCTGGATCGACGCCAAGCTTTGGGGGGTGATCTTCATGGGGCTCGGCGTCGTGATCTTTTTCTTCCTGCCTTGGCTCGACAAGAGCCCAGTCAAGTCGATCCGTTATCGGGGGCCTCTCTATAAGACGGCGCTCACGATCTTCGTGATTTCTTTCATCATCTTGGGGTATCTCGGCATCCTGCCACCGACGCCAGGTCGTACCCTGGTTTCGCAGATTTGCACCATTCTTTACTTTGCCTTCTTCCTTCTGATGCCGATTTATACGTCGTTGGACAAGTGCAAACCTGAACCAGAAAGGGTGACGGGATAATGAAAAAGCTCATCATTGGATTGCTCATGGCGCCGCTCATGGCGTTCGCAGCTGGCGAGGCGCTGCATCTCGACAAGGCGCCGGATCGGAGCCGTGATTTCGCAGCCTTGCAAAACGGCGCCAAGGTTTTCGTCAATTATTGTTTGAATTGCCATGGCGCCTCGTTCTTTCGCTACAACAAGCTCAAAGACATCGGCCTGACCGAACAGCAGATCAAGGACAACCTGATGTTTACGGCCGAGAAAATCGGCGAGCCGATGACCATCGCGATGCGCGCTCAGGAGGCCAAACAATGGTTCGGCGCTGCGCCGCCTGACCTTACCGTGATCGCGCGCGCACGCGCGTCCGAATTTGGCTCGGGCGCAGACTGGCTCTACACCTATCTGCGCGGCTTCTATCGCGACGATAGCCGGCCGACGGGTTGGAACAACACCGTTTTCGCCAATGTCGGCATGCCGCATGTTTTGTGGGAACTTCAAGGCGAGCAAATCATGGGGCCAGATCATAAGCTCGTGTTGGCGAAACCGGGTTTGTTGTCGCCTGCCGATTATGATGCTCTGGTGGCCGATCTCGTGGGGTTCATGGTGTATATGGCCGAGCCGACCGCGACTTTCCGTAAGGAACTCGGGGTCGTCGTCCTGATCTATCTCGCGGTGCTTTTCGTCTTCGCGTATGCCTTGAAGCGCGAATACTGGAAAGATGTGCATTGAACGACGAAGGGCGCCCGCAGAGGCGGGCGTCCGCGTGATCAACCGGCTTTCGCCCGCTCTTCGCGCCGCATCGTGGCCGAGGAGGCTGCGGCAAGCGGATTTGGACATTTGATTGGCTGCGATGGGACATCGAGATATGAATCCACCCGTACGCCGCGTGGTACGCGATTCGGATTATTCCTGGGGAACGAGCGCCATGATGAATCTGTATTCGGGCACGACTTGCCCGTTCAGTCATCGCTGTAGGATCGTTCTTTACGAAAAGCAAATGGATTTCCAGGTGATCGATGTCGATCTCTATAACAAACCGGAAGACATCGCCGTCATCAATCCCTACAATCGTGTGCCCGTGCTCGTCGATCGTGACCTCGTTCTTTTCGAGGCGAACATCATCAACGAATACATCGACGAGCGCTTTCCGCATCCGCAGTTGATGCCGCCTGACCCGCAGACACGTGCGCGTGCGAGGCAACTCTTGTTTACGATGGAGCAGGAGCTTTTCAGCCACATCGACGCGCTCGAACGCAATCTGAAATCCGCCGACAAGGCGCGCGCACACATCCGCGACCGGCTGATCGAGCTCACGCCCCTCTTCGCCAAGCAGAAATATCTACTCGGTGACGATTTCTCCATGCTCGACGTCGCCATTGCGCCGCTTTTGTGGCGGCTTGAACATTATGGCATCGAGCTCCCCAAGAGCGCTGCGCCTCTCATGAAGTATGCTGAGAGGATTTTTTCGCGACCGGGTTTCATCGACTCATTGACGCCGTCGGAAAAAGTCATGCGCAAATAGGGTGGCTAGACCGAGATGGCCACGAGTATTCCCCCCTTGAAGCCGTATCTGATCCGCGCCATTTATGACTGGTGCGTCGATTGTGGCTTCACGCCTCATCTCGCGGTACAAGTCAATGAGGCGACGCAAGTGCCGAGAGAATTCGTGCGCGACGGCCAGATCGTCCTCAACATCTCGCCCGTCGCCACGCATCGGCTGGTGTTGGGCGAGCGCGAGATCAAGTTCGAGGCGCGCTTTGGCGGCAAACCTTATTCTGTCGTGATCCCCATGGGCGCCGTGATAGCGGTCTTCGCCAGGGAAAACGGTCAGGGCTTGGCGTTCGCTGCGGATGCAGAATCGGCCGAAACTTCTCCCCAAGCAGAACAAACCTCTCTCGGCCCAGAGGCCGACCAACCCTTTTCACCAGACAAGCCGGGCGAGAAGGTGCAAAAGCGCAGCAGCCATCTTACCCGCATCAAGTGAGGCAAGTTGTCATGCGTATGTCATGGAGCCGGTTGGCGCCCAAGGCAGGAATCGAACCTGCGACCTACCGCTTAGGAGGCCGTAATTATAAAAATCGTAAACCCGCATCAGAGCTACGTTTTCTGCCAGTCGCGATATAATTTTTTGGGTCTTGGGGACACTACAGTGACACTTGACTAAAACGTAGGGTTATATCGGAAAGGATAAAAACATGGCCTCGATCATCCAGCGGAACGGTGTTTGGCAGGCACGGATTCGGCGCAGAGGCTATCCTGCCGAGAGTCGGTCGTTCAGCAATCGGGCGGATGCGGAGAAGTGGGCGAGAGCGCGCGAGGCGGAAATGGATCGCGGGCTTTACCTTCCCAGGGCGGCGAGCGAATCGGTCACGCTCGCCGATCTCGCCGATGCATGGGAAGCCGCCGTGATGCCCCAGAAGCGCGCGAAGACGCATTTTCGCACCTGCCTTGGGCGGATCCGCGCCGCGAAGGCCTTAGGCTTCGGCGAGCGGGCCATTGCGACCATAACAAGCATCGAGGCGGCAGCGTTTCGTGACGAGCTGCTGCGAGACGGGCTATCGCCTTCGACCGTGCGCAAGGTGCTGTTCTTCGCCGCCTCGCTGATCGACTACGGCATCGAGAACATGGGGCTTGTGCTGGCGTCGAACCCCTTCCGCATGATCTCTCGGCCTTCCGAGCCGAGGCATCGGGAACGGCGGCTTGAGGGTGACGAGGAAGCGCGGCTACGCGAGGCCATCGGTAAGACGCGGCAGGCGGCACAGCTGGCGGCGCTATTCACGCTTGCATTGGAGACCGGCGCCCGCCTTGGCGAGCTGTTGGCTCTACGCTGGGACGAGATCGACCTTGCGAGACAGGTGATGATCCTGCGCGGGCGGGAAGTCGACGGCAAGCGGCAGCTCAAGAATGCCGACCCATACCGCTATGCGCCGCTCTCGCCGACGGCGGTAGCGGCGTTGCGCACCTTGCCGCGTCCGATCAATGGCGGGCGGGTGTTTTCAGCCTGGAAGCGGTCGGACTCTTTCACGAAGCAATGGCAGCGGGTATGCGCTACTGCGGGGATCGAGGATCTCCGCTTTCATGATTTGCGGCACGAATTCGCATCCCGCATGGCGCCGCGAGTCGAAATGCACGTGCTGATGAAGCTGTTGGGCCACAAGACGCCGGCCATGGTTGCCCGCTACTACAACCAGACCGCCGACGATGTGGCGGCATTAGCCCGAAGGCTGTATGGAAGCCTCTAAAACGCCCCAGGATCGATTTTTTTGATCGGATAATAGTTTCCTGAATCCGTGTTGATTTGTCATAGA
>JAOADW010000006.1 GCA_026417115.1 Rhodocyclaceae bacterium
GTTCGTGCACATCGATGTGAAGTACCTGCCCCAGATGCCCGACGAAGAGCAGCGCCGCGACCTGTTTGTGGCCATCGACCGCGCCACGCGTTGGGTCTATCTGGAGCTGCTGCCCAACAAGTCGGCCCGTGCGGCCCAGGGGTTCCTCAAGCACCTCATCGGCAAGGCGCCGTTCAAGATTCGCAAGATACTCACCGACAACGGCAAGGAATTTACCGACCGCTTCGCCGCCACCGGTCAGCCGCACCCCGACCGGCCAACACCCCTTCGACCGCCTCTGCCAAGCTCACGGCATTGAGCACCGCTTGATCTGCCCCCGTCACCCCCAGACTAACGACATGGTCGAACGCTTCAATGGGCGCATCAGCGAAATCCTGGCCACTACCCGTTTTCGGCTGCGGCCGAAGCTGGAACAGACCCTCATGCGCTATGCTGCTCTGTATAACCAGTCCCTCCCACAGAAGGCCCTCGGTCACATCACACCCATCCAGCTCTCAAAAACTGGTCTGCAAAACGGCCTGAGCTGTTCAATAAACAGGTTTATGATCTTACGGGACCTGACACGCCGGCCGTTTCGCCTCCTCACCGGCCGGCTGCGCGACCAGTGGCACGGCATGAGCCGCACCGGTCGCATCCCGCGCCTTTTCAGTCATGCCCCCGAACCGCGCATCGAACTTCACCCTGGCGATCTTGCCCGACGCGGCTGGAGCGAAGGCCAGTTCCTGCGCATCGCAAGCCAGCGCGGGGCGATCGTGCTGCCCGCAGCGACAAACAGCGCGCTACGCCCGGGCCAAGCCTTCGTCGCGATGCACTGGGGACGCAGAAGCCTCAGTCACGACGGCGTCAATGCGCTGACGAGCCCGGATCGCGACCCCATCTCACAGCAGCCCGAACTCAAACACGCGGCAATCCGCATCGAACCTATCGATCTGCCCTGGCGGCTCACCGCCTTGCGCCTGGCAGAAACGCCCGAGGCGGTGCTGGAATGGCAGGCGCGACTGACTCCCTTTCTCGCGGGGATCGACTGTGCCGCGCCCACCCTCGACGGTCGCGAGCATCCCCGCGTTGCGCTGCGTGTGGCGCTCGCTGCTCCAGCCGCACCGGAGTTCGTCGAACGCATCGCCCGGGCGCTCGACATGCCGGCATCCGCCTGTCTCGTCTACCGCGATCCAGGCCGGAACGTGACAAAGCGTGCATTGATCGAAGAGGGGCATCTGACCGGCCTGCTGCTCGCCGGCGAAGACCAGGCCGGCGGCTGGCTGCGCGCGGCGATGCTCACGGGGCTACCCATCGCCCCCCTGCGCCGCTGGCTGTTTGCGCCGAGCGCCGAACCGCCCGTGGCCGAAGCCATCCCGCACCGGATGGTCTGCAACTGCCACGGCGTCGATGCCGTCCAGATCGAACGCATGATCGCCACTGGCGCCGACCTCGTTGCGCTGCAAGAAAAGCTCAAATGCGGCACCGCCTGCGGCTCCTGCCTGCCGGAAATCAAAATCAAACGCATGCTGACCGCAGCGCAGCCGGCCTGAAAGCCGCAGCCACGGTCACCGTGGCGCAGGCCGGTGGTCGTGCTGACGTCTCGCCATCCACAGCGCAAAACAGAATCAACCCATTACCCGATCACCCATCTGCACAACTTGACGCACACAACGGAAAGCATTCGCGCAGCCATCCCGCTCAGCAGCCGCTAAGCACCGTTCTAGGCCGAGCATTGGCTGAGACCAAGGCTGTCGGTGGAAAGGCCAAAAAAAAAGCCCCGCATCGCGCGGGGCTTCGTGTTGAGGAGGAGGTTTTCAGTGACGGATCAGAAATCCATGTCGCCGCCCATGCCTGCGCCTGGCGCGGGGGTCTTCGGTTTCTCCTCGACCAGCTCAGCCACCATGGCTTCGGTGGTGAGCATCAGGCCGGCGACCGAAGCGGCGTTTTGCAGCGCCGTGCGGGTGACCTTGGTCGGGTCGATCACGCCCATTTCCATCATGTCTCCGTATTCGCCGGTCTGCGCGTTGTAACCGAAGTTGCCCTTGCCTTCGAGCACTTTGTTGACGACGACCGAGGGCTCGTCGCCTGCGTTGGCGACGATCTCGCGCAGCGGCTGTTCGAGGGCGCGCATCACGATCTTGATGCCTGCATCCTGGTCGTGATTGTCGCCCTTGAGGCTGGACAAGGCCTGGCGAGCGCGCAGCAATGCCACACCGCCGCCCGGCACGATGCCTTCCTCGACCGCGGCGCGCGTGGCATGCAACGCATCCTCGACGCGTGCTTTCTTTTCTTTCATCTCGACTTCGGTCGCAGCGCCAACCTTGATCACCGCCACGCCGCCTGCGAGCTTGGCGACCCGCTCCTGGAGCTTCTCCTTGTCATAGTCGGAAGTCGCTTCCTCGATCTGCACGCGAATCTGCGCGATGCGCGCCTTGATGTTCTCTTCCTTGCCCGCGCCGTCGATGATGGTGGTATTCTCCTTCGCCACTTCGACGCGCTTGGCTTGGCCGAGATCCTTGAGCGTGGCTTTCTCGAGCGTGAGGCCGACTTCTTCGGCAATGACCGTGCCGCCCGTGAGGATCGCGATGTCTTCGAGCATCGCCTTGCGACGGTCGCCAAAGCCCGGGGCCTTGACGGCGCAAGTCTTCAGGATGCCGCGGATGTTGTTGACGACCAAGGTCGCCAGGGCTTCGCCCTCGACGTCCTCGGCGATGATCAGCAGCGGACGCCCGGCCTTCGCGACTTGTTCGAGGATCGGCAACAGATCACGGATGCTCGAAATTTTCTTGTCATGGAGCAGGATGTAGGGATTCTCCAGGACGGCGATCTGCTTGTCGGGGTTGTTGATGAAGTAAGGCGACAGATAGCCGCGGTCGAACTGCATGCCCTCGACCACTTCGAGCTCGTTTTGCAAGCTCTTGCCGTCTTCGACGGTGATCACGCCTTCTTTGCCGACCTTGTCCATCGCCTGGGCGATGATGTCGCCGATCGACTGGTCGGAGTTGGCCGAGATCGAGCCCACCTGCGCGATTTCCTTCGAAGTCGTGCACGGCTTGGAGATCTTCTTGAGCTCCTCGACGATGGCAGTCACCGCCTTGTCGATGCCACGCTTGAGATCCATCGGGTTCATGCCAGCAGCGACGAACTTCATGCCTTCGCGCACGATCGATTGCGCGAGCACGGTCGCCGTCGTCGTGCCGTCGCCTGCCACATCCGAGGTCTTGGACGCCACTTCCTTCACCATTTGGGCGCCCATGTTCATGAATTTGTCTTTGAGCTCGATTTCCTTGGCCACGGAAACGCCGTCCTTGGGCACGGTGGGGGCGCCGAAGGAGCGCTCGAGCACGACGTTGCGGCCTTTCGGGCCCAACGTCACCTTCACCGCGTCGGCCAGGATATTGACGCCCGCGAGCATGCGCTCACGCGCGTGATCGCCAAATTTGACTTCTTTAGCTGCCATGCTTCACACCTCTTTCGTTGAAATCTCGGAAAAAATCAGGCCTCGATGATGCCCATGATGTCTTCTTCGCGCATCACGAGCAGCTCTTCACCCTCGACTTTGACGGTCTGGCCGGCATACTTGCCGAACAGCACGCGATCACCCACTTTGACCGACATCGGACGCACTTTGCCGTCGTCGAGGATCTTGCCGTTGCCCACGGCGATCACCTCGCCCTGATCGGGCTTCTCACCGGCGGTATCGGGAATGACGATGCCGGCGGCGGTCGTGCGCTCGGCCTCGATGCGCTTGACGATCACACGATCATGCAAGGGACGAATTTTCATGCGATTTCTCTCCTCTGATTGATGAAGCGGCTGACTTCACAGCCGGACGACAAGGAACGCCGCGAACTTGTTAGCACTCGCAGCCAACGAGTGCTAATGATAGGGATGACCGTTTCTTTTTTCAAGGCCCGTGCCGAGCAAACGTTTTTTCCTGATAATTTCACCCATGTCGCTCTTTGCCTGGTTCAAGCGCTCTACTCCGATCGCGCCCGAGCTCCGCCCGCGCCTCGAGGACGTCAGGCGCATGGCCGCGCCCCAATTTCCCGAGATCGACCAACACTTGCCGCAACTTGCGGAGGCGGTCGCCAGCGCCTGGGCGCATTGCAGCGGCATCGCCGCGCGCATTCCCGGGCCGATCTCGATCGCACGCTCGGCTTTCGCCGAAGATCCGGTGGTGCATGCGTTGTTTTCGAGCGCCGACGACATCGCCGCGATGTTCGGCACGAGCCGTTGCGTGCGGGAAAATTTTCCGCGATTGGCAATGCGCGCCGAATCCTGCCATGCAATGCTCGGTCTGCGCATGGCGGAAAAATGCGATCTGGGCTGGGGGACGGAAGGCAGTCTCTTGGTCGCAAATTGCTCGCGCCGGATCATCTATTTCACTGACCATACGTTGGCCGAGCCGGCAGAGCACGAAGAGGACGTGCGCGCAAAAATCGCCGAGCGTCTGTTTCAAGGCCTGCTGACTGATTTCGTTGCCGAGGTGAGAGCACTGCGCCAGCATTTCGAAGAGGCACGCGTGGCCGCTGGCTTGGCGCGCGCGCAGTCACGCACCTCGGGATTCCTTGACAGTGCCGTCACGCACGCCGAAAGCGAGCACCATCTGGCGCAGGCTTTGGGTGAGATCAGGCCTTCCGCGCTCGCCGCACGGCTACGAGAGACGCTCAACAGCGCCTCCCAGCGGCTCAGGCTCGAATTCTTCACGTTGCATCTCGACCGTTTGGGCGTGCTCCATGAGCCGGACGATCCGGACGCCACGCCGATCGAGTTCGCGCGCCTGAGCGGTCGCGATCGACGGCAGTGGATCGTGTTTTTGGTGCATGTCCGCCATGACGAGATCCGTCAGGCGCTCGAGCGTTTTCAAGAAGCCACCCGCTACATCGTCATCTGATGCGCATCCTTGACCAGATCTCGCGATGGGGGGCCCTGCTCTTGACCTGCTGGGTTTCTGCCGCGCTGGCCGCGCTCCCTGTCGAGGTCGCGACCTTTTTGGCCCGCGCAGACATTCCCCGAGACGCCGTCGCCCTCGTCGTCCAGCCTGTCGAGGGCGGCCAGCCGCTCGTCAGCCATCGCGCCGAGGCGCCGATGAACCCCGCCTCGGTGATGAAGCTCTTGATTACGCTGGCCGCGCTGGAAACGCTCGGCCCCCATCGCACGTTCCGCACTGAGGTCTTGGCCAACCAGCCGATCGAAGCAGGGATCCTTGCAGGGGATCTCTATCTGCGCGGCAGCGGAGATCCCAAGCTGACCCACGAGCGGCTTTGGTCTCTTGTGCGCACGCTGCGCGCGAAAGGGCTCGTGGAGATCCGGGGCGCCCTCGTGCTCGATGATGCCGCTTACGCGCCGGCGCCGCATGACCCGGCGGCTTTCGACGGCAAGCCGCACCGCCCTTACAACGTCGGGCCCAGTGGCCTGCTCTTCAATTTCGGCGTGACCACGCTGACCCTGATCCCGCGCAATGGCGACGTCGGCGTCTGGGCCGAACCGTTTCCCGCCGGCTGGCAGATCGACAATCGCGTGCGCAGCACGCATGGCCCTTGTGCAGACGATTGGCGCGAGCGGCTTTCCGCAGTATTCGAAGCACCCCGTCTGCGCCTCGAGGGCGAATATCCGCGCGCCTGCGGCGAAAGGCAGTGGATGCTCGCGGGATTTGCCCACGACGTCTTGCTCGCAGGCGTTTTCCAGCGCTACTGGCAAGAGGCTGGCGGCGCCTTGAGCGGTTCCGGAAGACGCGGCAAGACCCCCGCCGAGGCGATCGTGCTCGCCGCCAGCGAATCTCCCCCTTTGGCTGAGCTCGTGCGCGACATCAATAAATTTTCCAACAATGTGATGGCCGAGCAGATTTTCCTCGCGCTCGGCGAGGGCAAGCCGGAGGCAGCCCATGGAGCGATCGCCGCCTGGCTTGCCCGCAAAGGGCTTGAGTTTCCCGAACTCGTGTTGGAAAATGGTTCTGGCCTTTCGCGTCGGCAACGCATCTCCGCCCAAAGCCTCGCACGTTTGCTGCAATACGGCTGGCAAAGCCCTCTGATGCCGGAATTCCTCGCCTCGTTGCCGCTACTGGGGCTTGATGGCACCGTCAGAAACCGCTTTGCCAACCATCTCGCGCGCGGCTATGCGCGCCTGAAAACCGGCTCGCTCGACGGCGTGCGCGCCATCGCCGGCTACGTGCAGGATCGCCGCGGCCAGCGCTGGATCGTTGTCTTCCTTGTCAATCACGAAAAGGCGGCGGCAAGCCAACCCGCCCTCGATCGCTTGCTCGAGTGGGTATGGTCCGGCGCTTTCTGATTCTGATGCTCGCCTTCGTCGCCATGGTCGTCGGCCTCGAAGGCATCCAGCGGCTCGTCGATCTTGCGCAGGGGAAAGCCCCCGCTTCGGCGCTCGATTTTCTGTGGATGTTGGCCGTGGCGCCGATCGTTTGGCTTTGGTGGCGCTTCCTGTCGCCTTTCGGCAAGGGCCGCGGTCGCTGTTTGAATGATGACTCCTGCTCACGCCGCTAAACGGCGCGCTTTTAGCCGCGCTCTCGGAGGTGCGAAGCCTTACGCGCCTTGGGCGTGGCGCTTTCTAAGCCGGCAACGGCATTGATTGCCGGTTCCCAAGCGCGAGCCAGCCGCGCACGACGCGGTAGAGCACCCAAAGGCCGGTGACGACGATGACGGCGATCGCCGCCGGGATGCCGATCAAGGTCAGCGCAAGAAGCCCTGCGACGCAAAGCCATAATGCAGCAAACCAAAAAGTCCTCAACTGCCAGCGCCAATGCGATTCCAGCCAACTGCCCCGCACGTTGCCCCGGGTGGCATAGTTGAGGATCACGGCAAGCAACGAAGGCCAGCCGAAGACGAACGCGCCAGCGATCGAGGCCGAGGTGAGCACGCCCGATGCGGCGGAGAGCGCATGCAACGCATACATCAGGTGCGCCCACGCGATATTGCCGTGCTCCTTCGCCATCGGCGACGCCTTTTGCACTGCGCCGATCGGATTGCCCTCTTGATCATAATCCGCCATGCATTGTCTCCCTGTCATAGACCCAGTTCGTCCCATATCGCATCGACCCTTCGGCGCACGGCTTCGCTCATGACGATGGGTCTGCCCCATGTGCGCGAGGTCTCGCCGGCCCATTTGTCGGTTGCATCGATGCCCATCTTGCTGCCGAGGCCGGCCACTGGCGAGGCGAAATCGAGATAATCGATCGGCGTATGCTCGGCGATCAGGGTGTCGCGGGCGGCATCCACGCGCGTGGTCAGCGCCCAGATCACGTCCTTCCAGTCACGAATGTCGATATCGTCATCGACGACGATGATGAATTTCGTATACATGAACTGGCGCAAGAAGCTCCAAATGCCAAACATCACCCTTTTGGCGTGTCCCGGATACTGTTTCTTGATCGAAACCAGCGCAAGACGATAAGAACAGCCTTCTGGCGGCAAATAGAAATCGACGATTTCCGGGAACTGCTTCTGCAGGATCGGCACGAAGATTTCATTGAGGGCAACCCCCAACATCGCCGGCTCATCGGGCGGTTTGCCCGTATAGGTAGAGTGATAAATCGGCGCCTGTCGCATCGTGAGGCGTTCGACGGTGAGCACCGGAAATTCGGCTTGCTCGTTGTAATAGCCTGTATGATCGCCAAAAGGCCCCTCGAGGGCCACTTCGCCCGGCGCAATCACTCCTTCGAGCACGATTTCGGCGCGTGCAGGCACCTGTAAATCCGAACCCAGACAGCGCGCGAGCTCCGTGCGGCTTCCGCGTAGGAGACCCGCGAATTGGTATTCGGACAAGGTATCGGGAATCGGCGTCACGGCAGCAAGAATCGTCGCCGGATCGCAACCGATCACCACCGCCACGGGGAATGGACGATCGGGGTGTCGCCAGCAGTGATCGCGATAATCGAGCGCACCGCCGCGGTGTGCAAGCCAACGCATGATCACCTTATTGGGCGCGATCACTTGCTGGCGGTAGATGCCGAGATTCTGGCGCGGTTTTTCTGGCCCCCTCGTGACCGTAAGCCCCCACGTGATCAAGGGGCCGGCGTCTTCCGGCCAGCAGGTCATCACCGGCAGACGAAAAAGATCGACGTCCTTGCCCTCCCAGACGATTTCCTGACAAGGCGCGGAAGACACCACCTTCGGCGCCATATCGAGCACTTTCTTGAAGAGGGGCAATTTCTCCCAGGCATCCTTGAGCCCGCGGGGCGGCTCGGGCTCCTTGAGGGAGGACAAGAGCTTGCCGACCGTGCGCAATGCACCTTGCCAGTCTTCCTCGACACCAAGCCCCAGCGCCACACGTCGTGGCGTACCGAACAAATTGGCCAGCACGGGCATCTCACCGCGCGTGGGTTTTTCGAAAAGCAAGGCGGGACCGCCCTGGCGCAAGATGCGGTCGGCGATTTCCGTGATCTCGAGATGGGGATCGACCGGCGTCTTGATGCGCCGAAGCTCGCCAAGACGCTCGAGACGCCCAAGAAATTCGCGCAGGTCGCGGTCGCTCATCGGGCTTCCTCGAGCAGGAAATCAAGCAACCGCGCGATACCGGTTTCGTCGTCGCGCCGCTGGAGAAAAATGGGAAGATTCCAGCACCGGCGCTGATGGGCAAGGGACGAAAGCGTCGTGGGTATGCCTACCGAATCCTGCGCGGATTCATTGACGATCAGCGCGGAAAGGCGTACGCCGGCGGTTTGCAGGGCGAACAGCGCAGTCAGCGTGTGGGAGATGGCGCCCAGATAGGTGCCGCCAATCAAGATCGCAGGAATGTCCAACGCCGCGATCCAATCGAGCACCGTCTGCCTTTCAGTCAGCGGCACCATGACGCCGCCAATGCCTTCGATGAGCACGAGACCGGGTGCGTTTTCGATACGGCGCCGACACCAGGCCACGACCTCGTCGAACGGAATGCATTTGCCCTCGCGCGCGGCGGCGATATCGGGCGCGAGCGGAGCCGCATAGCGCCACGGCGAGATCTCGTCGAGCGCGCAGGCCGCGCCGCCGGCTGCACGCAAAACCCCGGCGTCGGACGCCTCGACGGACGCCGCATCGAAGCCGCTCATGATCGGCTTCAAGGCAGTCATCGCGAGCCCGCGGCGACGAGACGCGCGAACGAGCGAGGCCGTCAACCACGTCTTGCCCAGCCCCGTCCCCGTGGCCGTAATAAAATAGGCTTTGTTTCCCATAGCCCGATTCTAGCGGCGATGACGCCAGCCGCAGACACTCCCGACACGCGTTTCCTCTGGTGGCCCTATACCCAGATGGCCACGTCCCCCAAGCCCTTGCCGGTCGTCGCCGCGCAAGGGGTTTATCTTCATCTCGCCGACGGCCGCCGCCTGATCGACGGCATCTCCTCTTGGTGGACGGCTTGTCACGGCCACAATCATCCCGCGATCCGAGCCGCCCTCGAGCGTCAGCTCAAGACCCTGCCGCATGTGATGTTTGCGGGTCTTACGCATGCGCCCGCAGAAGAGCTCGCTTGTCGTCTCGTCGCCTCTCTGCCCGCTGATGCGAAGCGCAAGCCGGCGCGCGTCTTCTTCGCCGAATCGGGCTCCGTCGCCGTGGAAATCGCGCTCAAGATCGCCGTGCAATACTGGCGTAACCGGGGACAGACGCGCACGCGTTTCCTCGCTTTCCGCGACGGCTATCATGGCGATACGCTCGGCGCGATGTCGGTGACCGATCTCGCCTCCGGGTTTCATGGCGCATTCGCCGATTATCGCGTGCCGCATTTCTTTGCCGAGCTCCCCCGCGACGAGGCGCGGCGCGCAGCCCTCGCGCATCTTCTCGAACGGCATGGCGAAGAAATCGCGGCGGTGATCGTCGAACCTCGCGTGCAAGGCGCAGGCGGCATGCGCTTCCACGACGCCGCTACGCTGCATGCGATCCGCACGCTGTGTGACGAGCACGGCGTGCTCATGATCGCCGACGAGATCATGACGGGTTTTGGCCGCACGGGAACGCTCTATGCCTGCGACTCCGCCGGCGTGGCCGCAGATCTCGTCTGCCTTTCGAAAGCGCTCACCGGCGGCATGCTTCCCCTTGCAGCCGTCGTGGCGAGCGACACGGTCTATGAGGCGTTCCATTCCTCCCGCATGGAACATGCATTCATGCATGGCCCGACCTTCATGGCCAACCCCCTCGCCTGCGCGGCGGCGAATGCGAGCCTAGAGCTCTTCGCGCGCGAACCGAGGCTTGCCCAGGTCGCCGCGATCGAAGCGCAGATGCGTCGAGAGCTCGAGCCCTGCCGCGCTCTTCCCGGCGTCATCGACGTGCGCGCCATGGGCGCAATCGGCGTCGTGCAACTCTCCCACCCCGTGGCCGCCTCCCTGCGCCCCGCCTTCATCGCGCGCGGCCTCTGGGTACGCCCTTTCGGCGACATTGTCTATCTGGCGCCGCCATTCGTGATCGAAGCGCCTGAGCTTTCCCGCTTGACTGCCGGCGTCTGTGAAGTGCTGAGCGAGTGGTCGCAGCGCGAAGCCGCCCTCCCATGCGAAGTCTCGACGCCCTGATCGCCGCGCGACTTGACGAGCTAACCGCGCGCGGCGAGCGTCGCACCTTGCGCCGCGGCGATGACAGGCTCATCGACGTCGCCTCGAACGATTATCTGGGGCTTGCGCGGCATCCCGAAGTCATCGAGCGCGCATGCGCTTGGACGCGCAAACTTGGCGCCGGAAGCCGCGCCGCGCGGCTCGTGATGGCCGCCAACGAAGATTACCTGGCGCTCGAAGCCAAGCTAGCCGCCTTCAAAGGCACGGAAGCAGCCTTGCTCTTCGCGACGGGTTTCCAAGCCAACGCCTCGGTTTTGCCTGCGCTTTTTGCGCTCGCCGAAAAACCCTTGGCATTCACCGACCGCTTGATCCACGCAAGCCTCCATCAGGGCTGCCGCGCCGCCGGCGTGCGCGAAATCCGCTTTCGCCACAACGACTACGCCCATCTCGAAGCGTTGCTCGACGCCCACCCTGGCCCGTTCCGCGTCATCGTTGCCGAATCGGTCTATAGCATGGACGGCGATGTCGCCGACGTCGAGCGGCTTGCGGCGATCAGCCAACGGCATGGCGCTATTCTCTACCTCGACGAAGCGCATGCCACGGGCGTGCTCGGCCCGCAAGGGCGAGGGCTTTCCGCCGCCTTGACCGACAAATCCAATGTCATCATCATGGGCACGCTGAGCAAGGCCCTGGGGGCCGCGGGCGCCTATGTCGCTGGCTCACGAGCGTTGATCGATTGGCTCGTCAACGCCTGCACCGGATTCGTGTTCAGCACGGCGCCTGCGCCTGCCGCCCTGGGCGCCGCGGACGCCGCGCTTGATCTCGTACCCACGATGGACCAGGAGCGTGCGCGCTTGCTGGCCATGGCCCAGCACCTGCGCGCCGAGCTTGCCCACAAAGGCATCGACACGCTTGCTTCGACGACCCAGATCGTTCCCGCCGTCCTCGGCGATAATGAACGCGCGCTTTCTACCGCCGCCTCTTTGCGCGCCAGCGGCATCCATGTCATCGCCATGCGCCCGCCGACGGTGCCGAAAGGCACGGCGCGGTTGCGCTTTTCGCTCTCTGCTGCGCTCTCCGAAAGCGCTTTCGCACGGCTTCTCGATGCGGTGAGGCGGCTATGACCACCGTCGTCTTCGCGCACGGCTGGGGCTATGACGCCCATCTTTGGGATGAAGTCATGCGGAGGCTTGCCGACCCAGACACGGCGATCGCGCTCGATTTCGGCTATTTCGGCGCCGAAAAACTGCCGCTTTCCTGCCCGCAGCCCGTGCTCGCGGTAGGACACTCGCTCGGCGCGCTCTGGTGGCTGGCGGTTGCCCCGATTCCCTGGCGGCGGTTGTTGATGATCAATGGTTTCCCGCGCTTTCTCGCAGACGACGACTACCCCGGCGTCGCGGGCCGCTTGCTTGCGCGCATGCGCAAGCGATTCGTCGAGGCGCCCTTGGCGACGCTCAGCGAGTTCCAGCTTCGCTGCGGCCAAGAGGGGCCCCGCCACGCGATGGATGTGACGCGGCTCGCGGCAGGACTCGCTGCGCTCGCCGAGTGGGATGCGCGCGCGCAGCTTTCCCGACGCGCCCATGACATCTGGGCAATCAGCGCCGAGCACGATCCCATCGTGCCGATCGCCCTGAGCCGTGCAGCCTTCGCCGTGCTGCCGCCTGCACACGTCGAGTTCTTGCCTACAGGGAGCCATCTCTTACCGCTGACGCATGCCCCCCTCATCGCCGACCGCATTGCCGCCCTCAAATGAAAAACCGCTCCATCGCCTTGCGCTTCGCGCGCGCCGCCGCAAGCTACGATGCTCACTCCAGCCTACAAGCGCACGCTGCCCACGTGCTCGCGGAAAAGGTACGGCGTGCGCACCTTCCCCCCGCGCCGCGCATTCTCGAAATCGGCTGCGGCACCGGCCATCTCACCGCCCATCTGATCGCCCTCTTTCCAGAGGCTACGCTCGTGTCCTCCGACATCGCTGCCGCGATGGTGCAGCAATGCCGCCTACGCTTTCCGCAGCCTCTCTACCTCGTGATGGATGGCGAGCAGCCTGCCCTTGCCGGCCCTTTCGATCTCATCTGCGCAAACCTCGTCGGACAATGGTTTCAGGATCTTTCCTCCACCCTCCACGCGCTCTCCTGCCTGCTGGCCCCCAACGGCTTGCTCGCCCTGAGCCTGCTGGGCACGGCTACCTTCGCAGAATGGCGACAGGCCCATGCCCGGCTTAGGCTTCCCTGCGGCGCGCGGCGTTTTCCACAAAAGGCTGCGATCGCCGCGGCTTTTCCGCCCACGGGCAGCCTCGATCTCGCCGCCGAATGCCGCACCGAACGATTCGCCACCGCGCTCGATTTCCTCCGGCGCCTGCGTGCGCTCGGCGCGGATGCGCCAGAACCCGGCCATCGGCCATTGCCGGCAGGCAGCCTGCGCCGCGTGCTGCGCCTATTCGAGCAGGAGCCCGTGGCGACCTACGAGCTCGTCTATGCGCTCTGGCGCAACAGATAATCGAGCGCAAGGCCGGCGAAGATCGCAGCGCCGAACCAATTGTTGTGGAGGAACGCCCGGAAACACTTTTCTCGCTCGCGCGTGCGAATGAGCCGATAGTGATAAGCGCTGATGGCCGCCGCACCGAGCAACCCCAGGGCATAAGGCCAGCCCAGCTGCGCCTGCCAACCCACGAAGGCCAAAATCGCCAGCGCGAAAAAATAGCAGAGCATGATGAGGGGGATCACGAAACGACCAAAGGTGAGCGCCGAGGTCTTGATGCCGATCTTACGATCGTCCTCGATATCGACGAGCGCATATTCCGTGTCATAGGCGATGGCCCAGAACACATTGGCGGCGAGCATCCACCACGCAAGCGACGGCACCTCGCCGCGAATGGCGGCAAAGGCCATCGGCACCCCAAAGCCGAAGGCGACGCCAAGATATGCTTGCGGAATGGAAAGGAAGCGCTTCGTAAACGGATAGCTCGCCGCAAGCAAAAAGGCCACAACGGCAAGCCAAAACAAAAGCGGCGTCAAGATCGGCAGGATCAACAAGAAGGCGAGCAACGTCAGCACGAAGAAAAGCGTCAAGGCCTCTTTCACGCTCACCCGTCTTGCCGCCAACGGCCGTTCTTTCGTGCGCTCGACGAAGGGATCGATATTGCGATCGGCGAAATCGTTGATCACGCAGCCCGCCGAACGCATGAGCACAACTCCCAACGTGAAGATCCAGACGATCACCCAGGACGGCTCCCCTTCTGCCGCGATCCACAAGCCCCACAACGTCGGCCACAACAAGAGCAAGATGCCGATCGGCTTGTCGAGCCGCATCAGGCGCTCATAAAGAGTCAATCTTTCCAGCCAACGAAAAGTCTGTGTCGTTTCGGACATGATCATGCCCCCTGCGTGCTTTCACTCCGAATTATGAACGCGCAGACGCAAAAATCGCTTTCTGCCTCAGGCACCCTACCCCTGCTGCTGCCGACGCCTCCTGTTCTCATGGCCTCATGCCCCCAGGAGCGCTTCCCGGCCCGCAAGCCAGCGCTCGAGGTGGCGCGCGACGGAATCTGGCCATTGTGCCAGCATCTCATCGGCGGTCTCCCGCGCCGCTTCGATCAGGGCTTCGTCTGCGAGATCGGCGAAACGCAACAAGGGTATGCCGCTTTGGCGGCTGCCGATGAACTCACCGGGCCCGCGCAGAAGCAAGTCCTGGCGCGCGATTTCGAAGCCATCGTGGTTTTCGTAGATGATCTTGAGTCGTTGCCGCGCCGTCGCCGACAGAGGCGCTTCATAGAGCAGGATGCATGTGGATTCGGCAGCGCCGCGTCCCACTCGCCCACGCAGCTGATGCAGCTGGGCGAGCCCAAAGCGCTCCGCATGCTCGATGACCATCAGTGTGGCGTTCGGCACATCGACGCCGACTTCGATCACGGTCGTCGCCACCAAAAGCTGTATCTTGCCGGCCGCAAACGCTTCCATGACGGCGGCCTTTTCTTCGGCTTTCAAGCGGCCATGCACGAGGCCGACCGCAAGGTCTGGCAGTTTCTCGCGCAGCAATGCATGGGTTTCGAGCGCCGTTTTGAGTTGCAAGGCCTCGGACTCCTCGATCAAGGGGCATACCCAATACGCCTGTCTTCCTGCCTGGCAACAGGCATGCAAGCGAGCGATCACTTCGTCCCGGCGACTTGCGGACACGAGCTTCGTCGCCACAGGGTTCCTGCCCGGCGGCAGCTCGTCGAGGACGGAGACATCGAGATCGGCGTAATAGCTCATGGCCAAGGTGCGCGGAATCGGAGTAGCCGACATGGCAAGCTGGTGGGTTTCGATCCCTTTCTGTTTCAGCGCCAGCCGCTGGCGCACGCCGAAACGATGTTGTTCGTCGACGATGGCAAGCGCCAAGCGCGCAAATTCCACCTCCTCTTCGATCAGCGCATGCGTGCCGACGACGAGCGAGACTTCGCCACGCGCCAAGCGGTCGCCAATGATTTGCCGCGTGCGTTTCGACTGTGCGCCTACAAGCCATGCGAGCTCAACACCCATCGGCGACAGCCATGCCGCGAGTTTTCGGTAATGTTGCTCGGCGAGGATTTCCGTCGGCGCCATCAACGCGGCTTGGTAACCGGCTTCCAGCGCGCGCAGCATGGCGAGCGCCGCGATCACCGTCTTGCCGCTGCCGACATCCCCTTGCAGCAAGCGCTGCATGGGGCTTTCTTGCGCGAGATCGGCTTCGATTTCTCGCCACACTCGAAGCTGCGCCGCCGTCAGGCGAAATGGCAAACGCGCCAAGAACTGCCGGATTAGCCGCCCATCGCCTGCAAGCGCGGGCGCGGCGCGCGCACGCCGCGCCGCATAGGCTTGGCGCAGCGAAAGCTGTTGCGCCAACAGTTCGTCGAAGGCAAGTCGGCGTCGATAAGGACGCAGCCAGGCTTCGATCGACGCAGCCGAAAGGCCGGCTGGAGGACGATGCAAGGCATGGATGCTCTCGGCGAAGGACGGCAACGCATGACGCGCACGCACGCACGCTGGCAACGTCTCCTCTCCATCGCATCCTTCGAGGGCGCTTCCAATCAGCCTGCGCAAAAAGCCTTGCGTAAGGCCCGTCGTCGTTGGATAGACGGGCGTGAGCGCCGAAGGCAAGGGCTCCCCTTCCTCGACCACGCGAAAGCGGGGATGAATGAGCTCGTAGCCGAAGAATCCTCCACGCACTTCGCCATAGAAGCGCAGACGCACGCCTGCGCGCAGCGCCTTCAGATGGCTCGGATAGAAATTCAAGAAGCGCAAGACAAGCTCGCCCGAATCGTCGGCTACGCGACAAACGAGCTCGCGACGCCGGCGCGTTTCAACCCGGCTTTCGAGCACCCGCGCCTCGAACTGCGCGATGAGACCCGGCACCGCAGCGGCAATCGGCGTGATGCGCGTCTCGTCCTCGTAGCGCAAGGGCAGATGCAAGAGGAGGTCGCTCTCCCGGCGAATGCCGAGGGCTTCAAGCCGCTCTCGCTTTGCCGGCGCTAGGCCGGCCAACACGCTCTTGTCAGTCAAGCGCGAGAATCGCGTCGGCCTCGACGAGCGCGCCGCGCGGCAGCTCTTTCACGCCAACCGTCGCACGCGCGGGATAGGGTTCGGAAAAAAAACGCGCCATCGCCTCATTGACCTTGCCGAAATGCGCAAGATCGGTCAGATAGATGGTCACCTTGACCGCCTGATCGAGCGACGCGCCGCTAGCCTCGGCCACCGCCCTGAGGTTCTCGAAAACCCGTTCGATCTGGGCATCGATGCCCTCGACGAGCGCGCCCGATGCCGGATCCAGCCCGATTTGCCCGGAAAGATAAACGACGCTGCCAACCTTGACGGCCTGGGAATAAGCGCCGATCGCGGCGGGCGCCGCATGCGTGCGGATGATTTCTCGCCTATTCATCGCCTCTCCTCATCTCGATGAGCGTGAAGTTTAGCGCCGCACGAGCAAGCCTTCGGCAATGCCGAGCTCTTTCAGTTTCGCGCGCGCCGCTTCGAGCTCACGCTGGCTCGCGAAAGGGCCGGCGGCCACGCGTGTTTCGAGGCGTACGGGAATGCCAGCCGCTTTGAGTTTCTCGGCCAACTCTTCGGCATTGGCGTGTTCACTGAAGACGCCGATCTGGAGGAAAAAGCGGTGCGCCGAAGCCTCCATCGCCTTGGTCAGTGGTTTGCTGGCGAGCGTTTCCGTCCGTTCCGGTGGATGCACGCGCGCCACTTCTTTGCGTGCATCGGGTTTCGGCGTCGCCATCAGGGACTCGCTGGGTTTGATCGCCGTTTGTCGCGCGCTTGCCGGCGGCGTCAGGGGTTTGACGGGCGAGAGCGCCAACTTGCTTTCCTCGGCGACCGCCGGGGGCTCTTGCGGTTTGGCTTCCTGGGCTTCTCGAGCTGGTGGGGTTTCCTCGCGTTTTGGGGTTTCCTTGGCCTCTTCTACGGCCTCCTTTTCGGGCGGTGCCGTAAGAGCCCGAGAGCCGACATTTTCGTCGGGCGCCCTGGCCATCGGCGGCATCTGGGGCGCGGGTCGTTGGATCGCCTCGAAAATCGCCCAGCCGGCGAGGAGGCCAAGCATCACCCCCCCCACCCAGGCAATGCGCCTGAGTAAGCGCTTACGCAGCGCGTCATCCTCTCGTGGGGCTGGGCTCGCTCTGGGAGTGGTGGGGTTCTCCATCGTCCTCTCCTGATTCGTTGACAAAACGGCGCCTGATGAGCGCCTCGATGAGTTCCGCCTCGGCTAGAGAAATGCCGAGCTGATCGGCGGCCTGTCGTGCCGACATGCCCCGCTCGATCAACGTCATCGCTTCACCATAATGTGGCGAGACGATGCTTGCGACGCGCAGGCTTTCCACCTCCTGCCGCAAACGTTGCACCTCTTCGCGCAACGCCTGGAGCTCACGCTCCATTTCGCTTTTGGCCAAATAGGCCGCCAGTTGCTCCCCGAAACCTCCCGACCAATGGGCATCGGCTTTATCGGACGTTCTTTCGGGCTCATGGGAAGCGACGGCCGACGTCGCGACTTCGCGCATCGTCTCCTTCGGCATCGCATGTGTGCTGCCCGCCCCCTCCTCGGCACGTGTGTCTTCTCCGCTCTCAGCGATCTGCGGTTCGCGCGCAGCGATCTTTGCTGCAGCCTCCGTCGCGGGGGGAGGCAAAGAATCACGCAGGCCGATCAGGCGCACGATGAGAAATGCAAGATAGAGCCCCAGCGCCGCGACGAGCAGCATGAGCGCCTCACGCCAGCCTAGCCACTCGATTCCCATCGTAGCGTCCGCCCCTTTCTCTTGCATGGATGACCAGGCGCGCATCACGCCTTTGCGAGATGGTAACGCGGGCTCGCCCATTGGAAAGGTGGATTCAACCGTTTTTTTGCCTACGATTCCTGGCTAGCCAGGTGAGCCCTCGACTCCTCTCGCCTACCATCCGAAGTAGTCCAGCCGGTTGCAAGGCAAGCGGCGCCTGTTTGCGCACGATGCGGCTTGAAATTTGCTCATGCGCCCTCATCCCCCCAATCATTGGCCGCTCGCGTGGGAACCCTCGCCTCCGGCAACGGTCTTAAGAAAAAAACGAGACACTGCGAAAGACTTCCTATGAATCGTCGACCACTTTCTTTGATCGAAATCCTTCAGCCCACGATCCTCCCCCCGACCCCAGAACGCGCACGCGTCACGCGCACGATCGTGCAACCCGAAATCGACGCTTTCGAAGAAATGGAAGCAGCCTTGGCGAAGGCCAAAACGGCACAGCCGCCGCGCCAGAAAGGCACCAAAATCGGCAAGGACGAACTCGCAGCGGCGTAAGAGGAAAACCAACCGGCCTAAGCACGCTTTCGACCCGCACTTGGCCGCGACCGCGGGTTTCCTTCCTCCGCTTCGAGGTAGGCGCACCCCTCGAGTCGCGCAATGCGCTAACCTTTACCGTCGGGGCAAGGCGCCGCATGAGGAGGGGGCACCTCGCGTTTGCTGCCGTCAGGATTTAGGCACACGTAGGTCAGCGTTGCCTCGGTCACCTTGACCACCACGGGGTTTTCGGGATTACGCTCGGCATAGACCTCGACCTCGACGGTGATCGAGGTGCGCCCCACCCTGACGATGCGGGCATAGAAGCTGACGAGATCGCCGACCGAGATCGGCTGCTTGAAGACGAAAGAATTGACCGCCACGGTAGCAATCCGGCCTTGCGCCCGCCGCATGGCCGGGATGGCGCCTGCAATGTCTACATGCGCCATCACCCATCCGCCGAAAATGTCGCCCGCTGCATTGACGTCGGCCGGCATCGGCATGACGCGCAACACCGGCTCCTCAGCAGGAAGCTTGACGGATGGCAAGCGGGCTTTTTCCATGAGCCGAGATGATAGCCGAGAAAAGCTAAAATCGCCCCATGCGTCGTGACCTCACCCTGCCTGCCCCCGCACCGCCGCTAGCCGAACGGCACGATTGGCAAACCATCAAGACGCTTTTCCCTTACCTTTGGCGCTGGCGCGGGCGCGTGTTGCTCGCGCTCTTTTGTCTGATCGCCGCCAAGCTCGCCAATGTCGCCGTTCCGCTCGTCTTCAAAGACATCATCGACGGCCTCACTCTCGAACGGCAAGCTTTGGCCGCCCCCGCGCTGTTGATTGCCGTCTATGGGGTGCTGCGTTTCTCCGTCGCACTCTTCACCGAACTCCGCGAACTCTTGTTCTCACGCGTCACCCAGCGTGCGGTGCGCACCATCTCGTTGCAGGTCTTCGAGCATTTGCACAGCCTGTCTTTGCGCTTCCACCTAGAGCGGCAAACCGGCGGACTTACACGGGACATCGAACGCGGCACACGGGCGATCGGCACCCTGATCAGCTACACCCTTTACTCGGTCCTGCCCACGCTGGTTGAAGTCGGGCTCGTCCTCGGCATCCTCGCGAGCCGCTATGAACCATTCTTTGCGCTCACCGCGCTATTGACTCTCGTCGCTTACGTGATCTTTACGATCATCGTCTCAAACTGGCGCGTGCACCTGCGCCGCGCCGTCAATGAACTCGACTCGGCCGCCAACACGCGCGCCATCGATAGCCTCTTGAATTACGAGACCGTCAAGTATTTCAACAATGAGGCCTGGGAAAAGGAGCGTTACGACCAGCAGCTTCGCCGATGGGAGGATGCGCAGATCAAGAGCCAGATCTCGCTTTCCCTGCTCAACCTCGGCCAGGCCGGCATCATCGCCGTCGGCGTCGCGCTCATGATGTGGCGCGCGGCCGTCGGCGTGGCGAATGGTACGATGACCGTCGGCGATATCGTGCTCGTCAACGCTTTTCTGATCCAACTCTACATCCCATTGAATTTCCTCGGCGTGCTCTATCGCGAAATCCGCCAGGCGCTCACCGATCTCGAGCGTATGTTCCTCCTGCTCAACGTACATCGTGAAGTCGAAGACGCGCCTGATGCCATCGAGCTGCCGCCCGGCCCGGCGGAAGTGCAGTTTGAACACGTCAGCTTCGCCTATGAAGCGCGCCGGCCCATCCTGCACGACGTCAGCTTCGTCATTCCTGCCGGCAAGACGGTCGCCGTCGTCGGACACAGCGGCTCAGGGAAGAGCACGTTGGCAAGACTTTTGTTTCGCTTTTACGACGTCAGCGCCGGCGCCATCCTCATCAATGGACATGACATCCGGCACATCAAACAAGACAGCTTGCGCCGTTCGATCGGCATCGTGCCCCAAGACACCGTCCTATTCAACGACACGCTTGCCTACAACATCCAATATGGCCGTCCTACGGCCAGCCGCACCGAAGTCGAAGCGGCCGCGAAGGCAGCGCATCTAGCGGATTTCGTCGCCAGACTTCCCGATGGCTTCGAGACGCGCGTCGGCGAACGCGGCCTCAAGCTTTCGGGAGGAGAAAAGCAACGCGTGGCGATCGCGCGAGCGCTGCTCAAGAACCCCCCGATCATGATCTTCGACGAAGCCACCTCGGCGCTGGACACCAAGACCGAAAAGGCCATCCAAGCAGAGCTCGAGGCCGCAGCCGCCGGCCGGACCACTCTGATCATCGCGCATCGTCTTTCGACGATCATGAACGCCGATGAAATCCTCGTGCTCGATCAAGGCCGCATCGTCGAGCGCGGCACGCATCGCGAACTCCTCGACAAAGGCGGCCTTTACGCCCAAATGTGGGCGCTGCAGCAACGGGAAGACGAACAGAATTCATTCGCCGGCGTATATTAAGTTTTCTTCAACCCGGAGAGATGGAGACTGACATGAAAAAAACCTGGATCCTCGTTGCGTCTTTCCTTGCCGGCATTCTGACGAGCCCACTGCAGGCCAGCACGCTGGATAAGATCAAGAACACCGCCAGCGTCACCATGGGCGTGCGGGAATCCTCGGGAGGACTTTCGTTCGCGATGGGCGATGGCAAATACGGCGGCTTCCATGTCGAACTCTGCGAACGCGTCTTACACGACATCCAAAAGCAACTGGGCTTGCCCAAACTTGAAATCAAATACCAGGTCGTCACGTCGCAAAACCGCATCCCCTTGGTGCAAAACGGCACCGTCGACATCGAATGTGGTTCCACCACCAACAATCTGGCACGGCAGAAAGACGTCGCTTTCGCAGTCACGACGTTCGTCGAGGAAGTCAGAATGGCGGTCAGAGCGGACTCAGGCATCACCTCGATCAACCAACTCAATGGTCGCAACGTCGCCACGACCACCGGTACGACCTCGGTGCAACATCTGCGCAAGCACGAACGCGCCACCGGCATCGACTTCAAAGAAGTTTATGGCAAAGATCATGCCGATAGCTTCCTCCTACTCGCGACGGGACGGGCTGATGCCTTCGTAATGGATAGCCAAATCCTTGCCGGCAATATCGCTAAGGCGAAGAATCCTGCCGAATTCAAGATCGTTGGCGAAGTTCTCTCGGTCGAGCCCATCGCCATCATGATGCGCAAAGACGACCCCGCCTTCAAAAAGGCGGTCGATGACAGCCTGAAGGCCATGATGAGATCCGGAGAAATCGCCAAGATCTACGACAAATGGTTTTTGCAGCCGATTCCTCCAGCCAACGTCGCCATTGGTTTGCCCGCCTCGGAGGCAACCCGTGCGGCCTGGGCCAACCCCAACGACAAGCCGATGGAAGATTACGCGAAGAAATAACCCCCTTAGGCAGACAGTCCGCCCAACCCCATGGACCTCGACTGGCGTGTCTTTTGTCGCGATACGATCGATGGGGAATTCGTGCGTGGCTGTCTAGGCGATGCGGAACGCATCACCTACCTCGATTGGCTCCTTTCCGCCTGGGGATGGACGCTCTCGGTCGCAGCGCTCGCCTGGATAGTGGCGATCGCAGCCGGCGCCGTCGTGGGCGTCTTGCGCACCACACCCCATCGGCCCCTGGTGATTTTGGGCAATGCCTGGACCGAGCTCTTTCGCAACATCCCTGTCTTGGTCCAGGTCTTTCTGTGGTATCACGTCATCCCCGCGCTTTTTCCTCTCTTGCGCGCGATCCCCAGCTTTTTGCTTGTCGTCGTCGCCCTCGGCCTCTACACCTCGGCGCGCATTTCCGAGCAAGTCCGCGCCGGCATTCAAAGCATTCCGCAAGGCCAACGCCTCGCCGCCCTTGCGCTTGGCTTCACTTTGCCGCAGGTCTATCGTCACGTCCTGCTGCCCCAGGCATGGCGCATTGTGCTTCCCCCGCTCACGAGCGAATCGATGAATATCATCAAAAATTCATCGGTCGCCTTCGCGGTCAGCATTCCTGAGCTCACCCTCTTCGCGCTTCAGGCTCAAGAAGAAACGGCACGCGGCATCGAGATATATCTCATAGTTACCGGTCTTTATTTCTTTTCTGCGCTTCTAGTCAATCGAATTCTTCACATTGTCGAGATGCGCCTGCGCATTCCTGGCCTGATCGTCGTAACGAAATGACCCTTGCCCTCGATTTTTCATTTTTGACGCTGGACGTACTTGCCCGTTACGTCATCAAGGGTCTCTTCTTTTCCATAGAGCTAACCCTCGTCGCCATGCTCGGCGGCATATTGCTGGGCACGGCGCTCGCTTTGATGCGACTTTCTGGCGTCATCTGGCTTTCCTGGCCGGCAGCGCTCTATGTCAACGCCATGCGCAGCATCCCTCTCGTGATGGTCATCTTGTGGTTTTTCCTTCTCATTCCCTTGCTCACCGGCAAGCCCCTCGGCGCCGAGCTCTCGGCGATGATCACCTTCACCTTGTTCGAGGCCGCCTATTATTCCGAAATCATGCGCGCCGGCATCCAAAGCATCCCCAAGGGCCAGATTTACGCTAGCTACGCCCTTGGCATGAATTATGCGCAAACGCTGCGATACATCGTTCTGCCGCAGGCATTCCGGAACATGCTGCCGGTGCTGCTCACGCAAACCATCATTCTTTTCCAAGACACTTCACTGGTTTATGCGATCGGCGCCTATGATCTGCTCAAAGGCTTCGAAGTTGTGGGCAAGAATTTCAACCGCCCCGTGGAGACTTACCTCGTCGCCGCGCTGATCTACTTCGTCATCAGCTATACACTTTCCCGCTACGTCCGGCGGCTGCAAACCCGCCTTGCCGTCATCCGCTAAATCCCGCCATGATCGAAATCGATCGCGTCAGCAAATGGTATGGTTCTTTCCAAGTGCTCTCCGATTGCAGCACGCATATCGGCAAAGGAGAGGTGGTCGTCGTCTGCGGGCCTTCCGGCTCTGGAAAATCCACGCTGATCAAGTGCGTCAATGCTCTCGAACCCTTTCAAAAAGGAGAGATTCGTGTCAATGGAATATCCGTTAGCGACCCCAAGACGAATCTCTCCCAATTACGCGCCCATGTCGGCATGGTCTTCCAACATTTTGAGTTGTTCCCCCATATGACCATCTGCGATAACCTCTGCATCGCCCAAGTCAAAGTCCTCGGCCGCTTGCGCGAAGAAGCGATGGAGCGGGGATTGCGGCTTCTTGACCGCGTGGGGCTGAAGGCGCACGCGCATAAATACCCAGGCCAGTTGTCTGGAGGCCAACAACAGCGCGTGGCGATAGCCCGTGCGCTCGCCATGGATCCAATTTGCATGCTCTTCGACGAACCGACCTCGGCGCTCGACCCCGAAATGATCAATGAAGTGCTGGACGTCATGGTCGAGCTCGCCAGCGAAGGCATGACCATGATGGTCGTGACGCACGAGATGGGTTTCGCCCGTAAAGTCGCTCATCGCGTCATATTCATGGACCAAGGACGCATCGTCGAAGATACGCCCAAGGAGGCATTCTTCGCCATGCCTCGTTCAGAACGCGCCCAGGCTTTTCTGGCGAAGATCCTCAGCCACTAGACAGGCCGAAGAAATGGCTGGGAGCCACGCGCAGGGTAAAGGGATTGGCTGATTGCCCGAAAGACCGATGAGAATCGCACGCCTTGCACCGCTTGACGCTGCTTCCCGACGGCAGAGCCGGTTGAGTCGCCATTTTCCTGGGCAAAAAGGGCTCTTCCCCCTCTCGCCATGATGGTCCATTTCGCCACTGCCGGTCTCGAGGCGCCTCTGTGGTTACCGCCACTCGCAGGCCTTTTGCTCGCATTCCTCTGCTCGATGGTCGGCATCTCCGGCGCCTTCCTGCTGATGCCGTTTCAGCTTTCCGTGCTGGGTTTTGCCAGTCCTTCGGCATCGGCCACCAATCTCGTCTATAACCTCGTCTCGATCCCTGGGGCCCTTTGGCGCTACCAACAAGAAGGCCGACTGTGGTGGACGCTCGCACTCTGGATCAGCATGGCAGGAGCCCCTGGCGTCTGGCTCGGCGCCTGGATTCGCACGCACTACCTGTTCGTGCGCGAAGATTTCGAGATCTTCGTCGCGTTCGTCTTGGGCTACTTGGGGCTGCGTCTTTTCTACGACATCCTCAAAACGCCCCAGACGGCGACAGGCGCGTCTAGCGAATTACCCGCGCGTGTCCCCCTTTCTCTGGCCGCATTCGCCGTAGGCGTCATTGGCGCGATCTACGGCATCGGCGGTGGCTCCTTCATGGTGCCTATCTTGGTCAGCTTTTTTCGCTTGCCCCTCGCCTCTGTCGCCGGCGCAACCTTGACCGCAACCTTCCTCACTTCCCTCGTTGCCGTGGTCGGTTACGCCCTGCTCCCCGCTCCCCCTACGGTCGTCGCCACGCCTGATTGGGCATTGGGAGCACTCTTCGGCATCGGTGGCTTAGTCGGCGGCAATCTCGGCGCGCGGTGTCAGCGCTTCGTACCGCAAAGGCTGCTCAAGGGATTCCTCGCGCTGATCCTCTTAGGGCTCGCGCTGCGTTACGTCCTCGTCTGACCGCTCGCACCCTCTTCAGGGCGAAAATTCGAGCCCCCTCTCCGAGAGGGCGATGTGCTTACTGGCTCGCCTGCGCTTCAGCTGGCTCGGCAACCTCGGGACGATCGAGCAGCTCGACATAGGCCATCGGCGCATTGTCGCCCTGACGGAAGCCCATCTTCAAAATCCGTAGATAACCGCCGGGACGATGCGCGTAGCGCGGACCAAGCTCATTGAAGAGCTTGACCACCATCTCGCGATTGCGCAAGCGGTCGAAGGCCAAGCGGCGATTGGCCAGCGATGGCTTTTTACCCAAGGTGATCAGAGGTTCGACCACACGTCTGAGCTCCTTTGCCTTGGGCAGGGTAGTTTTAATCGCCTCATGGCGAAGCAACGCAACCGCCAGATTGCGCAGCATGGCCTGACGGTGCGATGAAGTGCGGTTGAGTTTGCGATATCCGTTGCGATGTCTCATGATGTCAGCCTCGCTTGTTCTACGGCCACTGCCTGCAGGCCGGTGGCCGGTTGATCGTTCTCGTGTCGTGTGCGAAGTTCGGCTGCCTCCGCGAGAAGGGTGTAGCGCCGCTGCTTCCTGATGCGGCCTCAACCCATCTTCTCGAGCCCCGGAGGCGGCCAGTTTTCCAGTTTCATGCCCAAAGACAACCCGCGAGACGCCAAGACCTCTTTGATTTCATTGAGAGACTTTCTCCCGAGATTGGGCGTCTTCAGGAGTTCGGCCTCGGTCCGCTGGATCAGATCGCCGATGTAGTATATGTTTTCCGCTTTCAAGCAATTCGCCGAGCGCACGGTGAGCTCGAGATCATCCACCGGCCGCAACAAGATCGGATCCACGGTCGCCTGCTTCGGCGTCTCGACGACGGCAGGTGTTCCTTCGAGGTCTGCGAACACCGACAATTGATCCATCAGGATGCCAGCCGCATGGCGAATCGCCTCTTCGGGATCGATCGCGCCGTTCGTCTCGATGTCGATGATCAGTTTGTCCAAATCGGTGCGCTGCTCGACACGAGCCGCCTCGACCTGATAGCTGACGCGACGAATCGGGCTGAAAGAGGCGTCGATCATGATGCGTCCGATCATCTTGCTGTCCTTGCTCGAACGCACGTTGGCAGGCACATAACCACGTCCCTGCTCGACCTTGATCTGCATGTCGAGCTTTCCGCCTGGCGCCAGATGCGCGATCACATGGTTCGGATTGATGATCTCCACGTCATGAGTCGTTTGGATATCGCCGGCGGTGACGGCGAGTTCGCTTTCACCTGCCTTCTTGGACAAGGTCAGCATGACCTCGCCCCGATGGTGAAGGCGCATGACCACGCCCTTCAAGTTCAAAATGATATCGACGACGTCCTCGCGCACACCTTCGATCGTCGAATACTCGTGCAACACGCCATCGATGATGACTTCGGTAGGCGCGGCGCCCGGCATGGACGACAGCAAAATGCGCCTCAACGCGTTTCCGAGCGTGTGGCCAAAGCCACGCTCGAAGGGTTCCATAACGATGCGTGCGTGGACCGGCGACAACTCTTGCACATCGATGATGCGGGGTTTGAGCAGCGCTAGACTGTGCATCTTGATTCCTTGTCAAAAAATAACCGCCCGCAGCCCTCTCGCTGCGGGCGCGTGGCTATGCATTAGCGAGAGTACAACTCGACGACCAGACCTTCCTTGAGGGTCGGCGGCAGTTCGTCACGCGCCGGATAGGATTTGAACACGCCTTTGCCAGCTTTGACGTCCATTTCGATCCAGCTCGGGAACCCACGCGATTCGGCCGCTTCCATGGCAGCCTTCACGCGAAGTTGGGCGCGGGCCGCCTCGGTCAGCTCGACGACATCGCCCGGCCGCACCTGGTAAGAAGGAATGTTGACGCGCTTGCCATTGACGAGCACGCCATTGTGCCGCACGATCTGCCGCGCCTCGGCACGCGAGGCACCGAAGCCCATGCGATAAGCCACGGCATCGAGGCGGCTTTCGAGCAATTGCAAGAGGTTTTCGCCCGTCTGTCCTTTGCGACGGTCCGCCTCGGCGAAAATCTTGCGGAACTGCCGCTCGAGCACACCATAAAGCCGGCGAATCTTCTGTTTCTCCCGCAGCTGCTGGCCATAACCAGAGAGGCGTTGTCCAGACTTCTGCCCATGCTGCCCAGGCGCATAGGAGCGCCGCTCGAGCGCGCATTTGTCGGTATAGCATTTCTCGCCTTTCAGGAAGAGCTTTTCACCCTCCCGACGGCATTGACGGCATTTCGGATCGAGGTTACGTGCCACGTTTGCTCACTCCTCTCGCGCTTACACGCGTCGACGTTTCGGCGGACGACACCCATTGTGCGGGATCGGGGTCACATCCTGAATACTGGTGATCTTGATGCCCAAGGCATTGAGCGCGCGCACTGCAGACTCGCGCCCCGGTCCGGGCCCTTTGATGCGCACTTCGAGATTTTTGATGCCACATTCTTGCGCGGCCTTGCCGGCTGTCTCGGCGGCGACTTGCGCGGCAAAAGGCGTCGATTTGCGCGACCCCTTGAAGCCCGCGGCGCCCGAAGTCGCCCAGGCCAGGGTGTTGCCTTGGCGGTCCGTGATCGTGATGATCGTGTTGTTGAACGAGGCATGCACGTGAGCAATGCCATCGGCAACGTTCTTTTTGACCTTTTTGCGTACCTTGGTGGTGGTTTTAGCCATCTGCCTTTCCTAATTATTTCTTGCTGCCTGCCACTGCCTTGCGCGGCCCTTTGCGCGTGCGTGCATTGGTGCGCGTGCGCTGGCCCCGCACCGGCAGCCCTCGACGATGCCGCACGCCGCGATAACAACCCAGATCCATCAGGCGCTTGATGCTCATCGTGACTTCGCGGCGCAAATCACCCTCGACCACGTATTTGCCGACTTCTTCGCGCAACTTGTCCATCTCGGCTTCGGTCAAGTCTTTGATCTTCGCCGTTCGCGGGATTCCAGCAGCATCGCAAATCTTGCGCGCGCGTGCACGTCCGATGCCATAGATGGCGGTCAGCGCGATCTCTGCATGTTGGTGATTGGGGATATTGACGCCTGCGATACGAGCCATGTGCTTACCTAGTCATCCAATGAGTCAAGCCTGCGCGCCGCTTTCGCTGCAAAGCAAGCGAACTCGTGATTATACAAAAAACTTTCATCAACCTTGCCGCTGCTTGTGGCGAGGATCGCTACAGATGATCCTAACGATGCCATGGCGCCGCACCACTTTGCATTTCCGGCAAATCCGTTTGATCGATGCTTGCACTCTCATGACGGTCTCCCATACCGAATGGCAATGAATTACTTCGCGCGGAATACGATGCGACCCTTATTCAAATCATAAGGGGTGAGCTGCACCGTGACTTTGTCCCCTGGCAAGATGCGAATGTAGTGCATGCGCATCTTGCCCGAAATGTGTCCGAGAACCACGTGCCCATTTTCGAGCCGGACCCTGAACGTCGCGTTCGGTAAGTTCTCGATGACCTCTCCTTGCATTTCGATGAAATCTTCTTTGGCCATGAGTCTCCGACGTCTTGCGTTAGCGGACTGGCATGCCCGCACCCTTGAAATTGGCTTTCTTGAGCAGGCTCTCGTATTGATGGGACATGATGTATGCTTGTACTTGCGCCATGAAATCCATCGTCACGACGACGATGATGAGCAAAGACGTGCCGCCGAAATAGAAAGGAACGTTCCATTTCAGGATCAAGAACTCCGGCAACAGGCACACCAGGGTGATGTAGATCGCTCCCACGAGCGTAAGCCGCATCAGAATCTTGTCGAGATAGCGCGCGGTTTGGTCGCCAGGGCGGTAGCCAGGCACGAAAGCGCCGCTCTTCTTGAGGTTATCGGCCGTCTCCTTAGAATTGAAGACCAGCGCCGTGTAAAAAAAGCAGAAGAAGATGATCGCCGCTGCATAGAGAATCACATAGACGGGTTGCCCGGGTGAGAGCGTCGCCGCGAGATCCTTCAACCAGAGCATGCCTTCGTTTGAGGCGCCGAACCAGCTGGCCGCCGTGGCGGGGAACAAAATGATCGAGGAGGCAAAGATCGGCGGGATTACGCCAGACATATTGAGCTTGAGCGGCAAATGGGAGCTCTGCCCGCCATAGATGCGGTTGCCGATTTGCCGCTTCGCATAATTGATGAGGATCTTGCGCTGACCTCTCTCGACGAACACGACGAAACCAGTGACCAAGACGACGAGGATGCAGATGAAGAGCGCGGTCAGCGGATGCATGGCTCCCGTGCGGACGAGTTCGAAGAGTCCACCCAGCGCATTGGGAAGGCCAGCGACGATGCCCGCGAAGATGATGATCGAAATACCGTTCCCCAAGCCGCGTTCGGTGATTTGCTCACCCAGCCACATCAAGAACATGGTGCCGGTGACCAGCGTCATCACCGTGGTGATGCGAAACATGACGCCAGGCTCCAGCACCAGGCCCGCTTGCGATTCGAGCGCGATGGCGATGCCGGTGGCCTGGAAGAGCGCCAGGGCGACCGTACCGTAGCGCGTATATTGCGTGATCTTACGACGGCCTGCTTCGCCTTCTTTCTTGAGCTGCTCGAGCGAGGGCACGGCCACCGTCATCAACTGCATGATGATGGAGGAGGAGATATAGGGCATGATGCCGAGCGCGAAGATCGTAAACCGCGACAGTGCCCCGCCTGAAAACAGGTTGAAGATGCCGAGGATACCGCCTTGCTGCGACTGAAACAGCTCGGCCAGCCGTATGGGATCGATGCCAGGAACCGGGATGTGCGCGCCGATGCGATAGACGACCAAGGCGCCGAGCAAAAACCACAGTCGACGCCACAGGTCGCCATACCGGGCGGTTCGCCCCAGTGCTGCCGTATCGATCCCGAGCTTCGCCACGTCCTTATCTCCGCGTCATTACGCGCAAATCTTGCCTGCCGCTGCTTTCAAGACACGCTTCCGCCCAAGGCTTCGATCGCCGCACGCGCACCCTTGGTCACGGCAAGCCCCCTCAGATGCACCTTACGCGTGAGCTTGCCAGACAGGATCACCTTCGCCAGACGCGTGCCCTGCGGAACGACCCCTGCCTTGCGCAAAGTCAGCAAATCGATTTCATCGACCGGCAGTTTCTCGATTTCCGACAGTCGCACTTCCGCCGTCTTGAACGCCTTTTGCGAAACGAAGCCACGTTTCGGCAGACGGCGCTGCATCGGCATCTGACCGCCTTCGAAACCCACCTTGTGGAATCCCCCTGCGCGCGCCTTTTGTCCTTTGTGTCCGCGTCCGCAGGTCTTGCCCAAGCCACTGCCGATGCCGCGGCCGACACGCTTGGAGGCATGACGGGCGCCCGCGGCGGGCTTCAGCGTGTTGAGCCTCATGTTCATTTTTCCACCTTCAGCAAATATCCAACTTTGCGGATCATGCCACGCACCTCGGGCGTATCGGGCAGCTCTCGCGTATGGTTGAGCTTACGCAAGCCCAGGCCGCGCACCGTTGCGCGATGGTCGGCTTTCGTGCCGATCACGCTTTTGACCAATGTCACCTTCAAAGTCGCTTGCGTCATGGCGCATCAGCCTCCCAGAATCTCTTGCACCGTCTTACCGCGCTTGGCCGCTACCTCGGCCGGCGTGCTCATCGAGAGGAGCCCCTTGAGCGTCGCCCGCACCAGGTTATAGGGGTTGGTCGAGCCGATCGCCTTGGCCACGACATCCGTGACCCCCATGACCTCGAATACCGCTCGCATCGGCCCCCCCGCAATGACGCCGGTACCCGGTGCAGCCGGCGAAATCAAGACCTTCGTCGCGCCGTGTTTTCCTTGCACTGGGTGGTGTAAAGTGCCATTGTTGAGGCTGATCTTCACCATCTTGCGGCGCGCTTCTTCCATGGCCTTCTGCACGGCCACAGGAACTTCCCGTGCTTTACCCTTGCCCATGCCGATCGCGCCATCGCCATCTCCGACCACGGTGAGTGCGGCAAAGCCCAAAATGCGCCCACCCTTGACCACCTTGGTCACCCGGTTGACGGAGACCATTTTTTCGCGCAGACCACCTTCTTCGAGTCCTTCGCTGATCTGCTGCTGTTGTCGTTTGCTCTGCGGTTTAGCCATTTCCGTCTCTCATCGCGCTTTTAGAACTTCAACCCGGCTTCGCGCGCCGCTTCGGCAAGCGCCTTGACACGGCCGTGATACTTGAAGCCGGAGCGATCGAACGCCACACTCGTAAGCCCCTTGCTCAAGGCGCGCTCGGCAATGAGCTTGCCGATCAGGCGCGCAGCCTCGACGTTGCCACCGTTAGCAATCTGGCCACGCACTTCTTTTTCGAGCGTCGATGCCGCCGCCAGCACACGATTGCCCGTCCCAGAAATCACCTGGGCATAGATATGGCAATTGGTGCGATGCACCGTGAGCCTGGGCACCTTGAGCTCTGCTATTTTGGCGCGGGTTTTGCGCGCTCTACGCAGTCGAGCTTCTTTCTTACTGATCATGTCGAATCCTTGTCTGCCTACGGCCTACGACGACTTACTTCTTCTTCGTCTCTTTGATGACGACCACCTCATCCGCATAACGGATGCCCTTGCCTTTATAGGGCTCAGGCGGGCGATAGGAACGAATTTCCGCCGCCACTTGCCCGACTTGCTGGCGATCGATGCCTTTGAGCACGATTTCCGTCGGCGTCGGTGTCTCCACCTTGACGCCTGCCGGCATCTCATGCACCACCGGATGAGAAAAACCCAGCGAGAGATTGAGTTTGTTGCCCTGCGCTTGCGCTTTGTAGCCAACGCCTACCAGCGTCAAGCGTTTTTCGAATCCTTTGGTGACGCCATTGACCATGTTGTTGATCAAGGCGCGCATGGTGCCAGACATCGCAGACGCATCTGCACGCCCTGGAAGCCCTTTGCAGTGAATGGCGTTGCCCTCCTTGGCGACTTCGACCGCAGGGAGAATCGCTCGACTCAAGGAGCCCAAGGGTCCTTTGATCGAAATCTCGCCGGCGCCGATGCTTGCTTCAACACCTGCTGGCAGCACAACTGGATTTTTTGCGATGCGAGACATGACTTTCCACCTTTACGCCACGATGCAGAGCACTTCTCCGCCGACGTTGGCGCGACGTGCTTGGCTATCCGTCATCACACCCTTGGGCGTCGATACGATCGCGATGCCCAACCCATTCATGACCCGCGGCAAATCGTTTTTGCCTCGATAAATGCGCAAACCCGGCTTGGAAACGCGCTCGATACGCTCGATGACCGGTCGCCCAGCATAGTATTTGAGCCGGATCTCCAAATCGGCTTTGGCGCCATCCCGGCGCACCGCGTAATCCTCGATGTAACCTTCTTCTTTCAGTACCCGCGCGATCGCCTCCTTAAGCTTGGAAGACGGCAGCGTGACCTGTTGCTTTTCGGCCATCTGCGCGTTGCGAATGCGCGTCAGCATATCGGCGATCGGATCCGTCATGCTCATCGCTGCCCTCCTCACCAGCTCGCCTTGATCACGCCCGGAATCTCGCCACGCATGGCGAATTCACGCAGCTTATTTCGGCACAGACCAAATTTACGAAACACGCCGCGCGGACGCCCCGTCAAGGCACAGCGGCGACGCTGACGGACCGGGCTTGCATTGCGCGGGAGCTCCTGCAATTTGCGGCGCGCCTCCGCGCGTTCTTCGTCGCTTGCCTTGGCATTCTTGATGACAGCCAACAACGCCGCTCGCTTCGCCGCATATTTGGCAACGAGCGCAGCACGCTTGGCTTCACGGTTTTTCAGTGCTAATTTCGCCATGTCTTTCCCTCAGCCTCTGAAAGGGAATTTGAATGCGGCCAACAACGCCTTGGCCTCTGCATCGGTTTTTGCCGTTGTGGTGATGCTGATGTTCAAGCCACGCAAGGCATCGACCTTGTCGTATTCGATCTCCGGAAAGATGATCTGCTCGCGCACACCCAAGTTGTAATTGCCGCGCCCATCGAAGCCACGGTTACCCGGCATGCCGCGGAAGTCACGGATGCGCGGCATGGCGATGCTGATCAGACGATCGAGAAACTCATACATCCGCACGCCCCGCAGGGTAACCATGCAACCGATCGGATAGCCTTGACGAATCTTGAACCCCGCGATCGCCTTGCGCGCTTTCGTGACCACTGGCTTCTGCCCCGCGATCTTCGCCAAATCGGACATCGCGTGCTCGAGCACCTTCTTATCGGCCACGGCTTCGCCTACGCCCATGTTCAGCGTGATCTTCACAAGACGCGGCACTTCCATCACCGAGGCGTAGCCGAATTGCGCCATCAGTTGCGGCACGACTTCTTTCTTGTAGAACTCTTGCAAACGGGCCATGTCTTTCCCCATCACGCCTCGACCAACTCGCCATTGGATTTGAAGACCCTGACCTTACGACCATCGTCGAGGATCTTGAACCCCACGCGATCCGCCTTCTGCGTCACCGGGTTGATCAGAGCCACATTGGACTGATGGATCGGCATTTCTTTTTCACGAATGCCACCCGGCTCGTTACGCATCGGGTTTGGCCTGACATGCTTCTTCACGCGATTGACACCCTCGACGATCAAATATTGATCATCGACCCGACGAATCACAGTCCCCCGTTTGCCCTTGTCACGTCCGGCGATCACCACGACTTTGTCGCCTTTGCGAATTTTGTTCATCGCCACCACTCCCAGCGCACTCAAAGCACTTCCGGAGCGAGCGAAACGATCTTCATGAATCTTTCGCTCCGCAGCTCACGCGTGACCGGCCCAAAAATACGCGTACCGATGGGCTCGAGCTTGTTGTTGAGCAACACGGCGGCATTGCTGTCGAATTTGATGCGCGAACCATCGGGCCGACGCACGCCGCTTGCCGTCCTCACGACGACGGCGTTATAGACCTCGCCTTTCTTCACTCGCCCTCGCGGGGTCGCTTCCTTGACGCTGACCTTGATGATGTCGCCAATGCCGGCGTAGCGCCTCTTCGAGCCGCCGAGCACCTTGATGCACATCACTGAGCGCGCACCGGTGTTGTCGGCAACCTCGAGGCGAGATTGCATCTGTATCATGATCCTCTCCCAACTTAACGCGCGCCATCAGGCGCGGTCAGTTTTGGCCCCAGTGATCGGGGATTTACAGTCATTGAGGCCCCATCGGTGATCGATGGGGCCGCCAAAAAAGATAATTCTATCGACTCAAATGTTTCGAGTCAACAAATCTGCCGCGGCGCTCACGCCGCCACGTTCTTTTCCACGATGCGCGTGACGCGCCACGCCTTGGTCTTGGAAATCGGCGCGCATTCCGCGATCTCGACGACATCGCCTTCACGCGCCTCGAGTCCCTCGATGTGCGCATGATATTTCTTGGATCGCACGATCACCTTGCCGATCACCGGGTGCTTGACCCGTCGTTCGACCAAGACCGTCACGGTTTTCTGCATCTTGTCGCTGACCACACGACCCTGAAGCGTGCGGCGCAAAGGCTTTCTCTCTTCCGTCATTTTGCCGAAGCCCTTTCGCTGATGATCGTCTTGATGCGCGCGATATCCCTTTTCAATTTCCGCAATTGGCTCGTATCGGTAAGCTGCTGGGTCGCAAGCTGCATGCGTGCGGAGAACTGCGCCTTGCGCAAGGCAAGCAGCTCGCTTTTGAGCGCGGCATCGTCCTTCTGTCTGAGTTCCTTGGCTTTCATAACCTAACCTTAGCTGAAATGACGCGTGACGAACGTCGTGGCGAACGGCAATTTCGCCGCTGCCAAGGCAAAGGCCTCGCGCGCCAGGGCTTCATCGACCCCATCCATCTCATAAAGCACCTTGCCCGGCTGAATCTCGGCAACCCAGTACTCCGGATTGCCTTTGCCATTGCCCATACGGACCTCGGCCGGCTTTTTCGAAATGGGCTTGTCAGGGAAGACACGAATCCAAATGCGTCCACCCCGCTTGATATGGCGGGTCATGGCGCGCCGCGCGGCTTCGATCTGACGCGCCGTCAAACGACCGCGGCCGATCGCTTTCAAGCCATATTCCCCAAAGCTCACCTTGGTTCCACGCGTGGCCAAGCCTTTGTTGCGGCCTTTCTGCTCTTTTCTATATTTTCTGCGAGCGGGTTGCAGCATGGCTCATCACTCCTCGGAAGTGCCCTTGGCGGTTTCAGATGCGGCAGACGATGCCTTGCGCACACGCTTAGGCGTAGATTTGACTTCAGGCGTTTCACCTTCGGCCTGCGCCTTGCGCAGGCTCGCATCGCCCGTTTTCTTGGCTGCGCGTCGCACAGCCTTCGCCTCGCCCTCACCAGTTTCCGCCGCCTTTGCAGCCCGACGCGGACGCTTGACTGGCTCCTCCGCCGGCGCCGCGGGCTCAGCAGGCAAAACAGGTTCCATACGGTTGGCGATCTCGCCTTTGTATACCCAGACCTTGATGCCGATCACACCATAGGTGGTTTTCGCTTCCGCAAAGCCATAGTCGATGTCGGCACGTAGCGTATGCAGGGGCACGCGCCCTTCACGATACCATTCGGTGCGCGCGATCTCTGCTCCATTGAGGCGTCCCGAACTCATGATCTTGATGCCCTGGGCGCCCAAGCGCATGGCGTTTTGCATCGCACGCTTCATCGCGCGGCGGAACATGATCCGCTTTTCAAGCTGCTGGGCGATCGAATCCGCGATCAATTGCGCGTCGATCTCGGGCTTGCGGATTTCTTCGATGCTGACATGCACCGGCACACCCATACGGCGCTGCAGCTCGCTTTTCAGATGCTCGATCTCTTCGCCTTTCTTTCCGATCACGACGCCTGGACGGGCGCTATAGACGGTGACCTTGGCGTTTTTCGCCGGACGCTCGATGACGATGCGCGATACCGAAGCATTCGCGAGCTTCTTGCGCAAATAGTCGCGCACGGCGATGTCCTCTCGCAACATGGTCGGAAAGACCTTCGAATTCGCGAACCAACGCGAGGACCAGTCATGAGTCACCGACAAACGGAAACCCGTGGGATGAATCTTCTGCCCCATAATGCTTTACTCCCCGACCGTCACGAAGATGTGACAGGTGCGCTTGTTGATGCGGCAACCTCGACCTTTGGCGCGCGCCGCGAATCGCTTCAACGTCGGCCCTTCCTCGACATGAATGCGTTTCAATTTGAGGGTGTCGATGTCGGCGCCATCGTTGTGCTCGGCATTCGCAATCGCCGACTCCAGCACTTTTTTGATGATGCGCGCGCCTTTCTTGGGTGAAAAGCTCAGGATGTTGAGCGCCTGCTCGACCGGTTTGCCCCGCACCATATCGGCCACGAGCCTTCCTTTCTGAGCCGACAGCCGCACGCCTTTGAGAACCGCTTTCGTTTCCATGAGCAACTTCCTCACTTCTTGGCTTTCTTGCCTGCCGCATGGCCCTTGAAGGTACGCGTCAAGGCAAATTCACCGAGCTTGTGGCCGACCATGTTTTCCGAGATATAGACCGGGATGTGCTGCTTCCCGTTATGCACGGCGATGGTGAGGCCGATGAACTCCGGCACGATCGTCGAGCGGCGCGACCACGTCTTGATGGGCCGCTTGTCATTCGCCTCGCGCGCGGCCAGGACCTTTTTCATCAAGTGGCTATCGACGAAAGGGCCTTTTTTGATAGAACGAGCCATAGTCCGATCCTTAACGCTGATAACGACGCTGGACGATCATGTTGTCCGTGCGCTTGTTGTTACGGGTGCGATAGCCTTTGGTCGGCGTGCCCCACGGGCTCACGGGTGTTCTCGCCTCGCCCGTGCGACCTTCACCGCCCCCATGCGGGTGATCGATCGGGTTCATCGCCACGCCGCGCACGGTCGGGCGAATGCCGCGCCAGCGGTTGGCGCCTGCCTTGCCGATCTTGCGCAGATTGTGTTCTTCGTTGCCCACCTCGCCGATCGTCGCACGACAATCGACGTGGATGCGCCGAATTTCACCCGAACGCAAGCGAATCTGCGCATAGGCACCCTCGCGCGCCAAGAGCTGGGCTGATGCGCCGGCCGCGCGCGCAAGCTGCGCCCCTTTGCCGGGCATCATCTCGATGCAATGAATCGTCGTGCCAATCGGAATGTTACGGATCGGCAACGCATTGCCGGGCTTGATCGGCGCCTCGGAACCGCTCAGCAGGCTCTGCCCGACCGTAAGCCCTTTGGGAGCAATGATGTAGCGGCGCTCGCCATCGGCATAACACAGCAAGGCGATGTTGGCCGAACGGTTGGGGTCGTATTCGAGGCGTTCGACGCGGGCGGGAATGCCGTCCTTATCGCGCCGGAAGTCGATGATCCGATAATGCTGTTTGTGTCCGCCGCCCTTGTGTCGCGTCGTGATGTGCCCATGATTGTTGCGGCCAGCTTTGCGCGTTTGTGGCTCGATCAACCCCGCATAGGGCTTACCCTTGTAGAGGGCCGGATTGACGACCTTGACGAGGGCGCGACGCCCAGGCGAAGTCGGTTTGACTTTGACGACCGGCATTATGCGACTCCTTCCGCGAAATTGATCTCTTGACCGGGCGCCAAGCGCACGAACGCCTTTTTCTTGCCTGCACGACGACCGATCAGACGGCCAAAACGCTTTTCCTTCGGCTTGCCGTTGCTGATTTGCACAGAGACCACCTTGACGCCGAACAACATCTCGACCGCAGCCTTGATTTCCGGCTTCGTCGCATCAGGCGCGACCCAAAAGACGGTCTGATTGTTCTTTTCGGCAACGAGCGTTGCCTTCTCGGAAATCTGCGGCGCCTGCAAGACTTGCATCAGGCGCTCTGGATCGTGTTTGGCCACGGTCATGATAGAGATTCCTCCAATTTCGACAAAGCCGCCTGCGTGACCAGGACACGCGGGAATCCGACGAGCGAGACGGGATCAGCGTGACGAGGCTCGACGACCAACACGTTCGGCAGATTGCGGGACGCAAGCCAGAGATTGTCATCGACCTTGTCCGTGATCACGAGGGCGGAGTCGACGCCCAGCTTCTTGAGCTTCTCGACCACCAACTTGGTCTTGGGGGCATCGACCGAAAAGTTCTCGATGACGGTAAGCCGTCCTTCGCGCGCCAATTGCGAGAAGATCACCGCCAAGCCTGCACGGTACATCTTGCGGTTGACCTTTTGCGTATAGTTCTCATCCGGGCTATTTGGGAAAGTCCGCCCACCTCCTCGCCACAACGGGCTCGACGTCATCCCGGCGCGGGCGCGACCCGTCCCCTTTTGACGCCAGGGCTTTTTCGTGCTGTGCCGCACGGCGCCGCGATTGAGCTGCGCACGCGTCGCCAAACGCGCATTGGCCTGATAGGCGACCACAAGCTGGTGCACGAGCGCCTCGTTGAAATCCCTCGCAAAAACCTTATCGGACACGGAAACCGGCGACAACGCCTGTCCTTCCGCATTGACCATCATCAATTCCACGATCAAGCCCCCTGCGCAATAATCGCCTTGACGGCAGGACGGATTTCGACGGCGCTACCGCGCGCGCCCGGCACGCTCCCCTTCACCAGGATCAATTGACGCGCTTCATCGATGCGCACGACCTCGAGATTCTGCACGGTACGACGGACGTTACCCAGATGACCTGCCATGCGCTTACCAGGAAATACGCGGCCTGGATCTTGCGCCATCGAGATCGAACCAGGTGCATTGTGCGAGATCGAGTTGCCATGGGAGGCGCGGTTCGAAGAAAAGTTGTGACGTTTGATGGCGCCGGCGAAGCCTTTACCGATGGTCGTGCCCGCGACATCGACTTTTTGCCCAACCACGAATTGATTGACGGGCAGAATGTCGCCCGGCTTGTAATTGGCCAGCGCCGATTCTTCGAGACGGAACTCGACGAGCACGCTGCCCGCCTCCACACCTGCCTTGGCGAAATGCCCCGCCATCGGTTTGTTCACTCGATTCGGACGCCGCCGACCAAAGGCCACCTGAATCGCCGCATACCCATCGGTTTCAGGGGTTTTGACTTGCGTCACGCGGTTGTTCGACACGTCGAGCACCGTCACCGGAATGGCGCGCCCATCCTCGGCGAAGATGCGGGTCATGCCGACCTTGCGTCCTACAAGGCCCACGCTCATTTTCGTTCTCCTTTCATCCGGCTACGGTTGGCCGGATCGCTGACACTCAAAAAATTACTGCAACTTGATTTCCACATCGACGCCCGCAGGAAGATCGAGCTTCATCAAGGCATCGACCGTCTTGTCGGTCGGCTCGATGATGTCCATCAGGCGTAGATGCGTGCGAATCTCGAATTGGTCGCGCGACGTCTTATTGACGTGCGGCGAGCGCAAGATGTTGAAACGCTCGATACGCGTCGGCAGAGGGACTGGACCACGCACTACCGCGCCCGTACGCTTCGCGGTATCGACGATCTCCGCAGCCGAGCGATCGATGAGCCGGTAATCGAACGCCTTCAGGCGGATGCGAATTTTTTGTCTTTGCATAAACGTTCCTAAAGAGCGATGGTGGGACTTCGCCCAAAAGCGAAAGCGCGGCACTATACCGCGCTTTGCGCCAAAAGACAAGACTTTTTTACTCGATCACCTTCGAGACGACGCCGGCGCCGACGGTGCGGCCGCCCTCGCGGATGGCAAAGCGCAAGCCCTCTTCCATCGCAATCGGCGCAATCAGCTTCACCGTCATCTTCACATTGTCCCCCGGCATCACCATCTCTCCCCCCGCCGGCAGCTCCACCGCCCCCGTCACGTCCGTCGTGCGGAAATAAAACTGCGGCCGATATCCATTGAAAAACGGCGTATGCCGACCCCCCTCCTCCTTCGACAAAACATACACCTCCGCCTCAAAAT